>NZ_JBIWDK010000002.1:0-643242 GCF_044761985.1 Peribacillus sp. NPDC097224 | reverse complement strand
CTCGACTTGCATGTATTAGGCACGCCGCCAGCGTTCGTCCTGAGCCAGGATCAAACTCTCCGAAGAAATGTTTGACTTGCTCATTTTGCTTTTTTATAGTGTGTGCTCACTCAAAATTTACGTTGGCGCTTTGTTTTGTTCAGTTTTCAAAGAGCAATTATTCAATCGCCCTGAAGCGACTTTAATAATATATCAAATATATTATTTGTTGTCAACAACTTTTCATTAACTCGCTGTCGACTTAATTAGTATATCTATTATCGCTACTAATTGCAAGTGTTATTTTAAAATAAAATAAAATGACCAATAGGTTCACCTTGAATCGTCACCCTTTTATAAGGAGGCTTACTAATTAATCTAGTAAGCTACCCATAAATTATAGGATTTCCTCTATATATATTTCCCTATTGGATCCCAAATCAATTATATCACCATTATCATATAAACGAACCAGTGGCCTAGTTTGTGAATTAGCATTTATGAACATGATCTCAGCTATGGAACCATCATTTAATTTGACTTTGGTCCCAACCGCAAAACTGGAGAAGCAAGCTAAAAGCGCTTGAACGACCGTAATGTCAAATTGGCCAAAACTATCATGGAGAATCATTTCCACTACTTTGAACGGCGGCTGTTTCTTTCTATAGACTCTTTCGGATGTCATTGCATGAAAAACATCCGCCACTGCTATTATTTTCGAGAATAGATGCATGGTTTTCGCTCTCATCTTGTGAGGATACCCGCTCCCATCCAACCTCCCGTGATGCTCTAGTACTGCTAGCTTCACGCTATCCGTAATGATTGAACTATCTTTAATCATTTGATAACTGGAAATGGGGTGATTCTGGACCTCTTCATTCTCTTCCAAAGACAAGCTTGTGGCTTTATTGAAAATGCTGGGGGGGAGTTTGGCCATCCCACAGTCTGCCAAGCACCCACCAAGAGCTACTTGGTAGATATCAGCTAACTCACATTTCATTTTAAACGCGATGAGTGCTCCTATTAAGCCAGTTGATATAGCATGGTGATAGATATAATCTTCTTTATTGCTGTAATGATGAAGCTTCAGGATAGCACTAGGTTCTTCCAATGCTTTAACCACTAGAGGGATAAGAGACGACCGAATGATGGCCACTTCGACTTTACTACCTGCCTGCCAATTTTTAAAAAGCTGCTTATAGGTTTGGACAGTTTTTAAATAGTGGGTGATGAAGTCGGAGGAATCTTCTGTATCGTCTAGTTCCTTATCAATGATTTCCTTCGGGATAAATCTTTCTCCGTCAATCAACATCTTTTCAACACTAACTTCTTGTATTAAGAAGACTTTCAAGACTTCTATCAATTCAGAAGTCAATATCGTTTTCTTGTTCATGATAGGGTGGCCCATGTATCCCTTAATATCTTTTGAAAGTATGCAACCTTCTACTAAAAAGTCGGTTTTCACCAGCAAAACTGTTCACCTCTGTAACAGTTATTTAACACAGACTATTTTACTAGAAAATTATAGAGATATCCATCTTTTTATGATAAATTACCTATTAATCATTCAATGATTCAAAAAATAAGTTAGGCATTTATAACCACATTGGTGTATGTACAACAAAAAAAGGCCCAGCTAAATTAGCCTGGGTCCCCTTTGCTACACCTTTTTATTCTTCCGTATCTGTATCTGTATCTACATCTATTTCAGTTTCATCGTTCACTGCAGTTTCACCAGCGTCTTGAACTGACTCCTCAACAGGAGCATCTTCATCGATGCCTTCTACTGGTTCAAGAAGTTCTTCTTCTTCCTCTTCACGTCCAACGATAGCCACAGTCGAAACATATTCATTTTCCGAAGACTCAAGACGGATGAGCTTAACACCCTGTGTATTACGACCTGTCTTAGAAATTCCTTCAACTTCCATTCGGATCAATACACCGGCAGCTGTAATCAGCATCAAGTCTTCTTCTTCCCCTGTAACGGTTTTCACGGCAACAAGCTCACCGTTTTTCTCTGTGACATTACAAGTTTTGATACCTTTACCACCACGGCTTTGGATACGGTATTCCTCAGCGTTTGTCCGCTTTCCATAACCATTTTTCGTAACAATCAGTACTTCTTCATCTTCTTCCAAAATCTCCATGCCGATTACTTCATCGGAGGCTCTTAAGGAAATTCCTTTTACCCCAGCAGCTGTACGTCCCATTGTACGGACATCGGTTTCTGGGAAACGAATCATCATTCCCGCTTTAGTACCGATGATAATTTGCTTTTCGCCATTCGTGAGTCGAACCGAAATCAGTTCATCATCTTCACGGAGACCTACAGCTATCAATCCATTATTTCGGATATTAGCGAAGGATGACAACGGTGTACGCTTAGATATACCGTGTCTTGTTGTGAAGAACAAGTACCAATCATTAGTGAATTCCCTCACTGGGATGATTGCATTGACCCATTCTCCTTTATCAACTTCTAACAGATTGATAAGAGGGAGCCCTTTTGCTGTCCGTCCATATTCAGGTATTTCATATCCTTTAGAACGATAGACTTTCCCTTTATTGGTGAAGAATAATAATGTATCGTGAGTCGATGTCGTTAACAGATGATCGACAAAGTCGTCAGCATTTGTACCCATACCTTGTATGCCTCGCCCTCCACGTTTTTGACTACGATACGTAGTGGCAGGTAACCTTTTGATATATCCATTATGCGTTAGGGTCACGATAATATTTTCTTCAGGGATTAAATCCTCATCTTCCAGACTTTCAAAGCCTACTAATGTAATTTCAGTTCTCCTCTTATCATTGAAACGCTCTTTTATTTCTAGAAGCTCTTCACGAATGATTTCAAGAACCTTCTCTTCATTGGCCAAGACCGCTTTGAATTCTGCGATCAATGCCATCAAGGCTTGATACTCTTCTTCAATTTTTTCTCGTTCCAAACCAGTTAAGCGTTGTAAACGCATATCCAAAATAGCTTGGGCTTGCTTTTCTGAAAGCGAGAATTGAGTCATTAACCCTTCTCTAGCTATTTCAGTAGTTTGTGAACCACGGATTAATGCAATGACTGCATCCAAATTATCAAGTGCTACTCGTAATCCCTCTAGTATATGGGCCCGAGCTTCCGCTTTACGCAGTTCAAATTCCGTTCTACGACGAATGACAATCTTTTGATGTTCCAAGTAATGATACAGGCATTCCTTCAAGTTCAAGACCTTAGGCTGACCGTTTACCAAAGCAAGCAGGTTAATTCCAAAAGTCGTTTGCATGGCAGTATGTTTGTATAAATTATTTAGGAGGACATTCGCATTTACGTCTTTCCTAAGCTCCATGACAATTCTCATACCGTTACGATCCGACTCATCCCGTAGATCGGTTATGCCTTCAATCCTCTTATCCCGAGCAAGCTCGGCAATTTTTTCTATCAATCTTGCCTTGTTCACTTGATAAGGGATTTCCTTAACAATAATGACTTGTTTACCATTGGATTTCTCTTCGATTTCAACTCTAGCACGTTGAATGATTGAACCTTTTCCTGTTTCATAGGCTTTCCTGATACCACTCCGGCCTAATATAAGCCCTGCAGTCGGGAAATCGGGTCCAGGAATGTGTTCCATCAACTCTGGAATCGTAATTTCTGGATTTTTACTTAATGCCAATACGCCATCAATTACCTCACCTAATTGGTGAGGAGGGATATTGGTTGCCATTCCGACAGCTATCCCTGAAGAACCATTCACTAATAAGTTCGGGAAACGAGCCGGCATAACAGCAGGCTCTCTTTCCGAACCATCATAGTTATCTTGGAAGCTAACCGTATCTTTGTTTAAATCACGAAGCAATTCCATCGATATTTTCGACATCCTTGCTTCCGTATACCTCATTGCAGCCGCTTGGTCACCATCGACAGATCCGAAGTTCCCATGACCGTCGACAAGCATATAACGATAGTTAAAGGGCTGCGCCATCCGGACCATCGTTTCATACACAGCAGAATCACCATGAGGATGATACTTACCGATTACTTCACCTACAATACGGGCTGATTTTTTAAATGGTTTATCCGACGTCATCCCAAGATCATTCATTGCATAAAGAATTCTCCGGTGCACCGGTTTCAAGCCATCCCTTACATCAGGCAAAGCCCGAGCTACAATAACACTCATGGCATAATCTAAAAAGGACGTCCGCATTTCCTTGCTTATATTTATCTCTTGCACACCTGATCTTTCTATTTCTGACATGGAGCCAACCTCCTTTATAAAGCTTATACTTTCATTTTTGGATCGGGTCGTGAACTATGTAAAGAACAGGATATAAGATCATCCTGTTAAACAAATTAAATATCTAGATTTTTTACATAAATCGCGTTTTCTTCAATGAAATTTCGACGTGGTTCAACCTTATCCCCCATGAGCATCTCGAACGTTTCATCCGCTTCAACGGCATCTTTTAAACTAACCTGAAGCAACGTTCTCGTGTCAGGGCTCATGGTCGTATCCCATAGTTGTTCTGGATTCATTTCCCCCAGCCCTTTATAGCGCTGTAGGTTAGGCTTCGGTGTGCTTGGAAGGCTTGCCATTATTGTTTCAAGCTCCCGGTCATTATAGGCATAATCCACCTTTTTCCCCTGTTGAATCTTGAAAAGAGGTGGCTGGGCGATATAGATATAACCATATTCGATGATTTTTCTCATATAGCGGTAGAAGAATGTCAGCATCAACGTTCTAATATGGGCACCATCTACATCCGCATCGGTCATGATGACAATTTTATGATATCTTGCCTTTTCAATATTGAATTCATCGCCAATACCCGTTCCAAGTGCAGTAATAATCGTACCAATCTCCTCATTATGAAGAATTCGATCCAATCGCGCTTTTTCAACGTTTAAAATTTTACCCCGTAGTGGCAAAATAGCTTGGAAGTGGCGGTCACGGCCTTGTTTGGCAGATCCTCCGGCAGAGTTTCCTTCCACGATGTACAATTCGCTGATACTAGGATCCTTGGACGAACAATCCGCCAGTTTACCCGGTAGATTGGAGACTTCCAATGCACTTTTTCTTCTTGTTAACTCACGTGCTTTCTTGGCAGCCATTCTTGCCCTTGCAGCCATAAGCCCTTTATCTATGATTTTTCTGGCGACTGCAGGGTTTTCGTATAAGAAGGAATCCAACCTTTCGGAAAGAATGGAATCCGTTACAGTCCTGACTTCAGAGTTCCCCAGTTTTGTTTTCGTTTGCCCTTCGAATTGGGGCTCAGGGTGCTTAATCGATATGATTGCGGTTAATCCTTCACGCACATCTTCACCAGAGAAATTATTATCCGCTTCCTTCAAAAGTCCGTTTTTCCTAGCGTAATCATTGATTACGCGGGTCAACGCAGTCTTGAAACCTGATTCATGCGTACCGCCTTCATAGGTATGAATATTATTGGCAAAAGAAAAAAGGTTACTAATATAGCTATCATTGTATTGAAGAGCTAACTCGATAGAAATGCCATCTTTTTCGCCTTCCATGAAAATGGGTTCTTCATGGAGTACTTCTTTAGAACGGTTCAAATGCTCTACATATGACTTAATTCCACCTTCATAGTGGAATTCCTTGATTTTTTCCTCTTCTTCACGCTTATCTTCAATGATCAGCTTCAATCCTTTATTTAGGAAAGCGAGCTCTCGGATACGAGTTGCCAGCGTATCAAAATCATATTCTATGGATTCCGTGAATATTTCCTTATCCGGAACAAAGTGGACCGTTGTACCCGTATGGTCAGTTTCTCCGATAACCTTTAGGTCCTCTTTAGGTACACCACGATTAAATTGTTGATAGTGTATTTTTCCGTCACGATGAACAAATACTTCTAACACTGTCGATAGGGCATTTACGACTGAGGCACCTACACCATGCAGACCTCCGGAAACCTTATAGCCTCCGCCGCCGAACTTCCCGCCAGCATGAAGTACAGTCATGATTACTTCTACTGCAGGACGACCCATTTTTTCATGTATACCCACTGGTATACCACGACCATTATCGACAACAGTAATACTGTTGTCCTTTTCAATTGTCACTTTTATTTCATCACAAAAACCTGCTAGCGCTTCATCAATACTATTATCGACAATTTCCCAAACAAGATGGTGAAGTCCTTTTGCAGATGTGGTACCGATATACATGCCGGGACGCTTACGTACTGCTTCTAAGCCTTCTAAAACCTGTATCTGATTCTCATCGTATGCCTGAGCTTGTACTTCTTTTTGTTCCATTGTCATACGTATCCACCTACACTTTTCTTTTGGCATTTATCACTTTAAAGGATAACAATAATCTATAGAGCATTTATTCATCGATTAAGGAAGGTGACTGCAGCGAGCGTTTTTTCAGGGTGACCGAGGCAAGCGGTGAATAATAGACCTGCTTTTCTGTCACTACAATCGATTTAATCGAGTTTTTTGTTAAATGAGAGATCACATCTACCCTTTTCTCCAAGAATTCATCGATTATGGGAGAGGAGTGAAGCATCTTTTTATCTAAAATAGCTATGATATCATCCGTTTTCACAAGAATATCCTCACCAATATGGAGATACATGCTTTCACCTCGTTATTTAAGCTTTTTTATACTGCCTTGACTCACATAAAAGGTGGACGCTTCTCTGAGGGTTTGATGATCGATTCCATCGATAGAAGGTGTCGTCACAAACGTCTGCACTTTTCCTTGTATCGTATTTAGTAAATGAGTTTGACGATAATCGTCAAGTTCCGATAACACATCATCCAATAGTAAAATCGGATACTCACCGATTTCCTCATGAATCAATTCAATTTCAGCAAGTTTCAAAGATAACGCAGTCGTACGCTGCTGTCCCTGGGAACCATAGGTCTGGACATCACGGTCATTTACATAAAAAGTCAAATCATCCCGGTGAGGTCCTATCAAGGTTACGCCCCGCTCAATTTCTCTTGCCTTTATTTTATCAAATTTTTCTGTGTATACTTCTATTATTTTCGTCAAATTCATGGATTCTGATACATCAAGCGACGGCTTATATTGGATTTTCAATACTTCTAGATTCCTGGAGATCCCTGAATGAATCGGCTCTGCCCATTGCTGAAGCTTAGAAAGAAAGTGAAACCTTCTTTCGACAATTTTCGCTGCATACTGAATAATCTGGTCAGTTAATACATCAAGCATCGCCTCGTCCTTTTGTTTACGGGTCTGCAGAAGCTTTAAGTAATGATTTCTTTGTTGAAGTATTTTATGATATTGGCTCATATCATGAAGGTATACAGGAGAAACCTGGCCAATTTCCATATCTATAAAACGGCGTCTGACTTGAGGACTTCCCTTTACGAGATTCAAGTCCTCAGGAGCAAACATGACCACATTCATATTGCCGACATACTGACTTAATTTTCTCTGTTCAATATGGTTGCACTTCGCCTTTTTACCCTTTTTCGAAATGGTCAGCTCAAGTGGGATTGATGTATTTCTCTTTCTTACTCTGCCTTCTATTTTAGCATACTCTTCATCCCAGCGAATAAGTTCTTTGTCATTTGAGGTACGGTGGGATTTTGCCATTGCTAATACGAAAATGGATTCCATTACATTTGTTTTTCCTTGGGCATTTTCCCCAAGGATTACATTGACCTTATTTTCAAAGGTAAGGTCTAATTCGGTATAGTTGCGGTAGTTTTTCAAACTTATTTTTTCAATGTACATAATCCGCTCTTCCCTTATGTTTTAGCTTGTTATTGTGAAGGTGCCGAATTCAGGGATTTCGATTTTATCACCTGACCGTAACTTTCTGCCTCGTCTCACATCTAATTCGCCGTTGATGAAAACCTCATATTCGCTTAAAAACCATTTTGACATGCCGCCGCTTTGAATTAAATCGGCCAACTTCAAGAATTGTCCTAGCGTAATATATTCCGTGCTTATTTTTATTGAGTCCATTAGGTGCCTCACTCATTTCTAAGTAGTCTTTAATACTTTATTTTACTAAATAAATTGGATTAAGACAAAGTATAGCTTTTGCTTATCCTTTATTTAACAGATTGTACCTTCTTTGCATAGGTTGCAGTCTTGGCTAATCCTTGTCTCCCCATACATTTGGGCTAAAAAATTAAAGACCCGGTAGCAGGTCTTTAATTTTGTGAAATATTATTTTAGTAAGTTCTTACTGGCAGGATTAATTGGAGCATTGATTCATCATGTAACGGTCGGATGACAAATGGACGCATAGCACCAGTAAAGTTTATTTTGATATCGGATCCTTCTAATGCCTTTAATGCATCCATGACAAATTTTGCACTGAAGGATATTTTCAAGTCTTCCCCTTCGATGGCTTCAGCTTGTACTTCCTCGCTCACTTTACCTATTTCTGGTGTATTGGAAGACACTTCGATGATGCGACCCTCTATGGTTGTTAGTTTAACCACATTATTTCTTCCCTCTCGAGCTAATAAAGATGCCCGATCAATCGCTTGCAGGAAGTCTTTTGTATGGACTGTCACATCCGTTTTGCTATCGGTTGGAATCAATCGGGAAGTGTCCGGGTAGTTTCCTTCAAGTAGACGTGAGAAGAACAATAGGTTTTCTGCTTTGAATAAGACTTGGTTATCCGTGATGACGATTTCTATAAGTTCATTCGTATCATCCAGAATCTTACTTAACTCGCTTAGGCTTTTCCCTGGAATGACGACACTATAAGCTCCGTTAATCTTGTTCTCAATTTTAGCTGTCCTCATGGCCAATCTATGGCTATCTGTTGCAATACAGGTTAATTCGTCATCCTGAACCTTCAAGTTTACACCTGTTAAGATAGGTCGTGTTTCTGAGGTGGACACTGCAAACCCGGTTTGACGAATCAGTGTTTTTAAAAGATCCGTTGGAAGTTTGAAGATATTTTCTTCTTCAATGATCGGTAAATGAGGATATTCTTCAGGATCTAATCCATTTAAGTTAAATTCAGCTTTACCAGACCGGATGATCGTTTGAAAATTATTTTGGACCTCGATTTCTACTGTATCCATCGGTAGTTTTTTGACGATTTCACTGAAAAAGCGTGCATTAAGGACAATTCCACCGCTGCTTTTAACTTCGACGATTTCATCACCATCTACTTCAGCTGGAATAAATGACTGTATGGAAATATCCGAGTCACTTCCTGTTAATGTAACTCCTTCTGTTGTCACACTTATTTTTATCCCCGTTAAAATAGGAATCGTCGTTCTCGATGTGATAGCTTTCATTACTTCTTGGACACTATGAACTAATCGATCTCTTTGAATTACGAATCTCATGTTCCATCCTCCAATTTTAATTGCCTAAATGGCATATTTATTAATAATTTTATTTAAAAAAGATAGTAGTAATAGTAGTAGGGCTTGTGGATATGTGGATAACCCGGTTGAAGCTAAGATAAAACAGTCTATCCACATGTGGACAGACTGTGTGTAAGTAGTCATCAGTTATACACATTATCCAGAATCTATTATACCTTCAATTGATCCTGGATTTCCTTGACCTGACGTTGCAGCTGGGTATCCGTTTGCATAAGTTTCGAGATTTTTTCATGGGCATGGATGACGGTCGTATGGTCTCGCCCTCCGAATTCATCGCCTATTTTAGGGAGCGAAAAGTCGGTCATTTCCCGGGAGAGGTACATAGCAATCTGTCTTGGAAAAGCTACGGATTTAGTCCTCTTTTTCGCTTTGAAGTCCTCAAGTTTTACGCTGTAATGCTCACCGACCGTTTTTTGAATTTCCAAGATCGTGATTATTTTAGGTTTTGAGCTTGGAATGATGTCTTTCAAAGCCTCAGCAGCTAAATCAGCATTAATATCTTTATTGATCAGCGAAGAATAGGCGACAACACGAATAAGTGCACCTTCAAGCTCCCTGATGTTCGAATCGATTTGGTTGGCTATATAA
The DNA here is from genome assembly GCF_044761985.1 of Peribacillus sp. NPDC097224. Classification (NCBI taxonomy): domain Bacteria; kingdom Bacillati; phylum Bacillota; class Bacilli; order Caryophanales; family Bacillaceae; genus Peribacillus; species Peribacillus sp. NPDC097224. The sequence goes on along the minus strand of NZ_JBIWDK010000002.1, from coordinate 633,323 downwards.
AGCATTACTTCATTCGGAATATCGAGTCCTTCCGCCTTGGCCTTTTTACGTAAAATGGCAATCCTCGTTTCTAAGTCAGGTGGCGTAATATCCGTAATCAAGCCCCATTCAAAGCGGGAACGGAGACGATCTTCAAGTGTTGGAATCTCTTTGGGTGGACGATCACTCGAGATGACGATCTGTTTACTTTCTTCATGCAAGGCATTGAATGTATGGAAAAACTCTTCTTGAGTTTGTTCTTTTCCTGCTAGGAATTGAATATCATCAATTAATAAAACATCTACCGTACGATATCTATCACGAAATTCCCCGGCCTTATTATCCCGGATCGAATTGATGAATTCATTCGTGAATTTTTCAGAGGATAGATAAACGACTTTTGCCTTTGGATTATGCTCAAGTACGTAATGACCAATGGCATGCATTAAATGAGTCTTACCAAGCCCTACTCCTCCATATATAAACAACGGGTTATAGGCTTTGGCGGGTGCTTCTGCGACAGCGAGAGACGCAGCATGGGCAAAACGATTGCCGGAGCCAATGACAAACGTATCGAAGGTATTTTTCGAGTTAAGCATATGCTGTGGAAATGGATTGTTTTCCTTATCCTGTTTTTTTATCTTTTTAGGCTGAACGGGAGCGGAAAAGTCATCATCTTCCTGATTGGGCGGAATAATGAACTTCGCTTCCAATTCTTCGCCGGTCAGTTCGAATAAAACATCAGAAATAAGGTGAGAATAACGTTCCTCAAGCCAATCCCTAGCAAATTCATTGGGAGCGGTGACTGTTAAGATGTCACCTTGAAGTAAATAAGCTTTAGTTGATTTAAGCCAAGTTTCAAAGCTTGGTTTACTGATCTTTTTCTCAATTTTTCCGAGTGCCTGATTCCAGAGGCTATCGATGTTATCCAAACTTATCCCTCCTTTGCAAAATATTTTTCTATAAGTATTAAAAGGTCTAGGCACAAATAAACTCATCGATCGCTGTCTTAAAAAAATTTGGACAGCAAAAGTTCGGTGAGCTGTATAAGGGATGTTGGATGTCACTAAAAGGTGAGGTCCCTGGAACGATATCGCGCATTGTACAACCTTTGTATAAATAACATCTTGTAATAAGATGCAGGTCCGTATGTTTATTCATCAACAGGCATGTCTTGAAATATATAATAAGAAGATAATAGGTTTTTCGACAATATCCACTGTTTGTGGACAGATTAATATTCACAGGTCGAATAAACTATCCACAAGTTATGCACAGTCTGTGGATAACCGTTATCTGTTGATAAAGTTATTCAGAGTGAAAACACAAATATAATATCAGAAATTTGGACGTCTTGCAATGGCTTAGTGAACTTTATCCACAACTCAAAGGGCCTGTGGGAAAAACTTTTCCACAGGCTTCTTTTTTGTGTAAAACTATACGAAATGGGCTGTGGATAGAAAAAAACATGTCGAATTTTATCCACAGATGGAGTGATGGCGTCGAATTCCTCTAAATTATTTTATTGATGGATGGATTTAAAACAGGTTGTATACTGATTCCCCATCACTGCATTTATGCCATTCAGGTGTCCCTAGTTCCTCTATAAAACGAAAGCGGAAGTTCACAAATGTTTTTGTCGATTCGTTATATGCATGGTAAAGTAGTATGAAGAGGGATCAATTAGGTTAAAATTCATGAAATGTACCCTCTGACCAAAAATTTCTATATCAGTTATAGGCAAAATCATTTACAATAGGCTAGGTAGTAAAAAACCCACTGGACATTAAGCAAAAAGTAAATATTTTTCTAGATGTAGTTGACAAGTAGAAAGCAACATCTATATAATTGTAAGGACTGTCTTTAACTGTTATTCCTCAGGGAGGTGTCATATAATGAAAAGAACTTATCAACCGAATAATCGCAAACATAGTAAAGTTCACGGTTTCCGTGCACGTATGAGCACGAAAAACGGACGTAACGTAATCGCTGCACGTCGCCGTAAAGGAAGAAAAGTACTATCTGCATAGACCACTGAAAAGTCTCAGTGGTTTTTTTTCGCTAAATAAAGGATTTACTGAGACTCAATTCATTCTAATGAAGGTGTAAAGATGAAAAAAAAGTTAAGGATAAAGAAAGAGGACGAATTCCAACTCGTTTTTAAAAAGGGAGAATCCTCTGCCAATCGACAATTCGTTATCTATGTCCTTCAAAAGCCCGAGCAGGAATTTTTCCGCATAGGCCTCTCTGTCAGTAAGAAGATTGGGAATGCCGTTGTTCGGAATCAAATCAAAAGATACATACGGCAAGCATTTTTAGAATTGAAAGAGGATATAGAAGAGGGAAAAGACTATATTGTGATTGCTAGAAAACCAGCGGCAGAAATGGACTTTTCTCAAGTGAAAAGCAGTTTGATCCATGTCCTGAAGCGTTCTAAATCGCTAAATTTCAAAAAAATAAAATAAACCCTTAAAAACTCCTTTTTCGACATAGTTATTAATTATGCTTTGAAAAAATAGAATTTCATCGTTAAAAGTTGATAAGTGGGTGACTTTTCCTTGTAGTTCACTTGTGAACGGGTTACATTTATTCAAAAAGATTGATTGAAGTTAGGAGGAAAAAACGGTTGAAGAAACGAATATTACTCATCATTGGATTAGCTTCGATAATGATGTTGCTATCAGGATGTACGGAGATCAAAGAACCGATAACGGCAGATAGTGAAGGGTTCTGGAATTCATATATTGTCTATCCGTTATCATCCCTCATTATTTATATTTCTGAATTATTTGGCGGAAGCTACGGTTTGGGAATCATTGCGGTTACCTTAATCATACGCTTGATATTACTTCCACTTATGATTAAACAGGTGAAAAGTTCAAAAGCAATGCAAGCCATTCAACCAGAAATGAAAGAACTTCAAGCAAAATACAGCTCAAAAGACGCTGCCACACAACAAAAACTACAAAAAGAAACAATGGCGTTATTTTCAAAATATAATGTGAATCCATTGGCAGGATGTTTACCGATAGTGGTTCAAATGCCAATTTTGATTGGTTTTTATCATGCAATCAGCCGTACGCATGAGATTTCCCTGCATAGTTTTCTCTGGTTCGATTTAGGTTCTCCGGATCCTTATTATATCTTGCCGATCATAGCGGGTATTACAACTTTCATTCAGCAAAAGTTGTCAATGGCGGGAATGAACTCAAATCCGCAAATGGCGGCACAAATGACAATGATGCTTTACATCATGCCAGTCATGATTGTTATTTTTGCAATTAATTTTCCAGCTGCTCTTTCACTTTACTGGGTAGTGGGTAACCTTTTCGGCATCGTTCAAACATATTTCATCAAAGGTCCAGATCTTAGAAAAGCAGCTGCGGAAAACGCGGAGGGAGCAAAGAAAAAGTGAAAAAGATAACTGCTACAGGACAATCTGTCGAAGAAGCAGTCAATTCAGCTTTAGCTCAACTTAACAGCACAAGAGATCGCGTGGAAATTGAAATTGAGGATGAAGGAAAAAAAGGATTTTTGGGTTTGTTTGGGGCCAGGCAAGCAATCGTCCACGTGACATTGCCTGCTGATCCCGTTGAAGAATCCCTAAAGTTCCTGCAGGATATCACTCAAAAAATGGGAGTTAAGTCGGAAATCAGGGTTCAACGCCAGGGGAAGAACGTAACGTTCCATTTGTCAGGTGAAAAAATTGCTTTATTAATTGGTAAACGGGGTCAAACGTTAAATTCCCTTCAGTATTTAACACAATTGGTAGCCAATCGCTATTCGAAGCAGTTTTTGAATGTGATTGTAGATGCAGAGGATTATCGCAACCGTCGAACGGATACTTTAATCCAATTAGCTGAAAGAATGGCCAATAAATCCCTGAAAACTGGTAAAATTGTTGCATTGGAGCCGATGCCGTCATATGAACGGAAGGTAATACATAAGGCTCTGCTTCATTATCCGAAAATCAAGACGACTTCCAATGGTACAGAACCATATCGCCATTTGGTCATCACTCCGGTTAAATAAACCTTCTGCTAATTAAGCGGAGGTTTTTTTTTGCTTTATATAGAGGCGAACCGAAAGGAATGTCGACATTATCAAATGCTCCTTTAACTAAATCCTGATCACATATTATCCTTTCATTCCTCCCCTTCAATTTCTAAGGCTGACTCTTAAAAAAGGGACATGGAAAGAAAGTCAGGCTTTATTTGTTATTCACATGTGGATAAGTTAAAATGAAGGGTACAGAAATATAAGGTTTAAGGCATGTGGATAACTCTTGAAAGGAAGGAGTATCTACTTTTTTTCATGATTATACTGTGTTATTGTTGTAATTTAGGGATTCAAGATTTTTGTTTATCAAATAAATTAGAGAAACATTAATATACAAGAGGTGAAAGCATGGAATTCGATACAATCACCGCCATTTCAACTCCTTTAGGGGAAGGGGCAATTGCCATCGTAAGAATCAGCGGTGATGAGGCCATAGAAATAGCCGATAGAATATTTAAAGGACCAAGCGGTAAAAGTTTACGGAAAGTGGATTCACATACCATTCATTACGGGCACTTGGTTGTACCTAAAACTGGAGAAGTCATAGAAGAGGTTATGGTTTCTGTCATGAAAGGTCCTAAAACGTTTACGAGAGAAGATGTTGTTGAAATAAATTGTCATGGTGGAATCGTTTCGGTTAATCGGGTTTTACAGCTTATCCTCTCACAGGGGGCACGCTTGGCAGAGCCTGGTGAATTCACGAAACGAGCTTTTTTGAATGGGAGAATCGATCTCTCTCAAGCAGAAGCTGTCATGGATTTAATCCGAGCTAAAACGGATAAAGCGATGAATGTTGCGTTGGGTCAAATGGAAGGGCGGCTTTCGAAATTAATTCAAAAGCTGCGACACGAAATATTACAGACTCTCGCACAGGTCGAGGTGAATATAGATTACCCAGAATATGATGATGTTGAAGAAATGACACATCGATTGTTTTTGGAAAAGGGCAGTTATGTCAAGGCAGAGATTGAAAAACTTCTCAGGACGGCCCAGCAAGGAAAAATTTTGCGGGATGGCTTGGCGACGGTTATCATCGGGCGTCCGAATGTCGGAAAATCGTCTTTGCTAAACAGCTTAGTGCATGAAAATAAGGCAATCGTTACCGATGTCCCAGGGACAACTCGAGACGTTATTGAGGAGTATGTCAATGTGCGTGGGGTGCCGCTAAAACTTGTCGACACAGCTGGTATTCGTGAAACGGAAGATATCGTTGAGCGGATTGGTGTGGAACGCTCCCGGGCGGTATTAAAAGATGCGGACCTGATTTTACTCGTTTTAAATTACTCCGATGACTTTACGCCGGAAGATGAAAAGCTGTTCCAAGCAGTCGAAGGAATGGATGTCATCGTCATTATCAATAAAACGGACCTGCCACAGAAAATCAATATGGAGCAGGTTAAGGAAAAGGCAGCCGCACACAAAATAGTCACTACATCTTTACTGGAAGATGAAGGTGTCGATGAATTGGAAGAAGCGATTGCTTCTTTATTCTTTGAGGGCTCTTTGGAAGCGGGGGACATTACCTATGTTTCCAACGCCCGTCATATTGCGCTGCTCGGACAGGCCTTGCAATCGATCGAGGATTCCATGGAAGCAATCGAGATGGGAACGCCGATTGACTTAGTTCAGATCGATTTCACAAAGGCATGGGAATTACTTGGGGAAGTTATTGGTGAAAGTGTCCAGGATAATTTAATCAATCAATTGTTTTCACAATTTTGTCTAGGAAAGTAAGAGTAGAGGGAGGAAAATGATATGCAATATGAAGCAGGAAACTATGATGCCATCGTAGTTGGGGCAGGCCATGCAGGTAGTGAAGCGGGTCTTGCATCTGCTAGAGTCGGTGCCAAAACATTGATGATCACCATCAACTTAGATATGGTTGCCTTTATGCCATGCAACCCTTCTGTTGGAGGACCGGCAAAAGGGATTGTGGTCCGGGAAATTGATGCCTTAGGCGGCGAAATGGGTAAAAATATCGATAAAACGCACATTCAGATGAGAATGTTAAATACAGCGAAAGGTCCGGCCGTTCGTGCTTTACGTGCACAAGCAGATAAGTTTCTTTATCAGCAAGAAATGAAAAAGACGATAGAAGATGAGCCGAATTTAACGTTAATTCAAGGAATGGTTGAGGAATTGATTGTTGAAGATGGCGTTTGTAAAGGTGTCATCACAAAAACGGGTGCCATTTACCGTGCGAAAACTGTCGTTATTACGACTGGGACCTATTTACGGGGCGAAATCATTTTAGGGGAACTAAAATATTCAAGTGGTCCTAATAATCAGCAACCATCCATCAGGCTTTCCGAGCATTTGGAAGAGTTGGGCTTTGATTTGGTTCGGTTCAAAACGGGAACGCCTCCGCGCGTCAATAGTTCTTCTATTGATTACAGTAAAACGGAAATACAGCCGGGTGATGAAGTTCCACGTGCTTTTTCCTTTGAAACGACAAAATACATCACCGACCAATTGCCATGTTGGTTAACGTATACAAATGAAGGAACCCACCAGCTCATTGATGCGAATCTACACCGTTCCCCAATGTATTCTGGGATGATTAAAGGGACTGGCCCTCGTTACTGTCCATCGATAGAAGACAAAGTTGTACGCTTTAATGACAAGCCACGCCATCAGATATTCTTGGAACCGGAAGGACGCAATACCAAAGAAGTATATGTACAAGGATTGTCTACGAGCCTTCCCGAGGATGTCCAAATTAGGATCCTTCAGACCATACCAGGTCTTGAAAAGGCTGAGATGATGCGTGCAGGATATGCGATTGAATATGATGCGATCGTGCCGACACAACTTTGGCCAACATTGGAAACGAAAAAAGTGAAAAACCTGTATACAGCAGGTCAAATCAATGGGACATCAGGTTATGAAGAAGCGGCGGGCCAAGGATTAATGGCTGGTATTAACGCGGGCTTGAAAGCATTGGGAAAAGAAGAACTGATTCTAAGCCGGTCAGATGCATATATTGGCGTTTTAATCGATGATCTTGTGACAAAAGGTACGAATGAGCCTTATCGCCTGCTGACTTCTCGTGCAGAATACCGCTTACTGTTACGTCATGATAATGCAGACTTACGCCTGACCGAAATCGGTTTTAAAATTGGAATGATCAAAGAAGAGCGATATAATCGTTTCCTTATAAAGAGAGAGGCCGTGGAGACAGAACGAGAACGGTTGAAATCCACCTTCATTAAACCTACTCAAGAGGTGCAGGAGATTATCATCGCAAGTGGTGGGAGCGAACTAAAAGATGGGATTCGCGCTTCGGATTTATTGAAGCGGACAGAAATGGATTATTCCCACATTCAAAAGCTTGCTCCAAGTGATGTCGACCTAAGTGATGAAGTGAAGGAACAAGTCGAAATCCAGGTCAAGTATGAAGGATATATTGAAAAATCCTTACAGCAGGTTGACCGCCTCAAGAAAATGGAGAATAAAAAAATCCCAGAAAACATCGATTACGATGCAATCAATGGATTGGCTACGGAAGCTCGCCAAAAATTAAAACAGGTACACCCTCTATCCGTTGCCCAAGCTTCACGGATTTCAGGTGTGAACCCTGCTGATGTCTCTATTTTGCTAGTTTATTTAGAACAAGGAAAGATCGCTAGAATTTCTAAGTAAACGGAAATACCCGAAAAGGATTGAAGTAATCATGAATATTGAGCAATTCCAACAAGCGCTGCAGGAGAAAGGCATTGAACTTTCTCCACGCCAGCTTGAGCAATTTGATATGTACTATCATTTATTGGTGGAATGGAACGAAAAGATGAACCTAACGGCCATAACCGATAAAGAAGAAGTCTATTTAAAGCATTTTTATGATTCGATCAGCGCAGCTTTTTACTTCGATTTCAACAAGCCTCATCGTATTTGCGATGTGGGTGCCGGAGCTGGTTTCCCGAGTATCCCTTTGAAGATCTGTTTCCCGGATATTCATGTATCAATCGTTGATTCTTTGAATAAGCGCATCTCTTTTTTAAACCATCTTGCTGACTCTTTACAATTGTCAGGCGTATCGTTTTATCATGACCGTGCCGAAACATTTGCTCAGAAACCGGAACATCGTGAAACCTATGATGTTGTTATGGCAAGAGCGGTGGCAAGAATGTCTGTTTTGAGCGAGCTATGTTTACCCCTTGTTAAAACGGATGGGACATTCATTGCGATGAAAGCGGCCAGTGCCCATGATGAGATGGATACAGGAAAAAAGGCAATCTTCACATTAGGTGGGAAAATTGAGGAAATACACCCGTTCATATTGCCAGAAGAGAATAGTGAGCGAAATATCATTACGGTGAAAAAAGTGAAGAAGACTCCAAAAAAATATCCAAGAAAACCAGGTACACCGAATAAACAACCTATAGAATGACCGGTACGTGAATAGTCTGTTTATCACGATTCATACACGACTAGCACTTTACGATCCTTTCCTTTACTATAAATAATATAATTTCCATTTTATTTAATGTAAGCTGTCCCAGTGAACCAGTTTGGTGGGAAAAAGTTTGGGACTCTTAAATCGGCGGGGAAATAATCTTAGACAGGCGTCTACTATTAATAATAGCAAGACATTTAGGCTATGGAAATGCATTGGTGACGCCAGTCGACATGGTTATACAGCAATGGTCGATATGTATTTTCATGTCGGGAAATGTATGGAGGACTTGTTCTTTCCATAGAGAATATGTTATTTGGGAGTTTTAAAAGGTGGTGTAGGAAGATGAAGCATCCTTTTTCGCGTTTCTTAAGGTTTGGCGAAAAAGAAGAACAGCAACTTGAGATGGAGGCACCAAGCAATAATAATGAAGAAATAAGGAAAATTTCCATTTCTGATATTGTGCCAAATCGATTTCAACCAAGGACTGTATTTAACGACGATAAAATCTCGGAACTAGCTCAGACGATTCATACACATGGTATCATTCAACCGATTGTAGTTAGGGCATATGGTCAAGGAAAGTATGAAATCATTGCAGGTGAGCGTCGTTTTCGTGCTATGCAAAAGCTTGGTTGGGAGTTGGCACCAGCCATAATTAAAGATTTCACGGATACAGAAACGGCTTCAGTAGCGTTGATAGAGAACCTTCAGCGTGAAGAATTGACACCGATTGAAGAAGCATTAGCATATGGGAAATTAATTGAGCTCCATAATTTAACGCAGGAAGCACTCGCTCAAAGATTGGGAATTGGCCAATCGACGGTTGCCAATAAACTTCGGTTGTTAAAATTGCCACAGGAAGTCCAAGAAGCACTGCTTCAAAAACAGATTACGGAACGTCATGCCCGTTCGCTGATTCCGTTGAAAAACCCGGAAAATCAAGTCAAGCTGCTTCAAGAAGTCATTGAAAGAGGTTTAAACGTCAAGCAGACGGAAGAGCTGGTTGTCAAGCTTCTTACTGGTACAAAGGATCATTCAAAGCCAAAGCCGAAACGCAAGGCATTTAGTAGGGACATGAGGATTGCGGTTAACACGATTCGCCAATCGCTGACCATGGTAACGGATAATGGCATAAACCTGGATGCAGAAGAAGAGGAATTCGAGGAATATTATCAGTTTACGATAAAAATTCCAAAGAAAAAGTCTTAATCTGGTATCATCCCCCGCTTGGTAGTCATCGATTACCAAGCTTTTTTCTTGTGATTCGCAGTGAAAAAAACGAAATATTCATCTCCAAGAACTGCATTTTTTGACTAATTTAAAAGAATACCGAATTTTTCGTCGAATTTAAGAATTCGAGTTCCTTCATCATTATTCATGATAAAATAGAAGAAATATAGTACGTTTAAGATAGATGAGATTGTTGAAAGCAGGTGAATTCGTGGGGAAGATTCTTGCCATTGCCAATCAAAAGGGCGGTGTTGGAAAAACGACAACTTCGGTCAGCCTCAGTGCTTGCCTTGCATATATAGGAAAGAAAGTCTTGTTGGTCGATATAGACCCTCAGGGTAATGCGACTAGCGGCACTGGTATTGATAAAGCAGATGTGGAACAGTGTATTTATGATGTATTGGTAGATGATGTCGAAGCCAGTACCGTAATCTTGGAAACAAAGGTTGAAAACTTATATGCCATACCTGCCACAATCCAATTAGCGGGTGCGGAAATTGAGTTGGTACCTACCATCTCCAGGGAAATTCGATTGAAGCGTGCATTAGAAGAGGTGCAAAGTCAGTTCGATTATATCGTCATCGATTGTCCACCTTCACTGGGCTTGCTCACACTGAATGCCTTGACGGCAGCCGATGCCGTTTTGATTCCCGTACAATGTGAATATTACGCATTGGAGGGATTGAGCCAGCTGTTGAATACGGTCCGTCTCGTGCAGAAGCATTTAAATCATGATTTAAAGATCGAAGGTGTTTTGCTGACGATGTTGGACGCCAGAACGAATCTAGGTCTTCAAGTGATTGAGGAAGTGAAAAAATACTTTCAGGATAAGGTATATCAAACTATCATTCCCCGAAATGTTCGTCTGAGTGAAGCACCGAGTCATGGGGAACCGATTATCATTTACGATCCGAAATCACGCGGTGCGGAGGTCTATCTACAATTGGCAAAGGAAGTGGTCTCAAATGGCTAAAGGACTTGGAAAGGGACTCGACGCACTCTTTCCTAATGTGGAAGTCAGCAAGGATGAAACTGTTCAGGAAATAAAATTGAGGGAATTAAGGCCCAATCCCCATCAGCCGCGAAAAAACTTCCGCCCCGAAGCGATTGAAGAACTTAAGCAGTCAATTTTGGAGCATGGGATCCTTCAACCGATTATTGCCCGGAAAAGTATTAGAGGATTTGAAATTGTAGCTGGAGAAAGACGATGCCGTGCGGCTAAGGAAGCCGGTTTAAAAACGGTTCCTGTCGTTGTCAGGGAGTTAAATGAACAGCAGATGATGGAACTGGCGATATTGGAAAACCTACAGAGGGAAGATTTGAATCCGATTGAGGAAGCGGCAGCTTATCAAACGTTGCTCGAAAAGTTAAATTTCACTCAAGAGCAATTAGCACACCGTCTCGGAAAAAGCCGGCCTCACATAGCTAACTATGTCCGCTTGCTCTCTTTGCCTGAAGAGATCAGGAACTATATATCAGAGGGCACGATCTCCATGGGGCATGGGCGTGCATTGCTAGGATTAAAGAAAAAAGAGCTGCTTAAGTCTGTCATAGATAAAATCCTCAAAGAAACGATGAACGTTCGGCAGCTGGAGAATTATATCCATCAGTTGAATGATACTGTTTCACGTGAAACGAAGAATGCCAAACAACCAAAAAAAGATATATTCATCAAACAAAGAGAGTCCATACTACGGGAGAAACTTGGGACCAGCGTGACCATAAAACAAAGCAAGAAAAAAGGGAAGATAGAAATAGAATTCTTTTCAAAAGAAGATTTAGATAGAATACTAGACTTAATCGACCAAGAAAACATCTCCTCATAGGAACCATGGACTCTAATGTTTCTTGTCCCACTATGTATGCATAAAAAATAAAGGAAGGGATGTCCCTTCCTTTATTTTTTATAAGTATCATTATTAAAGTGTTTTTTCCTTTTTGAATGACCAGGTAAATGGGGTGATGGATGGCTTGGCAGGATAATGTCGTTGTGCTTCATGAATGCCCTCGGCTATAGTTTTGGCCATTTTTAAAACCAGGTTAAGCCGTGTGTTCTGTAGGACCATGAATTCCATGAACCCACTGACATTCACGATGCCTGTAATATGGGCATGCCCAACGGCTGGTAGGTCTTTATTGACACCCGCACCAGGTTTCACTGGTCCTTTACCGAGTTGGACAATCCCCACGCTCTTTAGTTTACCTAAGCAGGCATCTATGCCAACGATAAATGCATTCACATGGACTTTTTTGATTTCATCTAACTTTTCCTGCAGGTTCATCGCATGTATAGGGTTATCGAGTGTCCCATACACATGGAATGAAGAAGCACCTAGTTCGGATTTTTCTTGAAGTAGGGTACCGACAAGTGGACCGAGGGAATCACCAGTAGAACGATCTGTGCCAATGCAGACAAAAACGATAGGCTGAAGCTTTCCTGAAGGCAAGAGATTGAGTAATTCCTGGGAAATTTGATTGGTTGCGTCCGCATCTTCATGCAGGATACGACTTAATCTAGTTTTGTTATTAAATAGATTAGAATTAAGATTCATCGGCTCCACTCCTTTACTTTGTTTTGTGTTAACAGTATACGGTTGAAAAGGAAAAAATATACGGGATATAGGTTAAATTGAGGGGGGAATTAATTATTAAGAACAGCTAATTGGCTGAAGGGCAAATGTGATTCTGTCCTTTCCTCTACCTCGTTGCTAGTTGCATAGCGATTTATAGTAAAAAGATCATGTTTTGAAATGGAAAAAAATTTCTAATTTCTTTACTATATACCCATGTTATTTTTATACAGAAACCTTTAATTTAATGATATTACAAACAAAACTTCTCCTATACTGGATTACATCCTCGGCCGTAGGGTAGAGAGAATAAGTTCAACAGGAAAAACGGTGGGCCCTTTAGTAATTTGCAAAAGATAGAGTAGGAGGAAAGCATGGAAAACGCTACATATAGTAAAATTACAGAAGAAATTTTGGATGAAAAAGTATGGCTGATGTTAGGTGAGGGGATTATTAAAATCTTCCTTGTTCTCCTCTTATCGCGTATTATTATAAGAATAGGAAAGACGGTGCTAAATAAATTTTTTCTGGTCCGAACCAGAACCCCCCTCCGTGTCTCGGAGCGGAGAGAAACGACGCTCATTAAGTTACTCGAGAACGTCATTACATATGTTGTGAATTTCATATCCTTGATTATGATCCTTGAAATTTGCGGACTCGATGTGAAGGCTTTACTTGCTGGGGCTGGAATTATTGGACTCGCAGTAGGGTTTGGAGCCCAAAGTTTGGTCAAGGATATTATTACAGGATTCTTCGTCATTTTCGAGGATCATTTCTCTGTCGGTGATTATATTAAAATCAATACTTTTGAGGGTGAAGTCCTTGAAATTGGGCTACGCACTACCAAGATTAAGAGTAGTAAAGGGGAATTGCATCTCATACCGAATGGGAGCATCACGCAAGTAACAAACTACTCCATATTGAACAGTAAGGCTGTGGTGGATGTGACGATCCCTCATGACGGATCCGTTGAACTTGCTGAAAAGGTATTAATCCGACACTTAGGTGGTTTAGCGAAAAAATATGATGATTTAGTCAGAAACCCTGAGTTACTGGGAATCGAGACAATTACTCCAGAAGAAATCGTATTGCGTGTGACGGCTGAAACAAAGCCAATGCGCCATTCTGAAATGAGTAGGATATTGAGGAAAGAAATCAGTACTGCCCTTGAAGAAAGTGGAATCCAATCTACTTACAAAGGCAGTGAGTCATAAAAGCTGGGGGGGCCACATGTTTATGGAAGAAAAAGAATTTGCATTGAATGATGTTGTCGAAATGAAAAAGCCACACCCATGTGGAATCAATAAGTGGAAAATCATCCGATTGGGCATGGATATCCGGATTAAATGTGAAGGTTGTGGACACAGCGTAATGTTGCCCCGGCGTGAGTTTTCCAAGAAAATGAAAAAAGTTTTACTAAAGCATGAGGAGTGATCATGCTTTTTCCATGTATAGATGGCATTTCTGTCTCTCAATGATTTACTTGTCTTTTCAGGAAGTGAAATCTATAATTGGGAAAGGTTTAGGTATTGGATGTATCTTTAGTAATGATTTATCTAGTAACACTATGAACGAATTATCTTGAAGGAGTGAAATATAAATGGCTTTAACAGCTGGTATAGTCGGTTTGCCTAACGTAGGTAAATCCACTTTGTTTAATGCAATTACTCAGGCAGGTGCTGAATCGGCGAATTACCCTTTCTGTACAATCGACCCAAACGTCGGAATTGTAGAAGTACCCGATTATCGTCTGCAAAAATTGACTGAACTGGTCCAACCGAAAAAAACCGTGCCAACAGCATTTGAGTTTACAGATATTGCTGGGATTGTAAAGGGAGCGAGTAAAGGGGAAGGTCTAGGCAATAAATTCCTATCCCATATCCGCCAAGTAGATGCGATTTGTCAGGTTGTTCGTTGCTTCGCTGATGATAACATCACTCACGTTTCAGGAAAAGTAAATCCGATTGATGATATCGAAGTCATCAATCTTGAATTGATTCTTGCTGACCTTGAATCTGTGGACAAGCGCATCGATCGTGTTGGAAAGATGGCTAAACAAAAAGATAAGGGTGCCGTGGCCGAACATGAGATTCTTGTTGCATTGAAAGAAGCTTTAGAAGCTGAAAAGCCTGCCCGCTCAGTCGAATTCACTGAGGAACAGTTGAAAATCGTGAAAGGCATGCACCTCCTAACAGCGAAACCAATGCTTTACGTGGCAAATGTAAGTGAGGATGAAGTGGCAAATGCGACTGATAATGAGTTCGTGCAACAAGTCCGGGAATACGCCGCGACGGAAAATGCAGAAGTTATCGTAATTTGCGCCAAAATCGAAGAGGAAATAGCCGAGCTTGAAGGTGAAGAAAAGGAAATGTTCTTATCTGAGCTAGGCATCGAAGAGTCAGGTCTTGATAAATTGATCCGTGCTTCATACAATCTATTAGGGCTGGCCACTTACTTTACGGCTGGAGTGCAGGAAGTGCGTGCCTGGACGTTCCGTAAAGGTATGAAGGCTCCTCAATGTGCGGGTGTCATCCATACAGACTTCGAACGTGGCTTCATTCGTGCCGAAGTCGTCGCTTATGATGATTTGCTAGAAGCAGGTAGCCATAGTGCAGCAAAAGAAGCAGGAAAAGTACGACTAGAAGGTAAAGAATATATAGTGAACGACGGAGACGTTGTCCACTTCCGCTTTAACGTATAATATAAAAGGACTCCGCAGATTCATTCTGCGGAGTCTCTTTATACTATAGGAAGATACATTCGACATTCGTTGCAAACCTAGTTTAACTATGCTATAATTTATTCTTGTGAGTAATTATAAAAAATTGCTCCTTGCCCAAATGGGCCGCTTAGACCAAAAGGAGGTGACAGTGATGAGAAAATACGAAATTATGTATATCATCCGTCCAAACATTGAGGAAGAAGCTAAAAAAGCTTTAGTTGAACGTTTCAACACAATCCTTACTGATAATGGTGCGGAAGTAGAAGCAAAAGAATGGGGTAAACGCCGTCTTGCATACGAAATCAATGATTTCCGTGATGGTTACTACATGCTTCTTAAAGTTAACGCTGAAAGTGCTGCGATCCAAGAATTCGATCGTCTTGCTAAAATCAGTGAAGACATTATCCGTCATATGGCTACTAGAGAAGACGTTTAATTCAATATTTAATATAAATTCTAATCTAGCTTCTTGTAAGCAAGGTTGAAAACTAGGGGTTGATTCTGATGATGAATCGCGTAGTTTTGGTAGGACGCTTAACTAAAGATCCTGAATTACGATATACACCTAATGGAGTTGCAGTGGCTACCTTTACTTTAGCAGTGAATCGTACTTTTACGAATGCACAAGGTGAACGTGAAGCGGACTTCATTAATTGTGTAGTTTGGCGTAAACCGGCAGAAAATGTGGCTAACTTCTTGAAAAAAGGTAGTTTAGCTGGCGTGGATGGACGTGTCCAAACGCGTAATTATGAAGGACAAGACGGCAAACGCGTGTATGTGACGGAGATTCTGGCTGAGAGTGTTCAGTTCCTTGAACCACGAAGCAGTTCAGCGGGTGAAAGAAATGATGGCGGTTCTTACGGTGGCGGTCAAAAAAGCTATAACAACAATAATGGCGGCAATGATCAAAATTCGTATGGACAAAATCCTAATCAGAATCAACGGAGTAACAACAACTACACTCGTGTAGACGATGATCCATTTGCAAATGACGGTAAAACCATCGACATTTCAGATGACGATCTTCCGTTTTAAACAGCTGTTTAAAATGAAAATCCTAAAGCAGGGAGGGAAATTATTATGGCAATGGGTGGACGTAAAGGACGCGGTAAGCGTAAAAAGGTTTGTTATTTCACATCAAACGGTATCACTAAAATTGATTACAAAGATACAGACCTTCTTAAAAAATTCGTCTCAGAACGCGGTAAAATCTTACCACGTCGTGTGACTGGCACTAGCGCTAAATATCAACGTAAATTAACGATTGCTATTAAACGCTCACGTACTATGGCATTACTTCCATACGTATCAGGTGAATAATAACAACGGAGCGCATTGAGGAGAAATCCTTGATGTGCTTTTTTGTATATTTGCCCAAATGGTCCTTTTTCATTTGAAAAAACGATGCGAGCCCCAACTTCCTTCATCTTCGTTCTACAGTTTCTACGTGATTTGCTTCATTTTAGCTAGTTATTGTATTTAAAATTCGTGATCGGCCTGTTTTGCAAAAAAAATTTAACTAACAATGAAGAGAACTCCTATTTTTAAAGCTGATTTATCTGGAAAAAAGAATGGGAAGTTTGAAATATCCTGGGCTTAACGGATACAATATGTAGAGAAAGATACTTCATGATTTTATGATAGGGGGGATTCGGTTGAATAGTGGTAGAAAAATCGCTGAGGGCGGTGCTCTTTTAGCGTTATATTGTATATTATTACTCATTACAATATATATTCCTTTGTTGGGATTTATAACTTTTTTCTTTTTGCCGATTCCTTTCATTCTGGTGACCAGTAAGCAAAAGCTTTCGTGGTCAGTTGGATTCTTGTTTGTTGGATCGTTATTAACCATTTTAATCGGTAGCGTCTTATCCTTGCCAATGACCTTGCTAATGGGGGCGACGGGCATTGTGATTGGTTCCTTCCTGAAAAGGGATAAACCGATGACCCCTATGTTCATCAGTGCTGTCCTTACGTTCCTAGGTGGGATATTAGTGACCTATGCTGCCACAGTAGTGTTATTTGGAGTGAATTACATAGAAGAAACCATGACGGTAATGGAGGAATCCATTGATTCTTCTGCGAAAATCATGGAATCATTTGGTCAGGCCCCAACTGAAAAGATAATCCAAGGCATGCACGACTCGATAAGTACCTTGACTACGCTGATTCCGAGCTTGCTCGTGATTACATCTATCATCATGGTATTATTGATATTCTTAGCGGCCCACCCCATACTTAAAAGGTTCATTGATAAATCCCTGAATTGGCCTCGTTTCCAAGATCTTCGCCTTCCAAAAAGCCTTTTATGGTATTATTTAATTACAATGCTTTTGGCTCTTTTTGTGAATATGGACAACAAAGATTTTGTATATATGGCCATAACGAACCTATTTTTCATTCTTCAATTTTTCATCATGATTCAAGGCTACTCACTCATATTTTATTTCAGCGATGTCAAGGGCTGGGCTAAGGCTATACCCGTTTTGATAGTGGTTGCCTCATTGTTGCTGCCGATATTCGCAATCCTCATCCGTTTTTTAGGTATAATAGATTTAGGATTCCCTTTTCGGGAGACGATCAAGAAAAAGGAATAGTCTGTTAAACAGATGCTTTTAGGAGCTGAAAATATGCCATCTTATTTAAAGGATTATTCGGTTAAGGCCCTGCTATACGGGTTGCTCGTTGCAGGATTGATATTTTTGGGCGTACTGGCTTACTATAATTGGGTTATTGCACTAATTGGATTGTTGGTTCAAGCCGGTTTGTTTTATTTAATATTGAAAATGGAAAAAAGAAAACAAATTAAGACCGAAGAGTACATCACGACGTTATCCTACCGGTTAAAAAAGGTGGGAGAGGAAGCCTTATTGGAAATGCCGATCGGGATCATGCTCTTTAATGATGATTTTTATATTGAGTGGACCAATCCATTCCTCGCCTCATGCTTTAGTGAAGACTCACTGGCAGGAAGGTCTCTTTATGATATGGCGGATTCACTTGTCCCGCTCATTAAGCAGGAGATTGAAACAGAGACCATTACGCTTTATGACCGGAAATTCAAAGTGGTCCATAAACGCGAGGAACGCCTTCTTTACTTTTTCGATGTAACGGAGCAAGTGGAAATCGAAAAACAATATGAAGAAGAGAGAACGGCCATTGCGATTATTCTGCTGGATAATTACGATGATTTGACGCAGGGAATGGAAGACCAACGTAAAAGTAGTATAAATAGCTTGGTTACCTCGTTGCTGGATAAGTGGGCAAGGGATAATGGGGTATTTTTCAAGAGGGTTTCTTCTGAACGGTTTATTGCGGTCTTTAATGAACATATCCTGCAGCAGCTGGAAAATGATAAATTTTCAATCCTGGATGAAATCAGGGAAACGACCGCTAAACAGAATGTCCCTTTGACGCTTAGCATTGGAGTGGGATCTGCTGTTTCCTCCCTTCCAGAGCTGGGGACGCTTGCTCAATCTAGCCTCGATCTGGCCCTGGGCCGCGGTGGGGACCAAGTAGCGATTAAACAGGCAAGCGGGAAAGTGAAATTCTATGGCGGTAAAACCAACCCTATGGAAAAGCGTACGAGGGTGCGTGCACGCGTCATTTCTCATGCCTTAAAGGATATCGTCCTAGATAGCGATAAAGTCATTGTCATGGGCCATAAAAATCCCGATATGGATGCCATAGGTTCTGCTATAGGCATTTTGAAAGTGGCACAGATGAATGAACGTGAAGGGTATATAGTAATCAATACAAACGAGCTAGACAGTAGCGTCTTGCGTTTGATGGAAGAAATCAAAAATAAAGAGGATTTATATGGACGATTTATAAGCCCTGACGATGCACTCGAGATGGTCACGGACGAGACGCTACTCGTCGTCGTCGATACCCACAAGCCTACAATGGTGATAGAAGAAAGATTATTGAATCGGATTGATAAGGTGGTCGTCATTGATCACCATCGTCGTGGCGAGGAATTCATCAAAAACTCCCTGCTTGTCTATATGGAGCCCTATGCATCTTCGACAGCTGAGCTGGTGACGGAGCTACTTGAATATCAGCCAAAACGCAGTAAAATTGATATGCTGGAGTCGACGGCGCTACTTGCTGGGATCATTGTCGATACGAAAAGTTTCACTTTAAGAACCGGTTCACGTACCTTCGATGCAGCTTCTTATTTACGGGCCCATGGAGCGGACACGGTACTGGTACAGAAATTCCTAAGGGAAGATGTGGACACGTATATCAAGCGATCCAATTTAATTAAAGAAGTTGCGTTTTATAAAAAGGGTCTTGCGATTGCTTCCGCAAAATCCGAACAGACCCATAATCAGGTCCTGATCGCCCAGGCCGCTGATACGCTTCTGATGATGGATGGTGTTACCGCTTCCTTCGTTGTGGCTAAACGGTCTGAGGATACAGTTGGCATAAGTGCCCGTTCCCTAGGTGATGTCAACGTACAGGTTATCATGGAAACATTGAATGGCGGCGGTCATTTAACGAATGCCGCCACACAGATGGTCTGCTCCATTGAAGAAGCGGAGAGCCAGTTGAAAGCAGCAATTGATGAATATTTAGAAGGAGGACGAAAAGAATGAAAGTTATATTTTTAAAAGACGTTAAAGGTAAAGGGAAAAAAGGGGAAGTCAAAAACGTTGCGGATGGGTATGCCCATAACTTCCTGATCAAGCAAGGATTGGCAATCGAGGCGAATAACTCCAATGTAAAAACTTTGGAAGCTCAGAAAAACAAAGAAGATTCCCTGGCTGCCGAAGAACTTCAGCATGCAAAAGACTTGCAGGTGGAAATTGAAAAATTGACTGTCGAATTATCCGCTAAAGCCGGTGAAGGCGGACGTTTATTCGGTTCTATCACGACGAAGCAAATAGCTTCAGAACTTCAGAAAAAGCATGGTATTAAAATCGATAAACGTAAAATGGAGCTTGCCGAAGGAATTCGCTCATTGGGGCATACGAAGGTTCCTGTGAAGCTACATCCAGAGGTTACAGCGACTTTAACTGTGCAAGTGAAAGAAATTAACTAATTTTAGTGGTTTCATATCTGAAAAAAATTGATAGAATAGAGAGAGACGAAAAAAATGTGATTGGGCTATGTTGTCCTGTCACTTTTTTTCTTTTTCAACTAAATCTACGAATTAATTAATGAAAATATATCCTCTTAGATTGGGAGGTTTTAAGATATGATAGAGCAATTTCAGGATAGAATTCCCCCTCAAAATATAGAAGCGGAACAAGCGGTGCTAGGGGCCATCTTCTTGGAGCCATCTTCGCTGACCGTTACTTC
Organism: Peribacillus sp. NPDC097224; assembly: GCF_044761985.1. Classification (NCBI taxonomy): domain Bacteria; kingdom Bacillati; phylum Bacillota; class Bacilli; order Caryophanales; family Bacillaceae; genus Peribacillus; species Peribacillus sp. NPDC097224. Next base: position 613,057 of record NZ_JBIWDK010000002.1, on the reverse strand, counting down.
GGAATTGTTGATTCCAGAGGATTTTTATAGAAGTTCGCATCAAAAAATCTTTAACGTCATGATCAAGTTGAATGACGAAGGTAAAGCCGTTGACTTGATTACGGTAACGGAAGAACTTTCCGCCACGAAGAATCTTGAAGAAGTGGGCGGAGTGTCTTATTTAAGCGAACTGGCTGGATCGGTCCCTACTGCAGCCAATATCGAATATTATGCCCGAATCGTGGAAGAAAAGTCATTGCTCCGTCGTTTGATCAGGACAGCAACGAACATCGCCCAGGAAGGCTATAGCCGTGAGGATGAAGTCGAGGAGCTGCTAGGGGAAGCGGAAAAGACGATCATGGAAGTGGCACAGCGTAAAAACGCCGGTTCATTTCAAAATATTAAGGACGTTTTGGTTCGAACCTATGATAACATCGAGATCCTGACCAACCGCAAAGGTGATGTAACTGGAATCCCGACGGGTTTTGCTGAACTGGACAGAATGACGGCGGGATTCCAACGGAATGACCTCATCATTGTTGGAGCCCGTCCTTCTGTTGGTAAAACGGCTTTCGCTTTGAACATTGCCCAAAATGTCGCAACCAAAACGGATGAAAACGTCGCGATTTTCAGTCTGGAGATGGGTTCCGAACAGCTCGTCATGCGTATGCTTTGTGCCGAAGGAAATATCAATGCTCAAAACTTAAGGACTGGTGCCTTAACAGATGAAGACTGGCGCAAGCTGACAATGGCAATGGGAAGTTTGTCGAATGCCGGTATCTATATAGATGACACCCCAGGAGTCCGTATTGGCGAAATCCGCTCTAAAAGCCGTCGTTTGAAGCAGGAACATGGTCTTGGGATGATATTGATCGACTACCTACAATTGATTCAAGGAGATGGTCGTTCAGGCGATAACCGACAGCAGGAAGTATCGGAAATTTCCCGTTCACTGAAGGCCCTGGCCCGTGAACTTCAAGTGCCTGTCATTGCCCTTTCCCAATTATCCCGTGGAGTGGAACAACGGCAGGATAAACGTCCGATGATGTCGGATATTAGGGAATCAGGAAGTATAGAGCAGGATGCCGACATCGTAGCATTCCTGTACCGTGATGATTATTATGATAAAGAGTCCGAGAATAAAAATATCATTGAGATTATCATTGCAAAACAAAGGAATGGCCCAGTTGGCACGGTTTCACTGGCATTCGTCAAAGAATACAATAAATTCGTGAACCTCGAACGGCGATTCGATGATGATTCGATGTCTCCAGGAGCTTAATTGACTTTCTATATTTGGAACAAAGCCCACTATCTCTGGTGGGCTTTTTTTTTACAATAAGGTGAAAGTTTAAAGGAGTTTGGGCAAAGAATAAGGAGAACCGCCAGGGGAGAAAGTGAATCCTTGCTAAAGTTGCACGGATTCCTTATTTGGGGATGAAAAAGTGTATAAGTAAAGTATGAAAGTCACTTAATAACGAACAAATTTATTATTAATTTATGTAATGTTCGTATTTTATGTTGACTTCCCTTTGGGATTATTGATAAAATAGGTTTGTTTGATAAGAACCGGTTAAGAATCGGTATTACGTGAACCTTTGGAGGTGCTTTTTTCAGATGTCATCAGTTGTAGTAGTTGGTACACAATGGGGAGACGAAGGTAAAGGTAAGATAACGGACTTTTTATCCCAGAATGCAGAAGCCATAGCTCGTTACCAAGGTGGTAATAATGCAGGACATACGATTAAATTTAACGGAGTAACATATAAACTGCATTTAATTCCTTCTGGAATTTTTTATAGTGATAAGATTTGTGTCATCGGGAACGGAATGGTAGTCGATCCGAAAGCGCTTGTAGAAGAGCTTGCTTATTTACATAGTCATGGTGTAAGCACGGATAATCTTCGCATCTCGAACCGTGCTCATGTCATCCTTCCTTACCATATTAAATTGGATGAAGTGGAAGAAGATCGCAAGGGTGCAAATAAAATTGGAACGACGAAAAAAGGAATCGGCCCTGCTTACATGGATAAAGCCGCTCGTAATGGTATCCGTATGGCAGATCTTTTGGACCGTGAAATTTTCGAGGAAAAACTGAATCAAAATCTTGTGGAGAAAAACCGCATGTTTGAACGTTTTTACGAAACGGAAGGTTTTAAAATCGAGGATATTCTTGAAGAATATTATGAGTACGGACAACAAGTGCAAAAGTATGTTTGTGATACTTCCGTTGTATTGAATGATGCACTTGATGAAGGGAAACGCGTCTTGTTTGAAGGGGCTCAAGGAGTCATGCTTGATATCGATCAAGGAACATATCCTTTCGTTACTTCCTCGAATCCAGTCGCAGGTGGAGTAACAATTGGTTCAGGTGTTGGACCAACGAAAATCAACCATGTTGTCGGTGTGTGTAAAGCTTATACAAGCCGTGTTGGCGATGGTCCTTTCCCGACAGAACTACAAGACGAAATTGGCAATCAAATCCGTGAAGTTGGACGTGAGTACGGAACAACTACGGGTAGACCACGTCGTGTCGGTTGGTTTGATGCCGTAGTCGTTCGCCATGCCCGTCGTGTAAGTGGAATCACTGATTTATCGTTAAATTCCATTGACGTGCTTTCAGGACTTGAAACGGTGAAAATTTGTGTAGCTTATGATTATAAAGGTGAAATCATTCATGAAGTGCCGGCTACTTTGAAAGCAATCGGAGAATGTAAGCCCGTTTATGAAGAGCTACCAGGTTGGTCAGAAGACATCACAGGATGCAAATCATTGGATGAATTACCTGCTAACGCCCGTCACTATGTGGAGCGCGTATCTCAATTAGTAGGCATTCCGTTGACTACATTCTCCGTCGGTCCTGACCGCAATCAAACAAACATCGTAAGAAGCCCTTGGCGTTTAGCATAAGAGGTATAAAGAAGTCGACTAAGTGCGGCTTCTTTTTTTACTTAGTTGGTAAAAAAAGACCTGTTTAATTGGAGTAGAGTCATGGTAGATATATAAAAAAATATATTAATTTAAATTTATTTTAAAATACTATTGCACAAACCATAAATACTATGATAATATAAAAAGCGTCGTCACAGTAGAACAACGTTAAGCGACATTGCAAGACATACGGATTACATTCATTAGTACGAGCCATTAGCTCAGTTGGTAGAGCATCTGACTTTTAATCAGAGGGTCGAAGGTTCGAATCCTTCATGGCTCACCATTTTTTTCGGCCCATTGGTCAAGCGGTTAAGACACCGCCCTTTCACGGCGGTAACACGGGTTCGAATCCCGTATGGGTCACTTTTCTTCTTAATTATATGTTTGATGGTCCCGTGGTGTAGCGGTTAACATGCCTGCCTGTCACGCAGGAGATCGCGGGTTCGATTCCCGTCGGGACCGCCATTTTATTTTTTACATGATTCTTTCATAATGAAAAATGGAATATTTGGCTCAGTAGCTCAGTCGGTAGAGCAAAGGACTGAAAATCCTTGTGTCGGCGGTTCGATTCCGTCCTGAGCCATTCTTTTGTAAAGTGCCCTAGGGCGCTTTTTTTGTTTGCTTTAAAAGTAAACTGTCTTAGCCCTTTAAAGGAAATCTCTTTGATGGCACTTCTGTTAAGTGTTTGTTATCAGATTGTAACAATGTTAATGCCACCCTTAGTAACCATCGACTCGTCACCCCAACCAGGACCTACTTTCCTCGTGGAAACCATACCTTCGCTGCTCTTTTGCAAAAAGAGCGATTTGGCACTTGTTGTCACTATTTATACATTTATATTACAATACGAAGTCTATTTCTTGATTTTTTTTTCATTATGGTAAAGTTATGAGTGAAAAAAAAGAAATTAATCATGTGTATATGAATTTTGAAAACAAGGTAATTTATCTTAATTTTTTGATTAGTTTCTTAAGGGGCCCACGGGCCGTTAAGGGGGACAATAAATGTTCAGCTCAAAAGGCAAAGGAAGTTTCCTGTTGATGGTTTCCATCATCTTATTGCTTGCAGGGAATCGTGCTACGGCTGCGGAAATTCAAAAAATCTCCTCCATTCAGCATGTATATGTTGATGACGAGTTCATTGGCAGCGTGAGTGATGAATCCGAAATAGAAAAAATGGTACTAGCTAAAATAGTCGAAGCAGAGGCGGATTATCCCGAATACACATTCGATAAGGAAGCACAGATGACATATGTGCAAGAGAATGTATTTAATGCAGAAATAGATGATGAAGAAACCTTAAAGGTACTCGAGGAAGAGTTTGCTGTAAAAGCGGAGGCTTATGAAATCACCATTGATAATCAAGTAGTTGCTTACGTTCCCTCCAAGGAGGATGCACAGGAGGTTTTAAAAGAGATTCACCTATTATATATAGATGAGGGTGAATTGGCCGAATATGAAGAGAGTCAGGAAGCTGGAGTTTTAAATCAGCCCATGGCTCTAAAAGAGCAAGGAAGCAGGATACTGTCCATTGAATACTCAAAGCCGATCTCCTGGAAGGAAACGATTATGGAACCGGATAAGCTCATGACTGTGAAGGATGCCATTTCCTTGATAGAAAAAGGAAAGAAGGAAAAAGTCATCTATGAGGCAACTGGAGATGAAGAACTTGAGGCAATTGCCGATCAGTATGATATGTCCCTAGGACAGCTTTTACAGCTTAATTCAGAACTAGAAGAGGGCAAGAGGCTTCATAAAGGGCAAAAGGTCCGTGTGACGGAGGTAGCTCCTTTTGTGAATGTGCTGGTAGAAAGAGAAGTATTGAAAGAAACTGAAATTCCTTTCGAGAGAAAAGTAATAAAGGATAAGAACCTATTGAAGGAAGAATCTGTCGTTGAGCAAGAAGGACAGGAAGGCGTTCAGGCATTCACGTATAAACTCACTGAAACAAACGGTGAGCTCTTAAGTGAAACGATCGTGAAAAAGGAAATTACCGCGGCAACACAAAATGAGATAACTAGAAAAGGCACGAAAATCATTCCTTCAGAAGGGAGCGGAACCTTTGCATGGCCTGCTGATGGGGGCTATATTTCAAGCAAACAAGGACATCGTTGGGGCAAGCTTCATAAGGGAATAGATATTGCTAGGCCAACCACCAGAACTATTACGGCGGCTGATCATGGCACTGTTGAGTTTGCCGGTAACGCCGGGGGTTATGGTAATAAGGTGACCATCAACCATAACAATGGGTACAAGACGGATTATGCTCACTTAGAATCAATAGACATCGAAGCAGGACAGAAGATTGAAAAAGGAATGCCTATTGGTAGAATGGGCTCGACAGGCAACTCCACTGGCGTTCACCTTCATTTTGAAATCTATAAAAATGGTGTTCTCGCAAACCCGTTAGATTATATAAGCCAATAGAAGTCTTCGAGACATTTTTCGAAGACTTCTTCTGCTATCTTCATAGATGAGAATAATAGGTAAAAGATGATTTAATGCCTGTAAAATGATAAAGTAGAAGAGGTACAATGTGCTCGATTTAGGTGTTTTGACCGTTTTTTAGGGAATATATAGTGTGAGGATTTGCATTACTAGTACGAAGGTCAGTATGAACATCAGGACAATACGAATAAACGTCCCGGATAAGGACATGTTTTTTATAGAGTAAAGTTATGCTTTAAAAGGAGATAGGTAGATGGATAAGAAAATTCTAGTAGTGGACGATGAAAAGCCGATTGCAGATATTTTACAATTCAATTTAAAAAAGGAAGGGTACGATGTTTCCTGTGCATATGATGGCAATGAAGCTCTAAAAATGGTGGAAGAGCTTCAACCTGATTTGATTTTACTTGATATCATGCTTCCACAGCGTGATGGGATGGAAGTTTGCAGAGAAGTAAGAAAGAAATATGAAACGCCAATCATCATGTTAACAGCAAAAGATTCGGAAATCGATAAAGTCTTAGGATTAGAGCTTGGTGCGGACGATTATGTGACGAAGCCGTTTAGTACCCGGGAAATAATTGCTCGGGTAAAGGCAAACTTAAGACGTCAACAAGCCGTTCCGGTGCCAGATCAAGAAAATGAGCCAAAAGAAATTACAATAGGCAATCTTACCATCCATCCTGATGCATATGTCGTGTCTAAGCGTGGAGAGACGATTGAGTTAACGCACCGAGAATTCGAGCTGCTTCATTATTTAGCTAAACATATTGGCCAGGTCATGACAAGGGAGCACTTATTGCAAACTGTGTGGGGATATGATTACTTTGGCGATGTCCGAACAGTCGATGTAACCGTTAGACGCCTCCGTGAAAAGATTGAGGATAACCCAAGTCACCCAGGTTGGATCGTAACTAGACGAGGGGTCGGTTATTACCTGCGTAACCCTGAACAGGAGTAATATCTATGAAAAAGGTTGGTTTTTTTCGTTCAATTCATTTTAAATTCGTCCTGATTTATGTGTTGCTTATTTTCGTAGCCATGCAAATAATTGGGGTGTATTTTGTCGGGGAATTGGAAGAAAATCTCGTCGGGAATTTCACAAAGTCGATCAAGGGCCATGTTAACCTGCTTACCTATAGCATTGGGGAAGAAATGGAGAAATCGAGGGGGGAGGAAGACCCTACACTCGAAGAAGCCATTAATACGGTATTGAAAGATCGCGACAACTCAACGAATGATATTTCGGAAGTGCGCGTTATCGATACCCGCAGCAGGCGGGTGATTGGGACGTCCGATCCCGGTAACCAAGAGATTGTAGGAAAGAAAACGACACTGCCGATCATCAAGAACACGTTGACTTATGGTGGCGAGGATCATGAAATATATAGAGATCCGAATACTGGCAGGCGTGTATGGGTCCTTTCAACACCCATTGAAGCGAATGGTACGGTGATAGGAGCGGTCTATGTCATTGCGGAGATGGAGAATGTCTTCGAACAAATGGATGAAATCAACGCCATTTTCATGACTGGCACGGCCATCGCTCTGGCCATAACAGCCATTTTGGGGATTCTGCTTGCGCGGACCATCACACGGCCAATGTCTGATATGAGAAAACAGGCGTTGGTGATGGCCAAAGGGAATTTCTCACGAAAGGTAAAAGTATATGGCGATGACGAAATAGGGCAGCTAGCCGTTACCTTCAATAACTTGACTAAGAAACTTCAAGAGTCGCAATCGAGTACGGAAGGGGAGAGACGGAAGCTTTCATCTGTTCTCACCAACATGACGGATGGCGTTATATCGACGGATAGGCGTGGCCGGGTGAATTTGATAAATGAACCTGCCGCACAGCTTTTGAATGTCTCACGTGAAGCCGTCATGAACCAACCAATCATCGAATTGTTGGGACTTGAGGAAGAATATAAATTCGAAGATTTACTGGAAGAAAGGGAGTCCATCATCCTTGATTACAGCAAAAAGGGTCAACCGTTTATTTTAAGAGGGAATTTTTCCGTCATCCAAAAGGAAACGGGCTTCGTTAATGGTTTGATTACAGTGCTCCATGATATTACTGAGCAGGAAAAGATAGAAGGGGAGCGAAGAGAGTTTGTCGCTAATGTATCCCATGAGTTGCGTACGCCGCTCACGACGATGAGAAGCTATCTCGAGGCATTGGCTGAAGGTGCCTGGAAAGATGAAGAGATTGCCCCTGCCTTTTTAAGTGTCACACAAAATGAAACGGAGCGGATGATCAGGCTTGTAAATGACCTGTTACAGCTTTCAAAAATGGACAGTAAAGATTACCGGCTTAAAACCGGATGGGTGAATCTGAATAAGTTCTATGACCATATTATCGATCGTTTTGAAATGACGAAAAATGACGATATTACTTTTAAAAGAGACATACCAAAGGACGCGTATTTTGTCGACATTGATGAAGACAAGATCACCCAGGTTCTTTATAATATCATCTCGAATTCCTTGAAGTATTCTCCTGAAGGAGGTCAAGTGACATTCCGTATCAGGCCAAAGGAAAACTTTATCGTAATTAGCGTAACCGATCAAGGTGTCGGTATCCCTAAAAAAGTGATCGATAAGATTTTTGACCGGTTTTACCGAGTGGATAAAGCGCGGGCAAGGAATCTTGGAGGGACTGGACTTGGGCTGGCGATTGCAAAGGAAATGGTCGTTGCCCATGGAGGCAAAATTTGGGCGGAAAGTGTGGATGGAAAAGGAACTACGGTGTTCTTTACACTTCCTTACGAACAGGAAGAAGAGGATGATTGGGCATGAATTTTGAACGTGCGAAAAGTATCATACTGATTATTTTAGTTGGGACAAGCGTTTTCTTGACATGGAGTATTTGGACGTACGAGCCTGAATATAAAAAAATCGATGAATCCGATCTGATTAAAATCAAGAGTGATGAACAAATTGTCAGTGATGTCATAAAACCCGTCAGTGTTCTTTTTCATCGCAACGGCCAGCATTTCCAGACAATCGATCCCGAAAAAATCGAAAGAATGGAGAAAGAGTTTTCACAATGGACGTTTAGTGATATAAAGCAGATGTCATTGAAGATGATTCAAAGGGACTTCGATGATTTCGTCCATGAGGATAGATCAATCGAGATCAACTTTTCCGATGATGTTCCGATGTCTTTATATAAAACGGTACTGGATGTAAAGGACGAAGATATGTCGAGCTTTACCTTTGACCGGATCGTGATCAAGCAGAAGGATATCAGCGGTGACCAATCAGCCGTTTATTTCGTATCTTATGATCATGAACAAATCCATCAAGGAATGGTCCCTACTAAGGACCTTAGAAAGTTCAGTGAGAAGTTCTATAATAAAAGTTATCCTACCTATACAGCTCATACGTTACATGATAAAAGGACGATTTTTGTTCCGGAAAAGCCCGTGGAAGTCAACCGATATCAATATTATATAGATTATCTGGACGTTAAGAATCTGAAAGATGCCTTATTCAGTAATCCTAAATATGTTCGTCAAGAAACGGTAACCCGAGGCGAGGAATACTCCGACGGAACAAGACTGTTGTCAGTCAACAATGAAAATTATATTCTCTCGTATATAAACCCTGCCCAAAAGAGTAAAGTGTTCAGCAGTTCTAGTGAGCTGTTGGAAAAAAGCATTGATTTCATCAATGATCATGCCGGGTGGGAAGGTAGTAATTACCGATTTGATTATATGTCGGAAAATGAGCAGCGTGTGGTATTCCGTTTATTTATAGATGGTTATCCAGCTTTCAACGAATATGGAATGACTGAAATCGAGCAGATTTGGGGGAAGGAAGATATTTATAGTTATCAACGTCCCTACTTCTCATTGGCTTCCGTCTTGCCATCAGAAGGATCTGTAGTGACATTGCCTACAGGAAATGAAGTGTTGAACCAGCTGGAAGAGAACGGGAACATCGATCTCGATAGTGTGCAAGATATTTCAATAGGTTATAAGTTAAACAAATCGTTGGACTCTAAACTCGTTACTCTCGTTACACTGGAACCAACTTGGTATTACCGTTCCGGTGAAAAGTGGTTGATTGCGCCTGTTGACGAAAATGCAGGAGGCGATAACGATGGATTGGAATAATACAAAATCCATATTCATAATGGTATTTTTCATATTGAATATATTTTTACTGTATCAGTTTCTTGAGAAAATCAATGATAACCAATATGAATTCATTGCAGAGTCTTCCTATGAGGAAGTTCTAAAAGAAGACGAGATCAAAACCATTCCGCTCTCGAAGCAAAAGGTAAAGGATCAATTCTTAATTGCAAAAAGTAAAACATTTGATAAGAAAGAACTAAAGAATCTAAACAACCAGAAAGTAAATATTATAGATGGGAATAAGCTGGTCGGTTCATTAAAAACGCCCATCAGTTTAGGCAAAGAAATTCATCCCGCGGATGTTACCATATTCCTGAAGGATCACATTTTATACGGAAGTGAATATGGGTTTTGGAGCTATGATAAGGATAATCAAACCATCATTTGCTATCAGGTTTCCGACAATAAGATGTTTTTTAACAACAGTAAAGGAAAGGTCACTTTGTATCTGAATAAGGAAGCCGAAGTGACCTCCTATGAGCAGACATATTTAGTGGGAATTGAAAAGTTCAATAAACCGAAGGAGCTGTATTCCGACCTGGATGCTGTTTATGCCTTATATAGTCATGGTGATATCGTATCAAAAGACGAAGTTACGGACGTAAAGCTTGGGTTTTATAATTCGTTGCAAACCACATCGTTCTCACATCTTCTTGTACCGACATGGTGGGTAGTCGTGAACGATGAAACGGATTTATTCGTAAATGCGTTCGATGGCGAAGTGATTGAGTTAAATACAGAAGAAAAAATACTGGAGTGAGTATAGATGACTATGCATTTTAGTGTACTCGCAAGTGGGAGTACGGGAAATGCCTTGTTCGTGGAGACGGAGGACCAATCTTTCCTTGTCGATGCGGGATTGAGTGGGAAAGCCTTGGAAGGATTATTTCAGGATATCGGCCGAGATATGTCCAAGCTTTCTGGAATCCTGGTTACGCATGAACATAGCGACCACATTAAAGGTCTGGGAGTCGTCGCTAGAAAACATAAGCTCCCCATTTATGCGAATACAAAGACATGGCAAGCAATGGAGCGTTCCATCGGGGAGATTTCTCCTGAACAGAAATTCGCCTTTGAAATGGAACAAGTCAAAACCTTTGGAAGCCTTGATATTGAATCCTTTGGTGTATCTCATGATGCCGCCGAGCCGATGTTTTATGTGTTCCATCAGGGAGGAAAAAAACTTGTGGTCATAACCGACACAGGTTATGTCAGCGATCGGATGAAAGGCATCATCACGAATGCCGATGCCTATGTGTTTGAGAGCAACCATGATGTGTCCATGCTTCGGATGGGTCGATATCCATGGAGCATCAAACGCCGGATTTTAAGCGATGTTGGACATGTATGCAATGAAGATGCTGCTCTTGCCATGAGTGAAGTGGCAGGGGACAAGACGAAACGGATATACTTAGCCCATTTAAGTATGGATAATAATATGAAAGACCTTGCAAGAATGTCAGTGGAGCAAACCTTAAAAACGAAAGGGATTATTGTTGGCGAGCAGTTTTCGCTCTACGATACGGATCCCAAAAGACCAACAGAGCTTGTTACACTATAATGAGTAAAGGAATGAGTGGGGAAACCTGCTTCATTCCTTTTTTATTTTTAATGGGTTAGTTAGTAAGGGGATTAAAAAGGGTATTGGTTGGTTAGTACTGAATGAATAGAAAAATGATGATAAAAAAAGAGGCAGAAAGCTAAATATGGCATACATTTTTTTAGATATTTCTTGTTAATTGAGTATAATTAAGGGTGGATATCAAACACTAGTAATTGCTATAATTCATTCCTAAAAAGAGAGGATGGAGCGGTCTTGGAGAACGAAGAGAACCAAAATAAACAGAAAAAAGGAAGCCGTACAGGTTATTTTCTATCAGGCTTAGGAGGCGCCATCATTGGGGCTCTGCTGATTTTATTAGCATTCCCGGGCGGTGGGGTATTAAATGATGAAACAAACCCAAACCAGACGGAAAATTCAACGGATGGTGAAGAGGCCAAGCCAATTCAGCAGAAAGTTTCCGTAGAGGTCACAAGTGCTGTCACGGGTGCGGTTGATAAGGCAAGCGATGCAGTTGTTGGCATCTCCAATATTCAGGAAACTTCCTTCTGGGGCGGAAAAGGCAACGAAAGCAGTTCAGCCGAAGCGGGTACTGGATCTGGAGTCGTATATAAAAAGGATGGTGGCAAAGCCTATATTGTCACGAACAATCATGTTATCGAGAATGCTAATGAGTTAGAGGTCACGTTAAGTGATGGAACCAAGCTACCTGCCGAGCTACAAGGAAGTGACCCTTGGACGGATTTAGCTGTCGTGGTAGTGGAAGCGGATAAAGTTAAGACGGTAGCAGAGTTTGGCACAACCGAAAAATTAAAGCCAGGTGAACCAGTCATAGCGATCGGTAACCCATTAGGACTTCAATTCTCTGGATCCGTTACACAAGGAATCATCTCAGGAGTAGAGCGTACCATTGAAGTGGATATCGATGAGGACGGGCAGGTAGACTGGAATGCAGAAGTTATCCAAACCGATGCGGCAATTAACCCAGGAAATAGTGGCGGGGCCCTCGTGAACATGTCCGGTCAGGTCATTGGGATCAATTCCATGAAGATTGCGGAAAATGCTGTAGAAGGCATTGGTCTATCCATCCCGATTGATTCAGCGATTCCTATTATCAGTGATATTGAGAAATATGGTGAAGTGAAACGTGCCTACTTAGGCGTCAACCTGGCATCAGTGGAGGAAATTTCACAGTATCATCAGCAGAATACATTAAAATTGCCAAACAAAGTAACATCTGGTGTGGCTGTGACTGGCGTTCAAAGTAACTCACCAGCGGCAAAAGCAGGCCTAGAGGAATTTGATGTAATTGTTGGTATGGATAATGAAAAAATTCATGATATCGTTGAATTGAGGAAGTACCTGTACAATGAAAAGAAAATTGGCGACACTGTAAAAATCACTTATTACCGAGATGGGAAAAAGGAAACCGCAGAAATTAAGCTTTCAAGTGGAGAAATCTAAAAGCAATAAAGCAGGGGAGTTTTGCTTTCCCTGTTTTTTTGCTTGTGTTTTTATTATCGTTTGATACCATTACTTGTGGATATTTTGCCGAATATGATGAATACTAAACGAATTGTGGATAAGTGGCATCAAAAGATTGGCCAATAAAAAATGAAAAGGAGAATGAGGAATGAACCTATATTGTTGTCAGGAACACGTTGATATGGCGCTCGATGAAGTTGTATATGAGTGTGAAACGTATCCGTTATTAACGCTGGTTTCAGAAGAAAATAAGTTATCAACAACCTGTGAATATTGTCGAAACGTGGCAATATATCTAGTAGGGAACTAATATTCCCATACAAGATGTGGATAGAAATTGTGGATATGTGGATAAGTTTTGTGGATAACCTGTTCGTAACCTATTTTGAAAGACTAAAATACTGGAAAAAGTCATAACAAAAAACCACCGGCACTTTCTTTTAGAAGGGCTGGTTTTTTGTTATTTAGGAAGCAAATATAGTCCAATATTCTTTATAGGTAAGTCTCTTAAATCTTAACTTTTGGATTTGGAAAGGATTTGCTTGTTTTGTTTATGGGTCTCTCTAAGGTATGATAATAGGAGGTACTTCCAACAATTGAACTAAAAACATATGGAAAGTCAGAGGATATATATGAAGATAACGATCATTACGGTTGGCAAGCTCAAAGAAAAATACTTAAAGCAAGGAATGGCCGAATATACAAAACGGCTAGGAGCCTATGCTAATATAGATTTTATAGAAGTGCCTGATGAAAAGGCACCAGAAAACTTGAGTGCAGCGGATATGGATATCGTCAAGCAAAGAGAAGGTGAACGGATCTTGGCGAAAATTAGCCAGGATACTTATGTGATTATGCTTGAAATCAATGGGAAACAGCTCACTTCTGAGCAACTTGCGACCCATATTGACCAACTTGCCACTTATGGAAAAAGCAAACTTGCCTTTATTATTGGTGGTTCACTGGGGCTTAGTGCCGATGTGATTTCTAGAAGCGATTATGCCCTTTCTTTTTCTAAAATGACCTTTCCGCATCAACTCATGAAGTTAGTTTTGTTGGAACAGATCTATCGGGCGTTTCGGATAAATAGAAATGAGCCATACCATAAATAATCACCCAATCGATGATGGGTGGTAGCGTTAGCTAGGTAAAGAATTTAATCTTAACGTTATGAAAAGAGGGTAACCATATGAATAAAGAGTCCATTTATGGATTAACATTTGAACAATTGACAGCTTGGCTTTTGGAGCATGGCCATAAAAAATTCCGGGCAACCCAAGTCTGGGAATGGCTTTATCGGACGCGCGTTACGGATTTCTCTGATATGACAGATGTTAATAAAGAGTGCATTCAACTGCTGGAAGAAAACTTTGTCATCCAGACTTTGACTGAACATGTTAAACAGGAGTCGGCGGATGGGACAATCAAGTTTCTATTCAAATTACTGGATGGTAACCTGATTGAAACGGTCATGATGCGCCATAAGTATGGGATATCCGTTTGTGTCACTACCCAAGTAGGCTGTAATATAGGCTGTAGTTTTTGCGCAAGCGGTTTATTAGCGAAGAGCCGTGACTTAACTGCTGGAGAAATAGTGGAACAGATCATGAATGTTCAACTCCATCTTGATCAGTTGGGACAAGGGGATATCGTCAGTCATGTAGTCGTAATGGGGATTGGCGAGCCTTTTGATAATTTCGATAATATGATCGACTTTTTGAAGGTCATCATGGACCATAAAGGGTTGGCTATTGCAGCAAGACGCATTACTGTTTCCACGAGTGGGCTGGCTAATAAAATCTATGAATTCACCGATACTCAATTACAGGTTAATTTGGCCATTTCTTTACATGCCCCGAATAATGAACTAAGAACGAGAATCATGAAAATAAATCGTGGCATTCCAATCGAAAAATTAATGAAGTCATTGGATTATTACTTGGAAAAAACGAATCGTAGAATTACGATTGAGTATATCCTATTGAGGGACGTCAACGATCATCGAGAAGAAGCCGAACAACTTGCCGAATTGCTTGATGACAAGAAACATCGTTTATATGTAAACTTGATTCCATATAACCCTGTAGATGAACACAGTCAATATCAAAGAAGCGAGAAGGAGTCAGTGCTAGCATTTTATGATACGCTGAAAAAACGAGGCGTGAATTGTAAAATCCGTCAGGAACATGGTACGGATATAGATGCTGCCTGTGGTCAGTTAAGAAGTAAACAAATCAAAAAAGCAGAGGCCAACTGAGAAAGGCCCCATGTATAGAAAAAACAGTATGTTTTTGCACACATACTGTTTTTTTATGCTGAAAGATGAACGGCCATGCTTCTAAAAACAAGAAAAATGGGGCTGTAAGGATACAGCCTCATTTAAATGAGAAGTTGATTATTTAGCGATTTCTTTTACAGAAGCGATTTCATATGTGACAATTTCGCTACCGATAATTGGTGATTCTTTTTTAGCTTCATCTGAAGAAGGTTCTGGACGTTTATGTGCAGCTTTAAACGCGTCACTGTTTCTCCATGCAGTAAAGCTGTCCATGTTTTCCCAGTACATATTCACGTTTAGTTCGTCGTAGTCCGTTAAGTTTTGTGTTAACAATACTTCAACTTTAACGAAGCCTTCTGTCGTATCTAGAGGGCCTGGTGCCGTAAAGCCTGGTGCCATTACTGCTCCCATTCCTTTTTTTACTTTGATTTTATTCGCTACGATTATCATCATTAATCTCTCCTTTTAAGGTTATTTAACTGATTCATTACATACATATTTTAGCACATTATTAAGCTTATAATCCATTTTGATTAATCAATAACTGTTGATAATGAATTCTATACTGGATTTGCTGTTTTGAGTATATATCGAACCATCTTATTATTTGTCTTTCAAAAAGTATTATACCCGGATGGCATGAAAGGAAGTCTTTGAAGCGGGAATTGGTTTAGGAATTATAAGGTTTATTGATGCATATCGCGTATAATAGAATTTAGTATAAGGAAATAACAATTACGGAAACAATAAAGCAAGATACTAAACAATAAAAGAGGCTGTTATATGACGGAAATTAAGTTTATTGATTATAAATTAAGTGATGAAATCGTTCGGGCGTTGGAAAGCCTAGGCTATCAGCATCCAACGGAAGTGCAACGTGAAGTGATTCCTGTTGCTTTGCAAAAAAGGGACCTGGTCGTGAAGTCGCAAACGGGAAGCGGAAAAACGGCTGCATTCGGCATACCGCTCTGTGATATGGTCGATTGGCAGGAGAATAAGCCACAGGCACTCATTTTAACACCAACGCGAGAGCTTGCCGTACAGATTAAAGAAGATATTACAAATATTGGTAGATTTAAACGAATTAAGGCAACTGCGGTATATGGAAAATCTCCTTTTGCCCAGCAAAAAGCGGAGTTGAAGCAAAAGAGCCACGTGGTTGTGGGAACGCCTGGACGTGTCCTTGATCATATTGAAAGAGGTACATTCGCTTTAGACCGATTAACCCATTTGGTAATCGATGAAGCCGATGAAATGTTAAATATGGGATTCATCGAGCAAGTGGAAGCCATCATTAAAGTACTTCCGCAGGATCGTGTGACGATGCTGTTTTCTGCTACGTTACCAGAGAGCATTAAAAAACTGTGCCATAAATATATGAAGGAACCTTTGGATATTGAAATAAAGTCAACCGGCTTAACGACTGAAAAAATCGAACATGCTGTTATTGAAGTCAAGGAAGATGAAAAGTTTACCCTGCTTAGAGATGTTACGATTGTCGAAAATCCAGATAGCTGCATCATTTTCTGTCGCACAAAAGACAAGGTCGACCAAGTATGTGAGCAGTTAGTGGAATTAGAGTATCCATGCGATATGATCCATGGAGGGATGCTTCAGGAGGACCGCCTGGCAGTGATGGACGAGTTCAGAAGAGGTGAATTCCGCTATCTAGTCGCGACGGATGTAGCGGCACGTGGAATTGATATTGATAATATCACCCATGTCATCAATTATGACCTTCCACTTGAAAAGGAAAGCTATGTCCATCGTACAGGTAGAACAGGACGTGCGGGTAAACAGGGGAAGGCAATCACATTTGTGACTCCATTCGAAGGTAAGTTCCTCACCGAGATTCAAAGCTATATCGGATTTACGATCCCTACCATGCCGGCTCCATCAAAAGAATATGTCTTGGACATGAAGAATGATTTTGAAGCGAAGCTAAAGACACGGCCAAAAATTAAAAAAAGTAAAAGTGAACAGCTTAACAGACAAATTATGAAGCTGTATTTTAATGGCGGCAAGAAAAAGAAAATCAGGGCCGTCGATTTCGTGGGTACCATTGCAAAAATAGATGGAGTAAAGGCAGAGGACATCGGCATTATAACCATTCAGGATAATGTTTCCTATGTAGAGATATTGAATGGAAAAGGTCCGCTGGTCTTGAAAGTGATGAAGAATACGAAAGTCAAAGGCAAGGTTTTGAAGGTTTCCGAGGCAAATAAATGATAAATGGCAGGAAGAACCGGAAAAGACGTACATATATCTTTTCCGATTCTTGTAAGGCCGGGTTCGCTCTAATACTAGTGAAACAACGGAAACATTCACCTTTCTAAGGAGTGCCACATCAGAGGCTACCCGGAGACTTCACTGGACATCCTATCCTTGGTTTTCCCGGCGAAAAACATGTGCGAAGATAGAAAGAGCTTTATTACCGTGAGTTACATAGTGTTAGCAATTGATATAAAGGTCGTCCTAAGGGATGATCTTTTTTTGTGTGCAGTTTTAATTTATGGGTAAAAATCGTAACGGGCTTTTTGGTTTAATAGGGGAATGGTTAAAATGGCTCATGAAAGTAAAGAAGTGGATATGACCTATATACTTTATGCCTGTTCAACTATAAAAATTATACCAAAATATTCATAAAATAGGTTGTTTTTGGGTTTGTGGTAGGTCGATTAGAGGTAAATAAAGATAAGTGGAAAAAGAATCCAATACATACTAGTCTAAATCATTGATCTGCATTAACTAATGGTTCTCGGTATTCTTTTTCCCTATCCAAAGATCTCGCTGGAAAGTGTGCGGTCTTTTACTTATTTATAGGGGGGAATTTTGATGGTGTCTAAGTTAAAGGGTATTTCGCTATTGTTTATTTGTATGCTGTTGTTATCTGCATGCAGCAGTTCTAGTGGATCTTCGGAAAAAAAGAGCGATAGCAAGAGTAAGAATAAGGATTTAGAGGTATCCATTGAGGATGCATCTTTTGTGCTACTTGGAAAAGATGATGGTGTGGCTGAAGAAGGTACAGAAAAAGGAGTCCTGGCGGTTAAATTTAAGTTGAGTAATAAATCAAAGGATGGCATTCGACTCTCAACAAGAGATGGATTTAAGTTATACGATGGCGATGAAGAGACAAATGCCATTTCAGATGCATATAACACCAACGTAGGGATTGAGTTTGAGTCTAGTGGCGATTTGGGTGCCGGCAAAACGAAAACGACCACAGGCTTTTTTGAAGTAGAAAAAGATAAAGAGTATGAAATAGGGATAAAAGCGGCTTCAGAAGACTATGAAAAGAAAATTGAAGAAGTGATCGTTAAGGTGAATACGGCAGATTATGCTGAAAGTTTTGACGCCCTTCAAGACCCGGCGAAAGCGTTAGCTGCTTATATTGATTCGATATACCTGGATAAGGACAATAGTGATTATGAAAAATTAGTATCTGCTGACAAAGCGGTTATACAGGAAGAAGCGAAAAAGGTATTCAAAGAGAAAATAAAAAGGTACTTTGTAGGGAAATTGACTGATGAAGAAGTAGATAAACTTTATGCTGCTTATAAATCGGCTCAGTCACAAAAGGCCGAGTTTAAAACGGTCACATCTGCCAAGGCAAATGGAAAAGCCGTGGTGCTAATTGAATTCTCAACGGTTTCATTGCGAAACATATATGAAGACCTTTCAGAATACCAATATGAATATAGAGAAAAAACGAAAAAATACGATGAAAAAGGTACCAAAAAGTATTTAATATCTAAATTCGATAAAATCATAAATAACCAAGAAGTAGAAGAAGGCGAAGATTTAAAGATTCATATGATAGAAGAGGATGGAAAGTGGAACGTTAATTCATCACAAGATGGTCAAGAAAGATTAACGAATATTTTTGCTGCAGGATCAAAATATTAAAGGAGCAGTGAGATATGTCGAAAAAAGCTTGGATTATAAGTGGGGTCTCCGCTGTTGCCTTAATTGCCGTGGTCTTGGTCACCATGCTTTTCGTTCAACAAAACAATAAACCCAAAAAAGTAGTGGCATCCTTTACAGAAGCAGTTGAAAAGAAAGATACGGACCAACTTAAGGAGTTACTCGATCCTGATAAAAAGGGAACGGTGGTAAATAATGCATCCATTAAGGCATTTGCTACGTACTTAAACAAAAATGACTCGAGTTTTGATGCCATCAAGGACGGATTGGATGAACAAGTAGAAGATAAGGATTTTTCGGCAACCAACCAGCAAGTCAGCTTGGTGGAGTCGGGGAAAAAATGGGGCATTTTCAAGGAATACAAAATGAGAGTCAAAACCGGATTCATTAAAGTGACGGGACAAAATGATGAAGATCAACTATCCCTTTCTGTAGATGACTTGAAGGAATCCGTAAAAGAGAGTAAGAAGGGCACGTATGGTCCATTTTTGCCTGGGACGTATAACACGGTCACTACAGTAAAGAACAAACTGGGTACTTTCATGAAAAAGGATAAGATAGATGTCTGGGGTGGATCTAAGGAAGTCACGCTTGTAGTGGATCCTGATTCCTTGGCTAGAAATGATAAAGATGTACAAAAATCGGTCATGTCCGCTGTCGATGTTTTCAATCATGACTGGGCCGTATTTGAAACCAGCAGTTTTGATACCAAGAAGCTTACCAATGTTTCGGATGACATTAAAGATGATACCTCCATTGTTGCGGAAAACTTTGAACAGGTCAAAAATTATGTCGATGAAGTACATTCACAATATTTAGGGGCCGTCATTAATCTGGATGATTTGGATATCAGTTACTTTGATAATCAGTGGAGAGCGGAAGCAGTAGCTGTAGTGTCCTATCACAGCAAAATGAAACTCAAAAACAAAAAGAAAATGGATGACCTTTCTTATAAAGCGGTGCGTGACTTTTCCATGATTTATAATGCCGATAAGAAGAAATGGATTATTGAAGAAATTAAGGAGTATGAGGCTGACGGAACGGAAGAGGATTGGGAGAATAAAAAGGAAATGAAAATTAAAGATCCAAAACTGCTCAAATGGAATCGCAAAGACAGTAGCAAGGGCTTGTAAGAGTGTGCAAAGCGGGAATAAAGAAAAAGGGTTTCTTCCATGGGGAGAAATCCTTTTTCTTTGGTTCCAAAGGAAATGGCTTTATAGAATTAAGATTTTTTCTTGCTAAAGTCACAAATTTTATTATTCAAAAAATAAATAAATCGATTCTAGAATATAATAATCGACATGAAACCTTTATAATTGGAGGTTTTTTATAAAAGGAAAAAATACTTCCATTGATAATGATTATCAATGATGATAAATTTAAAGTACGATTACTGTATAGTCCGTATTATGCTTATAGGGAAGTCCTTTTAGTCACTTCTTTGGCGGATAGGGTTTTCCAGTAAAGTACAGGGGAGCATCCCAATCTTGTACCCCTTAAGGATCTATTCACACAAAGTCTCACAACAGCATTGTTAGAGTTAGAGCAACACGAAGGAGGAAAAAAAGTGAATAAGAATAGAACGGACTTTCTGATGCTTGACACAGGAAGTTACTTTGGAAAGGCAAGGGTGAATGACCCGCAATATCAGGATGACTTTACCTTTGTTGATACATATGAACTGCCCAATATAGACTTAAAACCTTATAAATGCTTGGTCGTTCAAGGGTTAATTGATCAGAAATTCTTATTTAGACATAAAGAAGTCATTCGTGAGTTTTTGGATGATAAGAAGATTGTCGTTTTTAGTGGGAATTTGTTTTTGGACTGGTTACCTGGAGGTTCTTCCTTCATCCCTAAAACCATTCATAGTTACAAGGATTATGAGGTTTCAATCGATCATCACCATCCAATCTTTGACGGGGTAGAGGAAGATGATATGACTTATAATAAAGGAGTTTCGGGATTTTTCGCAAGGGGGCACCATCCAATTCCCGAAGGAGCGGAAGTTCTGTTGACCTTACCTGGCGGAGAACCTATCACGTATATTGACAGGAATAGTACAAAGGGCACTATTTTAGTTCATGCAGGTAGTGACCTTTTTGGTGCGATGAATGCGAGTGGAACGAAAAAGCGCATTGGTCCACAACTCATACAATGGGTACGGGATGAGTATTCAACGCTTCAGGAGAGAGGTGAAATGGGATGAGAAAAATTGCAGTCATCGATGGAGGCAGTTCGCAACATAATCGGACATATACCGAACCGAAATACAGCAAATACATTGAGAAACTTATTTATCTTCCCGATTTAGAAAAAACGTCTATAGATGAATTTGATGTAATCCTTCTTCCTTCCCAGTTGCATATGGGCCTACTCATGAAATCCATGAAAAAAATTATGGATTTTGCTGATGAGGGAGGGATCATCGTTTCCTTTGGACCACAGTTAAATGAATGGCTACCAGGCCATAATTGGGAATTCAGAGAAACGAACTTTTGGTGGTGGCTTGATAAGGATGCCAAAAGTGGTTTAGTGTTGCAACGTCCCGATCATGATTTATTCAGTCGCTATCTTACACTTGCCGATGCGACATGGCACCAACACGGGGTGTATTGGCCTCCGGCAGGGACAGATATCCTGGTTTCAACGGAAGATGGCGGAGCTGTCCTATACATCGACAAGGTTAGTACGAAAGGTACTTGGGTAATCATGACACTAGACCCCGACTATCATTACGGCTCATACTTCATGCCTGCGACCGAGAAATTCCTAGATGGATTTTTCCCTTGGCTTGCGGAAGGCGAAGTGTAAGAAGCAAAAAGTTATCATGAGTAATGGCTATGGAGAACAGCATCTCCGTAGCCATTTTTTTATAAAAAGATATGGAGGGAGTAGCGGATACATCTCTAGGTCGTCATTTGTCTTAAGCTTTTAAAGAACTCTTGTCCTATAACTTTTGTGATTCCTGTTTATCGATGAAATTAGGGTGGTATTAAAGAATAAGATACTTATTTAGCATACATACATCATGAAATGGACTATACATCGACTTTTATCGACAAGGTACTGGAGGGAAGACAAGGATGAAAAAAGATAATGAACAAAGCAAGAACCAACAGTTGGAACAATATAGAGTGGATGATAGCGGGAAAAAGATGACAACCAATCAAGGTTTGCGAGTTTCCGAAGATGAACATTCCTTGAAGGCGGGGGATCGTGGACCAACTTTGATGGAGGACTTTCATTTCCGTGAGAAAATGACCCATTTTGACCATGAGCGCATTCCTGAGCGTATCGTACATGCACGTGGATCAGGCGCACATGGTTATTTCCAGGTGTATGAGCCAATGGGCGAATTTACAAAGGCAAAATTTCTCCAAGACCCTTCTGTTAAGACCCCGGTATTTGTCCGTTACTCGACAGTAGCGGGTTCACGCGGCTCAGCAGATTCCGTCCGGGATGTCCGTGGATTTTCAACGAAGTTTTACACAGAAGAGGGGAACTATGACCTGGTTGGGAATAATATCCCGGTATTTTTCATACAGGATGCGATTAAATTCCCCGATTTGATCCATGCTGTTAAACCAGAACCCCATAATGAAATACCTCAAGCTGCAAGCGCCCATGATACATTTTGGGATTTTGTTGCGAACAATGAAGAAACAGCCCACATGGTAATGTGGCATTTGTCGGATAGAGCCATTCCTAGAAGCTTTCGCATGATGGAAGGATTCGGTGTCCATACTTTCCGTTTTGTGAATGCAGAAGGCGTCTCCCATTTCGTCAAGTTCCATTGGAAGCCTGTTCTTGGTGTGAAATCCCTTGTATGGGACGAGGCTCAGAAGATTGCCGGGAAAAATTCTGATTTCCACCGTCAAGACTTGTGGGAAGCGATTGAAGCAGGAAATTACCCCGAGTTCGAATTTGGTGTGCAAATGATTAAGGAGGAAGATGAATTCAACTTCGACTTCGACATCCTAGATCCTACGAAACTATGGCCGGAAGAACAGATTCCAGTGAAAATTATCGGGAAAATGGTATTGAACCAAAATACGGATAATTTCTTCGCCGAGACGGAACAAATCGCTTTTCACCCTGGGCATGTCGTACCGGGCATTGATTTCTCCAATGATCCGTTGCTTCAAGGACGACTATTCTCGTATACAGATACCCAGCTTTCACGTTTGGGTGGACCGAATTTCCATGAGATTCCGATTAACCGCTCAGTAGCACCGGTTAACAATAATCAACGTGATGGTATGCATCGCATGACGATCAACCAAGGACAAGTCAGCTACCATAAAAATGGGCTAGCCAATAACTCTCCCGAACCTGCATCGGAAGCGGAAGGTGGATATGCTCACTACCAAGAGAAGGTAGATGGCCGAAAAGTGCGTCAGCGTAGTGAAAGCTTTAAAGATCATTACAGCCAAGCGAAACTATTCTGGAATAGTATGACGGACGTGGAAAAAGAACATATAATCGAAGCTTTCCATTTTGAAGTGGGTAAAGTGAAAAGTAAAGATCTCCAACAACAAATTGTTGAGATGTTCAGCAATGTGGACTTGAAATTGGCTGAAAAAATTGCGGAAGGAGTCGGTGTAAACCCTCCTACCAATAAAAATGAATCGGAAGTAGAATTGGCTTCACCGGCTTTAAGCCAGGAGCAAAATAAGATCATTACGCCTGCAACGCGTAAAGTGGCTGTATTGGCTGCCGATGGATTTAAGGGCTCTGAAATGGACCAAGTCATGGACGCATTTAAAACAGCTGGAATCATGGCTGAAATCATCAGTACGAATCGCGGAATGATTACGAGTGAAGAAGGGCAACAACTAGAGGTGAGTCAAAGCTTCCTGACTGCAGACTCGGTTTTATATGATGCCGTTTATGTGGCGGGTGGCAAGAAAAGCATTGAGCAATTGAAAGCTGTAAAAGATGCCATCTATTTTATTGACGAAGCTTATAACCATTTCAAAGCGATTGGGGCAGGGACAGAAGCAGCCGATATTCTGATCCAGGCAGGAATACCAGCAGGTGATCCTATTACAGGAGTTGTCACGATTACTGCAGATGCAGAGGGTAAATCCACTGCTAGTTTCATTGAGGCGATTGCCCAACATCGACATTGGTCACGTGCACTATAAGAATACTCCACATGCAAAAGCCCAGACTGTATAGAGTCTGGGCTTTTCGCGTGTGGTTAAAGCGATTAAACCGCCTTTTCCTCAAAGATTGAAGCAATTCCAATAATGACATTTGTTGCTTTCACCATATTATCGACGGAGATGAATTCATATTTTCCATGGAAGTTTTCGCCGCCTGTAAAGATATTAGGGGTAGGCAGTCCCATATAAGAGAGCTGAGACCCATCTGTCCCTCCACGGATTGGAGAGATTTTTGGTTCAATCCCGAGCCTTTCCATGGCTTCGTATGCGATATCGACGATTTCTTTGACCGGTTCTATTTTTTCTTTCATATTGTAGTATTGGTCAGTCAATTCCAGTTTGACTTGTTCATGTCCATACTTATCACTTAACTCGGCGACAATTTGCTTGATGAAGTTTTTACGATCATTAAATTTTTGCTTATCGAAATCCCGGATGATATAGGATAGTTTAGTTTCTTCTACGTCTCCATGGAATGAGCTAAGATGATAAAAGCCTTCATATCCTTCTGTGTATTCCGGTGCTTCGTTAACAGGCAGTTTGCTATGTAGCTCCATGGCTATTTTAGCGGAGTTGACCATTTTTCCCTTGGCTGTGCCCGGGTGGATGTTCGTGCCCTTTATGGTAATCTTGGCAGACGCAGCATTAAAGCTTTCATATTCGAGTTCACCAAGCGGGCCACCGTCCACTGTGTAAGCAAATTGGGCATTGAAGGCTTCCACGTCAAATTTATGGGGGCCTCTTCCAATTTCCTCATCGGGAGTGAAGGCCACGCGGATTTTTCCATGCTTGATTTCTGGATGTTGAAGTAAATAGTCCATAGCCGTCATGATCTCAGCGATGCCTGCTTTATTATCCGCCCCAAGAAGGGTTGTTCCATCCGTGGTGATCAATGTGTGTCCTTTGTAGTCATGAAGGGAGGGAAAGTCATCAGGTGATAGAATGACATTCAATGTTCTATGTAATAGGAGGTCACTACCATCATAGGCTTCAATGATCTGAGGTTTCACATCTTTCCCTGTGAAATCCGTTGCCGTATCCACATGGGCCAGGAAGCCGATTGTCGGAACCTGCTTTTCTGAATTGGCAGGCAAAGTTGCCATGACATAACCATTTTCATCAATGGTGACATCGGACATTCCGATAGCTTGTAACTCCTCCACCAACTGTTGGGCTAAATGCAGTTGCCCAGCTGTGGAAGGACAACTGGAAACATCCTCGTTTGATTGTGTATCCACCTTCACATAAGATGTAAACCTCTCAATGATTTTATCTTTCATGATTCATCCAACTCCTTTTCCCTTATCTTACCATGGTTGCTGTGGATGGAGAAATCTTCGTGCATGCTTGAAATGGTGTAATGGGGGTTTCTTTTTCCATGAGA
Source organism: Peribacillus sp. NPDC097224 (assembly GCF_044761985.1). Classification (NCBI taxonomy): domain Bacteria; kingdom Bacillati; phylum Bacillota; class Bacilli; order Caryophanales; family Bacillaceae; genus Peribacillus; species Peribacillus sp. NPDC097224. The sequence continues at coordinate 587,752 of NZ_JBIWDK010000002.1, read as the reverse complement.
AACAACAGCAAAAACAGTAGGATGATGATGAACCTTACTGTTTTTGCTGTAGGAGGCAAATCACTTATTGATTGAGTGCCCAAACGGATACGCTTTTTCCATGAACGGGAAACGTTGCATACCCATCTTCCTCTATCGTAATGTGATCATCTCTATGGAAGGTTAGGTCGGTCCAGATTTCACCGGCGCGGTGCTCGCCAACAAACATCCTTTTCTCACTGTTTTGATCGCTGTTGGAGACGACGACTGCACATCCCGATCCTTCTAGCTCTTCTACGCCTAGGCGAACCCAACCGATTGTATGGGGATCATCGAAATAATCCTTTTGCTCACCATAGGCTTTTTCATACCTTGCATGCAGGAGCCGGTCGATAATGTCTTTTTTACCGGGAACCGGGGAAGGACCGCCAATTCCATAGTAATCTCCATAAAAGACACAAGGGTAACCACAAAGTCTAAGCAGGATTAGGGCATATGCCGAGGGTTTGAACCAATCCTTAACCCATGATTCAAGTGATTCATGGGGCTGAGAGTCATGATTATCGACAAAAGTGACGGCCTGTGCCGGATTAGTTTGAACGAGGGTATGATCAAAGATGGTTGAGAGATCGAAGTCAGATCCTGCTTTTGAGGCTTCGTGAAATTTATAATGCAAGGAAACATCGAATAGATTGAGGTCATGATTCGTTTGGTCTAAAAAAGTTTGACAGGCATTTACGTCTGCCTTCCAGAATTCACCCACCATAAAGAAATGTTCCTTTGTGTAAGGGATGAGTTCTTGTAAAAATTCATTGATGAATTCATAATCAATGTGCTTTACAGCATCTAAACGAAAACCATCGCATTTCAATGTGTCGACCATCCATTTTCCCCAGGTGATCATCTCCTGCCGAACTTCTGGAAGACTGTAGTCAATGTTGGCAAACATCAGGTAATCGTAGTTCCCAAATTCATTAATGACATGCTTACTCCAATGTTTATTTTCGCCTGTTATCCGGTAAACGCCCATTTTGTCATGTTTGGCGTCATAGTCTGTTCCATTAAAATGAGTATGGTCCCATTTAAAAGAGGAGTACTGATTATTACGTCCGGGAAAATCGAATGTTGTCCATCCCTCTATTTCAAATGGTTCCGATATGTCTTCCATCCTGTTCTCTGGATTGACTTCGATGACTTCGAACTTTTCAGTGCCATCAGCCCCAGCTTTATGGTTCATGACCAGGTCGATATATACGCATAGCCCGTAGTTATGACAGGCGGCAATCGCCTGATGCAATTCTTCCTTTGTCCCGTATTTTGTACGCACGGTTCCTTTTTGGTCGAATTCACCCAAATCGTACCCGTCATAAATACCATACCCATTATCCTCTAGGGATTGGCCCTTTGTAACAGGTGGAAGCCATATACAGTCAATTCCTGTATCCTTCAATTTCAGGGCCGCGTATTTCAATCTTTCCCAGTGCTTTCCATCCGCTTCTAAATGCCACTCGAAAAATTGCATCATCGTATGATTTCTTTTCATTCTTTCCCCCCTGACACCGACACGTTTGACAAGATACATATAGAACGATCGGAAAAGTGATAATGGAAATCTTTACCCTTTATAGAAAAATAATAAACAACTGAAAATGTTTAGATGAAAATAAAATTCACCCTCCTATTATTTTACTACCTTGTAATAAAAATGGATATAGCGTTTCGGTTTGTAAAAAAATAAGGCGAAGTTATAAAGATTGGATGTCTCCTTATAGTCGTGTGTTTGATGAAAGCAACATGGAAAAAGGCGTCCCAAACTCGGGATACCTGATTGTGATGAATTTTTAAACGATTAACCCTTTCTTCCTCTGCGTCTAAAGGAGAGAGCAAAGGCTATCGCACCGAATAGTAATAAAAGGAGGGCAGATGATAGAATGATGGTTTCCTTGGAATAGCTGCTGTTAATTCCACCACGTGAATCCAAATCTCGATTCATACCACGAGGCTGCATGGCCATACGATTTTCATCATTTCCCATGTTAGGAGCGGTACCGCACAGTTCATAAATGATTCATATATCCCACCCAATCGAGTGAGAAACCGACGAGTTTGTTATGAAAACAGCGAAAGAAAAAGATCATCGATATGCATCCAAGGACAGGATTTAGAAAGGTAATCACATTTTACTCAGTGTAAATTTTAAAGAATGGTGGATTGTGTTACACTTTTTAGTTATTTGTACCTACTAATTGCTAAGATAATAGGACTTGCCGTTCATATAAAATGATGATAAGCTAATGTGGAAACGGTTACAGATAACACATTGAGGTGAATGTATTGGCGACTATTCGGGATGTTGCAAAGGAAGCGGGATTTTCCGTAGCGACGGTTTCTAGAGTGATAAATGACAGCGGGTACGCACATGAAGATACAAGAAAAGCCGTCATGTTAGCTGTGGGAAAATTGAATTACAAGCCGAATGAAGTGGCTAGATCCCTCTATAAACGTAAATCTAAATTGATAGGCCTTATTTTACCTGACATTACGAACCCCTTCTTTCCTGAGATGGCAAGGGGGGTAGAAGATTATCTCCAACAATATGGATATCGGTTAATCTTTGGCAATAGTGATGAGAAGAGAAATAAGGAAATGGAATATATAGATACTTTTTTGCAAAACAATGTAGTGGGAATGATTGCTTCTACAAGTGAGATAGGAAATGAAAGTTTTAGCAACCTGGAAATCCCCGTCGTCTTGCTGGACCGGACGGTAGAGGGACTGCCCGCGGTTTATTCCGACCAAAGGGCGGGTGGCCAACTGGCGGCCCGAATATTGATAGATAGAGGAAGTAAGGACATCGTTTTAATCAGGGGTCCTGTTGAAATAAAACCTGTGTATGACCGGTATGTAGCGGCAATGGAAGAGTTAAGGCTTGCAAAGGTGAAGTTCCATGTTGTGGACTCGCCGCTTACCATTCAAGGTGGTCAGGTCTGTGCGCAAGAATTATTTGAAAAATATCCACATGTAGATGGAGTCATTGCTTGTAATGATATAGTGGCAGCAGCGATTTTACAGGAGATCTTAAAAAGAGAAAAACGCATCCCTGATGACATCCAATTGATTGGGTACGATGATATTGCCTTCACAGCATTATTACACCCGCCTCTGTCGACTATTCGGCAGCCAGCTTATGAGATGGGAAAACAGGCAGCAGAGTTATTGATTAAAAGAATCAATCAGGAAGTAATAGAAGAGACACATAGAAAGCTTCCAGTTACATTTGTTGAAAGACTAACTACGAGAAAGAAGGCGGAGTCATGATAAAAATAGCAGTAGTCGGAAGTTCCTCGATGGACTTAGTCGTTACATCGCCTAAGCGTCCAATCGCAGGCGAAACGGTCCTTGGGGATTCTTTTGTAACAGTTCCAGGTGGAAAAGGAGCCAATCAAGCCGTTGCAGCAGCCCGTTTGGGTGCTGAAGTAACGATGGTCGGTTGTGTAGGAGATGATTTTTACGGAGAAATTATCCTCGAAAATTTAAAAAATAACGGCGTTTTTACCAATTTTGTGGAACCGGTTGCAGGTGAAGCTTCCGGAACTGCCCATATAACGCTTTCAGAGGGAGATAATAGCATTATAGTTGTTAAAGGTGCTAATGATTCCATCACCCCCGATTATGTCAAAAAGGCAATGAAAATTATAGAAGGGAGCGATATCGTCCTGGTTCAACAAGAAATACCGGAGGAAACTGTGGAGTTTCTTGCTGAATTATGTGAAAAGCTCCAGAAAAAATTACTGTTGAACCCTGCACCTGCACGTGAGATTAGTGAGCTTGTTATTCAGCGCTCATCCTTCATCACCCCGAATGAGCACGAATTCGACATTCTTTTCAAGGGAAGGGATCGGAGTGAAGTTTTGGCCGAATATCCTAATAAATTGTTTATCACAGAAGGGAAAGACGGAGTACGCTATTTCGATGGGGAACAAGAGAGAGTGGTTCCAAGTTTCGTGGTCGAGGCAGTCGATACAACAGGGGCCGGGGATACGTTTAATGCCGCCTTTGCTGTGGCTGTTGCAGAAGGGAAAGGTTTCGAAGAGTGTTTGCTCTTTGCTAACCGAGCAGCTTCTATTTCAGTAACGAAGTTTGGCGCACAGGGCGGTATGCCGACAAGGGAAGAAGTCGAAGGGAGCTTTAATTCATGAAGCGTCATGGAATCATCAATAGTTCAATCGCCAAGGTACTAGTCGATCTTGGACATACAGATTATATCGTCATTGGAGATGCAGGCCTGCCAGTTCCTGAGGGAGTGCTCAAAATAGATGTAGCATTAACACCGGGAACACCTTCTTTTCAAGATGTCGTTCGTGCCGTTCACGACGATATGGTTATTGAAAAGGTAATTGCGGCTAATGAAATCATAGAAAAAAATCCAGAACAGCATCTTTTCATGAAACAAGAATTCGGAGAATCGATTGATTATATTTCCCACGAGGAATTCAAAGTATTGACGCGTAAAGCAAAGGCAGTCATCCGTACAGGAGAAACGACGCCGTATTCCAATTGCATTTTGCAGTCTGGCGTATTCTTTTAACGAAATGAGGTGAAAAGTATGCAAATTGAAATGAGTAATATCTATAAGGCATTTGGCCAGAACAAGGTATTAGAGGGCGTACAGTTTTCTTTAGAGGCAGGAGAAGTCCACGCACTTATGGGGGAAAACGGAGCCGGAAAGTCAACCTTGATGAATATTTTGACCGGACTTCATAAACATGACCAGGGAACAATCATGATCAATGGCAAAGAGGTTTCCTTCAAGGACTCGAAGGAAGCGGAAAAAGCAGGATTGGCCTTTATCCGACAAGAGTTGAATATCTGGCCAGAAATGACGGTATTAGAAAACCTATTCATCGGTAAGGAAATGGTCAATGCTTTCGGTGTGTTGAAAAACAAACAAATGATGGCTAAAGCCAATGAGATTTTTAAGACGCTTAATATTTCGCTTCCTTTTGATAAAGAAGCCGGTCTTTGCTCAGTTGGCGAACAGCAGATGATAGAGATTGCTAAAGCGCTGATGACGGATGCTGAGGTCATCATCATGGATGAACCAACCGCCGCCTTGACCGATCGGGAAATTGAGAAGTTGTTTGAAGTGATGAAAGGCCTAATAAAAAAAGGAGTATCACTTGTTTATATTTCTCATCGGATGGAAGAGATTTTTGCCATTTGTGACCGGATCACAGTCATGCGTGACGGTAAAACAGTGGATACCAAAAGAATCATAGATACCAATTTTGATGAAGTGGTCCAGAAGATGGTCGGTCGTGAGCTAGAGGACCGTTTCCCTCATCGTGAGGCATCCCCTGGAGAAGTGGTACTTGAAGTGAATGCACTCACTAAAAAAGGACTCTTTGAAGATATTCATTTTGCTGTCCGTCAAGGTGAAATTGTGGGTGTAGCCGGGTTAATGGGAGCAGGAAGAACGGAAATCATGCGTGCCATTTTCGGAATTGATCAAATAGGTAGTGGAGAGTTAAAGATAGAGGGTAAAAAGGTAGCCATACGTAAACCTACAGATGCAGTACGGCATGGTTTAGCCTTCATCACGGAAAATCGTAAAGAAGAAGGGTTGATCCTGGACTTTTCTATCCGCGAAAATATCGGCCTTCCAAACCTAAAGAGCTTTGCCCCTAACGGAATTGTAAAGACAGCTGATGAGAAAAAATTTGCGGAGATGATGGTCAAGCGTCTTCACGTGAAAACATCGTCTACAGAAGCGATTATTGGCAACTTATCTGGAGGAAATCAACAAAAAGTGGTCATTGCCAAATGGATTGGAACTTCTCCTAAAGTGTTGATCATGGATGAGCCGACAAGGGGAATCGATGTCGGAGCGAAACGTGAAATATATGAATTGATGAATGAATTAACAGAACGAGGCATCGCCATCATTATGGTTTCGTCAGAACTTCCTGAAATTGTGGGAATGAGTGACAGAGTTCTTGTTGTACACGAAGGTAAAATTGCCGGGGAATTGATGAAGAAGGAAGCAACACAAGAAAAAATTATGGCATTGGCAACAGGAGGAAACTAGGATGAAACTTGAGGCTGCAGGGAAAACTGGAATCTGGCAGAAATTTGGTCCATTACTTGCTTTGATTCTTTTATTTATCGTAATAACCGTTTTAAACCCATCATTCATGGAACCGAGTAACATCTTGAATCTATTGCGTCAAACCTCCATTAATGCATTGATTGCGTTTGGGATGACCTTCATTATTTTGACTGGCGGAATTGATCTGTCGGTCGGCTCCATTCTAGCACTATCCAGTGCACTTATGGCTGGCATGATGGTTTCAGGATTGGACCCTATTTTAGCTATATTAGTAGGCGTTTTATTAGGTACCATAATGGGTGTGATTAATGGGATTCTTATCTCGAAAGGAAAAATGGCGCCTTTCATTGTCACATTGGCAACGATGACCATTTTCCGTGGATTAACGCTTGTGTATACAGATGGTAAGCCGATTACGGGTATTGGTGACTCTTTGATGTTCCAATTGTTTGGTAGGGGATATTTCTTTGGAATTCCTGTTCCAGCGGTTGTGATGATCATCGCTTTCATCATTCTCTGGTTCTTGCTCCATAAAACATCATTTGGACGTAAGACGTATGCAATAGGTGGAAATGAGAAGGCTTCACGTATCTCTGGAATTAAAGTGGACCGGGTCAAGGTAGCTATTTATGGGCTTGCAGGCACAATGGCAGCGCTTGCCGGTGCCATTCTAACATCTCGTTTGAATTCAGCACAGCCGACTGCCGGTCAATCCTACGAAATGGATGCCATTGCTGCCGTTGTATTAGGCGGGACAAGCCTATCAGGAGGAAAGGGCCGGATGTTCGGTACGCTAGTCGGTGTCTTGATTATCGGTACATTGAACAACGGAATGAATTTACTTGGTGTGTCCTCTTTCTACCAGCAAGTCGTAAAGGGCGCAGTTATATTGGTTGCTGTTTTACTTGATCGTAAAAAATCATAAGTAGAGGTGTATCAAAATGAAAAAGGTTCTTTCGTTATTCATGGTTCTGTCTTTAGTGGTATTAGCAGCATGTTCAATGGAATCGGGATTCAATGATAATAAAAAAGAAGTAAAAGAGTCCATGAAAGACGTGAAGGTTGGAGTCAGCATATCTACATTAAATAATCCTTTCTTCGTTGCGTTGAAAGATGGGATTGAAAAAGAAGCGAAGGCAAAAGGCATGAAAGTGTCAGTGGTCGATGCACAAGATGATACAGCGAAACAAATAAGCGGGATTGAAGATTTGATTCTTCAAAATGTCGATATACTACTCGTCAACCCTACGGATTCGGCTGCGATTTCATCAGCGGTTCAATCGGCTAATGAAGCGGGCATTCCCGTCATAACAATTGACCGTTCTTCCGAGGAAGGCGACATTGAAACGTTCATTGCTTCAGATAATGTAGCCGGCGGAGAGACAGCGGCTGAATATCTTGTTAAACAACTTGGAGAACAGGCAAAAGTTGTGGAATTAGAAGGGGTTTCTGGAGCATCTGCAACGCGTGAGCGGGGGAAAGGGTTCCATAACATCGCAGATGAGCAATTAGATGTTCTGACAAGCCAAACGGCTGAATTTGACCGTACAAAAGGGCTTAACGTTATGGAAAACATCCTGCAAGGGAAAAAAGACATCCAAGCGGTCTTTGCTCATAATGATGAAATGGCATTAGGAGCAGTAGAGGCAATCAAAGCGGCCGGAAAAGACGTCATTGTCGTTGGTTTTGATGGAAACGAGGATGCTCTAAAAGCGGTTGAAAACGGTGAATTACAAGCAACCGTTGCTCAACAACCGGTCCTTATCGGTGAAGAAGCAGTTCATGCGGCTGAAAAAGTCCTGAAAGGCGAAAAAGTGGATAGTACGATTTCTGTTCCATTGAAGCTAGTGACTAAGGAATAAAAGTGTATGTAATAAAGGAGAGTGCCGGTATTTTGTCCGGCACTCTCCTTTGTTGTGGGATGTTACAATGAAGAGGAGGCGGTCCATTTGGACCGCCTCCTTCACTAGCTCTTAGAGTATTCCCTGAGTCATCATAGCGTCTGCTACTTTAAGGAATCCTGCAATGTTGGCACCGACAACTAAGTTGCCTGGAACACCATATGCTTCAGCTGCTTCTATACTATTTTTGTAAATATTTTTCATGATGCCATGCAGTTTTTCGTCGACTTCTTCAAACGTCCAAGGCATTCTGGCACTATTTTGTGCCATTTCAAGGGCTGAAACAGCTACGCCACCTGCATTGGCAGCTTTAGCTGGACCAAAGAGGACACCATTGTTAAGGAATACGTCAATCGCTTCAAGGGTAGAAGGCATGTTAGCACCTTCGCCGACCGCTTTTACATTGTTTTTGATCAGCAGTTTTGCTGCATCTTCATCAATTTCATTCTGTGTTGCACAAGGAAGGGCGATGTCGCATGGGATAGACCAAATTCCGTAACTGCCTTCAGTGTATTCCGCTTCAGGATGAACACTAACATAATCACATAGGCGTTTCCGTTCTACTTCTTTTAGTCGCTTAATCGTATCTAGGTTTAGACCGTTTTTATCATAAATGTATCCATTGGAATCACTGCAAGCGACTACTCTGGCACCTAATTGTGTTGCTTTTTCAATCGCATAGATGGAAACATTACCAGATCCCGAGATGACAACAGTACTGCCGTTGAATTGTAGTCCTTTATCTTTTAGCATTTCTTCAACGAAGTAAACCGTTCCATAGCCGGTTGCTTCTGTACGTGCTAGACTGCCTCCGTAACTAATGCCTTTACCGGTTAAAACGCCGGCATGGTAGCTTCCCTGCATTTTCTTATACTGACCGAACAGATACCCGATCTCTCTGGCTCCCACTCCGATATCCCCAGCCGGTACGTCGGTGTCTGGTCCTATATGTAATCCAAGTTCTGACATGAAGCTTTGGCAGAAACGCATGATTTCACCATCTGATTTTCCTTTTGGATCAAAGTCGGCGCCACCTTTACCTCCGCCGATCGGTTGACCTGTTAAAGAGTTTTTAAAGATTTGTTCAAATCCTAGAAACTTGATGATGCTTGCATTTACCGTAGGATGGAAACGTAGGCCGCCTTTATAGGGTCCGATTGCGTTATTGAATTGTACGCGGAAACCTCGATTCACGTGTACATTACCTAGGTCATCGACCCAAGGGACACGGAAGGTGATCATTCTCTCTGGTTCAACGATCCGCTCTAGTATCCCGTTTTTCATATAATCCGGATGTTGTGCAAATACCGGTACCAACGAAAGGAAGATTTCCTTTACAGCTTGTTGGAATTCACTTTCGTGGGGATTGCGTTCTTTCACTTTTGCATATACGTCGCTTACGTATTCTTTTGCAACTTGCAATTCATCTTGCTGGATTTCTTGGGATGTTATCATCTTCATTTAGCTCCCTTTTTTTTGTTATTTAGTAAAATAATTATAAGTAGTATTATCGATGGGTTCTTATGTGATAGTTTCATGATATAATTTAAATTCTAAAAGAACAATCTGAATATTAGATAAATTACATGCTGTTTTGATATGAAAGAAGGAACCAACATTGGAATTAAGACAAATCGAGTACTTCATTGAAGTGGCAAAACGAGAACATATGACTGAAGCAGCCGTGGCGTTGCATGTGGCCCAATCTGCGGTTAGTCGTCAAATATATAATTTAGAAGAAGAACTGGGTGTGCAGTTATTTATCCGTGAAGGACGGAAAATCAAGCTGACCCCCATAGGAAATACCTTTCTCATACATATGCAGAAGGCAGTCGACATGATTGAACGGGCAAAACGGGAGATGGCTGAAAGCTTGGATCCGGAAAAGGGAACGATTCGGATCGGTTTTCCGAGTAGTTTAGCTTCCTATATATTGCCAAAGGTCATTTCTGACTTCAGGGAAATATACCCGCAAGCTAAATTCACATTAAAACAAGGATCCTATCGCTACTTAATAGATTCTGTAATAAAAGGAAATATCAATATGGCCTTGATAGGTCCGTTACCACCGAATGAAAAGAAAATTCATGGAGAAACGTTATTTATTGAACAGCTAGTTGCCCTTCTATCGGAAAATCATCCATTGGCAAAGAGGAAGTCCATCAAGTTAAATGAATTACAGGGAAACCCATTCATTGTCTACCCTAAGGGATATGTTCTGCGGGAACTGGTCATGAAGGCGTGTAAGCTTAACGGCTTTGAGCCGGAGGTTGCCTTCGAAGGGAAAGACACCGATGCTATTAAAGGGTTGGTGGCAGCCGGGCTTGGCGTCACGCTGATACCTGAAATTTCTTTGATTGATAGCCTGCCTCGCTTCACGGTGAGATTGCCTTTAGAGGAACCTTCCGTAACACGTGCAGTTGGTGTTATCATTCCTACTGAAAGAGAATTAATGCCAACGGAAAAGTTATTTTATAAATTTCTTAGAGAAACCTTTGCTACCCTTGAAGGCTTTCAATAGTAGGAAAGGTAAGGACATAAACCTAAAAAAGGAGAATCCGCTGTAAAGTGGTTCTCTTTTTTGTTAGGAAAGAAAAAATCGTCTATTATAGTGAAATAACTAAGAAATCGGAGGAGTGAAGGGATTGATTATATGGATAATTTAACCATAAACCTTGTGCCAAATAGTCATGAAGATAATAAGTGGAAGCGAAATGGTTAGCGCTAAATGAAGAAATCATTCCTTTTTGTAAGCGTTTTTATTTTATTAGAATATAAATCCTGTTTACATTGTCAGAATATTCGTGTTACTATACGAACAAGCTCAATTAATGAAGGAGAAAATCAATTGTCTAACCTCTATCTTACGATGGATAGTTTGGGGTATATTCTACCTTTTATATAGGCTTAGCGTAGTCAGTTTTTTATTTGATATTTAATATTAGAATATTTAAAAAATAGGAGTGGAATCCAGTGAGCAGAAAAGAATACATCACAGAACGAATGTATAAGGCTTCAACGGGAATCGCTAATGCTGTATTGGTAACATTAGGGATCGGTTTATTGTTTGAATCAATAGGAGGGTATTTAGACTGGGAAGTCTTCCTTGCAATCGGCGGGGCTACTAAGGTCTTGTTGGCACCAGCTTTAGGAGCTGGAATAGCATACCAACTCGGGGGTAATTCGTTGGTCATCTTTAGTGCGATGGCTTCAAGTGCGGTCGGTGGAGCTGCAATTAACCGAACGGCAGAGGGGGCTTTTACGATTGTCACCGGTCAGCCGATCAGTGCTGTTCTGGCTGCATTGATTGCCACGTATGTCGGTAAACGTTTGATAGGGAAAACCAAGTTGGATATCATGGCCATCCCGTTGGCTGCTGTCCTTGTCGGAGGGGTGTCAGGTTATGGACTTGCGCTTGTTACGACACCGTTACTGACTTGGTTAAGCGGTCAAATTACCGCCGCTGTTTCCGGTTCTCCTTTAATTGGTTCCATGGTCATTGCGTTAGTCTTTAGCATTTTATTGATGACACCGGCTTCTTCCGCTGCTTTAGCAATTGCGCTCCAGTTGGATCCCGTTTCTAGTGCGGCAGCGTTAATTGGGTGCACTGTTCAGTTTGTTGGCTTTACTGTTATGTCTTATAAAGATAATGATATGGGCGGTTTTCTAGCCCAGATGGTCGTGACTCCAAAGGTTCAATTTCCCAACTTAATAAAGAATCCGTTATACGTCATTCCGCCATTCGTGGCAGCTATTGTCTGTGCTCCAATTGCCACGATGGTCTTTGATTTTCAAGTGTCTTATGAGCTTGGAGGAATGGGGCTAAGCTCCTTAATCGCTCCGATTGCCGTACTGACGGGTCAAGGGTTGTATACGTTTCTTATCTATGTGGCAGTAGGGATGGTGCTGCCCGCCTTAATTACCATCGTTTTACACCGGGCCTTGAAAGTGATGGGGAAAGCCCATGCCGGGGACCTTCACTTGAAAATCTCATGAATCGATAGAGTTTTAGAAACCAGCTTGGTCAGGGAACCAAGCTGGTTTTTATTTATGTGGGGATTAGGGTAAAATGGGGAGGAAAGCAATACCAAAGATAGGATGATATATTTGATAAAAGAAATAGATGTAAAAGTTAAAACTAAATTCGTAAGTAAAATCGCAAAAGGCTATCCTCTGATTGCCAAGGAGGCGATTGGCAACCTCAATGACCTTCAGGAAGAAGGATGCTTGTTGCGATTGGTCGACGAAAACAATCGCTTTCTTGCCAAGGGCTATTATGGAAGACAGAATAAAGGCTATGGATGGGTGTTGACGCACAAAGAGGGCGAAAACATTGACCAGGAGTTTTTCAATCAAAAAATCCAGGCTGCTTATGACTATCGAAAGCCTTTCTTCAAAGATAACGAAACGACGGCATTCCGCTTCTTCAATGGTGAGGGAGATGGAGTTGGTGGGATAATCATTGATCACTACGAGGGCAACTATGTCATCAACTGGTATAGCAAGGGAATCTATTCATTTAAAGACTATATTATTAAAGCCTTGCAGAATACGGTCAATGTCAAATCCATCTATCAGAAGAAACGCTTTGATACAAAGGGACAATATGTAGAGGAAGATGACTTTGTCATGGGTGTGCAGCCGGAATTTCCACTTATCGTCAAGGAAAATGGTGTTCAATTTGCGGTTTACCTGAACGATGGAGCAATGGTAGGCGTTTTCCTCGATCAACGTGATGTTAGAAGGACCATCAGGGATAAGTATGCAAAAGGGAAAACTGTCTTGAATATGTTCTCTTACACCGGTGCCTTCTCTGTATTTGCAGCTTTAGGCGGTGCCATTAAAACGACAAGTGTGGACTTGGCTAACCGCAGTTTGCCTAAAACGACTGAACAATTTAACGTGAATGGAATTGATCCAGAAGCGCAGAACATCGTCGTAATGGATGTATTTAATTACTTTAAGTATGCGATGAAGAAAGCTCTGAAATTTGATATAGTCATCCTGGATCCGCCGAGTTTTGCCAAATCAAAGAAGTTTACCTTTAGTGCTGGTAAAGACTATACGAACTTATTGAAAGATGCTATTGCCATTACAGAGGACAATGGAGTGATTATTGCATCTACGAACTGTAGCACCTTTGATATGAAAAAATTCAAAAGCTTCATTGACGCGGCATTTAGAGAAATGAATGGAAAATATGAATTGATGGAAGAGTTCACGCTCCCCACCGATTTTAGAACAAATTCGAACTTCAAAGAGGGCAATTATTTAAAAGTGGCATTTATCAAGAAAATCAAAGGATGAAATCCCTATGTAGGTATGCAACGGTCTGGAATAAGACTGTGCATACCTTTTTTATGTATCGAATAGGAATGAAATTAGTCGTATATAGTCGGTTCATCATACTTTCGGTTTATCAATGAAGGATAAGCATATTTTGGCCGAATGCTAGAAGCGATGAAGAATTGAGCTGTATAGTAGGTAAGCATGATCAGGGGACCGGCAAAGGTAATATCTTCGACGAATTTATTCCAGGATAAAATGGAGTCTGAAATGACAAACAGCAAACCACCGATAATGGCAGCAGCCTTCCCAGTCATGAATGCGGTCCAGCCCATGATGGAAATCACGGTTATATAGCAAATGACGGGAATGATCAAACTGCTCTCCCCCTTCTCAGTCAAAGAAAGAACTATTTCCCGGCCAATCCAAGTGGAATAGACCCCAATGGGAAGAATGCTTGCCATGCGCAGCCATGAAAAATTCCACTGGTTCAAGAATGCGGCAATATAGAAGATGTGTCCAATCAAGAAAGCCGTTAGGCCAATAACAAACCAGATTAATAAGCCGTCACCTAGCATGCAAAAGAATAGACCAAGTAATACAAGTTGTTGATAGCGGGTCATACGATCCATATTTTTGGTGTAGGCATAAAACAGGATCAATATCATGGGGATAATCTTGAATAGAATCTTTATAGCTAACGGTTCTTCAGGTATGAAAAATATATAGAGTAAGCCCATGATAAGAATTCCAGCAGGCAGCCACTTATTCAATATTCTACCCCTCCTCGCGTTCTTTCTCCTTTAATTCGATTTAAGGAAGGGAAAATCCTTTTCTGCTGAAAACTTGTTTCAAGACAATTAAGGAATAAAAAATAGACTCCAAATCTCTTGGAGTCTATTTCATACGAAGCTTATATAGTAGGATCCTCTTTTACAAAGGCCTGTTTTACCCAGTTCTTACCCTCGACAAGCCGTGTGACAAGCATAGCGCACACGGTATTCCCTGTTGAGTTTAGAAGTGTAGCGGGTGCATCGATAATGGTAGAGATGACAGCAATAATTGGTAAGACTTCGATAGGGAAGCCAAACACGCTTAGAATCAACATTTCCCCAATCATGCCACCTCCAGGAATGGCGCCCATGACCGCACCGACTAAAAAGGCCACGGCAAGGATGCTTAGAATGCTGGAAATACTCGTCATATCTTTGCCGAATAGGGTGAAAAGGAAAACAATCTTCAAGACACCACCAAATACAGAACCATCTTTATGTGTGTTGGCTCCAAGTGGGATGATTGTTTCGGCAATATCCTTTGGTACACCCATTTTTCGGACGTATTCCAAGTTGACTGGAATCGAAGCCGCACTCGAGCAGGTAGCGATGGCTGTAATGGAAGGCGTGAATGCGTTTTTCCAGAACAATTTAATACCCTCTTTGCCACCAGCAAGAAAGGCATATAGAGTGAAGAACCCAAAATAATAGATCACGGTCAAAATGAGATAAAGAACGAATGTGCGTGCATAACCTTCTAAAATTTGTGGTCCAAGCTGACCGATGATGGAAGCGAAGTAAGCGCCTAGACCAATCGGTGCATAATACATGACAATTTTAACGACTTTCATCATCACAGCCGTACCAGCTGATAAAAACACAGTAATCGGTTTGGCTTTTTCGCCGACTAATGCGGTGGAAAGTCCAATTAAAACAGAGAAGACAATTAACTGTAGCATATTGCTTCTTGAGAACAGTTCGGGAAAGTCGGAGACCGTAACCGTTTGAACGAGCTGGCTAAGTAATGAAACCTCTTCAACAGGCTCCTGTGAACCACCATTTTCCATTAGTTCTTTAATCGCAGTGGTATCTGTGCCTTCCAATGGATTGATGATAGTTGTCCCAACGAAGCCAATTACGGCAGCCAGCGCAGCTGTTGCTAAGAAAACGAAGACGATGCTGCCCATGATTTTCCCTAGACGATTCATCCCATTCATATTGGCGATGGCCGAAGAGATACTGAAAAATACCAGTGGCACAATTATTGTGAACATTAAATTTAGAAATAAGTCCCCCAGCGGCTGGATGATGGAGGTCTTCTCTCCAAATATCAGACCAGCTATACCGCCAATAATAATTGCCGTCAGCAATATTAAAGAGGATCGATAGTTTTTAAAGAAGCTTTTCATGAAATATTCCTTCCTTTCAGGATGTGGCTAACAATAATTACACGCTCAATTATCAACTTTAGAGCGTAGTTTGACAATAATTAATTAAAGGAAGTTTAGTTAAAAGAATAATCAGATAAAAATAGTGCGGTGAGTTAGCAGTTGGCATTTGAGAAATCTCTCATGTGTTATGCAACAATAAATATCAGAATCTTTGAAAAAATTGGTAGGACTAGGGGCAATTTGGTTGACCATGACGGATTAGAAAAGGTGAATTCGATAAAATTACTGAAATAAGAGACATGTTCAATTGGCCAACGAGGTGGATATGCCTGTTACCAAGTACCGTGGATGTTGGGGCAGTTGAAAGTTTAGTGGGATTCCAGTCTTTAAGAACCAGCCCTTGCAGGATGTAGAAGGCTTGATGAGGTTACTAGGTGGAAAAGGGGGTACCCGTCGATTAGCGTAATGAGGAATATAAATAATAGGGAGCGATAAGTTAGAATAATCGGCTTATTTAGGAAGGGTTAGCTATATCCTTTTTTCGAAAATTAGGCTATCATGGAATGAATTTGGAAGGGTTAGTTTTTACTTATAAAGCAAGCATTTCCTATATAGGAAGTAATGGAGAGGATACGATGGAAAGTCAGTTTCAGACGAATGAAATTATAGATGTTTGTTTGCTTGCAGGGAAAATCATGCTCCAAAACGGCGCGGAAACCTCCAGGGTGGAAGATACGATGGTTAGGATAGCGGCCGCTTTTGGTTGTGATGAATCGCATAGCTTTTCAACGCCGACAGGAATTATCTTCTCCTTGGATGGGGAACACCCCGCCTCTAAGCTAATCAGGGTTTCCCAAAGGTCCACTGATTTACACAAGGTGACGTTAGTGAACAGCATTTCCCGTAGCATATCAAGTCGGGAAATGACGCCACAGCAAGCTTATTCCCGTCTGAAGGAAATAGAAAAGGAAGGCATGGGGTATTCCGTGTGGGTACAGATTTTTGCAGCCTTCATATCAAGTGGTTGTTTTTTAATTATGTTCCAAGGACAGTGGAGTGATTTTATCTGGTCGTGTATCGCCGGAGGGTTAGGGTTTTCTTGCCTGCTGTATTTGCATTGGTTATTGGAGGTCCGTTTTTTTGCCGAGTTTATCGCTTCGTTAGTTGTGGGCATGGCCGCTATGTTATTTGTGCAATTCGGTTTGGGTAGTCAGTTGGATAAGATCATTATTGGAGCCGTGATGCCACTTGTGCCGGGATTATTAATTACGAATGCAGCAAGGGATTTAATTGCAGGGCATTTAGTTTCAGGGCTGTCCAAAGGAGCAGATGCAGGTTTGACCGCCTTGGCCATTGGTACTGGGATTGCGGTTGCCTTTGTTTTCCTATGATGTTGGGGAGGTAGAAAAATGATTGCACAGTTAATTACAAGTTTTATTGCCTCTGCTGCATTTGGAGTCATTTTCAATGTGCCAAAAAAATCGTTGATTCAATGTGGTACGGTTGGAATGGTAGGTTGGTTTCTCTATTATTATCTGGTCGAAAATGAGATAAATAGCATTGCTGCTACATTGGCAGCGGCATTCCTCGTAGCAGTTATCAGCCAATATTTTGCGAAGAGGTATAAAACACCGATTACAATATTTAATGTGTCAGGGATTATCCCACTCGTGCCTGGGGGACTATCCTATGATGCGATGAAGCATTTTGTGGAAAATGATTTCAATATGGCCGTCCAGCTGGCAGCAAAAGCATTTATGCTAGCAGGGGCGATTGCCATGGGTTTGATTTTTGCTGAGGTTATGAATCAGTTAGTGAATAAATACAATAAAAGAAAATTAAAGAGGCTAAATAAGATATAGAAATAGCTGGAATGTTACCAAATAGGAAAAGAGGGGAAAAATGATCCCCCTCTTTTCCTATTTGGGTTAAATTGAATCCTTCATCCCCGTATTAGCCTTGACTAATATTTCATCATATTTCTTGGCATCCGCTTTTTTACTGGACAACAAGGTTCCTACGATTGCAGCGATAAAGCCAATCGGGATGGAGATGATTCCTGGATTTTCAAGAGGAAAGAGCGGATTCCCTACAAAGATGGCATTCCCATCCGGAGACCAGACATTCGGGCTTAAGAACACGAGCAACAGGGAGCTGATTAGGCCGACAAGCATGCCTGTGACTGCTCCGGCTGTGTTGAAGCGTTTCCAGAATACCGTAAAGAGAATGATGGGAAGATTGGCGCTAGCGGCAACGGCAAAGGCAAGGGATACAAGGAAGGCAACATTCATATTTTGGGCAAATAGAGCAAGGATGATGGAAAGGATGGACACACCGATGGATGCCCAACGAGCGGCCACGACTTGTTCTTTATCAGTGGCTTCACCTTTACGAATGATATGACCATAAAAATCATGGGCAAAGGCGGAGGCGGCAGATAGAACAAGACCGGCCACAACCGCTAAGATGGTAGCAAAAGCAACGGCTGATACAAAGGCGAAAAGGAAATCTCCGCCTAGGGCTTCAGCAAGCAAGGGAGCAGCCATATTGCCAGCAGAATTCGCTCCAACGATTTTGTCATACCCTACGAAGGCTGCTGCCCCGAATCCAAGGAATATGGTCATGATATAGAAAATTCCAATGATCCATGTAGCATAGACCACGGACTTTCGCGCAGTGATGGCATCTTTCACTGTAAAGAATCGAATGAGTATATGCGGAAGTCCAGCCGTTCCTAGCACGAGGGCCAGATTGAGTGATAAAGTGTCCAATGGATCTTTAAACTTGTTTCCTGGGTTCAGGAAATCACCTCCGAGAGGAGTGGCTGTTTTCATCTGCCGGAACATCTCCAACACACTGAAGTCGAATTTTGCCAGTACGATAATGGAGATGATGAATGTCCCGGCCATCAATAAAACGGCTTTGACGATTTGCACCCAGCTAGTTGCGGTCATCCCACCAAATACGACGTATACGGTCATTAAAACCCCAACAATGATAACGGAGTATAAGTAATCGATTCCAAGTAATAATTTTATGAGGGCGCCTGCACCGACAAGTTGGGCAATCATATAAAAGGTAGAAATGGAAATCGTATTTAAAGCAGCCACGCCGCGTACCTTCTTTTCGTTGAAGCGTGCAGCAATCATGTCGGCAAGAGTGTATTTCCCAAGATTACGAAGGGGCTCGGCTACAATATAGAGTACGACGAGGTAAGCGACTAGAAAACCGATGCTATAGAAGAACCCATCGAATCCAGAGAGTGCGACCATCCCCGCAATTCCCAGAAATGAAGCGGCGGACATATAGTCCCCGGCTATTGCCCAGCCATTTTGCCAACCGGTTAGACTGCTATCCGCCGTATAGAAGTCAGCTGTCGTTTTGGTACGGCGTGAGGCAAAGAAGGTTATGACCAAGGTTAGACCGACTATGAGAAGAAATAAGACAAAAGCTAGTACATTCATGCCCTCTTCACCCCCTTCCTTTCGCTTCTTTTATAATATGTTCGACAAGCTTGTCGAAAGTTGCAGCTTTTTTGGAGTAAAGCACACATAGGGTCCATGTCATGATGAATTGTGCGAAGGCAAGCACCCAGGCCCAACTGATAGCGCCGAAAGCATTTGAATTCAGGACTGTAGAATAGGAAGTGAGAATGGGTAAGGAGAAATAAAAGACCATGAAAAAGATGGAAAGTGGAACGATGAACTTACGTTTTTTTCTAAGGAGATCTTGAAATGATGGTGATTGGACAATTTCGGTGTAATTTTTGGAAGCGCTTACTTTTTGATCTTCAGCCATTGATTCATTTGATGGCAATGTGGTTCCCCCTTTATAAATCAAGATAATTTACCTAGTGGAGCCCGATAACACTCTCAGTATATATTTATTAGAATATTTTGTAAATTTAATTTTAAAAAAATCCCCTTTTTTTGTTCGACATAGAATTTAGTAAAGCGAAGAAAAGAAATCTTCGTTCATTTGTTACATATAAAGGCAGCCATCATTAAGGAAAAGTTAAGCTTCTTTCGTAATACTGATTTCATCATACATCTTTAAAAAAAGCAGGCTGATGTTGTCTGGTTTTCTTTTATATATATAAAGGGGTAGGATTACAATATATTTACAGGAGAATTTTGTCAGGAGGGAGCCTTTTGATGAAGGTATTAGTGGTAGAGGATAATGCTTCGTTATTAGAGTCAATGAGGCAAATTTTAGAGGATGAATATGAAGTGGATACAGCTGATAACGGGGAAGATGGGCTTTTTTTGGCCCAGCAACGTATATACGATATCATTCTTTTGGATGTAATGCTTCCGGGTATGGATGGATTCGAGATCATCCGCCAAATGAGGAACGCCAAAATTGATACGAGTGTTTTATTTTTAACCGCAAAAGATTCCCTGGAGGATCGGGTAAAGGGCCTGGAACTTGGAGGGGATGATTACTTGGTCAAGCCATTTCAGGCAGCCGAGCTTAAGGCAAGAATACGGGCTCTTCTGCGTAGGAGTGGAATTCTTTCGCTTGAGCAAGGTTGGAAGTACCGAGGAATTCAATTGTTGGAGAAGGAAAAGGGTATTTTGGTAGAGGGTGAGGCGGTAAGACTAACGCTGAAGCAATATGAATTGCTCGAATACCTCATTCAAAACAAGGGAAAAATCCTTACCCGTGAACAGATTTTTGACCGCATCTGGGGGTTTGACTCCGATACGACGATCGCAATTGTTGAAGTGTTTGTGCACCATTTAAGAAAGAAATTGGAACCCTTTCAATACCATAAGGACATACAGACTATCCGAGGAATTGGCTATATGTTAAAACAACCTTAAGGGGGGTTAGCATGTTTCAAAAAACGAGGCTTCAGTTGACATTATTGAATTCAATCGTCTTCATAGTTCTTATTGCGATATTAAGCAGAACAATTTATTTCTATACGGAAAATCAGATTTATAAAGAAGTGAATGACTCCTTACGTGAGCAAAGGATTGGGGGAATGCCGGGGGGAATTCGTCCCCCAGGTGAATTTCAGTTAGGCCCAGGTCCGAGTGTGATCGTTTGGGGTCCGAATGAAACAATCATTGAGCCAAGGTTGAACGAAAACAGTTTCTTCAAGGTCAATGAACCAGAGTTTTTCCCGAAAACGTTTGATGAGATTGAAGAAATTTCTGTCGATGGTGCTACATACCGGGCGGTTTCCACACAGGTAGAAACAGAATACGGAAAAATGACGTGGCAATTCATTCGGAATGTAGATTCGGAAAAAGCTATGCTCAATCGCTTATTGCTCATATTGCTCATGGGTGGAGGGATCGGAAGCCTTTTGGCCATTGGAGCTGGGTACCTTTTAGCAGGGAGGGCCCTCATCCCGATAAAAAAATCATGGGAGCAACAGCAGCAGTTCGTTTCCGATGCTTCCCATGAAATCAGGACACCTCTTGCTGTCATTCAATCGAAAGCTGATTTGTTGTTTCAATCACCTTCCGCGACAATCGAGGAAAAAGCGGTTGATATATCGATCATTTCCAAAGAAGTGCGACGTTTGAAAAAGTTAGTTACAAACCTTTTAACCTTGACTCGAACGGATTCCAATCAAGTGGAGGTTACAAAAGGAAAGTTTTTCTTAGATGAAGTCATTAGCGAAGTTGTTGAACAGTATATTGATATAGCTTCTTTTCAGAATAAAACAATGGTTAGCTTAGTACCGGAGCAGGTTGAGTTTTTTGGTGACAAAGAAAGAATTCATCAATTATTGGTGATATTAGTGGATAATGCATTGAAGTTTACGGAAAAAGGCGGGAAGATTTCGATAACCTGCGTCAAGAGCGCTTCGTCCATCATTCTATCTGTAGAAGATGATGGGAAGGGGATTCCTCAAGAGGAACTATCGAAAATCTTTGATCGATTTTATCAAGTGGAACAATCCCGTTCCTTAAACGAAGGGTCAGGGCTTGGTCTCTCTATTGCCAAGTGGATTGTCCAAATGCATCAAGGGATTATTAAAGTGACGAGTGAAGAGAGAAAACGCACGCGTTTCGAAATTACCTTTCCCAAAAAACCAAAGATATAAATAAAAAGATAGGCTCTAATTTCCCCTTTTATCTTAAGGGAAAGTTAAGGGTCTTTTTTAACCCTAAGTTTTTTTTGATCGTTGCTGTTTCGTTAGATGTGGATATAGAGAAACCAGTTGGGGAAACTTTTAATAAAATGGGTTTGTCAGTTACCAAATATTGTATTGTGCTTATAGAAAAAAATTAATTGCACTACAAAAAATATTAGTATAGTATATAAAATTGAAGAGGTACGGACAAGGTATTTTGGCTAAAAGAGAAAACGCTTGCATAATTCTTTTAAGGTACCAGTTAAAATAAATTAAATTCACCTAAGTGGAGGCCGCATAATGAAATTTCTGATAGCAATTTTAGGGCTGATCGTCGTTTTTGGACTTGCTGTATTAGTGAGCAGTGACCGTAAGAAAATCAAAGTTAAACCAATCATCATAATGATCCTGATTCAGCTTATCTTGACGTATATATTATTAAATACGAAGTTTGGTCTTGTCATCATCAATGCTATTGCTGACGCATTTGGAATGCTTTTGAAATGGGCCAATGAAGGGGTAACATTCGTCTTCGGCGGAATCGTCAATGAAGGCGCATCACCGTTCTTTTTAAATGTTCTTCTTCCGATTGTCTTTATATCCGCCTTAATTGGTATTTTACAGTATTTAAGAATCCTTCCATTCATTATGAAGTGGATTGGTTTACTAATCAGTAAAATAAATGGGATGGGTAAGCTTGAATCCTATAATGCGGTTGCTTCGGCTATCGTTGGTCAATCAGAAGTATTCATTACTTTGAAGAAACAGCTGGGTGCCATACCGCCTTCACGTATGTACACGCTTTGTGCATCGGCCATGTCCACTGTATCCATGTCGATTGTAGGAGCTTACATGACTATGGTTGAGCCAAGGTATGTGGTGACAGCCATTGTTATTAACATGTTTGGTGGATTTATTATCGCTTCTATCATCAATCCATATACAGTTTCCGAGGAAGAAGATATTCTCGCTGTTGAAGAAGGGGCAGAAAAGCAATCCTTCTTCGAGATGCTCGGAGAATATATCATGGATGGATTCAAAGTGGCGATAACTGTTGCTGCCATGTTAATTGGTTTTGTCGCATTAATCGCTGGTATAAACAGCTTATTCGACTTGATTCTAGGTATTAGCTTCCAAGAAATCCTAGGATATATCTTTGCTCCATTTGCCTTCATCATGGGTGTTCCGGCATCTGAAATTGTATCTGCTGGTGGAATCATGGCCACTAAATTAGTGACGAATGAATTCGTTGCCATGTTGAGCTTAGCGGATGCTGGATTCAGTGAGAGAACTTTAGGTATTGTATCGGTGTTCTTGGTATCTTTTGCAAACTTCTCATCAATCGGGATTATCGCTGGTGCAGTTAAAGGACTAAATGAAAAGCAAGGGAACGTTGTGGCACGATTTGGCTTGAAGTTACTTTATGGTGCGACGCTTGTCAGCATTCTATCAGCCATCATTGTAAGTGTCATCCTTTAATGGATTCCATGGCAATAATTAATTAATGATCATGTAAGGCACTTAGGTTGATTCCTAAGTGCCTCTTTTTATAGAATGGCATGAAATGAAAGAGTTAGTTTGTTGTTTGGGTATGTAATAATATAACAAAGTAAATAGTAGGAAAGGGTGCCATGTGTGACAGTGAATGATAGAGAGATCGCGACCTTTGCAGGGGGATGCTTTTGGTGTATGGTAGCTCCCTTTGATGAAATGGATGGAATGATTGAAGTGACTTCGGGTTATACGGGCGGGAAGGTTCCCAACCCCCGTTACAAGCAGGTGATTTCAGGTCAGACCGATCATGTAGAAGCGGTTCAGCTTGTGTTTGATCCTCGCCTCATTTCTTATAAAGATTTACTTCGGATATTCTGGCAGCAGATTGACCCTACCGATGTTGGTGGACAATTTTCTGATAGGGGTAATCAATATAAATCTGCGATATTTTATCATAATGATCGTCAACGATTAGAAGCCGAGGAGTCCAAGAAAGAATTAATGGAGAATAATCTGTTCGATGACCCCATCGTAACGGATATTTTACCGGCCATGGAGTTTCATCCTGCCGAGGAATATCACCAGGATTTCCATAAAAAGAATCAATTTAGGTACGCCTTGTATCGTAAGGGTTCAGGCCGCGATGCTTTCTTAAAAGAAAACTGGCCTAAGGATCAATCCCACCTTAAGGAAATCTTGACTGAGAGGCAATTTTTCGTTACACAGGAAAATGGGACAGAGCCACCTTTTGACAATGAGTACTGGGATCATTTTAAAGAAGGCATCTATGTGGATGTCGTTTCTGGAGAGCCCCTATTCAGCTCCAGGAATAAGTATGATAGTGGATGTGGATGGCCAAGCTTTACAAAGCCGATCATGTCTGCCAGTGTTCATGAAAAGATTGACGTAAGCTATCGATCTACCCGTACTGAGGTGCGGAGCAGGGAAGGCGATTCCCATCTAGGACATGTGTTTTCAGATGGTCCTGCCCCCAAGGGAACTCGTTATTGCATCAATTCGGCTGCACTTCGGTTCATCCCTAGAAATGAAATGGAAGAGGAAGGTTACGGAGACCTATTATTGCTATTTCAGATGAAGTGATGCAAGATGAATCAAAAGGCACATAGCATATGAAAAGGACCAAACTCCATTATGGAATTTGGTCCTTTTCATTAGTTTTTATAATTTAAATGAACTCTTCAAGCTAACGATTTGATTGAAGACGAGCTGATCGGATGACGTAAGTTTAGGATCGACATTGTAATAGCCATGTCTGAAAAACTGGAATTTATCCTGTGGCTTGACGTCTTTCATATTAGGCTCAACAAATCCTTGTAAGACTTCTATGGAATCAGGGTTAACCCGCTCTAAAAATGATTTTTCTTCTTCTTCATTTTGCTCATTATCCAAGATTAAAGGTTGGAAGTTACGGAATTCTGCTGAAATAGCTTGTGTAGCTTCGACCCAGTGAAGTGTCCCTTTCACCTTACGGCCGGTGAAACCAGATCCGCTCTTTGTTTCAACATCATATGTGCAATGAAGCTCAATGACATTTCCAGCCTCATCTTTTATCACGTCTTCGCATTTAATGAAATAAGCGTGTTTCAAACGGACTTCATTACCCGGGAAAAGACGGAAGTACTTTTTCGGTGGATTCTCCATGAAATCATCTTGCTCGATGTATATTTCACGTGAAAATGGAATTTGTCGAGTACCCATCTCAGGTACTTCGGGATTGATTTCAGCTTCAAGCATTTCAACTTCACCTTCTGGATAGTTGGTGATGACGACTTTAAGTGGCTTTAAAACACCCATGGTACGTGGAGCCTTCAGCTTCAAATCCTCACGGACAAAGTGATCAAGCATTTGGGAATCGACGACACCACTTGTTTTAGCAACACCTATTTCCTGGCAGAAAGCACGAATCGCTTCCGGTGTATATCCCCGTCTCCGTAAACCGGAGATGGTAGGCATACGTGGATCATCCCAGCCGTCGACAAATTTCTCATCGACAAGCTGTTTCAATTTACGCTTGCTCATCACCGTATTCGTCAGGTTTAAACGGCCAAATTCATATTGTTGTGGTTTGCTTTCCATTTCACAATTATCAACGATCCAGTCATAAAGCGGACGTTGATCTTCAAACTCCAACGTACAGATGGAATGAGTGACGCCTTCAATGGCATCCTCAATTGGGTGAGCAAATGCATACATCGGATAGATGCACCATTTATCTCCTGTATTGTGGTGTTCCGTATGGGAAATACGGTAAATAACAGGATCCCGCAGGTTAATATTTGGCGAGCTCATATCGATTTTTGCACGCAATACCTTTTGGCCATTCTCAAATTCGCCGTTACGCATCTTTTCAAATAGCTCAAGGTTTTCCTCAACCGTTCTATTGCGGTAAGGGCTATCTTTTCCAGGTTCCGTTAATGTTCCACGATATTCACGGATTTGGTCTGCGTTTAGGTCATCCACATAGGCTAGACCTTTAGTGATAAGCAATACAGCCTTTTGATACATCTTATCAAAGTAATCGGAAGCAAAGAAAAGGTTATCCCAGTCATAACCAAGCCATTTAACATCTTCCTTGATGGAATTGACATACTCAATATCTTCCTTCAATGGATTCGTGTCATCGAAACGCAGGTTCGTTTTCCCATTGAATTCATCAGCCACACCAAAATTCAGTATGATGGATTTTGCGTGCCCGATGTGTAAGTAACCATTTGGCTCAGGAGGGAAACGGGTGACGATATGATTATGTTTTCCGGACTCTAGATCATCGTTTATAATATTTTTAATAAAATTTGAAGAGTTATGTTCCAACAGAATTCGACCTCTTTCATTTATATACTTCTTTTAATTTTACCTGTATATATACCATAAATACAGACATTTTTCCATGTTCGAGCCGGAATGGGGGGAGTGAGGATATATTCTGAAACAATTCATCTAGTATTTAGTTTGCACATTTGGGAAGAATATATCCCTGAAACTTTGGTGGCAACTGATAAATCTATATAACTAGTATTGTTCAGAAAAGAAGCAATGCAGAGTTTCTCTGCATTGCTTCGGATGGTGTCATTTAAAATACAGTCGTTTGTAAAAATTCCTTCGTCCGTTCTTCTTTTGGATTGGAGAAAAATTCCGTAGGTGGGCCGCTTTCTATCACACGTCCGTTGTGCATGAAGACAATCCAGTCTCCTACTTCACGGGCAAAGCTCATCTCATGGGTCACGACGACCATTGTCATGCCTTCAATGGCCAGTTCCTTCATTGTCGCTAACACTTCACCGACAAGTTCCGGGTCGAGAGCGGAAGTGGGTTCGTCAAAGAGTAGGATATCCGGTTTCATGGCTAGGGCCCGAGCTATGGCAACCCGTTGCTTTTGCCCACCCGATAGTTTGCTTGGGTAGACATCCGCTTTATCCGAGAGTCCCACTTTAACCAATAACTCTTTTGCTTCCTTAATGGCTTGGGCCTTAGGGACCTTCTTGACGTGAGTAGGTGCTTCTATAATATTCTCAAGCACTGTCATATGTGGGAAAAGGTAAAAATGCTGAAAAACCATGCCCACTTTTTCCCGAATCTTATTAATATCATGTTTTCCAGGCTGAATCTCTGTTCCCTCGATCAGGATCTGTCCACTGTCCTTTTTCTCTAAATAGTTCAAGCAACGGAGCAATGTACTTTTACCAGAGCCACTAGGGCCTATCAGGCAGACTACATCGCTATCCAGCACCTTCATATCGATATCCTTAAGCACATGAAGATCTCCATATGATTTATTCAAGTTTCTTATGCGAATCATTTCTTTTTGTTCCATGTTCATTTCCCCCTATCGATCGCTAATGGACAGTTTCTTTTCGAATGCATTGACGGCTATGGTTAAGATTGCTACAAGTATCAAGTAATAGACGGCTACAATCAGAAGGTAAGTCATTTCATCAAAGTTATTAGATCCTAACGTAGTGGCAACGTTAAAGAGCTCATTCATTGAGATGAATGCGGCTAATGAGGAATCCTTAAGGCCGATGATGAATTGATTGCCTAGTGGTGGCAGTGCACGGCGGAAAGCCTGTGGCAGGATGATTCTTCTTAGTGTGAGAGACTTGCTCATTCCTAGCGAGCGACCAGCTTCCACCTGTCCTTTGTCGATGGATTGAATCGTTCCACGAAGTATTTCCGAAATATAAGCACCGTTATGGAAGGCGAGTGCAAGAGATGCTGCCCAAAAATCAGGAAGCAGGAAGATGTTACTAATACCAAAGTAAAGGATGAATATTTGTACGATCAATGGTGTACCCCGGACTAGGAATACATAAGCATCTGAAATCCATGCGAGGATCTTAATATTAGAAATTTTTAAGAGTGCAAAAAGTAATCCGATGACGGTCCCCACTAAAATGGATACGACAGTAAGCTCCAAGGTGAGGAGCATGGCTCGGATGAACACATCCGAAGAGCTAAATAATGTATCAAAGAAATGTGAAAAACTTGGCAATGGAACAACTCCCTTTCTATCTATCTTTATTCAGGTTTGGTCGTGATATCTTCACCAAAGTACTTTTTGCTGATTTCAGCAAGCGTTCCGTCTTCACGGAGATTGTCGAGTGCTGCATTGACACGTGCGAGCAACTCAGGGTTATCTTGTGGCAGTACAATCGCCTGCTCACTCCGTTCAATCAATTGTCGTCCTTCAATTTCAAAGCCTTCTTTCACGGCTTCTTTTCCGGTGACAAAATCCGTTATGACAGCATCATGACGCCCTCCGCTCAATGCTTTAAGGGCCGTGATGTCGCTATCATAGGTTTTTACATTGGTTGTATATTCTTCAGCGGTGTTTGCGTATGTAGAACCTTTAGACGCGGCTACTTCTTTTCCTTTTAAATCCTCGATTGTCTCGATATCACTATCAGGGCGCACAAAGATTTGAGGACCAGAGTAGTAATAGGGAGTAGAGAAGGAAACGTGTTTACTACGCTGTTCATTGATGGTATGACTGGCAACAGCTGCATCTGCCCGACCAGTCTTGACCCCTTCAACAATTCCTTTGAATTTTATTCGCTTAGGAACTGCTTCAAGTCCTAATTCTTTGGCAATGGCCGTTCCCACCTCGACATCAAATCCAGTTACAGTCATGTCATCATTGACATAGCTGAATGGTTTGAATTCACCTGAGGAAGCGAAGATGAACTGATCCTCATTAATCAGCTTACTACCATCTTCAAGCTGATCCTTCTCAGCACAGCCGGACATGAGACCAAGAATGACCAATAATGCAAGAATGAATTTTACTGATAATTTCATGATTATTTCTAATCCCCCTTTTAGGTACTGATAAAGTGTTTTATACCCAACATGTCTTCTGTCATAACCTCCAATTTTGGGAAGAACGTCCCAAAATGTCCAAATATCAAAAAAAATCGTCCTTAATCAGCCGATTCTTGTCTTTTAATCTCTTTTACTATGCAATTCTTAGAGGTTCTAGGACTTTGCATTTACTTCTTCTCCCGTTATGTTCAAGCCACTGGATAGCTGGGTGTCTATCAAGTCATTGAAAATCCAATCGAAAAAAATCCCCCTTATTAAAACGGTACGCAAGTGGAAACCACCGAAGAAATAATAAAAAAGCCGGTATACGGGGATGTATTACCTTCCAATCCGGAGTGGGTGTTGAAAGCAGTACAGGTTTCAGACAAGGATTATCGTGCTTATTAATCGGGGAGTAATGGACTGACTTTAACATTGCTGACGAAATAAAGTATAATAGAGCCAAAAAGACGAAGGGCAGTTGGGATAATGGTGAACAACTTTGTGCAAGAGCAATTACAGGCATACCGTGAAAAAAATGAAGATAGAGGACGTTTGATAATAAAATGTCCGGATCAACCAGGCATAGTCGCAACGGTAACGGCTTTTTTAAAAGAATATGAAGCGAATATTGTTGAATTGAGTCAGTATTCCATGAATCCAAATGGCGGGACTTTTTTTACTAGAATTGAATTTGATTGCCCCAACTTAAAAGCGAAATCAGGAGACATGGAAAAAGATTTTCAAGAAATTTCAGAAAAGTTTTCCATGCAATGGACGTTCAATTACGTTAGTGATTTAAAGAGGACGGCGATTTTCGTTTCGAAAGAACCACATTGTCTACTTGAGTTGTTATGGGAGTGGCAAAGCGGCAATCTACTAGCAGATATAGCGATGGTCATCAGTAATCATGAAGATACTAGGGAAATTGTCGAATCCATGAATATTCCTTTTTATTATATTCCGGCAAATAAAGAGATTCGTAAAGAAGTGGAAGCGCAGCAGCTTAAATTGCTGGAGGACTTTAAAATTGATTTAATCGTATTGGCTCGATATATGCAGATTTTGACACCCGATTTCGTGGCAGCCCATCCGAATAAAATCATCAACATCCATCATTCATTCCTACCTGCATTCATAGGGGCTCGACCTTATGAACGCGCATATACCCGCGGTGTTAAGTTGATAGGGGCAACATCCCACTATGTGACAAATGATTTAGATGAAGGTCCCATCATCGAGCAGGACATAGAACGTGTCGATCACCGTGACTCTGCAGAAGAGATGAAGAAAATTGGTCGTTCTGCAGAACGCAGGGTACTTGCTCATGCTGTGAAGTGGCATTTGGAAGACCGCGTTCTTGTTCATGAAAACAAAACGGTCGTCTTTTAAAAACAAAAACCCTCTATTGGCAAGTAGCCTTGCCAATAGAGGGTTTTACTTTGGAAACCGGCAACTTAGTAAGTATATTCCACTCTTACTGTAGCGGTAATGTTCAATTCACCAGGTTGGATGGGGGTAGTGGCTGCTTTGGTGTAGGAACTGGTTTGGAAAAGAACAGGAGGAGTTGTTTCCGACATTTCTTCAACGAGAGTGGGAATGGGGTTCAAGGTAACTCCTATCGTTCTCGCCATGGAGAGTGCTTTTTCATAAGCATTCTTTAAAGCTAGTGAAAGGGCTTGATTGTAATAGACCTCTGGAGTGGACAAGGAAAAACGGATACTGGAGATGGAATTGGCCCCATTGCTGACAGCCGTGTCAATTATGATGCCAATGGCCTCAATCTCAGTTGTTTGGACTTGGATTATATAATGGACCTTATAATTTTTAAACAGTTCTTTTCCACCAACATAATCATATTGCGGGTCAATCCTGTATTCACTCGTTTTCAATTGATCTTCGGAAATGCCAATGGACTTCAGTCCAGCAATGACTCGTGCAATGCTTTGTGAATTGGCTTGTTGAGCCTTCTGGGGGTCCTCATCCTCTGTTATGACCCCCAGGGTAATGGTCGCCTGATCAGGGGCAGCCTGAAGCGTCTCAGAGCCGGATACCTTTAAAGCGTGAGGGTTATCAAGATAATTTCGATTGGGACTGCTAAATTCCTGATTCATAAGACACCAACCTTTTATAAAAGTGAGTTTATCCTATTGTACGGGACCGTAAGGGAAAACATGCTCCCTTTTGTTGAAGGATTGATCGAAAGAATAAGGATATAAAAAAACACTCGGTTTCAAACCGAGTGCATGTTATTTATGAATGACCTGGACCCTGCCAACTTGGCCGTCTGTCAACCGTACTTTTATTCCATGTGGGTGACTGCTAGAGTTTGTTAAGATGTCCTTTACTGTACCACTTGTTAGTTTTCCGCTTCGTTGATCTGCTTTCAGTACAATGTCTACAGAGGTTCCTGGAGTGATATCTTTTCGGTTTTTACCGTTCATTTTACTTCAATCCCTTTTAGAGGTATTTGCAAGTTACTGCAGTCCCTTCAGTATAAGGAAAACAGTTGTTATAGTCGAGAATAATAGGGCAATGTACGCTAGGTATCCGTTATTACCGAATTTTCTTGAGGGGCTCGACTGCAGGACCTTCCATAACTTCTCCAGTAATAGAGTAACGTGAGCCATGGCACGGACAATCCCAAGTCCTATCCCCACTGTTCCACGCGACTTCACATCCCATATGGGTACATGTCGAGTCCACGATGAATAGTTGACCTTCTTTATCTCGGTAACACCCAGCCTTTTCCCCATTCACTTTGACAATGGCCCCTTCATCCAATCCTAGGTCGTCTGGCTTTTTATGAAGGATGGAAAGCTTGCCCTGAATCATATGCTTCGCGACATCCGCATTATCTTTCACCATGTTTTTCATTCCATCTAATCTGGCGGGATCATACAAGTCCGCATATCGGTTATCCTTTTGTAAAATGCGGTCAGTCAAGATTTTTGCGGCAATGGTTCCATTTGTCATGCCCCATTTTGCATAACCGGTTGCAATGAGCACCCGGGGATGATTGGGGGTTGCCGGACCAACGAATGGCAGGTCATCAGGCGTCACGATATCCTGAGCCGACCAACGGTAAGGGATGTCCTCCACTTTGAAATAGTGGGAGCTAAAATCCTGTAAAGCCTCATAATGGTTTATTGTGGATATACCTTGCCCGGTTTTATGCCCTTCTCCGCTTACAAGAATCAGCTTTTCCCCATTGTCGTTTTCCGTATAGCGAAGGGAACGCGAAGGGCTATCCGCGCTGTAAAACATGCCTCCCGGATATTCCTGTTTCATCCTAATGCCAAGGACATAGGATCTTTTTACATGGACCCGTGCAAAGTATAAACCCATCTCATCATTAAAAGGAAAATGAGAAGCGACGATGACATGGTTGCATTTAATTTTATGACCATCCTCAGTCAGAACGGTCGGATTCTCTCCATCTTCAATCTTCATGGCTGTCGTATGTTCAAAGATTTTCCCGCCACCATCCAGAATGGGGGAGGTAAGTCCCAGTAAATATTTCAATGGATGGAACTGTGCCTGGTCCTTCATGATTACCGCGGCTTTGCATGGAATGGAGAAGGGTATAGTGTCGGTATAATCACCGGGAATACCGAGTTTACGATAGGCCCTCAATTCTTTTTGAATCTTACTAACATATTCTTCAGTATTTGCATACACATAAGCATCTTGTTTAGATAAATTACATTCTATAGAATGTTCCTCGACCAATTCCTTGATTAAATTCATTGCTTCAGTATTTGCTTCATAGTATAGTTTTGCCTTTTCCTCGCCATGCGCTGCAATTAGCTTGTCATAAACCAGTCCATGCTGGGCGGTAATCTTGGCTGTTGTATGTCCTGTGGTTCCGTTTAGGATCTCGCTCGCCTCAATGAGTGTGACTTGAACTCCTTGCTTGGCTAATAGATAAGCGGAAGTTATGCCTGTGATCCCGCCCCCAACAATCAAGACATCTGTTTTAATATCTTCTTCTACCTTGGGGAATGAAGGAAAAGTCAATGTACTTCTCCAGAAGGGTTCAGGATACTGTGGGAGTTCTGTATTTTTTTCAGTCATTTTTAAATTCCTCCAGACGTTTAGGAATGGTTTCCGTTTATTACCATTCCCTTTCACCTAGCTTTTTATCCTCTTTTTGGTAGATGGATGTTATAAAAAGGAAATGGTTTGCATTGTATACAAAAATGTATACATGTAAACAAAATAAGATAGTTTGTAAACAATATAGTAAACATGTTTACAAACACGTATACATGGCTATATACAAGGTGTGTACACACTTGTTACTAATGTATACAAAATGAATACATATTTTAGGAAAAGGTATATCTATCGAATCATTGACTATTATGGTATTTTTTTCTATTCTTATTAAAGTACACTGTCTGGCATTTTTTTAAAAAAAGGGGATGTTTTAAGATGAGTTCTAGAATCGCAGCAGTAGATGTAGGTAATGATGCTATCAAAGCTATTTTTGGAAAACTAGAGTCTGAACTATATATACCGAATGTCATTGCAAAAGATATTGAGGACCGGCCGGTCATCGGGATAGAGGAACTGGATGAGAATAACCCATTGGATGGAATTCATATAAGAGTTCACTCACCAGCACTTCAAGATAATAATGCTATTTACCGTGTTGGGAATTTAGCGACAAAAAGTGATAACCCTACAGAATTGGATTTAGGCAGCAGTAAATCGGAAGAAGACCAAACGTTGATCATGCTTTTTGCGGCACTGGCATTGGATGCGGCTAAACAGGGGAACAATGATCGCTTCAAAAAGGTTAATAATGTCGTCGAAGCGAACTATACGTTGGGTACGGGCCTTCCGCTCCGTGAAGTGAAGGAAGGGAAAGATGTCGGATATCGCTCGAAATTAGTGGGTTCGGTTCACCAAGTGGAATTTTTAATCACGCCTAAATATCAGGGATTGAAAGTGAATATTAAATTTGATGAAGTGAAGGTCTATCCTGAAGGGTTTGCAGCTTATATCAATCTAGTAATGGACAATGATTTGAACATCATTAACCGTGAGCTGATCGACAAAAGAATTCTTATTCAAGATATCGGCGGACTTTCGACAGATATCGCGGTCATTAAGAACCGTAAAGTGGATGATGATAAAGCACAAGGGTTTAACCTTGGTGTGGCTGAAGCACTCGAATCAATTCGTGAGGAAATCAGGAAGAAACATGGTGTCGAATTGGACAGCAGACGTGACGTGGTGGAGATTATCACGAAAAAAAACGACCGGAACCATATAATGGTCCGTGGAAGTCGGACAAGTGTGCATGATATTGTCGACCGCATTTTAGGGGAGCTTGCAAAAAAACAATATCGTCATCTTCGCAACGTTTGGAAAAAGAATTCACAGACGGAGATTTGCTACTTCGTAGGTGGGGGTTCAATTGTACTGAAGGATTACTTGAAAACACTCAATCAAAACTTTGATGGGTACAATATCGACTTTTTTGAAGATGAAAGAGAAAGCGTTTGGATGATGGCCAACGCCTATTACAAGCTGATTTCCGACTTTAAACGCCGGAATTCAAAGGAAGAGCAACAATCTCAACATAAGAAGAAAGAACAACGTACAGGTTCAGTTAAATAGGTGAGAAAATGAAAAAAACAGCTTCTTCTGAAATCAAAAGAGGACAGGCCATCACTTTTCGTATCCCTTCAGATGTATCCGATTATACGTTAAGGCAGCTGCAGAAATTAAAGGAAACGGAAAGAAGAAATTTTTCCAGTAAAATTGCTGAGTATGTTCTTGATGGCGTTGGGCAATCCTCTCATCAGGAACGGGAGATGGTTGCCTTGCCCATGCCGAATAAGCTTAGTAAATCTCAGCGTGACTGGCTAAAGCATTCCCACTCAGAAGCAATGCTTGGAACGATTTTGTACCATCTTTTATCCGATCCTTTACGGGCTACGGCCTTGTTGGCCTCACTAAACAGCAATGGAATCAATGAGGATGTCTATGTAAAGGAAGAGGAAGAATTGGTGGAGAGGAGTTTGGAAGAAGAACCGAAGGAATTACCCGAAATGGATCTGGATGATTTTGATTGGAGTTTCGATGAGACTTCAGAACAGTCAGAGCAACCGGAACCAGAAGAGGAAAATCTGGATGATCTTCTTGGCGACTTTCTTGATCAAATGAATCAGTAAAAGAGGAAGGGTATCTGACAAAATGTTGGATATCCTTTTTTTTGATAGGATTCGAAGGGGGTTAAAGGCGAGGATAGGACATGAAAAGAGGAACCGTGATGTCACGGTTCCTCTCTTTTATGCTAAGAAAATGAGTTGGTAAAGAAAAAGAACGGCAAAGATGTATACTAACGGATGGACTTCTTTGAATTTCCCTCTTGCGATTTTTAGTATTGGATATGAGATGAATCCAAGTGCTATACCATTGGCGATACTTGAAGTAAGAGGCATCGTAACAATGACCAAAAAGGCTGGGAAAGATTCGTCGAAATGGGTCCATTCAATCTCATTGATGCTTTTGATCATCATGCTACCAACTATGATCAAGCTAGGTGCAGTGATGGCCGCAATATCTGATACTGCCCCGATAAGTGGGCTGAAGAAAGCAGTGACCAAGAAAAGAATGGCTACGACAAGAGCGGTTAACCCTGTTTTACCACCTGAACCTACACCGGCCGAGGACTCCACGGAGGCGGCAGTAGGGCTTGTACCGAACATGGCTCCGATTGTTGTCCCAACGGAATCCGCGAAGAAAGCACTTCCTGCTTTCTCCAACTTTCCGTCTTTCAATAACCCAGCTTGGCGCACAATCCCGATTAGGGCTCCGGTGGTGTCGAAAAGCATAACGAGAAGGATGGAAAACACTACACCATATAGGCCGTAGTTTACAACATCCGCAAAAGAAGTGATTGGATTAGCGACAATGATGCCCTCGGGTAACGATGGCACCGAAACAAAATGTTCAATTTTAAGTTGTCCAGTAAATAGGGCAATGATCGCTGTAATGATCATCCCGATGAAAATGGAACCCTGAATCTTACGGACCATTAAAATGATGGTTATTACCAAACCGATTAAGGTAAGTGCCACTCCTGGGTCTCTGAAGCTCCCTAGGGTCACCAGGTTCGATTCATGACTCGTTACGACCCCAGATAAACGAAGCCCGATAAAGGTGATGAATAGACCAATCCCGGCGCTGATAGCATGTTTCAGATTATTGGGGATCGCTTCAATCAGTTTAGACCGGAAAGAAGTAAGCGATAATATGACGAAGATAATCCCTGTAACAAAGACTGCCGAAAAGGCAACCGTGTACGAGATATCATGCGTGCCTAGGACAGAGTACGCGAAATAGGCATTCAATCCCATCGCAGGAGCAATGACAATCGGATAATTGGCTAGAAAAGCCATGAAAAGAGTACCGACTAAGGTAGCGATGATGGTTGCTGTAAAAGCCTGTTCAAAAGGAACACCAGCATCAGAAAGAATTTTGGGGTTTACAACGATGATATAAGCTAATGTTAAAAAGGTTGTAAGCCCTGCAAGGACTTCTGTCTTAATATTCGTTTTCCGTTCTTTTAATTTAAACATGCGGCCACTCCTTCTTTTTATATACAAAAACTCCTTGTACGGACATTTACAAGGAGGAGACGCCCACCTTTTTCCAGGCAAGTAGCTCAAATAGTATAGTTAGTCAGAAATTTAAAATCTTATAAATTATATTAGAAAAACATCTAAAGCACAATACCATGAAAAATTTTCTCTCAAAAATAGATAATGATATACTAACAAAGAACTTGGAGTAAAGGAAATTGCCTTAGTGTAGAATCAATAATAGACAATGGATGTAATGATGATTTAAATAAGATATCACAAATATAGAGAGTAGGCCGATACATGACAAATTTCATCGAGCTTGGCATAAGCCCAGAAATTAACACGATATTGAAGCAAACCGGCATAACCAGCCCAACCCCGATACAGGAAAAATCGATACCTGACATAATGGCGGGACGGGATGTCATCGCGAAAGCACAGACAGGAACAGGGAAGACATTGGCATTTTTGCTTCCAATATTAGAAAAAGTCGACCCAAAAGCTTCCCACGTTCAATCATTAATCGTCACACCGACTAGGGAGTTAGCGTTACAGATAACGGCTGAGCTGAAAAAGTTCGCCAATGAGATCGAGGAATTGCAAGTGCTAGCCGTGTATGGTGGACAAGATGTGGAGCAGCAAATGAAAAAGCTGACACGGAATATTTCTGTCGTGGTAGCTACACCGGGCCGATTATTAGACCATTTACGAAGGGGAACCATTGATTTATCCCAAACCGAAACGCTTGTTTTGGATGAAGCGGACCAAATGCTCCATATTGGATTTTTACCGGAAGTGGAAGAAATCATGGGACAATTGCCAGAGACAAGACAAACGTTGCTCTTTTCCGCGACGATGCCAGAACAAGTCCATCAGTTGGCGAAGCGTTATATGGATAGACCATTGACAGCTGCTGTTAAAGCTGAGCAAGTGACGGTCGAGCAGATCCGTCAACTTGTCATTGAAACGACGGATAGGGCCAAACAGTCCTCACTGATCAGCATCATAAAGGAAGAACAGCCATATCTGGCGATTGTTTTTTGCCGGACAAAGCGCCGTGTTTCTGTTTTGAACGATGCTTTAAAGGCGGCTGGTTTCAACTCGGATGAACTTCATGGGGATTTGTCGCAGGCAAAACGAGAGCGCGTCATGAAAAACTTCCGGGATGCGAAGCTTCAATATTTAGTGGCCACGGATGTTGCTGCGCGTGGGCTGGATGTTGAAGGCGTGACACATGTTTTTAACTACGATGTTCCTGAAGATGCCGAAAGCTATATCCATAGGATAGGACGTACAGGAAGGGCCGGTGAGCATGGATTAGCCGTAACCTTTATTGCTACGAAGGATCTTCAGCTTTTGAGTGATATTGAAAAAGGTATTTCCATGAAAATTGAACGGAGAAAGATCGAAGGGGTTAAGATGTTCCAGCCGGGCGAAGTCGAGAATAAACGGAAGCGTCATGACCGCGACTCATCTGAAGGGGAAGCGCGTCGTCCACGTTCGGGTGGTGGACGCCGTCATAGAGAAAGAATCGATACGCGAGGTCCGAACCGAGGAAGTCACCGCTCCGCTAATCAGGCCGACAATCGTGAGTTGAGTCTAGAGAATACACGTGAGGGCTTTGCAAACCGAGGTCCTAAACGCGAGAACACACGAGGAGATCAAAGGGATGAAAGTCGGGGACGTAGTCGCGACAATGTCCGAGGAGAACGACAAGGAGGGAGTCAAGGCAGAAGGGGGAATACCCATAGTCCGAATGGGAACCGTCGCAATGATTCAGGAGGTTCACCTAGCAGGGGCAGAAACCGATAAAGGGGGAAGGAGAATTGGACAAACCATGGTTGGCAGAATATCCAGTTTCCTTAGAACTTGCAAAGAATTTGATAAAGAAGCAGTTTCCCGATGTGGGCTTGGAAAAGGTGAGGCAAATCGGGGAAGGGTTTGACAATACGGTCATTCAGTTGAATGAGGAGTATGTATTCAGATTTCCCCGAAGACCCATTGCTGTTACCTTAATTCAAGTGGAAAACAAGCTTTTGCCTTCATTGGCCGGAAATCTTCCGCTAGCCATTCCTGAACCGGTCTTTTTTGGAGAGCCGAGCAGTAGTTATCCATATCCCTTTACTGGCTACAAAATGGTGAAGGGACACTTACCTGTGAAGGAAACCATGGAAAGTAAGATTTCCTCGGCAATAAAGTTTGCCCACTTCCTGAAAGTGCTTCACGGGTTTCCTGTGCCAACGGCGAAACAATTGGGTGTACAGCCTGATGGAATGCGGAGACTTGATGTTTCTTTCCGGCAGGACAGCCTTGATGAGCAACTCTTAGCATTAGTGGCACTAGGCTATTCTGAACAGGCCCATGCCGTTTCGATGTATTTGAAAGACCTGGATGCATCGTATGAAGGGACATGCGATACCCTTGTCCATGGTGATATTCATGTCCGGAACGTCTTGCTCGATGCCCAGGGTGTACTAATGGGCATCATTGACTGGGGGGACGTTCATATCGGGCATCCAGCTATCGATTTTTCTTTTTTATACAGCTACTTTCCAAAAGAGGCGAGACGGTCCTTTTTTGAAATCTATGGTGAAATTGAAACCGAAGTCAAAAACCTGGCAAGATTTAGGGCGATTTACATGCTCGTCAGGCTGCTTGTGTATGGAATCGATCGAGGTGACAAAGAACTGATCTCCCTCACGCGCACAGGTTTGTCGTTGGCTATGGAAGATTGATTCTACTGATTTTTACTGATCTAGGAGGTTCGCATGAACGGAAACTATTTACATACAATTACATGGATAGGGGAATTGCTTGAGGATGGAAACATTCCCTATCAATTTACGGGACCCTCCGCTTTATTTATACAAGGGGTTGAAATAAAGGATACTATAAATGTCTCGGTCGACGTGCAGTGGGATGTTTTTGATGAAACATTTTCCCTTTTCATAGATCATGCTCCTTCACAGCCCGAAAAGAATCCTGAAACAGCCTTTTTCCAGGTTGAAAAGGATGGAATACTGATTACGGTCCGCTGTTTATTCAATAGGACAATTAAAACGGACCCTTACCGATTACTCATACCAGTAGGGGAAACCGAGCTTTGGTGCCAATCCCTATACAGCTACCTTTACAATGCTGAAATGCAGAGTAATCGTGATGAAATCCATGCGTATCTATTATCGGCACAAAAGGGCTTTACAGCTGAAAATGAACAGGCCTGGAATCAAAATAATTATCTAGCCCTTGTGAACCGTTACGGAAAACCGGATGAATTGGCAGGGAAAATCAAGCACAACCCGCGATGGAGATTGCATCCATTTTATAAATATATGGGAGACATAGTGGGTCGGAAAGTCACACATTTAATGGGATCGAATGGGGTCAAGGCAGTCGCCATGGCGATGTTGGGAGCTGACGTTAAGGTCGTGGATTTCTCTCGGGAAAATGCTACTTTCGCGAACGAACTGGCTGAATCATCCGACGTCAGCATTGAATATATTGTCTCGGATGTGATGTCCTTGCCGCCCGAACATGCATTAGGAGATCAGGACTTGGTCTTGATGGAACTGGGTGTCCTTCACTACCTCATAGATCTGCAGCCATTATTCGAAACGGTAAAAAGGATGTTGAAGCCGGGGGGAAGATTCGTGCTGCATGAGTTCCATCCAATTTCGACGAAACTCATAACCTCTTCTGGCAAAAAACATAAGGTGACAGGCAATTATTTTGCTCCTGCCATTGAAAATAACGAGGTGGCTTTCTCCAAACATATGCCTGATGAAGATAAGCAAAGCCTTTCGAAAGTGGTCCAACGCAAATGGACCATGGGTGAACTCATAACGGCAGTCGGAGAATCCGGTTTGATCATCAAAGTCCTTGAAGAAGAACCAAACCACAAAATCCATGACATTGGGATACCTAAAACGTATACGTTAGTAGCTGAACGTAGTGGGGACATGCATTAATCATTGAGCATGACCAGTCCCGTTCAATAAAATAAAGAGGGTGCCCGCAATGTATGCGGCACCCTCTTTGATCGTTCATTTAGTTGTTGTTCGACCATTCTTCGACGTCCCATACTTTCGTGACCCAATCTTCGTAGAAATCGGGTTCATGGCAGACAATCAGAACCGTTCCTTTATATTCTTTCAATGCACGTTTCAATTCTTCCTTGGCCACCACGTCTAAATGGTTTGTTGGTTCATCGAACAGAAGCCAGTTGCTTTCTGTAAGCATCAACTTACATAAGCGGACCTTGGACTGTTCCCCACCACTTAAATGGGCCATCGGGCGAGTGATATGTTCATTTTTTAAGCCAACCCGCGCGAGGATAGCCCGTACTTGAGGTTGATCGAGATGAGGGAATGCGTTCCACACTTCATCGATCGGTGTCGTGTTGCCTGCTTGTACCTCTTGTTCAAAATAAGAAGGGAAGAGGAAATCACCAAGTGATCTTTTCCCGCTTAGTGGCTCGATTTTACCAAGAATCGTTTTTAACAGTGTGGATTTCCCCACTCCGTTACATCCCACAATGGCAATTTTCTCCCCGCGCTCTATGTTCATTGAAAGTTTTGGAAGTAATGGACGGTCATAGCCGATTTCAATATCTTCCCCTTCAAATACATATCGGCTGCTCGCACGTGACTCTTTGAAATCGAAAGTCGGTTTCATCGCCGTTTCCGGACGGTCGATACGTTCTATGCGATTCAATTGCTTCTCCCGACTTTTTGCCCGGCCAGAAGTTGAATAACGGGCTTTATTTTTTGCGATGAAGTCTTCCTGCTTTTTAATGAAATCCCGCTGTTTTTCGTATGCATTAATATGTTGGTTCTTATTCAGTTCAGCAAGTTCAAGGAATTTTTCGTATGTCGCCGTATAACGGGTCAATTTCGAGAATTCTAGATGGAAGATGACATCAACTACGCCGTTCATGAACTCGGTATCATGTGAAATCAATAGGAATGCGTTTGGATATTCCTTTAAGTAGCTGCTCAACCAACGGATATGCTCCACATCCAAGTAGTTTGTCGGCTCATCCAACAGTAGTACTTGGGGTTGTTCCAATAGTAGTTTCGCCAGCAATACTTTTGTCCGCTGTCCACCACTCAGAGCAGAAACGTCACGCTCAAGGCCAATCGCATCCAAGCCCAACCCACGTGCCGCATCTTCGATTTTCATATCTAAATTATAAAAATCCCCAGCTTCGAGTTTATCTTGGATTTCCCCCATTTGTTCCAAAAGTTCTTCAAGTTCCTCTGGTGTCGCTGAACCCATTTTCTCGGTCACTTCATTCAAAGCTTTTTCCTGCTCGAATAAAGGTAAGTAGGCATCTCTTAACACATCGCGTATCGTTTTGCCTTTAGTCAGGACGGTGTGCTGGTCAAGGTAGCCATATTCAACACCAGGTGTCCAATCAACTCGGCCTTCATCGTGAATCAGTTGCCCGGTAATAATGTTCATCATTGTTGATTTACCTACGCCGTTAGCGCCGACGAGGCCTACATGTTCCCCAGCCATCAATCGGAACGTAACATCTCTGAATAATGTCCGATCACCAAAGCTGTGTGCCAAATTATCTATAGAAAGTAAGCTCATTTATGTTGAACCTCCCAATTATTTTGAAAAAATCTCTACGTTTCATCATACTAAAATCTGTACTAGATTGCTATCTAATCTAGTAATTTACATATTGCGCATGAATTAGGTGGGGTCCACCGATAAATGGTTCACCAACTAGACGGTCTGCCTAAGTCACTTCGACATTAGTTGTTAGTCCCTAGTCCTTTATCGCCCTGA
The DNA here is from genome assembly GCF_044761985.1 of Peribacillus sp. NPDC097224. Classification (NCBI taxonomy): domain Bacteria; kingdom Bacillati; phylum Bacillota; class Bacilli; order Caryophanales; family Bacillaceae; genus Peribacillus; species Peribacillus sp. NPDC097224. Next base: position 546,003 of record NZ_JBIWDK010000002.1, on the reverse strand, counting down.
CTAAAAATATATGAGATAATGAGAGAATCAGTTTAAAAGGGAAAGGATGTATTTGATGAGTAAAACAGTCGTACTGGCCGAGAAACCATCGGTCGGAAGAGATATAGCAAAAGTGCTGAATTGCGAAAAAAAAGGCAACGGTTATTTGGAAGGAAGTCAGTATATCGTCACCTGGGCGCTTGGTCATTTAGTTACCCATGCAGATCCGGAAACGTATGACGAAAAATACAAAACATGGCGGCTCGAAGACCTCCCTATGTTGCCTCCATCCTTGAAATTGGTCGTAATCAAGCAATCCGGAAAGCAGTTTCAAGCGGTAAAAACACAATTGAACCGCAGTGATGTCAAGGACGTCATCATCGCAACCGATGCAGGACGGGAAGGGGAGCTCGTTGCACGTTGGATTCTGGAAAAAGCGAATGTTAAAAAACCAATCAAGCGGCTCTGGATATCATCGGTAACTGATAAGGCGATTAAGGATGGATTTAACAAGCTGAAGGATGGGAAAGAGTACGAGAATCTATTTGCCTCTGCAGTTGCTCGGGCCGAGGCGGATTGGTTTGTCGGTATGAATGCTACAAGGGCACTGACAACGAAGCATAATGCCCAGTTATCGTGCGGAAGGGTTCAAACGCCTACACTAGCGATGATAGCTGCCAAGGAAAAGGAAATCAAACAATTTCAGCCGAGGAAATTTTATGGCGTTACGGTAACGGCAGAATCTCAACTACGCCTTGTCTGGCAAGACGTCCATTCGAAAGATATACGCACATTCGAAAAGGCAAAGGCAGACAAAGTCCTTGCTGATGTGAAAAACAAAAAGGCTGAAGTGGTGGAAGTGAAAAAAGCCCATAAGAAGAATTTTGCGCCCCAGTTATATGACCTAACTGAGCTACAAAGGGATGCCAATAAGAAATTCGGTTATTCGGCGAAAGAGACACTTTCCATCATGCAACGTTTATATGAAGGACACAAAGTCCTGACCTATCCAAGAACGGACTCGCGTTTCTTAACCTCGGATTTGGTCGAGACGCTGAGAGAAAGATTACAGGCAGTCAGCATCAAGCCATATGCCCAATATGCATCGAGAATCTTGCGTAGCCCGATCAAGGCTAATAAATCATTCGTGGATGACAGCAAGGTGAGTGATCATCATGCCATCATACCTACTGAGCAAACGCCTCTACCGGGTAAATTGAGTGACAAGGAATCGAAAATTTACGACCTTGTCGTCAAACGGTTCCTTGCGGTTCTGATGCCACCATTTGAATATGAGCAAACGACCGTTACCGCAAAAGTGGGCAGTGAAACATTCGTCGCTAAAGGAAAAGTCATCTTGAAATCAGGTTGGAAGGAAGTCTATGATCATCAGTTCGAGGAAGAAGAGGCAAGTGATGGCCTTACAGAGCAATTGCTTCCGACACTCGAGAATGGTGACATCTTAGACATCACGGCAGTGAAACAAACAGAGGGAGAAACAAGACCACCGGAGCCATTCAATGAGGGCACCTTGTTATCTGCAATGGAAAATCCCGCTCGTTTCATGGCTGGGGAAAGCAAGGAACTCATTAAGACGTTGGGGGAAACCGGGGGAATCGGCACCGTTGCGACCCGGGCCGATGTTATTGAAAAATTGTTCAATAGTTTCCTGATTGAAAAACGTGGAAAAGGTCTTCATGTTACCTCAAAAGGTAAACAGCTCCTCGAGTTGGCTCCCGAAGATCTACGTTCGCCAGCGTTGACCGCACAATGGGAACAGAAGCTAACCGCCATTGCTAACGGAACGCTTGATAAGCGTACATTCATTGGGGATATGCGCACCTATGCGAAAAATATCGTTCACGAAATCAAGACGAGTGATCAAAAATTCAAGCATGATAACATTTCCGGCACAAAATGCCCGGATTGCGGCAAGTTGATGCTTGAAGTAAACAGTAAAAAAGGGAAAATGCTCGTTTGCCAAGACCGAGAATGCGGGCATAAAAAAGGTGTTTCACGTGTAACAAATGCAAGATGCCCACAATGCCATAAGAAAATGGAAATGAGAGGGCAAGGAGAAGCACAGACGTTCACATGTAAATGTGGCTTTCATGAAAAGCTTTCTTCATATAACAAACGAAAAGGTCAAAACAAGAATAAGAAAGTGTCTAAAAATGAAGTCTCGAATTATATGAAAAAGCAAAACAAAGAGGAGCCAATCAATACAGCATTAGCGGATGCATTGGCGAAACTGAAATTCGATAAATAATAGGAAAGTCCAGTATCGGAATGATGCTTCAAGAGAAACCAGGGAGAGTATGGCTAATTTTGATGCTGGACTTGTTTCGATGCAGCTTATGCTAATAGCGAAATCTAAGGGATACGACACACTTACAATGGGTGGGTATAATAAACAACAATTCATTGAAAGATTCGATGTGCCTGAACGTTATGTTCCGATTGTCTTAATTGCAAAAGGGAAGGCAGCTTCACCTTCTTTCCAAACTACAAGATTGTCGTTAGATGAAGTAGCGAAGTTCATCTGAATATGAAAAAAGGATGGAGCAGATTTGCTCCATCCTTTTTCTATCATTCATCAATATCAATTAGATTTTATTCAGTACGGTACCTTGTAAATCAAATTCAGGTGTTTTATCGGTCGTCTGTTTGACCGTTTCTAATGGTGTGAGCGCACTGAAGGGCAACTGATCACCTGGACTGAAAATTGCTTCATCATTCTCTGGATTCCATTGGCTGTGAATACTCATGTTGGTATCCTCCTTTGGTGAGAAGATTTGTCATTTTCCTTCATGGTTTTCATCGAATGCTTTACTAGTTTCTAACACTGATCACCTGGACTGAAAATTGCTTCGTCATTCTCTGGATTCCATTGGCTGTAAATACTCATGTTGGTATCCTCCTTTGGATGAGAAGATTTGTATTTTCCTCGTGGTTTTCATGAAAGCTTCACTAGCTTCTAACGCTGATCACCGGGACTAAACACCGCTGCGTCATTCTCTTTGTTCCATTGGCTTCTGATAGTACTCATCTTGCACATCATCTCCTTTGGTGAGAATGTCTTACACTATTTATCTACCCGATTGGGACAAGTTTAAACAATTTTTTTAAAAAAAGTAAAAAAATATACGAGTAATTATTATTTAGAGTCTTGTATTATTTCGCCTTCGAGAAAAATAACCTTTTTACGATATTTATATCAATTGTGGAAATAATATTGTAGAAAAGGGGGAATTGATTTGGGGTTATCGAAATAATCATTAGATCATCATTGTCCTTTGTTATTCTTTTGACTCTAACAAGGGTGATGGAAAGAAAAGAAATCTCAGAGATGACATTCTTCAACTTTGCTTCTGCCATTTCCATCGGTTCAATAGCGGGAAATCTTTCTTTCAACCATCGTTTAAGCATTCAAAATGGTATGGTCGCCTTAATGATATGGAGTTTACTTACGATCTTATCTGGACGAATTGTCATTAAGTCTAAAAAAGCACGAAGAGTAATTGATGGGGAACCCCTTATCATTATCAAAAACGGTAAAATGATGGAAAAACCACTTCGCAAGGTTAACTTGGATGCAGATACGTTAATGGCATTGCTTAGGCAAAAAAGTATATTCTCAATCACTGAAGTGGAATATGCCATTTTTGAAATTACGGGTAAGCTTTCGGTTATGAAGAAAGAACATAAGCAGCCTATCGTAAGAGGCGACATGAATATTGGAAATCTTCAAAAGAACCCTTCGCCCATCATAACAGGCGTTATTTCGGATGGGGTAGTCAACATGGATAACCTGGATCAGTTAAACCTTGATATGAAGTGGTTGAATGGTCAATTAGCTAAAGCTGGTATTACATCAATCTCTGATGTCTTTTATGCTGAAGTTCAATCAGACCGAACACTTTATATGGACATAAAGGAAGGCAGCCTTCATTAAATGGTATGAATAATTGGACAGGCTGGATGTCATATCCCTCTTTTAATAAACAACATACATCAATATTTCTACTTTTATCATTGTTCCAATAAAAAAAACAGCCAAAACCTCCATATTACAAGGTTTTGGCTGTTTTCAATTTAGCGTCCCAGATAGGAATCGAACCTACGACCTACAGCTTAGGAGGCTGTCGCTCTATCCTACTGAGCTACTGGGACATATAAAGGTAACGACGACTTTCTTATTATATTTGTTATTAGTAAACATTTCAAGGTTATAGCCTCTTGTTGCGAAAATATTCATGGGAAATTATCTATATTGACTGCCTTGTAGTGTCTGAATGGCAGTGTGAAGAAGGCGATAAATACCTTTCGCGCCATGCTTTTTCGTTCGACAGAGAAAGGCTAACTACGGTGGAGTCCATCAGTTACCCCACTAGTTTTTTGATAAAACCAACTGGATAAAAGTTTTTGTTGACGATGATAATCATTATCACTTATACTGATAAACATAAATATTCTATCTTGAAGTAATAAATAAAAGTGATTATATCCCGTTAAATCAACATTTGACAATATTTACAATCGAAAAAATATTATATCAATATAAGAAAGATGGTTGATTATGAAACCTATAGCCTATATAAGTACTGATATTCAATTCACAAGACTTAAAGACATCGATCATGAAAATGGTTTGGTTTCTTTGCAATTGTATGATATTCCATTTGCTGATTTCTCGGCATATGCTGGGGTCATCGTGACTAATTTCGTGGAAGAGGCCTTTTTACTTGAACATAAAGAAATCATCGAAAATTATTTGAATGATGGCGGCGTCATTCTTTCCCAAACCGAAAATTTCCTACCTTGGTTACCTGGTTGCGGAAATTGGATGCGTTCTCCGATTTCTTTGAAGGACCGTGAAATCCGCTTGACTGAGCCTGTACATCCTATGTTCGCAGGAATTGACCCTTATGATTTGAATTATAAAAAAGGGGTTCGTGGCTTTTTCTCAAGAGGATATCTTGAGGCTCCAGAACATTCAGAAGTAATCGTTGAAGACCAAGAAGGAAAAGCAATCATTTACATTGACCGAAAAACGACCGGTGGCACGATTGTCGCGGGTGCAGGAACGGATCTGTACCGCTTTGGAATCCAAGAAAATAGTTCGCGTGTGCTACGTCAACAAATTTTGGACTGGATACGCGAAGAGTATGAAGCAAACAAGGGGGAAACAAAGCAATGAAAGTGGCAATCTTAGATAACGGTTATAGTTTCCATCATCGTTTCTTTCAAATGGATGAGTTTGCTTATATGTATGATGATGTGCTTCAACTTCGTCAGCTCCATACATATGATTTAAGTCAATATGACACGCTAATTGTTAATGATCGGATGTCCCTAATGCTTTTAAAACGGTACCAATCGCTTTTCGTGAAGTTCCTTCAAGAGGGAAAACGTCTAGTCGTTTTCGGTGAAGTGCTGGATAATTGGCTTCCTGGTATAGACTGGGAGGAATCTGAAGTGAATTTCAGTTGGTGGGTGAAGGAGCATGGAGATTTACCTTTAATGGCTGAAAATACAGATCATCCTTTATATCAACATGTATCCCTATCAGATATGAAGTGGCATTACCACGGGACGTTCAAAGTTCCGGAAGGGGCAAAATCACTTGTGAATACTCCCGACGGTCGCTCGATCATCTACACCGATGATGTGTCTTATAAAGGCGAATTGATCATTACCACCCTTGATCCAATATTCCACATTGGACTTGGATTCATCGACCAATCTAAACCATTCTTACATGGGATGGCTAAGTGGCTTAGAGAAGGATAAGGAGGAAGTTTTATGAAGAAGAAATGGACAATGTTAGCGGCAACCACTGCGATGGCCGCTTTGATTACGGGCTGTGGAAACTCTGGGGATGATTCGAAAGGCAATACTTCAGAAAAACAGACGACTGCAGAGGAAAAAGTGATTCAAGATCAACTTGGCCGTGATGTAACGGTACCAGGTAAAGTGGAACGTATTGCGGTCGGTGGCATTCTTCCGTACTTCTCGACTTGGTATGTAGCGACGAATTCGACGAAGGAAGTTGTCGGCTTGCATCCTAATGCGTATAATGCCGCGAAAAACTCGATTCTTTCTGAAATATCACCCGATATTTTAAAGGCAGATACATCATTCATTAAAAATGGCGAAGTGAACGTGGAAGAATTGATGAAAGTCAATCCGCAACTTTACTTTGAAAAAGCACAGGACCAAAAGTCCATAAACAAATTAGAAGATGCAGGTGTTTCGGTTGTGGCACTCAACCCTATGGATGCAGCAGCTGCGGAGCCATTGGCTACCTTCAACAGTTGGTTGGAACTGACTGGGGAAATTACGGGCACTACCGAAAGAACGGACAAGTTCTTGGAAAAAGGCCAAGCCGTGCAAGCCGAATTGGATAAGAAATTAGATGGCATTAAAGATAAAGACAAGCCTAGAGCATTGATCCTCTATCAGCACAGTGATAAAAGCATCATGGTCGGTGGGAAGAACTTCTTTAGTAACCAATGGTTAAATGCTACAGGGGCCTATGATATAGCAGCAGAAGAAGTTACAGGAACAAAAGAAGTCAATATGGAACAAATCTACAAATGGAACCCGGATATCATCTACATTACGAACTTTTCGACAACTCAGCCTGAAGACCTAACGAACAATACAGTGAACGGACAAGATTGGAGTCAGGTCAGTGCTGTACAAGAAGGAAATGTATATAAAATTCCGCTGGGCATCTATAGATGGTTCCCACCAAGCGGTGATGCACCTCTTATGTTAAAATGGATGGCTCAGAAAAATCATCCCGAGCTATTTGATTATGATATGAAGGATGAAATCACGGATTACTACTCAGAGTTCTATGATTATGATGTAACGGAAGAACAAGTAGAGAACATTCTTCACCCATCTTCCGAAGCCGCAAAACAGTAAAGTAGGGAATGAAAATGAAAAAATGGAAAACGGTCCTCTTCTGGATATTGCCCATTGCGATGGTTCTCCTATCATTGAGCATCGGACGCTTTGGAATGGACTTAGGGACTCAAATTAAAATATTGCTTTCAACCGTGTTTCCAATCGAGCCAACATGGACACAGATGGAAGAAACAGTGGTCCTTCAAATACGTCTGCCACGAATTTTACTGGCCTTGTTAATCGGTGCGGGCCTATCGATTGCAGGCGCCTCTTTCCAAGGGATGTTCGGCAACCCCTTGGTCAGTCCCGATATCCTAGGAGTGTCTGCAGGTGCTGGGTTCGGTGCTTCCCTTGGGATTTTATTATTGGGACATGGTTTTGCATCTCAAGTCTTGGCACTTGGCTGTGGTTTAGCCGCCATCGTTTTCACGTTCATAATCAGCGGCAAAAAAGATTCACCGGTCTTCATGCTTGTTTTGGCTGGGGTTGTCACCTCCGCCCTTTTCCAAGCGTTGATCTCGTTAATTAAGTTTGTCGCCGACCCTGAGGAAAAGCTGCCAGCCATCACATACTGGTTAATGGGAAGCCTTGGAACGGCCACATACAAGGATTTATATGTGGGTGGACCAATCATCCTTGTCGGCATCGTGATTTTGTATTCACTACGCTGGAGAATCAATTTACTGACCTTACCTGAGGATGAAGCAAAATCGCTAGGTATCCCGGTCACTAGATTGAAGTGGACGGTCATTCTTGGTGCGACGTTAATTACGGCTTCTTCTGTAGCGATAGCCGGTATCATTGGCTGGGTTGGATTGATTATCCCTCATGTGGCAAGAATGCTCGTCGGGAACAACAATCAACTTGTCTTACCGGTATCCCTATCGATTGGTGGTGCCTATTTACTCCTGATCGATAACCTGGCACGTTCTGTAACGGCTACGGAAATTCCGCTATCGATATTGACAGCCATTATCGGCGCACCATTCTTTGCGATTCTACTTAGAAAGACAGGAGGTGGGTGGTCATGAAAATCGAGGTGCAGGGAGGGAATTTTTTCTATGCTAAAAAAAGAGAGAAAGCTCCTTTTCTTTACCAGAGCGACATTGACTTTTCGTTGAATGACGGAGAAATCATGGCGATCCTTGGCCCGAACGGTGCCGGTAAAACCACGATGCTGAAGTGTATCACCGGCCTTCTTGATTGGAAAAAGGGTCAAACGCTCATCGACGGAAAGCCGCTTACTGCGCTATCACGCAAAACGATCTGGAAACGAATCGGTTATGTTCCTCAGGCACATAAAATGGTTTTCGGATTTACTTTGGAAGAGCTTGTCATTATGGGAAGGGCGCCTTATATCAGTACGCTGTCCCAGCCTTCTGCAAAGGACCGGGAGGCTGCCATCGCTGCTCTTGAAATGGTTGGCATTGCTCACCTTGCCAAAAAGTCCTGTAATTCCGTCAGTGGTGGGGAATTGCAGCTGGCCTTGATTGCCCGGACGCTTGTATCGGACCCGGATGTATTGATTCTTGATGAGCCAGAATCGCATCTTGATATTCAAAAGCAAATCGTGATTTTACAGACACTAAAGCGGTTATCGAAAGAGAAGAACATTTCTTGTATCATAAACACGCATTATCCGAACCACGCATTCTACTTGGCTGACCATGTTTTAATGACTGCCAAGGAAAAGCGTGTGGTGTATGGCGAAGTCCGCGAAGTGATGACGGAAGCCCGGATGAAAGAGTACTTTGGAATCGAAATGAAGAAAATCATTTATGAGGAAGAGGATGACTTTTTGATTGAAACGATGGTGCCGAAAGATCTAGGTCTTTTACGTGATCAAAGTACATGCCGTTTTAATAGTGACATCTAAAGCTATAGAAGGCAGCCATGTGATGGTTGCCTTTTTGCGTTCCAAATCTTAATTTAAAGTAATCTGAAATATCATATAATACGATTTCCTAAATGGTGTATAATGAAAGGCAGTGAAATTATATACATATGAACAATTTGGTGTCTGTAAGGACTTGAAAGGGAAGTTGGTGAAATGCCAACGCGGTCGCGCCACTGTAAATGGGAGTTAACGGATGTATACCACTGTATGAATAATATGGGAAGGTGCCGTTAGCAATGACCATGAGCCAGGAGACCTGCCAAAATTGTACACCGGTAACCACGCGGATGGGGAGGTGTGTGGCAGAGCTATGTCCCTTTTTTGTTCCGTTGCCATACATGCATCCTCCGTTTTGATGGGGGATGCTTTTTTGTATGTCTTTTGATATTCGCAACACATGTGTGAAGGTCCAGAAATGAACTCAAAAATGATGGAGGTTTTAAGATGAGGAAGATATATAGTTTCATGCTTGTGATGGGATTGATGGTCGGTATACTGGTTGGCTGTAACGATGCCTCCCAGGATAGAACAGGAGAAAACCAGTCGACAAAACAAGCTGTTAACCAGGGCTTCCCGCTTTCGTTAAAAGATGCAGTGGGTAACAAAGTCACCATCGAGCAGAAACCAGAAAAAATTGTTTCATTAATCCCAAGTAATACAGAAGCGGTCTTTGCGCTAGGTTCGGGTGAGAAAGTGATTGGAGTGTCTGAAAATGACAATTACCCGGAAGAAACGAAAGATATTCAGAAGATAGGTGGAATGGAAATAGATACAGAGATGATTTTAGCCTTGCAGCCTGATATCGTTCTTGCTCATGAGAGTGCCCATAATTCCAAAGAAGGAATCCAACAGCTTAAGGATGCGGGTATTCCAGTTATAATCGTGAATGATGCTAAAAGCTTTAAAGAAGTGTATACGTCTATCGAGATGATTGGAACGGCAATAGGGGAACTGGATAAGGCAAAGGAAATCGTCAAGACGATGCAGACCAAGCTGGAAAAGATCAAAGAAAAGGCTAAGGCAATCAAGAGTGAGGATAGAAAAAGTGTTTTTGTAGAGGTTTCACCGTCACCTGAAATCTATACAACGGGAAAAAATACTTTCATGGATGAAATGCTGGACATCATTTCAGCGGATAATGTCGCAGGTGAATTGGATGGCTGGGTAAAACTCGATGAAGAGTCGATGATAGCGGCCAACCCGGATGTCATCATTACAACCTATGGTTATTACACAGGAGATCCAGTCAAAGAGGTAACGGGAAGAAATGGATGGGCCGACATTCAGGCAGTTAAGAATGGTGAGGTTTTCGATGTCCATTCAGATATTGTCACTCGTTCCGGTCCTAGGCTTATAGAGGGAGTAGAGGAACTTGCCAAATCAGTCTATCCGAACGTATTTAAAAACTAAACGGGCATTGGCCTATGTATTTGCCCTATCATTTTTGGTTATTTCGATATTGATCGGTATTTCCTTAGGATCGGTTTCCGTTCCTATACCAGTGCTTTTGCAAATCATTGGCAGGGAAGTCCTTCATTTGCCCCTGGCCATGGAACCGGATGGGACACTGACGAATATCGTGATGAACATCCGCCTGCCGAGGGTCGTGCTTGCAGGTTTGGTTGGGGCATCCCTTGCAATAGCAGGGGCAGCATTTCAGGGATTGCTCAGGAATCCCCTAGCTGACCCCTATACCCTGGGAATATCCTCAGGGGCTTCGCTTGGCGCAGTATTAACGTTGTTTTTGAATTTGTCACTGCCGTTTTTTGGCCTATATACACTGCCTACATTAAGCGTTCTTTTTTCATTGTTGACGATTTTTTGCGTATTGACCTTTGCAAGAAAAATGGATCGTTCCATGAAGGTAGAAACGATTATTTTAACCGGTATCATTTTCAGCTCGTTTTTAAGTGCTTTCATCTCATTGATGATTGCATTGACGGGTGAGGAGTTAAGGCAAATCATCAGCTGGCTGATGGGAAGTGTCTCGATGCGTGGTTGGAGTCATGTCACGATCATTTTGCCATTTTTCCTCCTTGGTTCTCTCGTTTTGATGATGAACACCCACGAATTGAATGCCATGACATTTGGGGAAGACCGTGCGAGGCACCTAGGCGTGAATGTTCAGCGGAGGAAGATGCTGATTCTGATCGCCGGCTCGATACTGACAGGGGCTGCCGTAGCCGTATCAGGGACGATTGGCTTTGTAGGGCTGGTCATCCCCCATTTGGTCCGCAGGATTTGGGGGCCAGACCATACGCATCTGTTGCCATTATCATTGATTGTGGGAAGCGGATTTTTAATATTGGCTGATCTGGTGGCACGAACGATCATCGCACCGACAGAATTGCCGATAGGTGTTATTACTTCGCTTATCGGTGCGCCGGCATTCGCATTTATTTTATTAAAGAGACGGAGAGAAGGGTAGAAGTGTATGCTTGAAGTTAAAGGGTTAACAGGAGGATATGATAATAAAACGGTTTTGGACTCCGTCTCATTTGATGTGAAAAAAGGAGAATTATTCGGTATTCTTGGTCCGAATGGAAGTGGGAAAACGACGCTATTGGGGATGCTTAGCGGTATCCTGCCGTATCAGGTGGGAACCATCGATATTAAGGGGAAAGACCTGAAGGGATATTCGTCCAAACAACTGGCACAGGTCATCGCCGTTTTGCCGCAGCATTCCTCATTGGCTTTTTCCTATACAGTAAAAGAGACCGTTTCCCTTGGGCGATATGCGCATCAAACAGGGTGGTTTCATAGTTGGACGTCTGAAGACGAAGAAATCGTTCAACGCGTGATGATACAAACGGGAGTGGCAGTCTTTCAGGAAATGCATTTTGAATGTTTGTCAGGCGGGGAAAGACAACGTGTTTTGTTGGCACAAGCTCTTGCACAAGAACCGGAAATCCTTTTTCTCGACGAACCGACGAACCACCTGGATCTGTCTTATCAAAAAGAACTTCTTGATTTGATGAGGAAAATGGCTAAGGAACAACAATTGACGGTCATTTCAATTTTTCACGACTTGAACTTGGCTGGCTTATATTGCGATCGCCTGATGTTGCTTGAAAAAGGGCGAGTCCAAGTGATTGACGTGCCGAATGAAGTGCTTCAGCAGGAGCGGATTCAGGAGGTATATAGGACAAAGATCGAAAAACATCCTCATCCTGCCTTACCTAAGCCGCAAATGTTCATTGTACCCGAGAAGCATACAGGAGAGCTGGACCCTTTGGAGATCAATGAAAGTTATCTGAACCAGGCTCCGGAATTCCTTCATTTAAGTTCACCCATTCCGCTTAGAACCATGTCATCCGGCGTAACTGGTTCGGGAACGGGGTGGCATCAGCACTTTGTTAATCGACATGTCCACTACGATTACAATTGTGATGACCATATTGCTGAAATGGCTGACTATTTGAAGACATACGGATTTGAACCGCAGGAAACCGTCGGAATGATGACGGCCGTGTTTTTGGATACAGTGTCATATCGACTTCTAAGAGATGAGGATTTTTCGATATTCATCATGGTAACAGCGGGGGTAGGGAATGCCATCGATGCCTCTTTGGCAGACAGGCATTCATGGACTTCATCGCCGGGTACGATCAATACCTGGGTTTTCGTGAATGGCCATTTGGCGGAAGAAGCGTTCATTCACTGTATCGTGACAGCTACCGAGGCGAAGGTTAAAGCGCTTCATGACCTACATGTCTTAGATCAGGTGACAAACACATGGGCGACTGGAACATCGACGGATAGCATCTTGATTGCAGCCACACAAAGAGGAACCACCCTCCGTTATGCGGGTACCATCACGCCTCTCGGGAAGTTAATTAGCCGTGGCGTTTATGACTGTACAGTGGAAGCGATTGAAAATAGTAGGAAACGGATTGAAAGCTTATGATTTTTCACCATCTTTATGCAATCACATTGGCATTTATCCTAGATTTGGTCATTGGCGACCCTCCTGATTGGCCACACCCGGTTAAATGGATAGGTTCGCTTATCAATAAACTTGATGAAGCTCTCAACAAAGGGACAAGAAAGAAGCGGAATGGACTGTTCATGCTACTGCTCATCTTGCTGCTCGTGTTGGCGGCCACAGGCATCACCGTCTATTTAGCGTATAGAATCCATCCTGCTGCCGGTATCATCTGGGAAGCGCTACTCATTTCCACCACGATCGCTCAAAAGAGTTTAAGACGGGCGGGAATGGATGTTTATCGACCATTGAATACACGGGATATGGCCAAGGCGAGGCGGAAGCTTTCTTATATTGTGGGCCGTGATACGGCAGATCTAGATGAACCGGAAATTGTTCGGGGTACCGTTGAAACGGTAGCGGAAAACACGAGTGACGGTATTACGGCTCCCCTGTTTTGGGCTGCCATCGGAGGCGCGCCACTTGCCATGATGTATAGGGCAATCAATACATGCGACTCCATAGTCGGATACCAAAATGATAAATATGCTGACTTCGGATGGGCTTCTGCCAAGCTTGACGATCTAGTGAACTGGATTCCGAGCCGTTTAACCGGTTTTTTGATGCTGATTGGATCAAAGTCAGTCCATAACGGCTGGAAGGGGCGGTGGGCTATATTATTCAAGGATGCCCATAAGCACCCAAGTCCGAACAGTGGGTGGTGCGAAGCGGGTGTTGCAGCCATCCTGGGCGTTCAACTGGGCGGAAGGAATATGTACAAAGGTGTGGTGTCCAATCGAGCTAGAATGGGCCTTCCAATTGTTCCGCTAGAAGCGATTCATATAAAAAAAACGATTACCATCATGCATCGGACTTCTTTTTTATTCCTGTTGATGCTTTGGTTAGGAGGACTTTTATTTGCAATTACCAACTCATGGCTCTAATCCGCATTATCTTTACAAAGCACTGGGAATCGAAATGCCACAATCGTATGTGGACTTCAGTGCCAATATCAACCCATTGGGTCCACCCTCTAGTATAAAACAGAGATGGTCGGGGTTTTTTGAGGGTATCCTCGACTACCCAGATCCACATGCCGTAGAGCTGACACATATGATAGCAAAAAAAGAAGCACTTCCTGAAGATTCTGTACTTGTTGGAAACGGAGGAGCGGAAATCATAACGCTTGTGGCGAAAGAACTGGCGAATAAACGAGTGTTAATCATACAACCAGCCTTTGCCGAATATGCCGAATCTTGTTTGGCAGCAGGTTGCGAGGTCGACTTTTTTCAACTGGAAGCGCCCAGGTGGGAACTGGACTTGGATCGATTACGTCCGCTTTTGCCTGAGTATGCTGCCATCTTTTTATGTACGCCCAATAATCCGACTGGCATTTCTTATAAGGAGGAGACAGTACGGGAACTAATCGAAGCATGCCAAAAAGCCCAATGCATGATGGTGCTGGATGAGGCCTTTTATGATTTTACGGATAATGCCTTTTCCTATGCACCTCTTATTCGGGAGTTTCCTCATTTGCTCATTTTACGATCAATGACGAAAATTTTCGCGATACCTGGATTAAGGCTGGGTTACCTATTGGCAGACCCGACCATTATTACACGGGCCAAGACCTTCAAACCACATTGGAGCGTCAACCATATCGCCCTGGAGGTAGGCAAACTCTGTTTGGCAGAAGAAGCATATATGAGTAGAACAAGAGCATATATTCAAAGGCAAAAAAGGGATTTATTCCGCTTTTATAAGGAACTGGATATCGAGGTCTCTGAAAGTACGGTGAATTTTTACTTAGTGAGGGACGAGTCTCTTTCCCTGTTTCCCTTTTTACTGAAAAGGGGCATCGTGCCGCGCCATACTTATAATTTTCCTGGTTTGGATGGCAGGTGGCTCCGGTTTGCAGTGAAAAGTGAGCAGGATAATAAGGCATTGATGGAGGCGGTAAAACAGTGGAAAACTCTAGGCTCTATTTTATAACGGGGGGCGTTCGAAGTGGTAAAAGCAGCTTTGCAGAAAAAAAGGCGGTGGAGCTTGCCATTCAATCGGGCGGCAACCTACATTATCTTGCTTGTGGCCGGAGTTCTGATGCCGAAATGGAAGAGCGGATTAATAGGCACCGTCAGGACAGGCATAGAAGTCCGCTTGCATGGAGGACATCGGAATATGCAACGGATGTTACCCGAATAGGGAAGGACTTGGATGCAAAATCAATCGTCTTGCTTGATTGCCTGACGACGTTGCTCGATAATGAATTATTCCTGCCTAATGTGCCCCTTACAGAGGATTTTTTACATAAAGTATTCAACAAAATAATCAAGGGCATCGGTGAAATCAGGAAGGAAGCTCAAAGCCTGATTATCGTAAGCAATGAAGTGGTACAGGAGCCCATTTTTCAAGATGAATTTCTACATACATACGGAAAAGTGCTCGGATTGCTTCATCAAGCGATCGTTGAAAGGGCAGATGAGGCCTATCTTGTCGAATCAGGTGTCCCTCTAAGGATGAAAGCGGGTATCCCTGAATGAATAGCTGGATTGGATTCTTAATTAACTTGCAATTTTTTACGGTGTTTCCCATAAAGAAACAACTTCCAATGGATAAGAAGTATATTCACCGGGCGATCCAAACGTTTCCTTTGGTCGGATTGTTTCTAGGTCTGATATTAGGAGGAGTGCTATACGGGCTTGTGGAATGGACACCATTTTCCCCCCTAGCCATTGCGTTTGTGCTATGGGTATTAACGATTGCCCTAACAGGTGGGTTGCACCTTGATGGTTGGATTGATGCAAGTGACGCCTTCTTTTCGTACCAAGATAAAGAACGACGACTGGAGATCATGAAGGACTCCAGGACCGGTGCATTTGGTGTCATTTCTGTCATTGTGCTGTTAGCTGCCCGCTTTATATGGATGTATGAAATCATCGAACGGATCAATGAATGGACTTATTTTTTGATTATCATGGTTCCCTTTCTAAGTAAATGCGTGATGGGCTATTTACTTAGCCGGATGCAGTTGGCTAAAAAAGAGGGACTGGGCGCCTTTTTCCAAAGTGCAGTCAGGAAAAACAGCTTGCACATATATTGGATTTACCTGCTTTTAAGTTTTGCGATAGCTTATTTAATCGATATCAACCTCATGGCTTTATTCGCGATCATGGGGATCGCCGCACTACTCTTTCTCCTTTATATAAAACGGAAAATCATCCGTTGGTTCGGTGGAATAACGGGTGATGTGCTGGGCGCGTCAGTTGAAGGAGTGGAGGTGTGGTTATGGCTGATTCTGTGGCTATTACACTACTTCGCCATGGGTTGACGGAAGCCAATGAGCGAAAAGCCTATTTAGGGTGGACGGATTCTCCCTTAAGCATAAAAGGAAAAAGGGATATCGAGGAATGGAAGCAATACTATCCAAGATATGAAAGGATTCATTCAAGCGACTTACTTAGGTGCATGGAAACATCAAGGCATCTGTTCCCGGAGGTTGATCCAGTGGGATGGCCTGCTTTCCGTGAAATGAATTTCGGCAGGTGGGAAGGCCGAACTTATGAAGAACTGAAGACGAATGCTGATTATCAAAAATGGCTGGAGGATCCCATGGTGGCAGCTGTTCCTAAAGGGGAGAGTTATCCTGAGTTTTCCAGGCGGGTTCATAATGGCTGGGCCCGGTTGATCGCGGATGAGGATAGCTCCACGTATGCGGTGATGACTCATGGAGGTGTGATACGTGAGCTCCTTGCCCGTTATGCACCGGTGGAAAAGCCCTTTTGGGATTGGTCGATACCCCATGCGAAGGGGTATGAGCTGATTTGGGAAAACAAAGAAAGGTTGAGGAGGGGTGAACGTTGCACTTTGTTACAGGAGGTGCCTATAATGGGAAAACTAAATGGGTCAAGCAATTTTACGGGTTGAATACTGAGGGTCTATGGCTATCAGGCTATCAAAACGACCAACCGGATTTCAGAGATTTTCAAAAGGATATCGTCGTGCTACAGGGAATCGATGCGTGGATTGGGCAGGATGTGAATATGATGGATGTGGAGTCAATCCGAAAGAAGTGGAAGGAAATCCTGGACGGCTGGCGAATATGGGAGAAAGAAGAAAGCGGTCGCACATGTGTTATCATCGGTTCGGATCTATCAAAAGGCATCGTTCCAATCGAAAAAAAGAACCGTCAATGGCGTGATGCATGCGGATGGATCTTTCAAGATGTGGCAACCATTTCTACACGCGTGGATATCATTTGGTATGGAATCAATCAACGAATTAAATAGAGGAGGAATAGAGATGAAAATATATACACGTACAGGTGATAAAGGGCAAACAAGCGTAATCGGGGGCCGTTTGGATAAGGATGATATCCGTGTTGAATCTTACGGGACTGTGGATGAAGTGAATAGCTATATTGGGCTTGCCGTAACTGAATTGGATTCGGCGCTTTTTGAAGATGTACTAGTAGATTTGGAAAAGATCCAACATGAGCTATTTGACTGCGGTGGTGATTTGGCGACCGTTTCTGATAAAGCCCCTCAAAAGTTGACGGATGAGGCGATTACATACTTAGAAGAACGAATCGATGCCTTCATCGTCGAAGCCCCTGAATTGGAAAAGTTCATATTGCCAGGTGGTACAAAAGCGGCTGCAACAATCCATATAGCACGTACCGTTACAAGAAGGGCTGAACGATTGGTGGTTTCCTTGATCAAATCGGGTGCAGCGGTGTCTCCTCTTTCCCTGCAATATTTAAATCGGTTATCGGATTATTTCTTTGCGGTCGCACGAGTGATCAACTTCCGCCTTGGTGTGAAGGATGTCGAATATGCCCGTAGTGCTAACGTATTCCGCGGAGGAAAAAGAAAGGAAAAGGAATAAACATGAACGCAAGAAAAATCACCATGAGTTCCATGTTCATCGCCTTATCGTTGGTCGGGGCGATGATCAAGATTCCTTCCCCAATTGGAAGTATAGCTTTCGATAGCTTTCCGGCACTATTGGCGGCTGTTGCATTAGGCCCGATTACGGGAGGAATCGTGGCTGGTTTAGGCCATATCTTATCTGCCTTGATTGGCGGCACGCCACTTGGTCCTTTTCATTTCTTAATCATGTTGGAAATGGCAGTCCTTGCTTGGATGTTTGGTGTCCTATATGACCACGATAAGAAAATAAGCGCTTTTTCCTTTTTCTTTTTAGGTAATGCCTTCATCTTAGGATTACCTTTCGCATTCTTGGTTAGCACTGAGTTTTACATGATGTTGGTACCTTCCTTAACGGCGGCTACAGCATTGAATGTATTCTTGAGCATTCTTTTGATTCCTCGTCTCGTGCCAGTCTTGAAAAAGGTGTTCATACGAGAAGGAATGATTGGATGATGGATTCACTGATCTTGCCGTTCAATGATTCCCAGTCCTTGGTTATCTCAACAGATAATAGTGGTGGAATCGGGCTGAAGGAAAAAGATCTTGTTCATGTCCCATATGAGGTGGTCGGCTATTACTCTTTTCGGGTAGCGGTCATGGAATGTTTGGCCTCCGGTGGGAGCCCAATCGCTGTCGTCCTTCAAAACTTCTGTGGCGATGAGGCCTGGGGAAGTTTGACGAAGGGTGTGAGGAAGGGAATGGATGAAATAGGGTTAGACCTGTCCATTACTGGCAGTACAGAGAGTAACATGCCCCTCCAACAATCCGCATTAGGGTTGATGGTCATTGGAAAACAGGAAAAAGGGTTGGGTTCGAAGGAAACTTCCAATCGGAAAATGGCCATTGTCGGCAGGCCGTTGGTTGGCGACGAGGTTATGGAACAACAGCAGTGGGTTGCACCTTTATCCCTCTTTAAATGGTGCTCCGAACTTGAAGGGGTCCGCCTCCTTCCTGTAGGTTCGAAAGGCATTGCCTATGAATGGGAGCAGCTGGATCCACAAGGTGGGGGAATACCCGAACGGATAAAGAGTCGTGTAGATATCGAGAAATCATCGGGTCCATCTACCAGTTTTTTGATCACCTATCCTGAAAGCCTAGAAGCGGACATTTTCCAACGTTGCGGTCCGCTTATTCTCGTGTGATGGTACATATGTATATAAAGGGAGAGACCTGATTTGCGCCGAGTAGGGTCCCTCCCTTTTTCGTCTAGTAAGCGCCCTTGATGATCCTATAATTCATCTTATGAGTTGGAGTAATTAGGGAAACACTCATAATATTACGGAGCTGTTTGTTAAAGATCCGTTCATATGGCTAAGCTACTGGAATGGTTGAGTGATTCTAATTCTAAGGCCATTTTACATCCCTGCACCCTATGACTCTATTGGGGGACCTGATTTTACGAAACCCGCTTTTTACCGGATTAGGCTTTGTTTCTTCCTTTACATGGGTCTACGCAAAGGGTTTTAATAAAGAAGAACATAGCAGCGTATTCTATTTGGCCCGACCTGTATCTAGTAATTGATGATACATGTATGAATCGAAAATGGGGACGGCATTTCAGTCGTTTCGCTTATCCTAATCTTACTATTGGATACAATTGTTTAAGAGAAAGGAGCACGATGTAATAGCATGAAACATTCTAATTATATGATGGGAATCGATATTGGGACAACAAGTACAAAAGTGGTTCTTTTTACGAAAGACGGTAAGGTAGTGCAAACATGTTCTAAGGGATATCCATTGAACAGTCCCACACCGTCCGTTGCAGAACAGGACCCTGAAGAAATCTATAAGGCGGTCTTGCTGACAGTCGGTGAGGTCATGATTGCAAGTGGGATTGAAAAAGAAGAATTGGGGTTTATTTCGTTTAGCTCGGCCATGCATAGTTTGATTGCCATGGATACAGGCGGAAACCCACTAACCAACAGCATTACATGGGCTGATAATCGAAGTGCAGCCTATGCCGAGGAACTGAAGGCATCAAGTCAGGGAGAGGCATTATACCATAGGACGGGGACACCGATTCATCCGATGTCACCCATCACGAAAATCATGTGGCTTAGAAATGAACACCCTGTAATTTTTAACAAAACGGATAAATTTCTAGGCATTAAAGAATATATCATTTATAAATTTTTCAATGAATATGTGATGGACTATTCTATGGCTTCAGCAACAGGCCTGTTCAACTTGAAAACGATGGAGTGGGATGAGGAAGCATTGGTGATTGCCGGAATCGGTTCGGACAAACTACCAAGGCTTGTGCCGACGACCCATATCCTTTCCAACTTGAGTGAGGGATTGGCTGCGAACATGAATATTTCCCCTGATACACCAATGGTCATTGGTGCCAGTGACGGGGTACTAGCTAACTTGGGGCAAAATGCCATCAAACCGGGTATATTTGCGGTAACGATTGGCACAAGTGGAGCGGTCCGTACCGTCAGTGACCATCCGCTTACGGATCCAAAAGGGAGAACGTTTTGTTATGCCCTTACTGAAAAGCATTGGGTCATTGGCGGACCGGTCAATAATGGCGGGATTACCTTCCGATGGGCCAAGGACCAACTTGGTCGGGAGGAAATTGCGAGGGCGAAAGTATTGGGCCAGGACCCTTACGAAATCCTGACCGAAATGGCAACGCATATCGCCCCTGGTTCTGACGGGTTGATTTTCCATCCATATATGGCTGGGGAAAGGGCGCCGTTATGGAGCGCTGATGCGAGAGGCTCCTTCTTTGGATTGGCTCTTCACCATACCCGTGATCATATGGTCCGATCTGTACTTGAAGGCGTGATGTATAACTTATATAGTGTGCTGCTCACTGTAGGGGAATTGACCGGGGCCCCGAAAAAAATCCATGCGAGTGGCGGCTTTGTCCGTTCCAAGCTTTGGCGTCAAATTATGGCTGATATATTTAACCAGCATGTGAAGATTCCTGAAAGCTTTGAAAGTTCGAGTCTAGGGGCTGCCATTCTTGGTCTCTACGCTTTAGGGGAAATCGAAAGTTTGGATGCGGTGGAGGATATGGTCGGTAACACCCATGAGCTCGAGCCCATTGAGGCAAATGTGGAAATATACCAAGAACTCATGTCGATTTACCTGTCCGTTTCCCGAAAATTAGAAGGAGATTACAGGCGAATTGCCGACTTCCAACGTCGACATTTAGAGTGATGCGACAAAAGCACAGCTGTTAAAAGCTTGTGCTTTTCTTTTGGCTTATTTTCAAAAATGGTAAGATAGAGGAAAAAGGTAAGGGGATTTAAGAGATGGGAGCTAGTAAAACAAATGCGATGCGTATTCTCGATAAAATGAAAATAAAGTATGAGATGATGAGTTACGATGCGAATGATGGGAAAATTGATGGTATTACGGTCGCTTATAAAATCGGCAAATCACCGGAAACGGTCTTTAAAACGCTTGTTACCCATAATGGTCCTCAACAGCTTTATGTGTTTGTCATCCCTGTGGCTGCTGAGCTGGATTTGAAAAAAGCGGCCAAAGCAGCAGGTGTGAAAAAAATCGAAATGCTTGCCGTTAAAGATTTGCAAAAGTACACCGGGTATATACGCGGAGGCTGTTCACCTATAGGAATGAAAAAGCAGTATCCGACCTTTATTGATGAAAGCGCATTAGACCTGTCCGAAATCATCGTGAGCGGTGGGAAGATCGGTACACAAATTGTCCTGGAACCATCGGGATTCTTGGTGGGGGCAGAGGCTGAAGCTGTGGCCCTTTTAAAGTGAAGCTAAAAAGCTCCCTATAAGGTTTTAGTCACTTTGAACTTTTAGGCATTCACCTACCTGTGCTTCATGGCATACGCTGTCTTGAAGATACATCTGTATGGTAAAGGAGAGTGTGGAAGTGTCAGGAAATGCGATGCATTATTTTGCCGGAGGTAATACGGCCAAAGGTTTTTATAGCTTATATGATTCAAACCTTACGGGATTGGAGAAATTATTCATCCTAAAGGGAGGACCTGGGTCAGGGAAATCAACGATCATGAAAAAGATTGGCCAGGAATGGCTGGATAAAGGCTACGACATAGAGTTTTTGCACTGTTCCTCCGATAATGATTCCATTGATGGGGTGATCATCCCTGCATTGAAAGTAGGTCTTGTGGATGGGACGGCACCGCATGTGATTGAACCGAAAGCGCCAGGGGCTATAGAGGAATACGTTAATCTTGGGGCTGCCTGGTATTCCCAGCAGCTGGCGGCTGAAAGGGCAAACATCATTCGATTGACGAATGCCAGAAGCAAGAGCTATGAGGCGGCTTATGGCCACTTTGCCAAAGCGTTGGAGATACATGACGAATGGGAAGAAATCTATAAAGCAAACATAGATTTCGCCAAATTAAATGGATTGACGAATAAACTGATTCAGGGTTTTTATAGAGATATATTCTTGAACAAAAAAGCGGATGTTCGCCACAGGTTTTTAGGTGCAGCCACTCCAAAAGGTGCTGTTGACTATGTTCCGAATATTACAAAAGGTGTGCATAAACGGTACTTTTTGAAAGGACGTCCGGGTTCAGGTAAATCGACGATGCTGAAGAAAATTGCCAAATCTGCAGAGCAACGTGGCTTTGATGTGGAAATGTATCATTGTGGATTTGACCCTGATAGCTTGGATATGGTGATCGTGCGTGAAGTGGGCATCGCCATTTTTGATAGCACCGCCCCTCATGAATACTTCCCAAGCCTTGAAGGGGATGAAATCATCGATATCTATAAGACGGCCATCCTTCCGGGAACCGATGAGATATACGCTGATCAAATCAAGGCTGTCTCTTTGAGGTACCGGGAGAAAATGAATGAAGCGACAGCGTCTCTGGCGAAGGCGAAAGAGCAACATGACGAACTTGAAGCAATCTATGTGAAGGCCATGGATTTTACGGCTGTCGATGACATGATGAAAGATATTCAGGAACAGATTGGTGAGCGGGTAAAGGCAATGGATAACCCAACAATATTACATTGAAAAGAGACTGCACCTTTTTTAAAATGAGGTGCAGTTTTACATAGAAGGGACAATCATTTAGATCATCTTATATGCACAAGGATGTTAATCATTTCTTATTAGGGTAAAATAAGGGTAAAAAGAAAAGGGAGTGGTTAAATGATTAAAACGATTGCGATTGATATGGACGGAACATTACTGAATAAAATGCAAACGGTGAGTGAAGAAAATAAATCAGCGATTCATAAGGCTCAAGAAGAAGGGATCGAAGTCATCATTGCTACTGGAAGATCGTTTGAGGAAGCCAGATATGCTTTAGATAAAGTGGGCCTTGAATGTCCGATCATCTGCGTGAATGGCGCTGCCCTCTTCACGCAAGAAGGGAAGGTAGCGGCTTCCCATCCAATGCCGATAGCTTCCGTAAAGAATGCAGCGGAGTGGCTTGAAGAACGGGGAATCTATTTCGAGATTTATACGAGCAAAGGAATTTTCTCTAAAAACTACGAGACCGCAATCGATGCCCTTGTGGATGTAATGGTCACGGCAAATCAGGATATTGACCCGTCCCAAATTAGAAAGTATGCAGAGGCTCGTCTACAATTGGGACATGTTACATCCATTGCGGATTATACTGAGCTTTTCGACCAAGCTGAGTTGGAACTATATAAAATCCTTGGTTTCTCCACGGATTTGCAGGTATTGGACCAAGCTGCCTCGCGGTTCAAAATGGATGAAGGGACTGCTGTCACCTCTTCGGGTCGTGAGAATGTGGAAATCACGAGCAAACATGCCCAAAAAGGAATCGTACTCGAAAAGTATGTGAACGAAAAAGAAGGCTCTATGCAGGAGACGATGGCCATTGGAGATAATTATAATGATATATCCATGTTTGAAAGAGTGGGTTTATCCGTCGCAATGGGAAATGCCCCGACCGACATTCAAAACCTTTGTGATGAAGTGACAGGGACAAATGAAGAACATGGAGTAGCGAAGGCCATTTTAAAGGTTCTTAAGAAGACAATCGAATAACTCGGCAAACCGAGGGAGGGAATTTATTTGAAAAGATGGTGTTCATTGATCCTCATGATTACGTTGGCCTTGACGGGATGTTCAGGGGGAGAGGGAAATAACGGAGCACAGCCTGAGGAAGACTCAACAGAAACGGCGATAGATGGCCCTGAGGTACTGGTAACGAACCTGGCTTCTCCATGGTCGATTCAGAAAGATGGAGAGACTTTGTATGTTTCAGAACGGTCAGGCACCATCGTGCAATGGAAGAATGAGCATATGGAGAGGCAGAAGGTTCAGCTGGAAAAGAAGTTGTCCTCAAAGGCAGAAGCTGGATTGCTTGGATTTGTGCTCGACCCTGACTTTTCGAAGAACCATCAAGCTTTTGCCTATTACACCTACGAGGAAAACGGAAAACCATCCAATCGGATCATCACGCTCCAACAGGTGGATGATACATGGAGAGAGAAGGAAATTCTAATCGACAAGATTCCAAGTGGTGACTATCATCATGGAGGACGCTTAAAGATTGGCCCCGATGGAAAACTATTTGCCACAACAGGAGATGCAAGGGAACCAATGATTGCCCAGGATCTTGATTCTTTAGGTGGCAAGCTTTTGCGTTTGAATCTTGACGGAACCATCCCCGACGATAATCCTTTCGAGAATTCCTATATTTTTTCTTACGGACATCGCAATCCGCAAGGCCTCGCTTGGGATGAAACGGGACAACTGTTCGAAAGTGAACATGGTGAATCTGCACATGATGAATTAAACGCGATTCTCCCTGGAAAGAATTATGGCTGGCCGGAAATAGAGGGAAGTGAGGCACAATCAAATATGGAAGCTCCTATGATTCATTCCGGAAATGATACATGGGCACCTTCTGGGATTGCGTATTCAGATGGCAAGCTTTTTGTTGCTGCCTTAAGGGGAGAAGCACTTAAGAGGTATGATATAAAAAGTGGGGAAATGACGGATTTAGTTACCGATTCTGGCCGGATACGAGATGTGTTAGTAGACGGGGGATTCCTATATTTTATTAGCAATAATACAGATGGGCGTGGAAAGGCCGATCGTAATGATGATAAACTTTATCGTTTGCCCTTAGCTAAGTCCCATTAAGAGATGTCCTGTAAAGGGCATTTTTTTTATGCTTCCAGGGAGGAGTGGGAATACTGATAATGTGTGAGTAGTATCTGGATAAATCAATAGGGATTGGCTGGACAATTCAGATGAATCGTAGTATAGTTACCTAGGTAACTAATTTTCAGGGGGAATACCTTTGTTTTTACGTGATGGTTTATTTTTTCACCATAACCTGCAATTCTCAAGAACGTTCACCAAGAAGTTAAATGAGCAGCTGGCAAAGGTCGATCTTTTTCATTCTCAATGGATGATTATCTATTATCTGAAGGAATATGGTAGTACCACGTTGGTTGAAATCAGCAATTACTTAGATGTCGAGAAACCGACAGTAACCCGGACGGTGAATCGATTGGAAGAACGAAAATTAATCGAACAAATACCGGGAAAAGATAAACGGGAACGGAGAATTCAGTTAACTGATTTAGGTGAAAAAACATACCTAAAAGCTAGAAAGGCAGTAGATGAATTCGAACTTCAATTAATAGATGGTTTGTCTGAAGAGGACTGGGAAGCAACATTGCGGACCTTAAAATTCTTAAAGGAAAAGTTACAACAATCGTAAGGAAGAAGGATTGAAATGAATCAAAAAACAAAATTGTGGACGAAAGACTTTATTATTGTTTCGTCCGCAAACTTTTTTCTCTTTTTAACGTTTTATGTCTTGATGGTCACTTTGACCCTTTATACGATGGATAATTTCCATTCTTCTCAAGCTCAAGCCGGACTGGCGTCGAGTATTTTTGTCTTGGGAGCAGTACTTGTACGACCAATCGCCGGAAAAAAGATTGATCAATTAGGTCGGAAGAAAATGCTTATTGGTTCGTTGGTATTATTTTTTATAGCCTCCGTTTTCTATCTGCAAGTGGATAGTTTGCCGCTTTTATTTATTGATCGGTTGGTTCATGGTATCTCATTTGGTCTCGCTACAACGGCCACTGGAACAATTGTTGCTGATATCATACCGAATGAAAGACGTGGTGAAGGTACGGGATACTTTGCCATGAGTACAAACCTGGCCATGGCATTTGGTCCATTTATCGGATTGTTCATTACCCAGCATTTTAGCTACTCCTTTATTTTCTATGCCGCGTCACTATTCGCTGCATTCTCTTTAGCGGCTTCTTTATTTTTATTTGTACCTGAGGCAACAAAAGATCAAGCGCCTCGACCACGGGGGTTCAACATCAAAGACTACTTTGAAAAACGTGCTTTACCGATATCCATACTTGTGATGTTTGCTGGTTTAGCCTATTCGAGCATCTTGTCCTATTTAACTTCTTTTGCAAAGGAAATAAACCTACTGGATGCCGCGAGCTTTTTCTTTGTCGTGTTCGCTATATTCCTTTTAGTTACCCGTCCATTTACAGGGCGTATGTTCGATGTGAAAGGTGAAAATGCTGTAATTTACCCTTCCCTTGTCTTATTTGTAATTGGGATGGTCGTACTAAGTCAATCGCAACATGCCTTGACGCTCTTGATTGCAGGTGCTTTCATCGGTGTAGGATATGGTACGTTTCAGTCAAGCGCACAGGCTATATCCATCAAGGAATCTCCATCAAATCGTATGGGATTGGCAACCTCCACATTCTTTACCTTTTATGACTTTGGAATTGGTTTAGGACCGTTTATGCTAGGGTTCCTCGTTCCTTATACTGGTTTTAAAGGGTTGTTTATCTGCATGGCTGTTCTGTCAGTCTTGTTGATAGTCATTTACTATTTTGTTCATGGTAAAAAGGCATCAGCAAGGGCATCCAGGCAGAATACGGGCGATCAAATGATTTCTTGATTATCCCTTATTTGTTTAAAAATATGGAAAATGGGGATACTTATTGTATGATTTACTTTTCTAAGTAATCCCCCTTTTTCTACGTCTGTTACAAACAGGCGTTTTTTTATGGAAATAAATAAAAAAACCGCCAAATGGCGGTTTTTAAAATTTGTAGGTCCATAATCGCTCTTTTCGAATCCAGTCGAGGAAATCAGCATCTTGGTTTTCGAATTTTTCCTTCCAATCAACCACCATTGCTTGTGTTTGCGATCGGTGCGCGGTTATGGCCGCTACCTTTTTATCTTCAGCTGCGGTGATGTCATGGATGATATCGGGTTGTCCCAATTCATCGATGCAATTATTGGAAAAGGCGACACAATGGAGCTTTGGACGGTCTTTTTCTTCGATTCTTTCTACAGCGCGAACGACGGCACGTGCTGTCGCTTCATGGTCGGGGTGGACACTGTATCCTGGATAAAACGTTATGACCAATGAAGGATTAAGTTCATTGATGGCCTCTGTGAACAGGGAGGTCAATTTTTCATCATCTTCAAACTCAATCGTTTTATCTCGTAAACCAAGCATGCGCAAGTCTTGGATACCAATGGCATTCGCTGCATCGATTAATTCTCTTTTGCGAATTTTAGGAAGGGACTCTCTAGTTGCGAAAGGAGGATTTCCTAAATTTCTACCCATTTCCCCTAGAGTCAAGCAGAGGTAGGTAATCGGTGTGCCGGCTTCACTATGTAAGGCAAGCATCCCTGAAACAGAAAAGGCTTCATCATCGGGGTGCGGGAAAATCACTAAAATATGCTGTTCTTTTTCCATAATACTCGTCTCCTTTCGTTCTACTTACAATAATTATAAAAGAGTTCCGCCGAAGAGAAACGTACGTGCGGGATGAATAGAAATGGTGTAAATATCTTTTGGTTATTCAAAGGGAGTAGAACTGATCTGAAGGGAAACGGCAAGTTTTCCCGTGAAATCAAGTCCTGCCAACAATAATCTTCCTTGATCATCGATCTCGAAGTGGTTTACGCCTTCAGCATATACCCAGCCAATCATGAGTTTTAAGCCGACGCGAAAAGGTCCGTCCCCAATAATCTTACCGTGTTCATATTGAATTTGTGCATTACGAATATAAGCGCCTGCAGAAAAAAAAGCTTCATCCACATGGGTGGCATAGGCACCGTTAGTCGTTTCAAGGTGAAGGTATACATCTTTTCCTGCAAATGAATCGATGGCTTTCTGCACCTCTGAACGGTCTATAGGTTTCATTCGACAATTCCTCCTTTACTGGGTAACTATAAGCATTTTCCATCTTTCTATTTTACTAAAGTTAAGCGGAAAAAGCGAAGAGGGCCGCTCGAGTATTTGAGCAACCCTCTTAATTAATAGTATTTTTTATTTTTTAGGCGTCCCATATTTATGGTATGCACCATGATTGACCGGACCTACATAATCATTCATTTTCCAAGAATGACGGACGGCTTCGGTAATGAAGTCTTTTGCGACATAAATGGCTTCACGAGGGCTCTTTCCTTCAGCTAACTGTGCCGTAATTGCAGCTGAAGATGAGCAGCCGGCCCCGTGTGTATTGGTCGTTTCGATTTTTTCGGATTCCAGGATTTCAAACTCTTTTCCATCGTATAAAAGGTCGATGGCTTTGTCATGATCCAGCTTATTACCACCTTTGATCAGAACATATTTGGCACCAAGGGCATGGATTTTCTCGGCAGCCTTTTTCATATCATCAATCGTTTTGATCGGGGCAGTCCCAGCCAATTGTGCAGCCTCGAAAAGGTTTGGAGTAACGACTGTTGCACGTGGAACAAGCAACTCACGAAGTGCGACAGCAGTTTCCGGATGTAAAACTTCATCTTCCCCTTTACATACCATAACCGGGTCGATTACGACCTTATCCAGTTTCAATTCGTCTATTTTACGAGCAACAAGCTCAATGATTTCAACAGAACCAAGCATGCCTGTTTTCATGGCATCTATCCCGATAGAAAGAATCGTTTCTAATTGGGCTTCTAAAATTTCGACCGGTGTAGGGAAAACATTGTGAGACCAACCGTTTTTAGGATCCATGGTGACAATTGTCGTTAAAGCGGACATTCCGTAAATCCCGAATTCTTGAAATGTCTTTAAATCAGCTTGAAGACCTGCACCGCCGCTGGAATCTGAACCAGCAACAGTCATAGCTCTATTCATGGTCATTATGTGACCTCCTCAGGAGTATTGAATGATATGGATATTATCAGTGTACCGTAATATCTTATTTTTAGAATATACCAAAATTTATATTATGTAAAACTAAGAAGATATCTGGAAATACAGGCTTTAAAATGGGGCGGGACATGACATAGAATGAACAAATCTCATCTGGTGATTTTTATGGGAGTACAGCCAAATTTTGTATTGAAATGGTGAATTATTCAATGAAAAAGGGATATAATGCGTAAAATCCATTTGAAAATGTAAAACACCGGAGAAATATGCTATATTCAATCTTTTGATAAGGGTGTGAAAGTGTTAATATTTTAAAAGTTGATTTAAACTATTGAGGTACGACCGAATTCGTTTAAAAAGGACTTATTCATTATAACGTTTCCAAATGGTAAAGGGTTCAATCAAATAATAGGAGGTGTTTCAGTTGAATTGTACGATCTTGCTTTTAGCCGGTGGCCAATCAAGCCGAATGGGTATGAATAAAGCCTTGCTGAAAATAGGCGAGGCGGTGAACATCCAAAGAGTGGCGAACGTCTTTAAAAAGGTTACGGAAAACATCCTGGTTGTTACGAATTCACCTGAAGAATATCACTTTCTTGAATTACCTTTCATTCCTGATATATATATAGGTCAAGGTCCGCTTGGAGGACTCCATGCTGGAATGTCCTCTTCCGAAACAGAGCTGCAGGTCCTTAGTGCCTGTGATATGCCTTTTGTAAATGATCAGGCGGTCAATGAAATGCTTTCATGTTATGAATCGGATTTTGATGCCATCATTCCGGAAATCAATGGAAGACTTCAGCCGCTCTTTGCGGTCTATCACAAAAGGTGCCTACCCTTGTTAACGGAATGTCTGGAGAAGAAGGAATTGAAAATGAAGCTTTTTCTAGAAAAGATCAGGGTGAAAGTCATCAAGGAAACCGACTTTTCGTTATATCATGAAGACCCTGAGCGTTTCCGTCTTCTCTTTTTTAATATGAATACAATGGAAGATTATGAAGAAGCAAAACATATATACCAAACTGAAATTGTCAGAAAGGAAGGTACCCCATGAATTTTGAAATTTCGAAGGAACCGATCGTCATTCAAGAAGTGGTAGATAAAGTAGTTAAGCGGGATGCAGGTGCAGTCACGACCTTCATTGGTACAGTTAGGGAAATGACGAAGGGGAAGAAGACTCTATTCTTAATCTATGAGGCTTATGAACCGATGGCGGTCAAGAAGTTAGAACAAATCGGGATGGAGATTAAGGAGCGCTGGCCTGACGCAGAAACGGCGATCACTCACCGGGTCGGTCAATTGGAAATTACAGATATTGCAGTGGTCATCGCTGTAAGTACACCACATCGTAACGACGCGTATGAAGCTAATCGATATGCCATAGAAAGAATAAAGGAAATCGTTCCGATTTGGAAAAAGGAACATTGGGAAGATGGGGAGACATGGGTTGGCAATCAACTAGAAACCGTACCTTATCCTAATGGAAAGCCAGAAGAGGGGGATCTCGATGATTAAAGTACTTTTGTTTGCTCAACTAAAAGATGAAATGGGAAAAGAGACTATTTCTATAGAAGGAAATGGGTTGAGCGTGGCTCAGCTAAAGGAAAAGATTAGGGCCGAGTTCCATTTGGAAGGTCTGGATACGGTAATGACAGCGGTCAATGAAGAGTTTGCCGGAGACGAAGTGATAGTGGCTGATGGAGATACCATCGCCTTCATACCACCTGTCAGCGGAGGCTAATTAGATAGGGGGGAATCATAGTGAATGAGCGATATTCAAGACAAACCTTGTTTTCTCCGATCGGTGAAGGAGGACAGGCCCACATTCGTCAAAAGCATGTCTTGCTTCTGGGAGCTGGAGCGCTTGGTTCCGCTAATGCAGAAGCCTTGACTCGTGCAGGTGTGGGAAAGTTGACCATTGTGGACCGGGATTACGTCGAGTCCAGTAATTTACAACGTCAACAGTTATATACGGAACAGGATGTCGAGGATAAACTGCCAAAGGCCGAAGCGGCAAAGCGGCACTTGCATGCTATTAATCACGAAGTAGATGTAGCGGCGGTCATCATGGATGCCACTGCACGCACGCTTGAACCATTATTGGGTCATGTGGATTTGATAATAGATGCTACAGATAACTTCGAGACTCGGATGATAATCAATGATTTATCACAAAAGCTTCAAATACCTTGGATATATGGGGCATGCGTAGGCAGTGTTGGCATGACCATGACGATTCTTCCAGATAAAACACCGTGTATGAACTGCCTGATGAAAACCATTCCGGTACAAGGGATGACCTGTGATACCGGTGGAATCATCTCTCCAGCCGTAACCATGGTAGTGGCTCATCAAACGGCTGAAGCCTTGAAGATTTTAGTCGAAGATTGGGAAGCAGTTCGACCAACGCTTGTTACATTCGATTTATGGCGAAACCAATATCAAACGATTAAATTAACGAAAGCAAAGAGAACGGACTGTCTTTCATGTGGGGAGCAACGGACGTATCCGTTTTTAAATGCGGATAATATGACCAAAACCGCTGTCCTTTGTGGAAGGGATACGGTACAGGTCAGGCCATCAAAGCCATTGAAACTCCAACTAGAGAAGCTGGCCAAAGATTTAAAGGGAAGTGACTATTTAGTCAAGGTTAATCCTTTCCTTCTTTCTTGTGAAAAAGACGGGGAGCGTATGGTCATTTTTCAGGATGGCCGAGCGTTAATTCATGGCACGAAGGATATGGTCCATGCAAAGGCGTTGTATCAAAGAATTCTTGGATAACACAAAAAATGAGGCTCCCGAATGGGGCCTCATTTTATATAGGATGTGATATAGGGTAAATGGGTAATGGGTTAACGGGAATTAATGAGTAACTCCGTCTTTGTTGTCTTGTTTGGATGCAATGATGACGACTTTTCCTTCATCTAACACTTCTTCATAACGTTCCGCTTCTGTTTTGGTAAGTCCAAGATTGCTCATTCGGTTACGTAGTTCGTCCCCACGTGATTTGAAGAGGTTTCCAACTGTATCGAGGAAACCTTGTTCCTTCATGCCGACATCTTCAGTATTTGTATTTTCGGTAAGGTGCTTAGAGCGATCCTTATCGTGAGCAAATAAATATACATCATCCTTCGTATAGCCGGTTGTAACTAACTCATCGATTTTTTCCTTAGCTTGTAAACCGTTTTCTACAACATGTACTTGATACATATAAACTCCTCCTTCAATTTTAGTGTAAGACTTTCTTAAATTGGGTAAATGGAATCTTGCATATCTCAGCTTGTTATTAGCTATAGTAGTATATAACCTTATTTAGCCATTGCTAAACATTTACCTTATTAATTATTAATAGGTGGTGAAACGGAACAGCTTTTGCAATCGATAGGTAACATATTTTAAGAACGGTAATTTATCCTGGTATTCGCTATAGTCTGAAGTATATTCGCCCTTTTCATTTTTCCAAAGCCGCTGGAAATAGTCATCCACTTCCTGTGCGACTTCGGTGTCTTTAGGGGCATGGATTTCAACATTGGCTTCTAGATTATAATCGTCTAGGTTTCGGGCTGTGTAATTGGCTGATCCTCCAATTATGACGGTTTCCTCTTCTTTTTGAATCGTCATCAGTTTCGTATGGAACTGTTCTTTATCGGTTTTGTACCAACGTATGTTGATATTCCCTTCATCTAGCTTTTCGAATTCGGCTGCAACCGGCAGATTGGGAAGCCCCATTTTTTGACTGCCAAATGCATTTTGATTCGGGTCCAATATCATGTGGATCCGGACACCTCTCCTGGCCGCATCGGTCAATGCCTCGACGACGTGTCGGTCAGCGATATAGAACATGGCGAGCTGGATTCGATCGCCTTTCTTTGTTTCCCTAATGGCTTTTAGGACATGTTTGTTGATTTTTCCTTCCGTCAATAATTGAACGGAAATGGGGCCATTTTCTTCCTCTGTTCCTTTAACTTCAGGAAATGCCTTCGGACCGTCAGAGAACCTCGATGCGGCTTCTTCCGCTTTGACGAAATCACTGATGATGTTGCCATCCATCTGGAAAGCAATATTGGAATGGAACCCACTTGCATCATGAGGATTTGCGGATGAGATGATGGCTGTCTTTTCAGTAGCTACCACTTTTCTGTGATTGGCTTTGATATTCATTAATCGAAGATAAGACCGTGCCGTGACCTTTGGGGCATTATTAGCCATGGGATTGACAATCCAGCCTTTCCCGCTTTCCCCAAACCATTGGAAAAATGTTCGATATAGTCCGGAATAGAGTGGATTGGGATCCCGGAGTCGGTCCAAGTTGGTTACGATCACTTCGATGTCATTTTGTTTCAGCTTTTCTAACTCGTCTAATTCGTATGCATTATAGGAGGTGTTCACTTCATCGGTAATGAACATAACCTCAAGTTCAGGTTTCTTCTTCTTTTGGGCTATCAGTTTATCTGTTAAAGTCTTGCTTAATTTAGGGAAGTCTACTTTCTCATCATAGAAACTATTAAACAAGAACATATCAATTACGATAAAAGAATCGGCCTCTTCAATTGCATCATAGATGGTCTGGAAGATTCGCTGTTCATGCTGTACCTTTCCTTGTTCATCATGATAAGAGAGGTCATAAATGAAATCGATATCCTCGACATGATGTATCTCCCCCTCGTAGGATATTCCTTTGGGCAGGGGTTTATAGCTGTTATAGACAATGACGGCGATGACAACAAGGAGCATACTAACAAGCAAATAAAATCGTTTGCGTTTATACCATTTTTTCATAGAAAATCCTCCATCTTACTTAAATTGCTTGCTAACTATCTATTTCCCCTTTTTAGGGGTATATAGAAACATGAATCAGAAAATGAGTTTGATATAATAATTGGAAAAGCGAGAAAGGGGCTAGTAAAGATGACAAAGCCGATTTTAACGAATGACTGGTGGCCTCTATTGAAAGAGGAATTTAAAAAGCCATATTATAAGGATTTAAAAGAATTCATCACACGAGAATACAATCAGCATGCCATACATCCGAGTCCGGAAGATATTTTTAATGCGCTTCACTGTACACCGTATGAAAAGGTAAAGGTCGTCATTCTTGGCCAGGACCCTTATCATGGACAGGGTCAGGCCCATGGTCTTAGCTTCTCGGTAAAGCCTGACGTCCGCATCCCGCCTTCTTTACGAAATATCTTTAAAGAACTGAAAAGTGATCTGGGCTGTGAGGTCCCTGACAATGGTTACCTAGGCGAATGGGCGGAACAAGGTGTGCTTCTCCTCAATACCGTTCTAACTGTACGTGAAGGGGAGGCACATTCCCACAGGGGCAAAGGGTGGGAGACCTTCACGAATCAAATCATCCAGCTGTTGAATGAGAGGGAGACACCGGTGATTTTCATCCTTTGGGGAAAGCCAGCTCAAACAAAACTGCGTTGGATAGATGAAAAGCGCCACCCAATCATTACTTCCGTCCACCCGAGTCCGCTGTCTGCTAGCCGTGGTTTCTTTGGCAGTAAGCCATTCTCCAAAACCAATGAACTTCTTATGGAAATGGGATTGGCTCCTATCAACTGGCAAATATCGAACCGCAAAGGGGGCATGATAAATTGAAACGAGTAAATTGCATGGCCTGCAAGCATTTTTATGTGACGTGGGATCCTAAATTCCCCAAAGGTTGCCGCGCCTTTCAATTTAAAACATCCAATCTGCCTTCCCTTGATGTGTATCGCTCCTCGGGTGAGCCTTGTTTGAAGTTCGAATCCAAAGCCAATTGAAAAGTAAGTTTTCTTCCCCCTTAATGTTTGCTATGCTAGGTAGGGAAGTTAAGAAATGTATGCAGACGAGGTGGTAAATGTGGATATCTCATCCAAACAGATGCTGGATAAAATGGAAGAGCTTGTGACGAAAGCTAAACTGGCGAATTCAGAGACTAAGTTGCAAGGGTATGTAGTTGCCATTCAGGCACTTTGTGAAGTGATGGTGGATGAAAAATCGGAAAATAACAAAATCATGAAGCCCGTTACATTCACACAACCTGTTATGTCGAACATACCGAATGCAGAACCGGTTAAAATGGATGAAGCCAATGGGGATTCCTTATTTGATTTTTAAATAAAAAGTAAGAGAGGCGGAGCAATCATGAAATTATTTATCATCTTAGGAGCGTTGAATGCATTCATAGCCGTGGCACTAGGAGCATTTGGCGCACATGGACTAGAAGGGAAAATACCTGATAAGTATTTAGCAACCTGGAATACGGCTGTAGATTATCAAATGTTCCATGCGGCAGGCTTGTTGGTTATCGGTTTGTTGGCGGGGAAAATTACGAGCCCACTCATCAATTGGTCGGGTTGGATGATGTTCATCGGCATTATCATATTTTCTGGTAGCCTTTTCGTTCTGAGTGTCACTCAAATCAAGGTGTTAGGTGCCATCACACCAATCGGTGGCGTTTCGTTTTTAGCAGCTTGGATTCTGATGATCATTGCTGCCTATAAGTATTTATGAAAAATTCAGCTGGCCGCATTTAGGGTCAGCTTTTGTTTTTTGCATGGGTAAAACGAACAGCCTCAAGACTTCTGAGGCTGTTCGTTTTCACATAGTCACTTTCTATCTAGGAGAGTATGTGGTAAGTCCAGCTCCCCCGAATGGATAGTCATACTCAATTTCTTCATCAAAGGTAATGTAATCTAAATATACCATTGGTATCAAATAACGTTTTCCAGTCTGTGGGTCACTGATGATCAGATGATCTCGTCCTGCCGCTTCGATGATTCCCTTGAAGATTTTTGCATTCCATTCTTTATTGTTTTCAAATGTGGTATAAACGGTGGCCAGTTTCCCTTTATTCAAGCGTAATATGTTCTCTATATAAGATTGTTCGACTGGAAGCATGCCCGGTACTTGTGGACCGGTGGTGGGAGCGTTCATCGGCGTAGGGATTTGCTGCTGGGTACCGCCTGTAGTGGGCATCTGTGGTTGATAAGCAGGCTGCTGGTAGCCTTGTTGCTGCTGGTATTGACCCTGCTGCTGTCTTTGGGATGGGTCACTTTCATATGGGTTATAAGAGTTTCCTCCATAAGGATAATTGCCATAAGGATTATTTTGTGACATTGCATTCCCTCCTGAAATTCTAGGTTATTTCGGTTCTTGAACAGCTGAACATCCGAGTGTCTTGGCTGGAAGAAACAGTGCGATTTATAGCAGCCGGAGTGGGACGGTTTACATGGATAATCTAGGGCAGACCCGGACACGGCCCAAAAAACCACAATGAATGTTACACATGCCATTGAACTACTGCATGTATGGCAGTCTGAAGCTGAATGAGACTGTGAAAAAAATTAGCATCACTAAAGAAAATGTATGGGACGATTCTGGATTTTATGTCATGGTAGTGGAAATAAAAAGGGGATGAAAAAGAAAAGCTCCCGGGATGCCGGAAGCCTTTGTCTTATACATATAAGAAAGTTGGTATGTTATCTTCTGGAAGTATGTTGCCGACGAAGAATGAACCAAATGCAGCATAACGGGCGCTGACTTCATCGAAACGCATTTCATAAATCAACTTTTTGAATTGAAGAACATCGTCCGCAAATAGGGTAACGCCCCATTCGTAATCGTCAAAACCGACAGAACCGGAAATGATTTGTTTCACTTTACCGGCATAGCTGCGGCCGATCAAGCCATGCGAACGCATCAAGTTTTTACGTTCTTCCATGGAAAGCATATACCAGTTGTCTTCTCCTTCACGGCGCTTGTCCATCGGATAGAAACATACATGCTTCGCCTGAGGAAGGATTGGATAAAGTCTTGAACGTACATGAGGATTTTGATATGGGTCCTCACCGTCTCCACCTGCTAGATAATTGCTTAATTCCACTACAGAAACGTAAGAATAAGCTGGAATCGTATATTCGGCAAGTTTCGTTTTATTGAATTCATTTTCAATGGCATTCAATTCTTCCATTGTCGGACGGGCAAACATAAGCATGAAGTCGGCTTTTTGTCCTACGATGGAATAAAGGGCATGACTGCCTTCATTGTTACTTTGGGTCGTATTCCATTTATCCAATAAACCTTGGAATTCCGAGATGGCTAATTGACGTTCGTCACTTGACAACGTTTTCCAAGAGGCCCAATCAATCAGGCGGAAATCATGTAGACAATACCATCCATCAAGAGTTTGTGCTGCTTCACTCATTACGATCACTCCTATGTCTTAATATAACTTTAATATAACATAGTTTCAGTATAAGGAAATTTATATCAGGCCGCAAATGTCTGCAGTCATTCTTCTTTGTTCAAGGAATGTTCATATGTACGATTTTACGAAGAAGACCAATGATTCTGGAATTTAAATAGCGGCTAGAGTATTCTTAGAAGAAGAGCATGAAGTTTACGAAGTGGGTAATATAGGAATGAATAGAAGGTACATACATTCAAGGAGGATGAGCTTGTGAGCGATTTATTTGAAATTTTAGAATCGAAGATAACAGGGAATAATCTAAAAATCGTTTTTCCAGAAGGGCTGGATGGACGCGTTTTGGGAGCAGCGGGAAGGCTTGCTAAAGCGAAATTATTAACACCTGTATTAATTGGCGATATCGGCAAAATTCAAGAGAAAGCCAAAGACCTCAAAATTTCTCTGGATGCCATTGAAATTTACGATCCGAAAAACTACATCATGATGGATGAGATGGTTGAAGCTTTTGTTGAGGTTAGGAACGGAAAAGCCTCCGTTGAGCAAGCCCGTGAAATCCTCTTGGATGAGAATTACTTTGGAACGATGCTCGTTCATATGAAACAGGCACATGGCATGGTGAGTGGGGCAGCCCATTCAACGGCTGATACAGTCCGACCGGCATTACAAATCATTAAAACAAAGCCAGGTGTTCAAAAAACCTCGGGAGTCTTTATCATGGTCCGTGAAGAGGAAAAGTACGTATTCGCGGATTGTGCCATCAATATTAACCCGGATTCCCGTGATTTGGCTGAAATCGCATTGGAAAGTGCCAAGACGGCCCTGACATTCGATATCGAACCAAGAGTCGCGATGCTGAGTTTTTCTACGAAGGGATCGGCCCATTCACCAGAAACGGAAAAGGTCGTTCAAGCCGTCGCCTTGGCAAAAGAAATGGATCCACACCTTCTCCTGGATGGAGAATTTCAATTCGATGCGGCGTTCGTTCCTTCGGTTGCTAGGCAAAAGGCACCGGATTCTCTCATTCAAGGAGATGCCAATGTCTTTATATTTCCGAGTCTTGAAGCCGGTAATATTAGTTATAAGATGGTTCAGCGTCTGGGTGGTTTCGAAGCGGTGGGTCCAATCCTACAAGGACTTAACCGTCCAGTGAATGATCTTTCCCGTGGCTGCAGCGAAGAGGATGTATATAAATTGGCACTCATCACAGCCGCACAAGGATTCGTTGCGCAATACCAGTAATGACGTGAATGATATTGATAGAGGGAGATTTCTATGAGTGAAACAGATTCATTATTAAGGCAGCAAGAATGGCGGATAATTGACCAGTCATCGGTTGGTCCCCAGTTTCCAGCCCTAGAATCCTTCGCGATGGATGATACATTATGTGCCTCCGTAGGTTCCGGCCGCTCGACGGCCGTAGCCAGGGCTTGGGTGCATCATCAAACCATCGTACTTGGTATTCAGGATACGAAACTTCCTTTTCTTAAAGAGGGAATTAATTATTTGGATAAGCACGATTTCAAGGCGATTGTACGGAACTCAGGAGGGTTGGCCGTCGTGTTAGATGAAGGAGTCCTGAATGTATCACTCGTTTTCCCTGAAAGCGAACGGAAAATCGAAATAAACCGTGGATATGATGCCATGTGGGAACTGATTAG
Source organism: Peribacillus sp. NPDC097224 (assembly GCF_044761985.1). Classification (NCBI taxonomy): domain Bacteria; kingdom Bacillati; phylum Bacillota; class Bacilli; order Caryophanales; family Bacillaceae; genus Peribacillus; species Peribacillus sp. NPDC097224. Next base: position 507,376 of record NZ_JBIWDK010000002.1, on the reverse strand, counting down.
ACGTATGTTCAGCGATTTCCCGGTTAGCATCGAAGCAAAAGAAATCGTGGGCTCCTATTGTCCAGGGAGCTATGACTTAAGTATCGATGGCAGGAAATTTGCCGGTATATCGCAACGCCGGATCCGCAATGGTGTGGCTGTACAAATATACATATGCGTCAATGGAAGTGGTGCACAAAGGGCCGAACTTGTGAAAGGTTTCTATCAGACCGCCAAAAAGCAGGTCGAAACGAAATTCACTTATCCGGATATCACTCCTTCCGTAATGGCCTCGCTTACTGAGTTATTGGGGGTTAAGTTAACTGTCCAAGATGTTATGCTCAGATTCCTGAACGTATTGAAGGAGCATAGTGGGAAGATATTTTCCGATTCCCTTTCGGCACAAGAGTGGCCTTTATATGAAGGGTACTTAACAAGAGTGGTAGAACGTAATAACAAAGTCTTCGATGCATTGGAAGAGGAATAAATGGTAAAAAGCTGTTCCTGAAGGAAGGGACAGCTTTTTCGGTGTTGCTTCCGAGTATAGTATTCACTGAAACTGAAAAAGAAACTTTTAGTAAGAAGATACCAGGCTAATACATGAAAAAAGAGCCCTTTCCAGACTCATTTTTCGGAAAATGTATAGGGAATGGCTATTTGTCATGTGGTTGACCTGATAAAAGGCCCCCGCATTATCTTTATTCAGCCATTTTCTCCAGATTTCCATTTCGGTCCATCTTGAATTTTGTGGCCGGGCGCTCTTCCTCCTCTAATAGGACTAGCTTCCTGGCACGATTCATGATATTCATCAATGTTTCGTAATCTTCCTGCATCAAGCCGCTATTTTGTTCAAGGTGGGATACTTTATTTTGAAGTTCTTCATTCCGTCCTTTTAACTCTTTTATTTCTAACTTCAAGCGTTCATTTTCAGTTTGTAATGTTTCGGATTGTAGCAATCGCCCATTCATGGACTCCAAATAAGCGATAACCATATCCAGGCCCATTGCCGGCGTGCTGGTAGGCATGTTTGTGTTCCTTTGTTGTGTCGGAACGAACGCTTCATCAGAAAATTCCTCTGCGGTTTCATAATTAGTAGATTCTATTACTGCCGTATCAGTCTCTGATTCCACGTCCTCTTCTTGCAGGAGAGGAGCCATGATATCAGAAATCATTGGGGATGGCGGTGTATAGAGCAGACGTTTTTTTCCTCCCTGATCTTTTCCGAGAATCCGTTGTCTCTGTTTTCTTTGTTTTTTTGCTAGAGACAGCGCCTTATCATAATTATGGCGGACAACTGCATTCCAGCGAAATCCACAAGCTGCGGATGTGCGGTTCAATTTGTCACCGACCTCTTCGAATGCGTTCAGTTGCGTGCTGCCTTCACGTACATGCCGTAATACCGTTTCTGCTAACAGTAAATCATCCTCTTCTGTCCAGGCATCTTGACGAACCTTCATTTCTACATACTCCCTTTCTGGTAACTTTTTAAAATGATCATTATATGAATATCTTGTAACAATGATTGATTAGGTGTTCTACTAGTATTTTGGACAAGATATGGATTTTTTATACAAAAAGGTTAAAAGGATACTAGTTTTTTGTGAGGGAAGGAAGAATAAGTTGAATTGACTTGGTACTTCCCCTATTTGGGGCATCCACTTATGACAAAGCATCTTTTCTCCTTCCATTCCGTCTCTTGATATTCATAGATAGAAACGGTAAAATACCTTTTAGTCACGTAAATAGAACGAAAATCATTTGTTATAGAAAGGATGCTTACCGAGGATGTCCAATGAATTCAGAGTGTGTGATGACTGCCTGGCAGTAAACGTCAAAACATTAATTCCACGGCTGGAAAAGCTTGATCCTGACGCAAAAATTGAAATTGGCTGCCAATCCTATTGTGGTCCGGGCAGGAAAAAATCCTTCGCTTTTGTCAATAACCGCCCAGTTGCGGCCCCGACAGAAGACGAGTTACTAGAGAAAATAGATAAGAAGCTAAAGTAGCTTTATGTATAAATAATTCAGCAGTTTTGAAATGTGAAACATGCGACTCGTCACCCAGATTCAATAAACTGTGGTGATTTTTTAATTCCGTTATTTTCTCTATCAAAATCCATAAAAACTCCTGATTTCATATAAAATCAACAGGCTTTCTATCATGGGTCGAGTTAGGATATTCTATAAAGACAAGCTATAATAAAAGCAATGAGATTATGAAAATGAGGGTAGTCCATGGAATATTCTGGCGAAAAATTACAAGAAGAAAAAGTATTTAAAGACCCAGTACACCGGTATATACACGTTCGGGACCGGGTTATTTGGGATTTGATCGGCACGAAAGAATTCCAGCGTCTTCGCAGAATCAAGCAACTAGGAACGACCTATCTTACCTTTCATGGTGCAGAACATAGTAGGTTTAGCCATTCGCTTGGGGTATATGAGATTGTCCGAAGAATTGTCGATGATGTCTTCGAAGGGAGACCGGAATGGAAACCGGAGGAAAGGTTGCTTTCGTTGTGTGCGGCCTTGCTACATGATTTAGGACATGGCCCATTCTCTCACTCTTTTGAAAAGGTTTTTGATTTGGACCATGAACAGTTCACTCAACAGATCATTATCGGTCATACAGAAGTGAATGAGATCCTTCTCAAAGTAGGACCCGATTTTCCTAAAAAAGTAGCGGAGGTCATTGCCAAAACGTATAAAGGCAAATTAGTAGTCAGCTTGATTTCTAGTCAAATTGATGCCGATAGGATGGATTATCTGCAACGGGACGCTTATTTCACTGGAGTAAGCTACGGCCATTTTGATATGGAGCGGCTATTACGGGTGATGCGGCCGCGTGAGGAGCATGCTGTCATTAAGCAAAGTGGGATGCACGCGGTGGAAGACTATATTATGAGTCGATACCAAATGTATTGGCAGGTCTACTTCCACCCGGTTACACGGAGTGCCGAGGTCATCCTAACGAAAATTTTGCATAGGGCAAAGTATTTATTCGAAACCAACTACCAATTTGCCCAAGAACCCCGTCACTTTTATTCAATGTTCAAGGGCAATGTCACGTTAGAAGATTACTTGAAAATGGATGAATCCGTGATGCTCTACTATTTCGAGGCTTGGGAAGAAGAAGAGGATCCAATCTTAAGGGATTTATGTATCCGTTTCGTGAATCGAAAACTCTTTAAATATGTTGAGTTTCATCCTTCGAATAGTCAAATGAATAAACTAATGGAATTAAGGGCGCTATTCATTGAGGCGGGAATCAATCCTGATTATTATTTAGTCGTCGATTCCTCCTCGGACCTGCCCTATGATTTTTATCGTCCAGGCGAAGAGGAAGAGCGGTTGCCAATCCATTTGCTGCAAACGAATGGCGAACTTCGGGAATTGTCGCGTGAATCCGAAATAGTGGATGCCATTTCAGGAAAAAGACGAACGGATCATAAGTTGTACTTCCCGGCAGATTTACTACGCGATGAATCAACGAATAAAGATATAAAAAAACAAATCCGTCAGCTATTGGAGCTGTCGATTTAAAGCGGTACATTTTGGGTGAGGAGTGACGAGCCTTGTTTAAGGATCATGCAAACATTATCAATGCCATTTCAACTGCAGGTGAAATTTCAGGTCGAAAAAAGCTGCAAAAAATTGTTTATATAGCGAAGAAGTTATCCTTTCCTTTTCATGAAAAATTTCAATTTCACTTTTACGGACCGTACTCGGAGGAATTGACTTTACGAATAGAGGAACTTTGCGCAATGGGGTACCTGAATGAAGTGAAGGAGAAAAAGGCGGGCTATTATCAATACTGCTATTCCATTACGGAGGCGGGAAAAGACTTCTTGTCGATACAGGAAGTTGATATGCCTTCTCTTGATACATGCTTATTGGATATGAATGAACAAAATGCCCGGTTTTTGGAACTTGTTTCAACGGTCCTTTACTTTGATACGTTGGAAAAGGAAGAGGTCATTGAAAAAATCTTCACGCTTAAAAGCAAGCAAAAATATACGCTTGAAGAAATAGATGATGCATATGAATATATAGAGAAGCTACAAGGAAAAGCTAAGCCGAATTGATGGCTTAGCTTTTACGATTATGAACCCTTTTATTGGTCGCTTTTACGAACGCCGGCAACGGCTAAGTGGTTTTTAGCCATTTCTTCGATGAAAATCGTTACAGCTTCGGCTGGTGCACCGGTTGTTTCTGAAACAGCTGCTGTTACTTTTTCAACCAATGCTTTTTTTTGCTCCTCGGTACGGCCTTCAAGCATCTTGACTGTTACATATGGCATTTTCATATTCCCCCATTCTTTTTAATAGATGTAGTGTTTCACATTAGGGAAATATTTGCAAGATACTGAAATCAGAGTTTTTTCACATCTTGAAATTTTCATGTATACTAACGGTAATAAACATTGGGGGAGAAGCTATTGGATCAATTAGGACAGTTTTTGGCTTATAGTTTGGATAGGCTTCCTTACGTGATTGTCGTTCTTTTGATCGCGTTTACGGTTCATGAATTTTCCCATGCCTATGTGGCCTATAAATTTGGGGATCCGACAGCTAAGAATCAAGGAAGGGTCACCTTGAATCCCATACAGCATTTGGATCCAATCGGTACGCTCCTGATTTTGATTGTAGGATTTGGTTGGGCAAGGCCTGTCCCTGTCAATCGGTTTCATTTTAAGAATCCAAGACTGGCTGGCATACTGGTTTCCTTTGCAGGTCCGCTCAGCAATCTTCTTGTGGCGACGATAGGCTATTTAATCTGGTACGGGTTACTCGCTTCAGGGTTGGGACCTTACGACATGCCATTCTTCGTGGAACCTTTCTTTACGATGTTGATTCACTTAAATATCGTACTATTCGTATTCAATTTGATACCACTACCACCTCTTGATGGGTATCGGATCGTAGAAGATCTGGTTTCGGTGGAAATGCGTGCGAAAATGACTCAGTATGAGCAATACGGATCCTTGATTTTCCTGATTTTAGTCATCACACCGTTGGGTAAATATACAATCAGTCCGATTATGAATGAACTTGTACCATTCGTTCGTGACAATCTCGGACACACTTTAAGTCTTTTGTTTTTTTAATATAGTAAATGACGAAACTGAAGGGGGTTATTAACATGGAAGAACAACCAAAGAAAAAGATAGGCTTCAATATTATTAAAAATGATCCGATGAAAGGCCATGGCGGATATGGCGCTGGTGTTTTAACTCTCGACAATATTTCACCGGTCATCATTGATGTGGATGCTGGTGAAGCGGAAGTCGACATCGGCGCGATGCATGCAAGAAGTGCTGTGGAAAAAGGAATCAAGTTTCTAAAGACAAAAGAGGAAGTGCCAAATGGGAAACCCTACTGGCTTGTTTGGGTAACGATTGAAGCCCTGCAAACTGGTCCGTACTATGCCGGGGTGACCGCTTGTGAGATGACGGTGGACCGCTCAATCAGACGTGGGTACAAATCCTTGCCGGAACATGTTAACCGGATGGATAAATCCTTGAAACGTCATATCATCGTCGAGGATATGGACGATAAATCAAAAAGCATCCTTGCCGAGTTCCTGAAAAACCACGATGCAGGAATGTGGGAGCGTTCATCCGATGAGCTTAAACGGTCTTTGATGGTTTAAATGTGTATTATTGTATGAAATGTGAAGTTTAGTAAAAAAATCACTTGTACGAAGCGAATAAAATCAGTAAACTTAGAGACAGCAGTTTAGACACTGTGGAACTAGGACAGAAAAACCCCGAAGCCGCTACCGGCTTCGGGGTTTTTCGTTATCCCCAAGGTTTTAAGATTTTTTTATACCAGGGGTTTTTATGTTTCCCGTCCTTCGGAGCACTTTTGGTGTTCTTTTGCTTGAAGTGCTCTTCACAGTATTCCACGGGTTCGGTTCCTTTTACATAGTAAGTTAATCTGGAGACGGGGCAGGCATCTGTTGCAAGTTTGCCGCTTGCTGGATTGACATGTACACCGATTACATTACCCGTTTCCTTAAAGGGTTTGGAAGGTTGCCCTTTCAAACCCTTCTCCATATAGGATGCCCATATTTTTTTCGCATAACTTTTTTCGGCGGGGATTTCTATCTTTTTCCCTTGATCGTAGCCAGTCCATACACCTGCAACCAGTTGAGGCGTATAACCGACCATCCAGCTGTCGGTGGAAGTGGAACCCGACTTCCCTGCGACGCGGTGCGTCAATTGGGAACTGATCGTGCTCCCTGTCACCTTCGTGTAGCCGTTTAGCGTTTCGTCAAAAACCCCGGTAAGCATTTCAGTCATGACAAATGCCTTATCCTTATCCAGAATCTGTTCACCTTTCTGGGATCGTTCGAAGATGACTTCACCTTTTCGGTCTTCCACCTTGGTGATGAATGTAGGCTCTACTTTTTTGCCGCCATTAGCCAGGATTCCGTACGCATTGACCATTTCAATGGGCCTCACATTGGATGTGCCAAGTGCAAGGGAAGGGACCGCATCCATTTTGGAAGTGATGCCAAAACGACGAGCCGCATCAACCAATGCCTGTTCGCCGAGAAATAGATGGGTCTTCACGGCATAAATGTTATCGGATAAAGCAATGGCCTGTGCCATCGTTATCTCATCATTCGCATACTGATAGTTATAGTTATGCGGCTTATATGAAGTATGGCCATCATCAAAGGTAAAGGTTGTGGCCTCACTTTTTAAAGTGGTTGACGGTGTAAACCCGTTTTCTAGTGCTGAATAGTATAGAAGCGGCTTTATTGTCGATCCTGGCTGGCGTAGGGCCTGTGTGACACGGTTGAATGGTGAAGCTGTGTAGTCAGTGCCCCCGACGAGTGCGCGGACTTCCCCGGTCCTGGGATCCATGGCCACCAGTGATGCTTGGATGCTAGCCTGTTCGGGTATGACAGTGGAGAGGGACTCCTCTGCGATGCGCTGTTGATTTTCATCCAATGTGGTATAAACCTTTAAGCCCCCGAGCTCGATTGTCCGGTCATCTAAATGAAGTTGCGTTTTTAGGGCCTGTTTGACGGCATCCTGGAAGTAAGGAGCCATTTTCTTGGTTACAGTACCATGTTCGCCATTTAAAGAAAGGGATGCCTGGAGGGCTTCATCCGTATCAGCTTTTGAAATATAGTCTTTGGTTTGCATGGCATGCAGGACGACCTTTTGCCTTGATTTGGCCTTATCCAGGTTGTCCAAAGGCGAATAGTTGGATGGCCCCTTTGGGATTCCGGCTAGCATGCTTGCCTCCGGAAGCGTCAAATCCTTGGCATCCTTACCGAAGTAATATTGGCTTGCAGCTTGTGCCCCATAGGCGCCATGGCCATAGTAAATCGTATTTAAATAGCCTTCTAGAATGTCTTTTTTTGAGTAATTCATTTCCAGGCGTATTGTATAGAACGCTTCATTGAGCTTACGCGACCACGTCTTATCATGGTCAAGAAAGAGATTCCGGGCATATTGCTGGGTGATCGTACTTGCCCCTTGAACCTTGGACATGGCACGGACATCAGCAAGAATGGCGCCACCGATCCGTTTTATATCAAAGCCCTTATGGGTGTAAAATTGTCGATCTTCTACTGCGACTGTTGCCTTGACTAGTTCGGGTGAAATCGATTCCAGCCCGACCCAGTAGCGTTTTTGACCATTATCGGATTCTCCAATCACATTTCCGTCATGGCTATAATATAGGGTAGATTGAGGTACAGCCAAAGGCGGCGGACCTAGTATTTTTGCATACATCAGTAAAGAGAGAAGCAAGACAAAGAGAATGATGAGACCTATTGTGGCAAAAATGATGAAAGCCCGCACATATTTAGTTGTCCTTTTAAAACGTTCGCTTGGAATGAGCTCCATTGCTTTCACCTCTCTTATTTTTAAAAAAAGAATCTATTACTATTATGGAAAAAAAAGATATTTTTAAACATAAGAAGTGGAATTGTAATATTTATCTTGCATTTCTGGTAGATTCGTCTATACTTTTTCTAGCTAATGGGTATACCGAATATCGGCCAATTAGTTGAAAGACTATAAGATTTTGGAAAGGAAGCGTTAATAAATGAGCATTTGGTTTACTGAGAAACAAACAGAGAATTTTGGTATTACGATGAAAGTGAATCGTACTTTACATACGGAACAAACGGAGTTTCAAAAGTTGGATATGATTGAAACTGAAGAATGGGGAAATATGCTTTTGTTGGATGACATGGTGATGACATCCCAACGCGATGAGTTCGTTTACCACGAGATGGTAGCCCATGTTCCTTTATTTACACATCCTAATCCAGAAAATGTTTTGGTCGTAGGAGGAGGAGACGGCGGAGTTATCCGTGAAGTCCTTAAGCATCCAAGCGTAAAAAAAGCTACACTGGTTGATATTGATGGAAAGGTCATCGAATACTCCAAGAAGTATTTACCTGAAATTGCAGGCATGCTAGAAGATCCACGTGTCGATGTGCAAGTAGGGGATGGCTTTATGCACATCGCGAAGAGTGAAAATGAATTCGATGTGATTCTTGTGGACTCCACCGAACCAGTGGGTCCTGCCGTAAATCTATTTACCAAAGGCTTTTATGCCGGCATCTCCAAGGCTTTGAAAGAAGACGGAATCTTCGTTGCCCAATCGGACAACCCTTGGTTTAAATCAGACTTAATCCGTGATGTACAGCGCGACGTGAAAGAAATATTCCCGATCACAAGCCTTTATTTAGCCAATATCCCGACGTATCCAAGTGGGCTGTGGGCATTCACGATCGGTTCTAAAAAATATAATCCGCTTGACGTTTCAGACGAGCGTTTCCACGATATAGAAACAAAATACTATACAAAAGAACTTCATAAAGCAGCTTTCGTCCTGCCTAAATTCGTTCAAGATTTAGTGAAATAAGGGGGCATGAACATGCGATTCGATGAAGCGTACTCAGGCAATGTATTCATTAAAAGCCATCCGGACTTCGAGGAATCCGAAGCGGTGCTTTATGGTATGCCGATGGACTGGACAGTCAGCTTCCGTCCGGGTTCCCGTTTTGGCCCAACAAGGATTCGAGAAGTTTCAATCGGCTTGGAAGAATACAGCCCATACTTAGACCGTGAATTGGAAGAAGTGAAATTCTATGATGCTGGGGATATCCCATTGCCTTTCGGTAATCCTCAACGCAGTATCGATATGATTGAAGAATTTGTAGACGGTGTGCTTGATGCCGGTAAATTCCCATTGGGCATGGGGGGAGAACACCTTGTTACATGGCCTGTCATAAAAGCCATGTTTAAAAAGTACCCCGATATGGCCATTATCCATATGGACGCCCATACAGATTTGCGGGAGGATTATGAAGGAGAGCCACTTTCCCATGCTTCCATCATCCGAAAATCAGCAGAGCTTATCGGGCCAAGTAATGTTTATTCATTTGGAATCCGTTCCGGGCTAAAGGAAGAATTTCAATGGGCAAGGGAAAATGGCATGCACATCTCTAAGTTTGAAGTGCTTGAGCCCCTGAAGGAAGTATTGCCGCAATTAGCGGGTCGTCCGGTTTATGTGACGATAGACATCGACGTGCTTGACCCTGCGCATGCGCCGGGTACAGGGACCGTCGACTGCGGTGGCATTACGTCCAAAGAGCTTTTAGCTTCGATCCACGAGATAGCCCGTTCAGAAGTGAATGTGGTTGGCTGTGATTTAGTAGAAGTGGCCCCGATTTATGATCCATCTGAACAAACGGCGAATACGGCAAGCAAGCTGATTCGTGAAATGATTCTTGGTTGGGTTCAAAAGGGTTAAATATGATAGGGGAGGCTGTTCCTGCATTTTAGCGGGAATGGCCTTTTTTTGTATGTATTCGGGAAATATCATCGCTTTCCCTTCGTAATTAAGAGCTTGTCTTGCGTTACATTCAAATGAATTGCATACTAAGACAAGATATGAAACTTTATTTTCCGCTCCAAGTTGAAACTTCATTGAAGAATATTTATACTTATAAAGTTAAGAACGAGATGATGAAGGAAGTGTAGCTTTGACTCTTCATGATATAGATAAGCAGAATGTTAAAGTGACATTGCAGACAAAAATCAGGCATGGCTCTGAAACGGAAACGTATGAGCTCGTCACTTTTGGTACAAGGATGTATAAAGGGTCCGATTTGTATTTGCAATATGCAGAGGAAAATGAAGCCGGCAAAACGCAGACAACCATTAAGCATAAAACGAACGAAACGATTCTGCTTAGGAACGGTGCCGTTAAAATGAGACAGCTTTTCCGCTTGCAGGAAGCGACAAATGGACATTATGAAAGTATATATGGCAGGTTGGGGCTATCGACGACCACAAAGAAAATTCAGCATCAATGGGATGAAAAGAAAAAGGAAGGGAAACTGATCCTTCGCTATGCACTACATATGCAGGGAAGCGAACCCGGGCAATATGAAATGACGATTTCCTACAAGGAGGAAGCTTAGAACATGAATATAGTAAATGAGGTACAGGAAAAACTGAAACAGGAAATTAAAGATGCGGTTATTAAAGCTGGTTTGGCAACGGAAGAACAGGTCCCCCAAGTAGTGTTAGAACTTCCAAAAGATAAGACACACGGAGACTACTCCACGAATATGGCGATGCAATTAACGAAAATCGCAAAAAAAGCACCGAAAATGATTGCAGAAGCAATCATCGAGAACTTTGATCAGTCCAAGGCATCCATTGAAAAAATTGAAATCGCAGGCCCGGGATTCATAAACTTTTACATGGATAACTCTTATCTGACAGAGTTGGTTCCAGTGATTCTGAAAGCAGATGAAGCCTATGGGGAAAGCGATTATGGTAAAGGCGAAAAAATCCAGGTTGAGTTCGTTTCTGCAAACCCGACTGGTGACCTGCACCTTGGTCATGCGCGTGGTGCTGCTGTTGGTGACACGTTATGTAATGTTCTATCAAAAGCGGGATACGACGTTTCGCGCGAATACTATATAAATGATGCAGGTAACCAAATCAATAACTTGGCAATTTCAATCGAAGCACGGTACTTCCAAGCACTTGGCCTTGATAAAGAAATGCCTGAAGACGGTTACCGCGGCGAAGATATTATCGGGATTGGTAAAACGCTTGCGAAGGAATATGGAGATAAGTATGTTAACGTCGATGAAAAAGAACGTTATGACTTTTTCCGTGAGTACGGATTGAAATGTGAAATGGCTAAGTTGAAAACGGACTTGGAAAATTTCCGTGTCGGTTTTGATGTGTGGTTCTCGGAAACGTCCCTTTATCAAAATGGGAAAATCGACGAAGCACTAAGCGTTCTGAAGGAGAGAGGCCATGTTTATGAAGAAGACGGGGCAACTTGGTTCCGTTCAACAGAACTTGGCGATGATAAGGACCGCGTTCTTATCAAAAAGGATGGCTCCTACACATACCTGACACCGGATATTGCGTACCACCGCAATAAATTGGAGCGTGGATTCGACACCCTCATCAATATTTGGGGAGCGGATCACCATGGTTATATTCCACGTATGAAAGCGGCAATCGAAGCGTTAGGCTATAATCGTGAGCAGCTTGAAGTGGAGATCATTCAGCTTGTTCATCTATTCAAAGATGGCGAGAAAATGAAAATGAGCAAGCGTACCGGTAAAGCGGTAACGATGCGCGACTTGATTGAAATGGTCGGTCTGGATGCCACACGGTATTTCTTTGCCATGAGAAGTGCGGACACACATATGGACTTTGACCTTGATCTAGCTGTATCACAATCCAATGATAACCCGGTCTATTATTCACAATATGCTCATGCCCGTATTTCAAGCATCTTGCGTCAAGGTGTGGAACAAGGGATTAGCTATGAAGGCATCACTGATTTTACTGCTCTTTCTACGGAGAAGGAATTCGAGCTATTGAAGAAATTAGGGGAATTCCCACAGGCAATCGCGGAAGCAGCCGAAAAACGGATGCCGCACCGCATGACGAATTATATTTTCGACCTGGCTTCTACATTCCACAGCTTCTACAATGCGGATAAAGTATTGGATAGTGAGAAAATGGATAGAAGTAAAGCTCGTCTTGCTCTAGTGAAATCGGTTCAAATTACGTTGAGAAACGCACTGGCACTAATCGGCGTTTCTGCACCGGAAAAAATGTAATAAGAAAAAGCGGTCGTTTCCCGTGAAACGGCCGCTTTTTTATTTAATGAAAACAGATCCCCCGCTTACTCTTTTCACTCCACGGATTCTAGACATCTCTTCAATCAATTTCAGCATCGCCTGATCCTTCATTTTTGCTTCAATCATGAAATCAACATCCTTCCCCAACTCCGTGAGTGCTTTTAGGAGGGGCATAATGAAGGCTATATCAATATAATCGGCATGTGAACGAAACGCACTGGCTGACTTTGGGGAAGAAATATGGATTGTAGGGACCGAATTGCTGTCTTCCCATGTAGTGTAGACATCGGTGAGTAGCTCGTTAAGCGGCTCCACGGATAGATTGGCAAGATGGTGATGATAATCAAAGACGAAAGGAATGCCTTCCCGCTTACATACACGTAACGTTTCGGAAGCTGTATAGGTTTTATCATCATTCTCCAGGGTCATCCTTGCTTTTACATGTTCAGGGAGCGACCTGAGGTTGTCATGAAAGCGAATGATTGCTGAATCTTTATCACCGTAGGCGCCGCCAATATGGATATTGATGAAGGATTGGTCTGCAATGCCCATCGCTTGAAGCATTTTATAGTGAAATTCCATATCCTTCACGGCATTTTCAGTAATGCTTGGTTTCGGGCTAGTGAAAAGCGTAAATTGGTTCGGATGAAAGCTGACCCGCATGTTGTTCGCCAATACCCAATCCCCAAGTTTTTCCCATTCTTTTGCAAAAGGGGTGACAAAATCCCATTTTACGTCCGGGTGAGTCGCCAAGGGCACGATGGAACTGGAAAGTCGGTAAAGCTCGACCTGATGGGCCGTATTATACTGAAGGACCCGCAATGTGTTCTCGATATTTTGTTTGGTCACCTCCAATAGCTTTTGCCTTCCTTCTTCCTGACCAAGCTCGTTATATCGTTTGAAGGTCAGGGTCTTTGCAGGGGAGGCCTCCCAAAGACAGGTTGCATTGGAAACAAATCCGAATCGTATTTTCATTTTCTTCTCTCCCATTACCCGATTTTTAAAGAAAAGGGGAAAGGATGGCAGCTAGTGATTCTTTTGCTGAACGTAAGATATTAGGGGAGGAGAGTGTCTTTTCCGCTATTGGGTTAGATTCAGCAATGTCGATCGCCAATTCATCCTTCACATCTTCTATGCAGCGGCGGTCATATATTAAACAATTGATTTCGCTATTCAGGAATAAACTCCGTTTATCAAAGTTTGCCGTACCGATATCACACATAATATCATCGATCAAGATCACTTTAGAATGGTAGAACCCTCTCTGAAATTGCATGATGGAGGCGCCTTCTCTTAATAAAATTCTAAAGTAGCGGAATGATGCCTCTTTAACTAGGGCATGGTCCGAAACGTCCGGAACGATGACGGTGACCGCTACCTTTCTGGAAAGGGCTTCCCTTAATGCTTCAAACAATTTATGGCTTGGGATGAAGTAGGGTGTCCCAATAATAATTTCCGTATCAGCTTTTTGAATCAGGTTTATCAGAGTTTGTTCAAGGTCGCTTCCATTAGTCACGATGAACTGTTGAGCTTGTGAGCCAGGAACTAATTCAGGAAAATAGGCGGGAGTCCCCCTGAAATCTTCTTTTGTATCATAAAACCAATCAGAAAGGAAAACTTCCTGTAAATCCTTCACTCCTTCCCCCGTGATTTTCAGGTGGTAATCACGCCAAGGGTTTAGCTTTTCTCCTTGATTAATATATTCCTTCCCAATATTAAAACCGCCCAGATACCCAATCCTTCCGTCAATTACGGTGATTTTCCGGTGATTTCTTCTTTGCGTGGAATAGAAAAGGAAAGGGGTCTTCGGTTTAAAGCTATATGAAAAGTGAACATTGCTTTTCTTTAATTCTTGAATGGACTGCCGGGACATTTTTTTACCTCCGACCCTATCTACCAACAGCCTCACCTCCACACCCGATTCTGCCTTTTTTTGAAGCAACTTCAAAAAGTCATTGCTAAATTGATCCTCTTTCACGATATAAAAAAGAATATGTATGGACTCCTGGGCCCGTTCAATTTCTTTCAGGAAATCTTCGAATAGGATTTTCCCTGATGTAAAGACGGTCATTTCACTTTTACGGGGCGGGAAAGTGATGTTCGTTGCCCGCTTTACCTGCTGCTTATAGCCTAATTTGAAATCAACCCAGCACCAAGTGAGGATCAACATTAATATAGAAAAAAACGTAACGAACACCTTCAACACGATCCCCCCTTAATGGTTTAAGTTAGTTTGACTCAAACAACCTATTTGTAACCATTAATTAAGTACAAGAGAAAGTGGATTTTTTTAAAAAATAAGAAGGGTAATTGACGGAATTGTCGAACTTTACTAGTGGGTGTAGAAAAATAACAATATTTACAAAGAAAAAAGTTGACTGAATGCTCATTCATTATATAATGGAGATAATCAAATTTCAGGAAAATGCCATTTTTTCTATAATTTTAAAGTGGTGATCTGGCATTTTTACACGATTCACGAATATATAAAAGGGGGAACGCATGCAATGGAAATGAATGGCCTGCTGTGGATTAACTTAATTGCATTTTTACTTGTAACCGCTTACGCTGCTGGATTATTTGTCTATTTAATCAGGACTCGAATGGCCTATATAAAGCTTGGCAAAAAGGTGGAATTCGATAATCGCGTCAAAGAACGGCTGGTTAAAATTGGGGTTTATGTATTCGGACAAAAGAAGCTCTTTAAAGACAAGAAGAGTGGAATCATACACTCCATGTTATTTTATGGTTTCATCTTAGTACAATTTGGAGCCATTGACTTTTTTATTAAAGGATTAAAGCCAGGATGGCATTTACCATTTGGTCCGGTATACCCGGCGTTCACTTTCTTTCAGGAAGTCGTGACGCTCACGGTTCTTGTTGCAATCTTATGGGCAGCATACCGCCGTTATGTAGAGAAGCTTGTTCGATTGAAAAGAGATTTTAAAGCAGGGTTGGTCGTCATTTTCATTACCGGAATCATGGTTACCGTATTAACAGGTAATGGAATGGGAATGATCTGGCACGGTCATGATGCAACGTGGTCAGAACCCGTAGCATCCAGCATTGCGTTTTTATTCAACTGGATGGGACCGACCGCAGCGACTGTCGTGTTTTACGTAGCTTGGTGGTTGCATTTGATCATCATATTATCGTTCCTTGTCTATATCCCGCAGTCCAAGCACGCTCATTTAATTGCTGGACCCGTTAATGTATTCCTGAATCGTTTGGATAACCCGGGTAAGCTGAAGCCGGTGGATTTAGAGGAAGAGATTTTGGATAAAGAAGGAAATCAATATTATGGTGCCAAATATATCGAAGACTTAACGCAATATCAAATGATTGACCTATATGCCTGCGTAGAGTGTGGTCGCTGTACGAATATGTGTCCGGCCACAGGTACGGGAAAAATGCTATCGCCGATGGATATCATTATCAAAATGCGTGATCACTTAACGAATACAGGGGCAGCCGTTACGACTAAGCAACCTTGGGTTCCGTCTTTCGTATTTGGAAATACAAAGGGCAACCAAATCGCTTTAGCGAGTGCGGGGCAGGGGGCGCAGGAGTCTGCAGCAGCAACCGAGGCCTATAGCGCTAGCCTTATTGGGGAAGTCATCACGGAAGAGGAACTATGGGCATGTACAACGTGCCGGAACTGTGAAGATCAATGTCCGGTCATGAATGAACATGTTGATAAAATCATTGATATGCGCCGTTACTTGGTGCTGACGGAAGGTCGTTTGGATCCCGATGCCCAACGTGCGATGACAAACATCGAACGCCAAGGGAATCCTTGGGGATTGAACCGTAAAGAAAGAGAAGACTGGATAGGTTTACGTGACGACGTTGTCATCCCAACCGTCAAGGAAATGAAAAAAGCGGATGAGGAATTTGAATATTTATTCTGGGTAGGCTCGATGGGGTCGTATGATAACCGAAGCCAAAAAATCGCCCTTTCTTTTGCTAAATTAATGAATGAAGCTGGCGTCAAATTTGCCATCTTAGGAAATAAGGAGAAAAATTCGGGCGATACTCCTCGCCGTCTAGGAAATGAGTTTGTTTTCCAAGAACTGGCCATGAAAAATATCGAAGAATTCCAGAAAAACGATATCCAAAAAATCGTGACCATCGATCCGCATGCATATAATATCTTCAAGAATGAATATCCGGACTTTGGACTGGAAGCGGAAGTGTACCATCACACGGAATTACTTGCTCAGCTTGTTAAGGAAGGAAGACTGGTACCGCAATTCCCGGTCAATGAAACGATTACCTTCCATGACTCCTGTTACTTGGGAAGATATAACGATGTATACAGCCCACCACGTGAAATCTTGCAATCCATTGAAGGCGTCAAACTTGTCGAGATGGAACGTAACCGTGAGAAAGGAATGTGCTGTGGAGCTGGGGGCGGCTTGATGTGGATGGAAGAGGAAACGGGTAACCGAATTAACGTTTCCCGTACCGAACAAGCTCTTGCAGTAAACCCAACTGTTATTAGCTCAGGTTGCCCATACTGTTTGACGATGTTGTCGGACGGGACGAAGGCAAAAGAAGTTGAAGAGAATGTGAAAACGTATGATGTTGCCGAATTACTCGAAAAGGCAATCCTGGGAGATAGTAAGCCAGTAGCGTCTTAAGTTAAATAGAATTGCCTGCTTCTTTTAAATGAATACATTCACTAGAAGCAGGCAATTTCTCTTTTATATAAACTAAATATTTTAATTTTTGTAAAAAATATGTAAAATGGAATTAAGCGCTTTCAAATTTTTTTTATACGGACATCGAGCGAGCGTTCAATCAATTTACCTGAGGAGGAAATGAATAATGACGAAAACAGTGATCATTAGCGGTGTGAGAACACCTTTTGGTAAGTTCGGCGGGGGCCTCAGCAGTTTGACAGCCTCACAGCTTGGTGGAATAGCAATCAAAGAAGCGGTTGAACGGGCAGGGATTGATGGAAGCAAGGTAGGCGAGGTCATTATGGGGAATGTGCTCCAAGCGGGGCAAGGGCAGATCCCTTCTCGGCAAGCAGCACGTAATGCAGGGTTACCTTGGGAAGTGAAAACGGAAACGATAAACAAAGTTTGCGCCTCAGGTCTTCGAAGCGTGACATTGGCAGATCAGATTATTCGCTTAGGGGAGGAAGAAATCATCGTTGCTGGTGGAATGGAATCGATGAGCAACGCACCATACATTCTCCCGAAAGCGAGATGGGGACTACGGATGGGCGATGGTCAGCTGAAGGATACGATGATCTCGGATGGCCTTAGCTGTAGCTTTACAGGCGTACATATGGGGACGTATGGAAACAGTACAGCTGCAGAACTGGAGCTTACGCGTGAGCAGCAGGATAGCTGGGCTTATGAAAGTCACCAAAAGGCCATTAAGGCAATCGATGCCGGAATTTTGGCTGAAGAGATCATTGCCGTAGAGGTTCCGGTAAGAAAAGGAACGCCTATGACGATTGAGCATGATGAAGGCCCAAGAAAAGATACATCAGCCGAGAAGCTGGCCAAATTAGGTCCGGCCTTTAATAACGAAGGGACCATCACGGCTGGAAATGCCCCAGGGGTCAATGACGGAGCGGGAGCCCTTGTCTTAATGAGTGAAGAACGTGCAGAAAAAGAAGGGGTAACGCCTTTTGCCTATATTTTGAGCCATGCAGAAGTGGCTGTGGAAGCCAAAGACTTTCCCAAAACACCTGGTTTGGTCATCAATGAACTCTTGAAAAAGTCCGGTAAATCCATCGAGGACATAGATTTATTTGAAATCAATGAAGCCTTTGCCGCTGTCGCCCTAGCCAGTGGGAAGATTGCGAATGTCAATCCTGAAAAAGTAAATGTAAACGGTGGTGCCGTAGCATTGGGACATCCGATTGGGGCTAGTGGAGCCCGCATCATCATCACGCTTATGCATGAATTGAAACGTCGCGGCGGCGGATTGGGCATTGCAGCCATTTGCAGTGGCGGCGGTCAGGGAGATGCCATTTTAATAGAAGTGCCAACGCAGGGAAAATAGATTGCTAGATAACTAAGGAGGGATTTTGGATGGGCATTCAAAAGGTTATGGTCATTGGTGCAGGGCAAATGGGTTCTGGTATTGCCCAGGTATGCGCAATGAGCGGCTATGATGTTCTATTGCATGACTTGAAAGAAGAATATGTAGAAAAGGGATTAGGTACGATTACCAAGAACCTTTCCCGACAAGTAGAAAAAGGAAAACTGCCTGCTGAAGATAAAGAGGCAACGTTATCCCGGTTGACAGCATCAACGGATTTGAATCAAGCGAAAGATGTGGATTTGGTCATTGAAGCAGCCATTGAAAATATGGAAATCAAAACGAAGCTTTTTGCCCAATTGGATGAAATCGCCCCGAAGCATGTCATACTGGCGACCAATACGTCATCGCTTCCCATTACGGAAATAGCTGCTGCGACAAAAAGGCCGGAGAAGGTGATCGGCATGCATTTCATGAATCCGGTTCCGGTCATGAAGCTGGTCGAGATCATCCGTGGTCTTGCTACAGCAGACGACGTATATGAAGAAATTGAGGAAATGGCAAAGTCCTTAAGTAAGGTCCCGGTCGAAGTGAATGATTTTCCTGGATTCGTTGCGAACCGGATACTGATGCCAATGATCAATGAGGCGGTTTATACCCTATACGAGGGTGTAGCAACCAAAGAGGCGATCGATGACGTCATGAAGTTAGGCATGAATCATCCCATGGGACCACTTACACTCGCGGACTTCATTGGCCTGGATACATGTTTATACATAATGGAAACCCTCCATGATGGGTTAGGGGACGACAAATACCGTCCATGTCCGTTATTGAGGAAATATGTAAAAGCAGGTTGGCTTGGTAAGAAGTCAGGACGTGGTTTTTATGAATACAGTTAGTCTTCAGGTAGAGCAAGGGCATCAGGGGAGGAATGTAGGGATGGATTTCCAATTCACAGAAGAGCAGGAAATGATGCGCAAGATGGTCCGTGATTTTGCCGAAAAGGAGATAGAGCCCCATATAGAATCGATGGAAAGAGGGGAGTTTCCCAAAAAGATCCTCCGTAAAATGGGTGAACTTGGACTGATGGGTATCCCGATCCCAGAGCAATATGGTGGAGCAGGGATGGATTTCATGTCTTATATCATTGCCATCAATGAAATTTCTAAAGTGAGCCCGACTCTGGGTGTCATACTTTCGGTCCATACTTCCGTTGGCACGAATCCAATCGTTTACTTCGGAACGGAAGAACAGAAAGAGAGGTTTGTCCCGAAGCTTGCTGCAGGTGAATACTTAGGTGCCTTCTGTTTGACGGAACAAAGTTCAGGATCCGATGCTGCGAGTTTGAAAACAAAAGCCGTAAAGGAAGGCGACACCTACCGGCTGAACGGTTCAAAGGTATTCATCACAAATGGAGCGGAGGCAGATGTTTACATTGTATTCGCTTCCAGTGATCCGAGTAAGAAAAGCAAGGGCATTTCTGCCTTTATCGTAGAAAGAGGAACACCTGGCCTTATTTTCGGGAAAAATGAGCGGAAAATGGGACTTCATGGTTCCAGTACGGTACAGGTAACCTTTGAAGATATGAGAATACCAGCTGAGAATCTCCTTGGTAACGAGGGTGAAGGGTTCAAAATTGCAATGGCCAACCTGAACGTTGGAAGAATAGGCATTGCTTCTCAAGCCCTCGGTATTGCAGAAGGCGCCATGAAACATGCTGTCGAGTATGCAAAGAGCAGGGTGCAATTCGGCAGACCGATTGCCATGCAGCAAGGCATCGGTTTCAAATTGGCCGAAATGGCCACGAACATCGAGGCTTCCAGGTTATTAGTCTATCAAGCGACCTATCTTCAGTCGCTTGGGTTACCTTGTGGCAAGGAGGCATCGATGGCAAAGTTGTTTTCATCGAAGACGGCTGTAGAAGTGACAACTGAGGCCATTCAGGTATACGGAGGGTACGGGTATACAACGGAATACCCGGTCGAACGTTACTTCCGGGATGCCAAGGTGACGGAAATTTATGAAGGAACCAGTGAGATACAAAGGATCGTCATTAATAAACATCTCTAAAACCAAGAAGATGGGGGACATGGATATGCAATTTAAATTAACGGAAGAACATGAAATGATCAGGAAAATGGTGCGTGATTTCGCTGAAAATGAAGTGGCTCCAACAGCAGCCGAAAGAGATGAAGAAGAACGGTTTGACCGTGAGATTTTTGATAAAATGGCTGAACTTGGACTGACCGGAATTCCATGGCCAGAAGAATACGGTGGCATCGGAAGCGATTATCTTGCGTATTGTATCGCAATCGAAGAACTATCCCGTGTATGTGCCTCTACAGGGGTTACACTTTCGGCCCATACATCCCTTGCTGGTTGGCCGATCTATAAATTTGGTTCGGAAGAACAGAAACAAAAATACCTTCGCCCGATGGCTCAAGGTGAAAAAATCGGTGCATATGGTTTGACGGAACCAAGCTCAGGGTCTGATGCCGGTGGCATGAGAACAACTGCCAAGCTTGTAGGAGATGAATACGTCATCAATGGTTCGAAGATATTCATCACGAACGGTGGTATCGCCGATACGTATGTAGTATTTGCATTGACAGATCCGGAGTCTAAACAAAAAGGAACAAGTGCCTTTATTGTCGAGAAGGATTTCCCAGGCTTCAGTGTAGGTAAAAAAGAGAAAAAACTCGGAATTCGTTCTTCACCGACAACTGAAATCATTTTTGATGAATGCCGTGTACCAAAAGAAAATCTTTTGGGAAAAGAAGGCGAAGGGTTCAAAATCGCGATGATGACTCTTGATGGCGGACGTAACGGAATTGCCGCTCAGGCAGTCGGTATTGCCCAAGGAGCCTTGGATGCGGCGGTTGGTTATGCAAAAGAACGCGTCCAGTTTGGAAAACCTATTTCCGCACAGCAGGGAATCGGTTTTAAATTGGCGGATATGGCGACAGGTGTCGAGGCTTCGCGACTCTTAACGTATCAAGCGGCTTGGCTGGAGTCAGTGGGCCTCCCTTATGGAAAGGAATCCGCCATGTCGAAACTTTTTGCCGGGGACACAGCCATGAAAGTAACAACGGAGGCTGTTCAAGTGTTTGGCGGGTATGGATATACAAAAGATTACCCGGTTGAACGCTTTATGCGTGATGCAAAGATCACCCAAATTTATGAGGGAACACAGGAAATTCAAAAACTGGTCATCTCAAGGATGATAACTAAATAGAGTCGAAACCAGGTTTTCCGGAGAGGCCCTTCCGCCTCCCGGAATACCCTTTTCATTTTTCTGAAAGGCTCCCTGAAGGTGAAGGGTGAGCTTTCTAAAAGGGGTTTAAGAAATGGAAAAAAGAGAAGTTCAAGCATCTGTCAAGGATGAGAGGCTGATCGAGAAAAGGCGTAAGCAGATGATTAAAGGTGCCGTTAACCTATTTAAAGAGAAGGGGTTTCACCGGACGACAACAAGGGAGATTGCTAAAGCATCCGGTTTTAGTATAGGTACGTTATACGAGTATATCCGGACGAAGGAAGACATTTTATATCTCGTCTGTGACTTTATTTATGATGAGGTCCGGGAGAAACTTCAGAGGGAAATCGAACAGAGTGATGGGACGCTAGATAGCCTGAAACTGACGATCGCCTATTTTTATCAGGTAATGGATGAGATGCAGGATGAAGTATTGGTCATGTATCAAGAGGTGAAAGCCTTGACCAAGGATGCCTTACCATACGTTTTAAACAAGGAAATCGAAATGGTGGGCATGTTCGAAAAGGTCATCACCAATTGTGTCAAGAACGGGGAGCTTCACTTGACGAAGCAACAGATCAGCCTCGTCTCCCATAACATTTTCGTTCAGGGACAGATGTGGAGTTTTAGAAGATGGGCTTTACACAAAAAATTCACGCTTCAAGAGTATGTTGAAATCCAAACAGAATTATTGACCCATAGTGTATCGATTCAGAAACATGCTGATATCAATTCATTTCAATAAGGAGGAGTCAAATGAGTACAATTGAAGTGTATCAACCTAAAAACCATATTCGGTTCGTGACGGCTTCGAGTTTATTCGATGGCCATGATGCATCCATTAACATTATGAGAAGGATTCTTCAGGCAAGCGGGGCGGAAGTCATTCATCTAGGCCATAACCGCTCGGTCGAGGAAATCGTGAATGCAGCGATTCAAGAGGATGTCCAGGGTATCGCGATGTCATCCTACCAAGGTGGGCACGTGGAATACTTTAAATATATGTATGACTTATTGAAAGAAAAGGGAGCCGAACACATTCGAATATTCGCTGGTGGCGGCGGTGTCATCTTACCAAGGGAGATTCAGGAACTCCATGAATATGGGATTGCCCGTATCTTCTCTCCTGATGAGGGCCGCGAGTATGGGCTACAGGGAATGATCAACGTTTTGATGGCAGAGTGTGACTTCTCGACAGTAAAGCCATCCTTGCAGGACCGTTTTGATGAACTGATTGCAGGAGAAACGAGTGCGGTTGCCCAATATATCACCTGTGCAGAAAATAGGCTCGACGCCGCCCAGGAATCAGCCGCAACAGTAGAAAGTCTCCTTGAACAGGTCAAGACATCAGAAAAACAGGTGCCGGTGCTCGGCATTACAGGAACGGGAGGAGCTGGGAAAAGCTCACTGACTGATGAGTTGATCCGACGTTTCCTCAATGAAATTCCGGAGAAGAATGTGGCGATCCTTTCTGTCGATCCGACAAAACAAAAAACTGGCGGGGCGTTGCTTGGTGACCGGATCCGAATGAACGCCATTTTTTCCAATCGAGTCTATATGCGAAGCTTGGCGACTCGCCATTCAAAAAGTGAGCTCTCACTCGCCATTCAAGATGCCATTTCAGTGGTCAAGGCGGCAGGCTTTGATTTAATCGTCGTAGAAACGAGTGGAATCGGCCAGGGAGATGCGGGCATTACCGAGATTTGCGATGTGTCCATGTATGTCATGACAAGTGAATTCGGAGCCCCTTCACAGCTTGAGAAAATTGACATGATCGATTATGCCGATTTGATCGTCATCAATAAATATGAGCGTAAAGGGTCTGAAGATGCTAAAAATCAGGTTCAGAAACAGTATCAAAGAAGCCACACTTTATTTGATCGAGACACTTCTGAAATGCCTGTATATGGCACCATCGCTTCGCAATTCAATGACCCAGGCACGAATGCTTTATTCGCCGTTCTTATCGAAAAGTTAAATGAAAAGGCCGGGACGAATTGGAGCACGACTTTTTCAAAAGAAGCGGATGTCTACAAGCAGAATGTCATCATTCCAACTGACCGGCGGTACTACTTACGTGAAATCAGTGAGACGGTCCGGAATTATCATAAGAAGGCCCGTGAACAAGTCAAACTGGCAAGAAGATTGTTCCAGCTGGAAGGGGCGATAGTGGCGGTCAAGGAAAATGGGTGTGAGGAAGCTGTCATGGAGTCACTTGAGGCATCGAAAAAAGAAACCGTTTCCAAGTTATCGGCCGAATCGAAAGCCATCCTGACTGGCTGGAACGAGTTAAAAGAGAAATATTCGGCCACACAGCTTGTCACGAAAATCAGGGATAAGGAAATCGTCACAAATCTAAAGACGAAAAGTTTGTCCGGGTTAATGATCCCAAGGGTTTCCCTTCCTAAATACGAAGACTATGGGGAGATACTAGGGTGGGTCTATCGAGAAAATGTACCTGGCCATTTCCCGTATACGGCCGGAGTTTTCCCATTCAAACGCGAGGGGGAGGATCCCAAGCGCCAGTTTGCCGGCGAAGGGTCACCGGATAGAACGAACCGCCGTTTTCATTACCTATCTAAAGATGATGATGCAAAACGCCTTAGCACCGCCTTTGATTCGGTTACGTTATATGGGGAAGACCCTGATTACCGGCCGGATATTTACGGGAAGGTAGGAGAAAGTGGCGTCAACATCTGCACGTTGGATGATATGAGGAAATTGTATGCCGGCTTTGATTTATGCGCCCCATCCACCTCGGTGTCCATGACGATCAATGGCCCTGCGCCCATTATCTTGGCCATGTACATGAACACGGCAATCGAACAGCAAGTTCGCCTGAAAGAAGGGGAATTAGGCCGTTCGCTCACAAAGGAAGAATATGAACAAGTTCAGGATTATACGCTTCAAACGGTCCGTGGGACAGTTCAGGCTGATATTCTCAAAGAAGATCAAGGGCAAAATACCTGCATCTTCTCTACTGAATTTGCCTTAAGGCTGATGGGGGACATCCAAGCATATTTCATAGATAAAAAGGTCCGGAATTATTACTCGGTTTCGATTTCCGGCTATCATATCGCAGAAGCGGGAGCCAATCCTATTTCCCAATTGGCCTTCACTTTGGCGAATGGCTTTACGTATGTCGAATATTACTTAAGCCGCGGCATGGATATCAATGACTTTGCTCCAAATCTGTCATTTTTCTTTTCCAACGGCCTTGACCCGGAATACACTGTTATCGGAAGGGTCGCGAGACGAATATGGGCGACAGTCATGCGTGATAAATATGGTGCCAATGAACGCAGCCAGAAGCTAAAATACCACATCCAGACATCGGGACGTTCCCTGCATGCACAGGAAATCGACTTCAATGATATACGGACAACTCTACAGGCCTTAATGGCCCTGCAAGATAATTGCAACTCGCTTCATACCAATGCATACGACGAAGCCATCACTACGCCTACAGAAGAGTCTGTACGCCGTGCCATGGCCATTCAGATGATCATCACGAAAGAACATGGACTATCCAAGAATGAAAATCCGATGCAAGGTGCCTTCATTATTGAAGAGTTGACTGAACTAGTCGAGGAAGCCGTCTTGAGGGAGTTCGATAGCATTAATGATAGAGGCGGTGTGTTGGGCGCCATGGAAACCCAGTATCAACGAGGGAAGATTCAGGATGAATCCATGCATTATGAAATGAAAAAACATACAGGGGAACTCCCAATCATTGGGGTGAATACGTATTTGAATCCGAATCCCCCAACAGAAGAAGCTGTGAACAGCATGGAAGTTGCCCGAGCTACAAAAGAGGAAAAAGAAGGGCAAATCGCGAATCTTCGTGCATTCCAGGAAGAAAACAAGGAAAGTGTTGAGGAAGCCTTGAACCGATTAAAGGACACGGCAATGAACGGGGGAAATATTTTTGCCGAACTGATGGCGTGCGTGCAAGTCGCGAGCTTGGGTCAGATAACAAGTGCATTATATGAGGTTGGCGGACAATACAGAAGAAATATGTAAAAGGGAAGGGGTATCCTTAAGGGATGCTCCTTTTTCAGAACCAATTTTCATCATTTTTCGGAAAATGAAACATTTACCTTATAAATTCCTTGAAAAGGGGCAAAGATGATGATTCACCCCTATCTGTGATTGGTAGAATCAACTCGAAGATACTGATGTTAAAAAATAAGGATTAATTCGCACATCAATCTCAAATCTTTTTTAACGTTATTTGTGGGTGCTTTTTCCCTTATACCTTCCTTGAAATAGATTTAGTTTTTATAAGCCAGTAGGGAAAATCTGTGAAAGTATCAGATAGAACTAGCATAAACCCATTTAGATTGTTTATAATGGATAATA
Source organism: Peribacillus sp. NPDC097224 (assembly GCF_044761985.1). NCBI lineage: Bacteria > Bacillati > Bacillota > Bacilli > Caryophanales > Bacillaceae > Peribacillus > Peribacillus sp. NPDC097224. The sequence continues at coordinate 481,620 of NZ_JBIWDK010000002.1, read as the reverse complement.
TGTCTAGCAGGAATTGTCGTTATTTTACCGAAATACTGTTTTAGATTATTTTTTTATGTGAAAAAACATGACTAGTCGTGTTCGAATAGAGAAGGGAAGTGCGGAACTTGAGTTTGAAAAAATACTCGAAAGAGCAAATTATGGAAATGTCCTTGATAGAAATCGCATATGAAGTGTTGGTTGAAAAAAACGAACCCATTCTATTTAAAGACTTAATGAGTGAAATAGCTTCACTTCAGCATTTATCAAAAGCGGAAGTGGCAAAGAGAATTGCCCAGTTCTATACGGATTTGAATGTAGATGGCCGATTTACTTCACTTGGGGAAAACCGTTGGGGATTGAAAACTTGGTACCCGGTTGACCAAATTGAAGAAGAAGTTGTGCACGTTGTAAAAGTGAAGAAGAAAAAGAAAGCGAAGAAAGCTGCAGTGGTCGTTGAAGACTTCGATGATATTGAAGACGAAGATCTTGATTTCGAGGAAGATATTGATGACTTGGATGAAGATGATGACGATGACGACGATGATGAAATCTTAGGCGGCGCAGTTATCGACGAAGTACTTTTAGAAGACGACGTGGATGATGACGACGATTTAGAAGAGGAAATTATTGAAGATGAAGTTTTCGAAATCGACGAAGATGAAGACGAAGATGAAGAAGACGACGAAAAAGAGAAATAAATAATCGCCCCTTGACTTTTTAAGGCGAAATTTGTAGAATCATTTTTGGGCTCCTTAAAAAAGGACACAATCTTAAAATTATATCGCTCCCTTACTTTTTTGTAAGAGGAGCGTTTTTGTTTTTGATGATGGAATGTTAAAATGACATCATTTTTTTATTTTTACAATGAATACGCGTAAAGTGGTAAAAACTATAGATATCAGTAAAAAGTTCATGTTAAACACAGGGAACTTATCTAATTGGCATGCCAGGCATACCCCATCTTACCGTCCGAATTCTTGGTTACTTCTAAGAGATAAGATTGTAAGACCTGGTTTGTTCGTCTATATCTGCCGGAATAAACAAAGGCAGAAGGTTCAATGGAATCAAGAGAACGGCAGTTGATGAAAACATTCATAGGAGGATATGAGATGACTAAATATATTTTTGTAACGGGTGGAGTAGTTTCCTCTTTGGGAAAAGGGATAACAGCAGCTTCTCTAGGAAGGCTTTTAAAAAATAGAGGGTTAAATGTAACAATTCAAAAATTCGACCCATATATCAACTTGGATCCAGGAACAATGAGCCCATACCAACATGGTGAAGTGTTCGTAACGGATGATGGCGCCGAAACGGATTTGGACTTAGGTCACTATGAGCGTTTTATCGATATCAATCTTGGTAAACACAGCAATGTGACAACAGGTAAAATTTATTCAACCGTTTTACGAAAAGAACGTCGCGGAGACTACTTAGGCGGAACTGTTCAAGTTATCCCTCATATTACCAATGAAATCAAAGAACGGGTTTTCCGTTCAGGAAACGAAACGAATGCGGATATCGTAATCACTGAAATCGGTGGAACAGTCGGCGATATCGAATCTCTTCCATTCCTTGAAGCCATTCGTCAAATCAAAAGTGACATTGGAATCAATAACGTCATGTATATTCACTGTACTCTTGTTCCTTACATTAAAGCTGCCGGTGAAATGAAAACAAAACCAACACAGCATAGTGTTAAGGAATTACGCAGTCTTGGTATTCAACCGAATATCATCGTAGCACGTACTGAAAGACCGATATCACAAGATATGAAGGATAAGATCGCTTTATTCTGCGATATCGATAAAGATTCAGTAATCGAGTGTCTTGATGCGGATACACTTTATTCAATCCCGCTTGCCCTTCAAGCGCAAAATATGGATCAGATTGTGTGCGACCACCTACAACTAGATTGTGGAGTGGCAGAAATGGAAGATTGGAAAGAACTTGTTAAAAAAGTTACTTCTTTGACGAAGAAAACGAAAATTGCCCTTGTTGGTAAATATGTTGAATTGCAAGATGCATACCTTTCTGTTGTCGAAGCACTTAAACATGCAGGATACGCATTTGATGCGGACGTTGAAGTGGATTGGATCAATTCCGAAGATGTATCGAAAGAAAATGTTGCTGAATTGCTTAAAGATGCAGATGGAATCCTTGTCCCTGGTGGATTTGGAGATCGTGGAATCGAAGGAAAAATCGCAGCAATCGAATATGCACGTACAACGAAAACGCCGTTCTTCGGTATTTGCTTGGGTATGCAATTGGCATCCATCGAATTTGCACGCAATGTTCTAGGTTTGTCTGAAGCGCATTCAGCAGAAATCAATGCAGATACACCAGACCCAATCATTGACCTTCTACCAGAACAGAAAGATGTGGAAGACTTGGGTGGTACGTTACGTCTTGGTCTATATCCATGTAAGCTTATCGAAGGTACAAAAGCATATGAGGCATATAACGATGAAGTCGTATATGAACGTCACCGCCATCGCTATGAATTCAACAACCATTATCGCCAAGCCATGGAAGAGGCAGGATTCGTCTTCTCTGGTACAAGCCCAGATGGCCGTTTAGTGGAAATCGTAGAATTGCAAGATCACCCTTGGTTCGTGGCATCACAATTCCATCCGGAATTCATATCACGTCCAAACCGTCCACAACCACTATTCCGTGACTTTGTGGGTATGTCTTTGAAACATAACGAAAAATAATAAAAACAAAAAACAGCCGTTTGGCTGTTTTTTTTGTTTTGGTCTAGAAGTCGGGTCAACCTTCGGATTCATCTTCATATTCTTGTATGATTTCCTCGACCGTAAACTTAATCCCATGATAAGCAAAAAGGGCAGCGATGAGAGTCGGGTAACCGTAACGATTTCCCGTTTCATCCGGGATTAATCCACGTTGGATGCGTAAATCAATGTGGACATCCGCAAGCTCCACCAGTGTGGTTCCTTCGGATGGAACCACGGTTGAAACGGCAACGAAAGGTATGCCTTCCTGATGAAGTCGTTCAGCAAATTTGATGGCTTCTGGATCATCTGAGTGACGACTGAATAACAGAAGCCGATCCTCGTGGGAAATCCTACTATCATCTGTGTATCTTTTAGCTTTTGGAAAAGGTTCCTCCCCCTCAAGGCTTTCCGCAACAACTCCTTGCATTTCCCCGAATCCATGAATGAAAACGGACCCATCTCCGACCACGGCCTGAGCTAATAGGCGTCCGGCATCCTCCATTTCGAAAGAATCCTTTTCCATGATCTTCTTAAATACACCACTTAACTGTGTAGAAAATATCTTCAACATATTTAGGAACTCCTTTAAAAAATAGTACCCCTATTATAAAGGACTTTTTGTTTCTTTAACAGATTTCCAGTCATTCGAGTCATTATCTGTCAGAAAGGTCATCCGAAAAATTAAAATCAATTTACTCTTATAGCAGGAATTTTGTTACAATTATTGAATATGAACATAGAGACATAGAACTCCAAAGAAGTTTTGCAGCAAGCCAAATTAATTACCCATAAGGGGGATCTATTATCTGATTCATTTTCACATTACAAATAGAGAACAGAGGTGGCTAAATGTCAGGGAAAATATTAATTGTCGATGACCAGTTTGGGATTCGAATTTTATTGAACGAGGTCTTACATAAAGCAGGGTATGAAACGTTTCAAGCTGCGAATGGCATTCAGGCTTTAGAAGTTCTTAACAATGATTCACCTGATCTTGTATTGTTGGATATGAAGATACCCGGTATGGATGGGATAGAAATCTTGAAGCGGATGAAAGCGGTCGATCCCGATATTCGGGTCATCATCATGACGGCGTATGGAGAACTTGACATGATACAAGAAGCAAAGGACTTAGGGGCGATGACTCATTTTGCAAAGCCTTTTGACATCGATGATATTAGAAATGCTGTCCGTGAATATTTACCCATCCAATCTAGTTAACTAGGTTTATGGATCTTTTCTCAATAAAGAAGCGTCACGGCATCTTCTTTAAGATAGCCGTGTTTTTTTAGTGTGAAGCTTAAGTGATATGGTCAATTTGTTGCTGTTTTTTTCATGTATTGATATGCTAAACGAGTAGAGATATTCTGGTTATTATGTGTATGATGCTTTAGTTTTCGGGAATATCTAGATAGAAACAACTTTCAACAATACATTCATTATTAGGAGGAAATCAAATGCCTTTAGTTTCCATGAAAGATATGCTGAATAAAGCTCTTGATGAAAAGTATGCAGTAGGTCAATTTAACATTAATAACCTGGAGTGGACGCAAGCTATTCTGGCTGCTTCAGAAGAAGAAAAATCGCCGGTCATTCTTGGTGTTTCTGAAGGGGCTGCCCGTCACATGGGTGGATTCAAAACAACTGTGATGATGGTTCAAGGTTTAATGGAAGATATGAAAATCACCGTACCTGTGGCCATTCATCTTGACCATGGTTCTAGCTTTGATAAGTGTAAAGAAGCTATCGAGGCTGGTTTCACTTCAGTAATGATCGATGCTTCCCATCACCCGATTGAAGAGAACATTGAAACGACTAAGAAGGTTGTGGAATTCGCTCACGCCCGCAATGTGTCCGTTGAGGCTGAAGTAGGAACAGTAGGTGGACAAGAAGATGACGTCATCGCAGATGGTGTCGTTTATGCAGATCCTAAGGAATGTGAACTTCTTGTTAAGGAAACGGATGTAGACTGCTTTGCTCCGGCATTGGGTTCTGTCCATGGTCCATATAAAGGAGAACCGAACCTTGGGTATAAGGAAATGGAAGAGGTTCGTGATCTAACTAAAAAACCGCTTGTGCTTCATGGTGGCACTGGTATTCCGACAAAAGATATCCAAAAAGCCATTTCACTGGGAACATCAAAAATAAATGTGAATACGGAAAACCAAATCGTTTTCACTAAAGCTGTTCGAGAAGTCTTAAATAGTAATGCGGATGTATATGATCCACGCAAATTCTTAGGACCTGGTCGGGAAGCAATCAAACAAACGGTCATTGGCAAAATTCGCGAATTCGGTTCCAATAACAAAGCTTAATTTTTTTTAAAAGGAAGTTTGTCCATCAGAGATTTTTTTGTTCTCTGATGGCGACATAGGAACAAGGCGGTATTGCCCTTCGTTCATCAAACCATTAAAATGCAGTGTACAAGCACGTAAAATTCATTTACATATGGAGGAACTTTTCATGAAATTCTTTATTGATACAGCTAATATGGAAGAAATTAAACAAGCTTACGAACTTGGTGTCTTAGGAGGGGTTACGACTAACCCATCTCTTGTAGCAAGAGAAAAAGGCGTTTCTTTTCATGATCGTCTAAAAGAGATTACAAGCCTTGTAAAGGAATCTGTCTCTGCAGAAGTTATCTCCCTTGATTTTGAAGGAATGATGGCAGAGGCAAAAGAACTAGTTGCCATTGCACCAAATATCACAATCAAAGTACCAATGACACCGGATGGCTTGAAGGCTGTTGCAGCTTTAACAAAACAAGGGGTTAAAACGAATGTTACCCTTATTTTCAGTGCCAACCAAGCGTTACTTGCTGCTAGGGCAGGAGCGACATATGTGTCTCCATTCTTAGGACGTTTAGATGATATCGGTCAAAATGGATTGGACTTAATCTCCGATATCGCAGACATCTTTACAATCCATGGCATCCAATCAGAAATCATCGCGGCTTCAATTCGCCATCCGATGCATATCACACAAGCTGCGTTAAACGGAGCTCATATCGCAACAATTCCTTATAAAGTGTTAATGCAATTATTCCACCATCCTTTAACGGATAAAGGGATCGAAGCATTCTTGAAAGACTGGAACTCTCGTACAGAAGCATAATGAATCCTACCGCTAAGTTGCAAAAGAATGCTGAGTATTGGATGAAAAAGAAAAAAATTAGAAATTTTTCTCATTTTTCTACATGACTTTTCTATTTTTGTGTAAACTAAGAAACTAGATAGTGAATGATGTCGGATTACGCAATTTTCTTGTGGTAAAATATTACTTTTATTTAAAATACAGCTTCTTGAGTGCTTAGCGTGGAAGGGAGTTCATTATGGAAAAACTTAAAATTGCCGGTGGTTATCCTCTTAAGGGGACCATTCGGGTCAGTGGTGCGAAAAACAGTGCTGTCGCTTTAATTCCTGCAACGATTTTGGCAGATTCCCCAGTCACGATAGAAGGCCTGCCGGATATCTCTGATGTACAGATGCTAAAAGAATTAATGGAGGAAATTGGCGGTACTGTTGTTTTTAACGATGGTGAAATGACTGTCGATCCCAGCAAAATGATTTCTATGCCTCTACCTAACGGAAAGGTGAAAAAATTGCGTGCCTCTTATTATTTGATGGGTGCGATGCTAGGGAAATTTAAAAAAGCTGTAATTGGACTGCCTGGAGGATGTCATTTAGGACCTCGTCCAATCGATCAGCATATTAAAGGGTTCGAAGCACTAGGAGCACAAGTGACGAATGAACAAGGCGCCATTTATTTAAGGGCGGAAGAGTTACGTGGTGCCCGTATCTATTTGGATGTAGTCAGTGTCGGGGCAACGATCAATATCATGTTGGCTGCTGTCTTGGCTAAAGGGCGGACCGTAATTGAAAATGCAGCAAAAGAGCCAGAAATTATTGATGTTGCTACCTTGTTGACCAATATGGGAGCGAAAATCAAGGGAGCCGGAACGGATATCATTCGGATTGATGGTGTGGATAGCCTTCATGGGTGCAAACATACGATTATCCCCGATCGGATAGAAGCGGGAACTTTCATGATTCTAGCTGCTGCTGTTGGTGAGGGCATATTGATCGATAATGTCATTCCCCAACATTTAGAGTCACTCACGTCCAAAATGCGGGAAATGGGCGTCGGTATCGAAGCTGGGGACGATCAAGTATTTGTGGCTCCTGGTCAGGTCCTGAAATCTGTTGATATAAAGACCTTGGTTTATCCAGGGTTCCCGACTGACTTACAGCAGCCTTTTACGTCGTTATTAACAAAAGCGAGCGGTTCAAGCATGGTGACTGACACGATTTACGGAGCACGCTTTAAGCATATAGACGAATTACGCCGCATGAATGCAAAGATTAAAGCAGAAGGCAGGACGGGTATCATTAGCGGCCCGGTCCAACTTCATGGGGCAAAGGTAAAAGCGAGCGATTTGCGTGCAGGAGCAGCTTTGGTAATTGCAGGTTTAATGGCAGAAGGAATAACGGAAGTGACGGGTCTTGAACATATAGACCGTGGATATAGTCATCTTGTAGAGAAACTTTCTGGCTTAGGTGCAACGATCTGGCGTGAAAAAATGACAGAAGAAGAAGTGGAGCAGCTGAAAAGCTGATCCCTTTCTTATTGCCTTATTGTGTTACGTTATATGCTTTAATGTGCTATACTATTATATAAATAAAACATGTTTGCACATTGAGGGGGAACGAAAAATGGAAAGAAGTTTGTCGATGGAGCTTGTCCGTGTAACGGAAGCGGCTGCTCTTGCATCTGCGCGTTGGATGGGTAGAGGAAAGAAAGAAGAAGCAGATGATGCGGCAACAACGGCGATGAGGGATGTTTTTAATAGCATACCCATGCAAGGTACGGTCGTTATCGGTGAAGGGGAAATGGACGAAGCACCCATGCTTTATATCGGTGAGAAACTTGGTACAGGCCTTGGACCACTAGTGGATGTTGCAGTCGATCCTTTAGAAGGAACGAATATCGTTGCATCAGGCGGATGGAATGCACTAGCAGTTTTGGCTGTTGCCGATCAAGGGAACTTGCTGCATGCTCCTGATATGTATATGGATAAAATTGCCGTCGGTCCTGAAGCGGTAGGCCTGATCGATATCAATGCATCCGTATTAGATAACCTTAAGGCAGTTGCCAAAGCGAAAAATAAGGATATTCAAGACGTGGTAGCTACGGTCTTGAACCGTAAACGCCATTCTAAAATCATCGAAGAACTTCGCGATGCGGGTGCCCGTATCAAGTTGATCAACGATGGAGATGTAGCCGGTGCCATTAATACGGCTTTCGATCATACAGGTGTTGATATTCTATTCGGATCTGGTGGAGCTCCTGAGGGAGTCATTTCAGCTGTAGCATTAAAATGTCTTGGAGGAGAAATCCAAGGTAAGCTTCTTCCTCAAAATGAAGAAGAAGTGAAACGCTGTGGGAAAATGGGACTTGATCTTGGTAAAGTCTTGAGAATGGAAGACCTTGTCCGTGGTGATGACGCGATTTTTGCTGCGACTGGCGTTACGGATGGTGAACTTCTTCGTGGCGTACAATTTAAGGCTCATCATGGCGAGACACAATCCGTGGTCATGCGTGCCAAATCAGGAACGGTCCGTTTCATCGATGGACGCCATATTCTGAAAATGAAGCCAAACGGCTTGATTAGATAAGACCATTTACTCTTGAATAGTTATGAGGGAAAGCGCGCGTGTTTCATGCACGCTTTCTCTTTTAAAAAATTAAGTTGAATAATTTAATTAAAAAAAGTAAAATAAAGCTTGTTCTACTAATTGATTTAATTCTGCCCTTTCACTCCAAACTTCAAGAAGCCTTCAAATAATTTTCTTCTTTACATGTAAAATGTATCATCCTTTCTACGAAAACTCTGGTCAGGTACATGGATTGTGGATTCTCTTCCATTTAACAAACCAATCCTTTTTCAGTATGGGTGAAAACGTTTAATTAATAAAAGTGTGGTGTCATGATGAATTTAACGATTTCCAATTTAGAAAACATGAAATTAAAAGATCTCTATGAGCATGCACGGGAATATAAAGTTTCTTATTACAGCAAGCTGTCGAAAAAAGAACTTATATTTGCGATCCTAAAAGCTCAAGCCGAACAAGATGGCCTTCTATTCATGGAAGGTGTTTTAGAGATTATCCCTTCAGAGGGATTTGGTTTCCTGCGTCCGATTAATTACTCTCCAAGCTCGGAGGATATCTATATTTCAGCTTCCCAAATCCGCAGGTTTGATTTGCGTAATGGTGATAAGGTATCCGGAAAGGTTAGGCCGCCGAAAGAAAACGAACGCTATTATGGATTATTACATGTAGAAGCCGTTAATGGCGACAATCCTGAGTCTGCTAAGGAACGTGTCCATTTCCCTGGGTTGACTCCGTTGTATCCAAATAGACAGATTACATTAGAAACAACGACGAAGAATTTATCAACAAGAATTATGGATGTCCTTGCTCCTGTCGGGTTTGGCCAACGTGGGTTAATCGTGGCTCCCCCTAAGGCGGGTAAAACGATGTTGATTAAAGAAATGGCCAATGCCATTACAACGAATCATCCCGAGGCGGAGTTAATTGTCTTACTCATTGACGAACGCCCCGAAGAAGTAACGGATATTGAACGTTCAGTGGCTGGTGACGTCGTTAGTTCGACATTCGATGAAGTGCCGGAGAACCATATCAAAGTGGCTGAGCTGGTATTGGAACGGGCAATGCGCCTAGTTGAGCATAAACGCGATGTCATCATTCTAATGGATAGTATTACTCGTTTGGCACGTGCTTATAACCTAGTGATTCCCCCAAGCGGTAGAACGTTATCGGGTGGGATTGATCCAGCTGCATTCCATCGGCCGAAACGCTTCTTTGGAGCAGCCAGGAACATCGAAGAAGGCGGTAGCTTAACGATTCTTGCTACAGCTTTGGTAGATACTGGATCACGTATGGATGATGTTATTTATGAAGAATTTAAAGGTACGGGGAATATGGAGCTTCACTTAGACCGCTCCCTTGCTGAAAGACGCATTTTCCCTGCGATTGACATTCGCCGTTCAGGTACCCGTAAAGAAGAATTATTAATTCCGAAAGACCGTTTGGATAAGCTTTGGGCCATTCGTAAAACGATGTCCGATTCCCCAGATTTTGCAGAGAAATTCCTTCGCCGTCTAAAACAGACAAAAAGCAATGAGGAATTTTTCAGTAAGTTGGACGAAGAGATGCTTGAAATGAAAAAAGGATCATCGAGTTTAAAGCGCTCTTAAACAGGTTGAAAACAAAATGTTGCACAACGAGTTTTAAATTGCTATAATGAGGTCATGTGTTTTTACAATAAATGTGAGGATGCATTTTCCTCATCTTGAAGTATATAACTCTGTTTCGAATGATTCAGGGCAGAAGGAGCTGAAAAGAATGAAAACTGGAATTCATCCAAATTATAAACTATCAAAAGTAATTTGCTCTTGCGGGAATACTTTTGAAACTGGTTCAGTTAAAGAAGAAATCAAAGTTGAGACTTGTTCAGAATGCCATCCATTCTACACTGGTCGTCAAAAATTCGCTGAAGCTGGCGGACGTGTTGATCGCTTCAACAAAAAATACGGTATTAAATAAGCCGGACTTTCAAAAAACAGGCAAGTATTCTTCTTGCCTGTTTTTTTCTTTTCTGAAAATTAATGAGATTTTATATAAAACCGGGTCCAAAAAAATTATGGCCAAGGGATCGACAGGTGGAAGGAGTAGCTGTTTCCATGTATGTAATGAAACAAACAGGCTGGATCGAGGTTATTTGCGGAAGCATGTTTTCAGGTAAATCTGAGGAATTGATAAAACGGGTCAGCCGTGCTCAATTTGCAAAAGAGAGTATAGCGGTTTTTAAACCAGCTATAGATAACCGCTATGCGGAAGAGGCTGTCGTATCACACAACGGTTCCTCCGTGATGGCAAAGCCGATTGCCCATTCAACAGATATATTTAAGTATCTGGATCAGCCCTTGGATATTATTGCGATAGATGAAGTTCAATTCTTTGATCCTGAAATTATCGGGGTTGCCCAGCATCTTGCGGACAGCGGTTATCGAGTGATTATGGCTGGACTGGACCAAGATTTCAGAGGTGAACCATTCGGCCCCATGCCTACTTTATTATCACTTGCTGAATCCGTTACGAAGCTGCAAGCTGTATGTGAAGTATGTGGGTCACCTGCCAGTAGGACTCAGCGTTTGATTGATGGTTCGCCTGCTTCCTATGATGAACCCATCATTCTTGTTGGTGCATCGGAGTCATATGAGCCCCGTTGCCGTCATCATCACGAAGTTCCAGGTAAACAAGCGGTGGAAGTAAAAGAACAAATATGAATGTAAAACGATGTCCTAGGATTCCGATCCTAGGGCATTTTTTATTAGGTAAAGGGAACATATAGAAGAAAGGTCATCCCAATACATGGAAGAGAATTAAAGAAACTTTTACCTTCATTTTGGGAATGCTGAAGAGGAAGCACTCTAATAAGACATAACCTAATGGAGGTAAAAACATGAAAATCACTTTGCCTTTTTTGGCGGCTGTTTTTCTTAGTATATTGACAGCTTGCGGTCAAAATGACAATGCAATTGATAATGATTCAGAATACGGAGATCAAACTAGAAATGGTCAAGAATTTGTTGGTAATCATATGAAAAATGTCACTCCTGATTGGGACAATGAAACGGAACGCCCGTCTGATCAGCTGCTGAATACACCTCATCATACAAGTAATAATTCACCCTCAATGGGACAAGAAGTAGATAAAATCCGGGCGGTCATTAAATCGGAAACCGATTATGATACTGGGATGGTGTGGCATAATGGCAATACGATTCATGTGACCGTCCTTGCCAAAGGCAAAATAAAGACGGATCAGGAAAGAGAAAAGGAAAAGAGACGGATCGAGGATCTTATCTTACGGGCCGTTCCCCAATATAATATAGATGTGAAAGTAAAGAAATAACCACATATTTGAATCAGCTTTGACGTTGATTATTCACCTATACTATAATTAACCTTAGAAGTGAACTCGAATGGGGCACTGAATTAATTATATGTAGAAATAAAAAGATCCTTTCAACATCATGCCAAGTAGGTGTTGGATAACTTAAGAGGTGAATAACTTGTTTGATCGACTGCAAGCAGTAGAAGATAGATATGAGAGATTGAATGAACTATTGAGTGACCCTGAAATCATCAATGATACGAATAAGCTAAGGGAATATTCGAAGGAACAAGCTAGTATTCAGGAAACGGCTTCCACTTATAAGGAATACAAAGAGGTCCGGGATCAACACAAGGAAGCTAAAGCAATGCTTGAGGATAAATTGGATGCGGATATGCGCGATATGGTTAAGGAAGAAATCAGTGAACTCGAATCCACGATACAACGACTCGAGGAAAAGCTGAAGATCTTGCTGATTCCGAAAGATCCTAATGATGACAAAAACGTTATCATGGAAATACGTGGAGCGGCAGGCGGAGATGAAGCGGCTCTATTTGCAGGAAGTCTTTACCGCATGTACAGCCGTTTTGCTGAGGTGCAAGGTTGGAAGACTGAGGTCATTGAAGCGAGTCCTACCGGGCTTGGCGGTTATAAGGAAATCATTTTCATGATCAATGGGAATGGTGCTTATTCCAAGTTGAAGTTTGAAAATGGAGCCCATCGTGTTCAACGTGTCCCTGAAACGGAGTCGGGTGGACGAATTCATACATCAACGGCAACGGTCGCCGTTTTACCAGAAGCGGAAGAAGTGGAAATACAAATCCATGATAAGGATGTACGTGTAGATACTTTTGCATCCAGCGGACCTGGAGGGCAAAGTGTTAACACGACCATGTCTGCCGTACGTTTAACACATATACCAACGAATACGGTAGTGTCTTGTCAGGACGAAAAATCACAAATCAAAAATAAAGACAAAGCGATGAAAGTATTACGGGCTCGGGTATATGACAAAATCAATCGCGAAGTACAGGCAGAATATGACCAGAACCGGAAGCTTGCGGTTGGTACAGGGGACCGTTCAGAACGAATCCGCACGTATAATTTCCCGCAAAACCGTGTTACCGACCATCGGATTGGCTTAACGATTCAAAAGCTGGATCAAATCATGGAAGGAAAGCTGGATGATGTCGTGGATGCCTTGATCATGGAAGATCAATCATCAAGGCTGGAAAATGCAGATGAATAATCCGGTTGTGAAAGTATATGAAGCCCTGAAGTGGGCTTCTTCTTTTTTAATGGAGAATGGTCGCGATGCCAATGCGGGAGAGATTTTGCTGCAACATTATTTAAAACAGACGAGATCGCAACTTTTGGCCAATCTGCACACAGAACTCAGTCCAGAACAGCTTGAACAATTCAAGTCGGGAGTGGCGCAACACGTAAAAGGAGAACCGGTCCAGTATATAATCGGAAGCGAGGAGTTTTATGGCCGTACCTTCCTTGTGAATGAAGAAGTATTGATTCCCAGACCGGAAACGGAAGAATTGATATACTATACGCTTCGAAAACTTCCCGGCATTTTTAAAGGGGCCCAGAAGCTGAATATGGCAGATATCGGGACGGGTAGTGGAGCAATTGCCATAACGATGAAACTGGAGGAACCAAGACTGCACGTGACGGCCACGGATATCGCAGCACCTTCACTTGAGGTGGCGCGAAGGAATGCTGGATTACTGGATGCGGATGTGCAATTTATCCAAGGTGATTTACTTCAGCCCTTCATCCAGCAAAATAAGAAGGTGGACATCCTTTTATCGAATCCTCCATATATCCCGGATGAAGATGAAAAGACGATGTCTACGGTCGTAACGGATCATGAGCCCCATCGTGCTTTATTTGCAGGTGTCGATGGACTCGATTTTTACCGCCGGTTTATGGAACAATTGCCGCAAGTCATGCAAGTGCCTGGTTTCATCGGTTTTGAAGTGGGGGCAGGACAAGGGAAAGCTGTGGCTGGATTACTGAAAGAAACGTTTGTGCACGCGGATGTTTCCGTTGAACATGATATTAATGGGAAAGATCGGATGGTCTTTGCTATATTGAGTTGATTCGTCTCCGTTGGGGACGGATTTTTTCCTTTTGGAAAATCGTGAACCTTAAATCATATTTACTAGTTTAAGATAGCCGGGTATTGGCGAGACTAGTTTGTATGAGGGGGGCGAGAGTAATGAAAACTAAACATTTAGCCATTATTTATCTATTAATCTTAACAATAGGAACGATTATAAGTATATACATGCCGAAAGCGGAAGCGGTCGGAACCGAGGCGACCATGGTCATACCGGATGAGGCGATTCGTCTTAGGATTTTGGCTAACAGCGATAAGGAAGCGGACCAATCCGTTAAACGCCTGATCCGTGACGAAGTGAATGCCGATATTACCGAGTGGGTAAAAGATCTTACCTCATTAGATGAAGCGAGAAAAGTAATTCAATCCCATTTGGGTGATATTGAGGCCACGGCCAGAGAAGTGGTAAAGGAGAATGGTTTGGAGCAGTCCGTTTCCGTGGATTTTGGACAAGCGGAGTTTCCCACAAAGCTTTATGGCCAGTATTTATACCCTGCAGGTGAGTACGAAGCGGTGATCATTACGCTTGGTGAAGGGGAAGGGGCTAACTGGTGGTGTGTGTTGTTTCCTCCATTATGCTTCCTTGATTTTTCAAACGGTACGGCAGTAAGCCAAAGTCCTATTGTAGAGGATGAAGAAAAGGAAACGGTGACGGTGGAAAAGGCAAAAGTGTCCGCGGCTGTAAAGGACACGAAAGCAAAAACGAAGGATAAGATAGTAGAAGGGGCGAAGGAGGAGGGGAGAGAAGAGGATGAAGAAGTAGAGAATGCCGAATATACGGCCTCTGCCGATAAGGGACAACAAGTGTACGACGGAGAAGATGAATCCGAAGTTGAAGTGAAGTCACTTTTTGCGGAAATTTTCCATGAGATTTTTTGAAATGGGGGCAACTGTCCCCAATTTTCAGGTTTAGAAAGGGAAAACCGTACATATCCACAGGCATATTAACAAAATATCGAAAAAGTCAGTCTTTAATGGCCAATATCCACAATATTATCCACAGTTTACTTGTAGTTACCCACAATTTGTGGATAACACTTGAATATTGTGTATACTTCTTTTATACTTTCAAAGTATCTTTTAAGCAAAAACCATCTAAAACGGCTGAAAAACCGTTCATATATAAGCAATTATCAAAAATAAGATAAGTAAAAAAGTGAAGGTGTTAATAATGGAAACGAAAGTCTGGTTAGTGGATAAAGATGTGGATAATTTACAAAGTTATCCCCAGATCATACAATCGGCCGAATTATTAGAGGCCAATCAGGTGGTAGCCTTTCCTACTGAAACCGTTTACGGCTTGGGAGCTAATGCAAAAAGTGATGAAGCGGTAAAAAAGGTGTTCGAAGCAAAGGGGCGACCAAGTGACAATCCATTGATTGTCCACATCGCTTCTGAGAAGCAATTAAACGAGATAGTTGAAGAGGTCCCAGAACAAGCAAGGAAACTGATGGATGAGTTTTGGCCGGGGCCATTGACTCTCATTATGAAACGAAAACCTGGAAAGTTGTCGGACATAGTGACAGCTGGCTTGGAGTCCGTTGCAATCAGGATGCCGAATCATCCGATTGCCTTGGCCCTTATTAAGGAGAGTGGCTTGCCGATAGCGGCACCGAGTGCAAATACTTCGGGGAAACCGAGCCCGACTACCGCTAAGCATGTCGAAGATGATTTGGTAGGTCGAATTGCAGGTATCGTCGACGGCGGGGCAACAGGGGTAGGCGTTGAGTCCACGGTGCTTGATTGTACCGTAGAAACCCCGGTTATATTAAGACCCGGTGGGATTACACTCGAACAAATCGAAGCGGTCATCGGTACGGTAAGGCATGATGTCGCTTTGAAAAGTAAAGATGCGGCCCCAAAAGCACCGGGAATGAAATATACACATTATGCACCGAAAGCGCCACTTTTTTTAGTGAAGGGCAATCAAGCTTTTCTTCAAAGACTTGTGGATGAAAAAAGAAAAGATGGGCTGAAAGTTGGCGTCATATGTTCTACTGAGCATCAACCTGAATATAAAGCGGATTATGTCATAGCGCCTGGATCATTGGCAGACTTGCATACGGTTGCAGCCGGGTTGTACGATACGTTAAGACAATTTGATGCCCTTGATACGGATATCATCTTTAGCGAAATGTTTCCGGAGTCCGGGATTGGCGTTGCCATCATGAACAGGCTCGTTAAAGCTGCCGGTCACCAAACTATCGAGGGATAGATAATCAAAGCTAAAACACAGGATTTTTCCTTCTATTTCTTTTCGGACATGCATAACATGTAGTAGGCACGTCCGAGGGGGGTTGGAATGAATACGGTTTCTGGGGAAATCATCACCTTATTGATCATGGCTTTTGCGTTAGGCATGGACGCCTTTTCTGTGGGATTGGGAATGGGCATGTTCAAGCTAAGGCTGAGGCAGATTTTCTTCATCGGGCTGACAGTCGGTTTTTTTCATGTATGGATGCCGTTGCTTGGAATGGGGGCGGGGCGTTTTATCTCTGATAAATTCGGAACTTTTGCTACATATGCGGGCGGCCTCTTGTTGATTTTTCTTGGCATCCAGATGTTCCTACCCGGGAAGGTGAATGAATCAGGGAGCAGAGATCAAAAACTACTTGCCCCGGTGGGAAAAGGGTTGCTCATATTTGCGCTTGGGGTGAGCCTGGATAGTTTTTCAGTGGGTTTGACTCTCGGAATCTATGGGGCGAAAACGCTCGTGACCATTTTATGCTTTGGCCTTGCCGCCACTCTTTTAACGTGGGCGGGACTTCTGCTTGGGAGAAAGATGCAGGGACTCTTGGGAGTATACAGTGAGATCCTTGGTGGAAGTATTCTATGTGCATTCGGCTTAAAGCTATTATTCTCTTTTTAGACATATTCATATCCTATCTTTTCATCATCAAACTGTTCCGAATGCCGGAGCGGTTTTTATTTTTATCAGGACTAGGTAAAAAGGTTTATAAAATCGCCTTATTTTATTAAAATTATCGATGTTTTTTATGTTATTTTAATTAAGAGTAGGCTTTTAGACGGACTATTCAAATTGGATCTATGCCTTATAATGAATAAAAAAGGAGGCGTTACATATGATCCGAGTATTGTTTGTATGCACCGGTAACACGTGCAGGAGCCCCATGGCAGAAGCAATTTTAAAAAGTAAGAACATATCGGGCATCGAAGTGAGGTCCGCAGGCGTATATGCTACACCTGGTCAGGACGCATCAGAATATGCCAAAAGAGTATTGGACGAAAATGATATGTGGAATCACCATCGCTCCACACTATTATCCCAGCAGGATTTAGACTGGGCCACACATATTTTTACGATGACGGAAGGACATAAATCGGTCATTCTGAATACATTCCCAACCATAGATCACAAAACTTTCACTTTAAAAGAATTCATTCAGGACGATAAATATGATAAAGACATACTAGATCCGTTTGGCGGTTCGGAAAACCTGTATCGGGAAACGTTCAAGGAGCTTCATGGTTTAATTGTAGAATTGGTTAAAAGGCTCAAAGAGTAAGTCTACAGGGGGAAAGAGAATGGCAGAAAGAGCACATTATAAGTTTGGTTTACGAAAGAAATTGGTTGTCTTCATTACAGTCCTTGCTTTAATCACGTATTCAACCTCGGCATTTTTCATTTTCGTTGTACACCCAATGTTTTTTGAAAATATCAGTTCGATAAGTTTTAGCATTGCTACGTTGTTACTAGGCATAATGTGGTCGGGCCTTCTCGCCTTTTTTGCAGCCGGTGTCATTACTAAACCACTACAAAGGTTAGAAAAAGTTGCTCTAAGTGCAGCACAAGGAAGCATTAACGAAGAAGTGGTCCTATCGAAGGCGGATGATGAGATACGTTCACTCGGCATGGCTTTTAACTTGATGCTGTTTAACCTCCGGGAAATGGTACAGAGCATTGAAGAGAACTTTCAAGAGACCAATAATAAAGTCATTCATATCTCCCAAGAGTCTTCGAGAGCTTCGGACCAGGCTGAGAACATCGCAAGGACCATTGAAGAAATATCCAAAGGTGCCGACAACTCGGCAGTCTCCATCATGAATACGGCTGAATCCATCGATGATGTCATCATGATTGCGCAGCAGGTTCAAAGCAAGGCGAAGGCATCGGTTGGACTGTCAAGTGAAATGGCGGAAGAACTGTTTCAGAGTAAGGAAGTCGTCAATTCTTTGGTTTCCGGTATTAAACAATTGGCTCAAGAAAACCAAGAGTCACTCAAAACGGTGAAGCGCTTGGAGGAAAATGCGAAAAAGGTAGAACAAATCATTGAACTCGTCGGTGATATCGCAGCTCAGACCAACCTTTTGGCCTTGAATGCCTCGATTGAAGCAGCCCGAGCCGGAGAACACGGTAAAGGATTTGCCGTTGTAGCGGAGGAAGTCCGTCTCTTGGCGGATGAGAGCGCGAAAGCTGTTCAGGGCATTTCAAGTCTTATCCAAAACATTCAAGTTGAAGTTCAGGCGGTCGTCAAACAAATCAGTGAGCAGGTGGTATCGGCGAATAAAGAAGCGCAAAAAGGGACCGATACAGACATAGCGATCGAAGGCATGACAAAAACGGTACATAACGTTGTCGTAGCGGTCAAGGATATTACCGAGCTTGTTGATCGTCAGATGGAAAGTGTGGAGGAAACATCCAGGCAGTCACAGGAAGTCGCTGCCATTGCTGAAGAGACATCCGCTGGTGCAGAAGAAGTCACGGCTGCAACCCATGAACAGGCTTCCGTTATGGAAAATGTAGATAAGTTGGCCATGGAACTTAAGGATCAAGCCGACAAACTTAAGCAGACCATCACCCGTTTTCATACGTAAACCGCTTCCTTGCAGGAAATCAGTCGCTGATTTCCTGCTTTTGTATAGAGGGGACCTGCTTCCCTTTATCTTTTCATAACTTTGTGACACAATAAAAATAAATGAGAACATCTAGGAGGACTTTATTATGAAAGTTGCAATTGCTTCAGACCATGGAGGAATTCAAATCCGTGAAGAAATAAAGAACTTGATGAATGAGTTGAATATTCCATATGAGGATTTCGGCTGTGAATGCAGTACATCCGTGGATTATCCCGACTTTGCCCTGCCGGTTGCTGAAAAAGTGGCGAAAGGCGAATTTGATCGAGGCATCCTAATCTGTGGTACAGGCATCGGAATGAGCATTGCTGCCAATAAAGTCAAAGGGATACGTTGTGCGCTGGTTCATGATGTGTATAGTGCAAAATTAACCCGTCAGCATAATGACAGCAATGTGTTAGCGATGGGGGAACGTGTCATTGGGCCTGGTCTTGCAAGGGAGATAGCCCAAACATGGTTGACTTATGAATTTGAGGGCGGTCGTCACCAAAATCGGATTGGCAAGATTGCAGAGTATGAGGACAAAAGTAACTAAGTCATTCATCATCCGTAATGCTAATGCGAGGTATCCACAATGAAAGGATGCGTTTTTCATGACAAGTGATGCTTTATTATCAGAAGAGCTTGAGATATGGAAAAACCAGTTTCAAAAACTGTTACAGGAGTTCCAGGAAACCGCCGCTTTAGGGAAGCGCCAGCTACTTGTAATTGGTTGCTCTACAAGTGAAGTGGCTGGGAAACGGATTGGTACCGAAGGATCGGTTGATGTGGCGGGCATGCTTTTTTCTGTAGTGAAGGAATTTCAAGAAGAAACCGGAGTGCAGGTTGCCTATCAGTGTTGTGAACACTTGAATAGGGCGCTCGTCCTCCCAAGGGAGTCGGCGGATTCACGAGGCTATGAAGAAGTTGCGGTTGTACCCGTACGCACAGCTGGAGGGTCAATGGCCACCCACGCTTATCAGCAATGGGATGATGCTGTAGTTGTCGAGCACATCAAGGCGGATGCAGGGATTGATATTGGCGATACGTTTATCGGCATGCATTTGAAACATGTAGCTGTTCCAGTTAGAACATCCATTAAGGAAATAGGCCATGCCCATGTGACAATGGCTAGAACCCGTCCTAAACTAATTGGTGGGGAACGGGCCGTTTATCAAGCTGCTTCTGTAAATAAGAGTTGTACATGATAATTAAAAAGGCGAACAGCATTCCTTTAATGAGGGGATGCTGTTTTCAAATAACAGAGGAACAATCTTAAATAATCGCAAATTGATTGTATGGAAAATGTTTTTTTGCTGATTAAATCTAAGGATACTAAGGGTTTTTTCGGGAAAACTCTATAAAATACGAACAATATTTTAATATTATAGAAGGAATATTCGATAAAAATAAACTACCACTTCTAAAATAGACATGTTAAAATAGAGTAGAATTTTCAAACAATTATAGCTGAGGCTTTTTCATGTCCTTTTGAGGGCATGTTGTACATAATGGAAAAAGCGAATAATCCCGCACAATTTGAGGAGGAGTTACGGAATGAATCGTTTGGCAAAACAAGATGAACAAGTATTTAACGCAATCCAACTGGAATTAGGGCGACAAAGAAGCAAGATTGAGCTTATTGCATCTGAGAACTTCGTTAGTGAAGCTGTCATGGAGGCTCAAGGATCTGTTCTAACGAATAAATATGCTGAAGGGTATCCTGGAAAACGTTACTATGGTGGATGTGAATATGTCGACATCGTAGAAGACTTGGCACGCGATCGCGCAAAGGAAATATTTGGTGGCGAGTATGTAAATGTACAACCTCACTCTGGTGCCCAAGCGAATATGGCCGTTTACTTTACTGTTCTTCAAACAGGTGACACAGTGCTTGGGATGAACCTTTCCCATGGTGGCCACTTAACGCACGGCAGTCCTGTTAACTTCAGTGGAGTGAACTATAACTTCGTTGAATATGGTGTGGACGAAAAAGATCACCGTATCGATTATAATGATGTATTGGAAAAAGCCCGTCAGCATAAACCGAAATTGATCGTAGCGGGTGCTAGCGCATATCCACGTGAAATTGACTTTAAACGCTTCCGTGAAATTGCCGATGAAGTTGGAGCATATTTAATGGTGGACATGGCACATATCGCCGGTTTAGTGGCTGCAGGTTTGCATCCAAGCCCAGTTCCATATGCTGATTTCGTAACGACAACAACCCATAAAACACTTCGCGGACCACGTGGCGGAATGATTATTTGTAAAGAAGAGTTCGGCAAGAAAATCGATAAATCTATCTTCCCTGGTATTCAAGGCGGCCCGTTAATGCATGTTATTGCGGCTAAGGCAGTGGCATTCGGTGAAGCGCTTCAAGATGATTTTAAAGGATATGCTCAACAAATCATCGATAATGCTAAACGCTTGGGTGAAGGTCTTAAGAAAGAAGGATTCACGCTTGTATCTGACGGTACGGATAATCATTTAATCTTACTTGATGTTCGTTCAACAGGACTTACAGGAAAGATTGCAGAAAAAGCATTGGATGAAATCGGAATCACCGTCAATAAAAACGCAATTCCTTATGATCCGGAAAAACCATTCGTTACAAGTGGTATCCGTATCGGAACGGCGGCCGTGACTTCTCGTGGCTTCGGGTTAGAAGACATGGATGAAATTGCGTCACTCATTGGTCTTGTTTTGAAAAATAATGAAGATGAAGCGAAACTTGAAGAAGCGAAACAACGCGTTGAAGCTTTGACAAGTAAATTCGATTTGTATCCTTCATTCTAATATGTAGAGCCGCTTCCTTTCTGGGGAAGTGGTTTTTTTACGTAGTGCACGTGATGGAAAAAAGATATATAAGTCATCGTGTTCCGAAAAATCTAAATACTAAAAATAGGTCTGACATCTAAAGGCTTATTGAAGATTGAATCTTTTTTCTGTAAAATGAGTAGAAGTGAAATTTAAAGGGCATAAAAAGACTTTAGATGACTATGGCAAGTATGAAATATAAACAAAATCAGGCACTGGAATGGGAGAGATGAAAAATGGGAAAAGTTTTTGTTTTTGACCACCCGTTAATTCAACACAAATTAGCTTATATACGCGATATAAATACAGGAACAAAGGAATTCCGTGAACTAGTGGATGAAGTGGCATCATTGATGGCATTTGAAATCACTAGAGACATGCAACTTGAAGAAGTTGAAATCCAAACACCTGTAAGCAAGGCGAAGGTGAAAATGCTTGCTGGTAAGAAAGTGGGCATCGTTCCGATCCTACGTGCGGGAATAGGGATGGTTGACGGAATCATTAAGTTGATCCCAGCTGCAAAAGTAGGACATGTGGGTCTGTACCGTGACCCTGAAACATTAAAGCCTGTTGAATACTATGTGAAAATGCCAAGCGATTTGGCTGAAAGAGAATGTATTGTTGTTGACCCAATGTTAGCTACGGGCGGTTCTGCTATTGAAGCGATCAATTCGATTAAGAACCGTGGGGCAATCAATATCAAGTTCATGTGTCTCATTGCGGCTCCAGAGGGAGTGGAAGCATTAAAAGAAGCACATCCGGATGTTGATATTTACATTGCAGGACTTGATGAGAAGTTGGATGAACACGGATATATCGTTCCAGGTCTAGGTGACGCAGGAGATCGTTTATTCGGCACAAAATAGAAAGAAACTGAGGTGTCACGAATGAAACAACCGATCAAGGTCATGACGATTTTCGGAACGAGGCCGGAAGCTGTCAAAATGGCTCCCTTAGTACTCGAATTTCAAAAGCACCCAGAATTTTTCGAACCTATAGTTGCTGTAACGGCACAGCATCGACAAATGCTAGATCAAGTTTTGGACTTGTTTTCCATCGTTCCCGATTATGACTTGAATATAATGAAGGAAAGGCAAACGTTAGCGGATATTACAACCAGGGCTTTAAGTGGGCTTGATTCCGTAATGAAAGAAGCCAAACCCGATATTGTTCTGGTACACGGTGATACCACCACAACTTTTGTTGCGAGCTTAGCCGCCTTTTATAATCAAATCGTCATTGGACATGTGGAAGCGGGGTTGCGTACGTGGAATAAATATTCCCCTTACCCTGAAGAGATGAACCGCCAATTAACGGGCACGATGGCTGACCTTCATTTCGCACCGACTGCCAAAGCGGAAGAGAACTTGTTGAATGAAAACAAGAGAGGCAATATCTTCGTGACCGGTAATACGGCAACGGATGCTTTGAAAACGACGGTTCGCTCCACGTATTCCCATCCGGTTTTAACTGGGTTGGGCAAAGACAGGCTTGTTTTACTGACGGCTCATCGTAGGGAAAATCTAGGAGAACCGATGCGCAATATCTTCAGGGCCGTTAAAAGAATCGTGGCGGACCATGAAGATGTTCAAGTGGTTTATCCAGTACACTTGAATCCTGCTGTACAAGAACTTGCCAATGAGATTCTCGGCGATCATCCCCGTGTCCATTTAATTGAACCGCTGGATGTTTTGGATTTTCATAACTTTGCTTCCAGAGCGTATTTGATTTTGACGGATTCCGGGGGGATTCAAGAAGAGGCCCCTTCACTAGGGGTCCCTGTCCTTGTATTGCGGGATACGACTGAACGTCCTGAAGGAATCAACGCGGGTACCTTGAAGCTGGCAGGAACGGACGAGCGGACAATTGTACAAATGGCGCATGAATTGCTGAACGATCCCGAAGAGCACGAAAGAATGTCAAAGGCCTCAAATCCATATGGTGACGGAAACGCATCAGCCCGGATTGCTGAAGCGGTCCGATACTATTTCAAGCAAATAAGTGAACCACCAACAAGATTTGAATAATAAAAAAGGAAAAGCCAATATCCAAGGGCTTTTCCTTTTTTTATTGTATACTCCTCAATCGTTGAGAAGAAGATAATGGGGAAGGAGGGTGCATTAAAATGAGAGCAATCATTATAGGTATATTTATATTTATTTTTTTATCCACATTCCCCCTTCCGATTGAAAGGGGAGTGGCGTCTGTCATACTGCCCCCACTACCCAAAACGGCTGAATCCCAAAAAGTTAGGGCTGTTGTCACGACGGATCGACCGCTAAGCAATAGGGAGATTATAAAGGTACTTTCTAAATATCCATCATTGAATCTGCGCAATGTTTTTACGGTCGCCCTTGACGGATTTTCCGTACAAGGGAACAGGGAGGAGGTTAAGCGGCTTTGGAAGGAAGATCATATTCAAGCTGTTTCGGAAGTGTCGAAATATCATCCGGCGCTTGATGAAAGTGTCCCATATATTGGCGGCGATCGGGTAAGGAGCTTCTTCGATCAGAAACATCGTCGCATAACTGGAAAAGGAGTGAAGGTCGGTATTATCGATACGGGAATGGATTATACCCATCCGGATTTACAGCATGCGTACAGAGGCGGAAAGGACTTAGTGGATGACGATTCTGACCCGATGGAGACAATGAATCAGGGGGAAATGAACACGATTCATGGAACTCATGTGGCTGGCATCATTGCCGCAAATGGCAAGATGAGGGGAGTGGCCCCGGAAGCTGAAATCTATGCTTACCGTGCATTAGGACCTGGCGGGGCAGGAGATACTGAGCAAGTTTTGGCGGCCGTCGAGTCGGCCATCAAGGATAAAGTCGATGTTTTGAATCTTTCTCTTGGGAATGACATCAACGGACCTGATTTACCGATTTCACTTGCACTAAATAAGGCGGTGGAATCAGGAATTGTTGCTGTCACATCCAATGGTAATTCAGGTCCGGCCGTATGGACGGTCGGATCACCCGGAACGGCGGAGAAAGCGATATCCGTCGGGGCCTCGACTCCTCCTTTGAAAGTGCCTGTTATGGAATACGGGCTTGGTTCAAACCACTATCAATCAGATTTAACCTTGTTGCAAGGGTCAAAAAAATGGAATCTGACCTTTTCGGAAGATATCATGTATGGAGGTATTGGGGAGGAAAGTGACCTAAAGAGGGTGAAGGATAAGATTGTTTTAATGGAGCGCGGAGTACTCACTTTTCAAGAAAAAGCGACCAATGCTGAGAAGGCTGGGGCCAAGGGCGTCATCATCTTTAATAATACAAATGGTATGTTCACCGGTAGCCTAGAGAAAGAGATGAGAATACCAGTTGCTTCTATTAAAAGAAAAGATGGGTTACGCCTTAAAAAGGAATTGGAAGGTCAAGCACATGGAAAAGTTCACTTTGTAAACAAGAAGGAACAAGATAGGCTGGCTGATTTTAGCTCAAGAGGTCCTGTGACGGTGTCATGGGATATTAAGCCAGATGTGCTTGCCCCAGGAGTGGAAATCACGAGCACAATTCCAAAAGGGTACATGGCTCTAGCGGGAACGAGCATGTCCGCTCCGCATGTAGCCGGAGCATGTGCACTTATCTTGCAAAAGCACCCGAACTGGACACCCGAACAAGTGAAGTCTGCATTGATGAGCACGTCCAAGCCATTAAGTAAATCCGTTCAGCATTTGTATCATACCTATGAGCAAGGGGCAGGGCGAATCCAAATTGATGAAGCGATAAAAGCGGATACACTCTTATACCCGAGTTCCTTATCATTTGGAATGTACACTAAAAGGGATGGTATCGAGGAGCACCAACAAGCATTGATTCTTGAAAATACAGGAAAGAATAAAAAACGGTACACGATGATCGTTCCTTTACAAGAAAAAGGGCTGAATTGGGATTTGCCACAATCCCTTACTTTAAACCCTGGGGAAAAGAAGGAAGTGCAATTGGGGCTTCAAGTAAGTCCAGAGAAACTTAGTAAGGGTGTGTATGATGGCTATCTCTTCATAATGGAAGGTAATAAGAAAATATCGCTCCCTTATTTATATGTAAAAGAAGAGCCCGATTACCCAAGGGTGATGGGATTTGAATTCGGAAAAGGAGATCAAGCCAGCACGTACCGTTATGAAATGTATCTCCCTCGTGGAGCAGAGGAATTCGGGATTGCACTCTATGAGGCAGATAGTCTGAGATTTGCGGGGTTCATGGATTGGTCCAGACCAGCTTCATCCGGTATGACGAAAAAAACCATTTTCAAAAAGGATTTACCACCCAATGGAGTGTATAAAGCGATTATCTTTGCGAGGAGGGGAGGAAGGGAAGATCGGATAGAAAAGACGTTACTTATTGAGTGAACATGACAGATGTGTAAAATAAAACTGATGTCAATAGTCAAAAAAAGATATTCTGTGAACAATTCAGTAATATTTACAAACCTGTGACAAATTTCACTAACGACACATTGACATTGATTCTAGCCTATTGTATGCTAACTAAGGATGTAAAATGAGAGGGTTTTCAAATGCCCGACATGCAGAATTTTACAGCATGAATTTTTTTTCTATCCTCCACCAAATTCAACCGCGAGGATGCAACTTTGCATCAAAAGAATTGCCTTCCTTTATGGCAGGGGCTGTTGTTTTGATGTCAGCGATTCTTTCTCAACTAGTCGGATCTTTTGTCAATCCATTTCACCTTCTAAGGGAAATGAATGGACGAACTATGATTCGAACCGCTGCAATTATAATAATTGGCCTTCTTTGTGAACTTGCGTCAGTTAGTTTACAAGCAATGCTCCATTCAGTACGAAAATATTTCTCAGGAGATTAAATGTAAAATGCCAGAAATAAAAATCATGTTCAACAGGCAGAGTAAATATATAGTTTATCTTCTGGCGGTTTATGTTGTTGGATGGGGACTTACGAGTTACCAAGCCGTGTTTGCGGGGCTTATACTGGGTACGATTTTGAGTTTATATAATTTATGGCTGATCAATCAAAAAATCAAGAAATTCAGTCGAGCGCTTGATGAGGGCAAAAAAGTCAAATCTCTTGGTACATTGACACGAATGGCATCCGCAGGTTTTGCGGTACTCGTTGCATTGGAATATCCGGAGCATTTTCATCTGATTAGTGTTGTATGGGGATTAATGACAGCTTATATTGTCATTTTTATAGATTTTTTCATCCAATTAATACGTCGATAGCGGGGAAGAGAGGTGAATATAGTTGAATCATGAAGCACCCTTACATGAATTTATGGGTCTAACCTTTAACTTAAGTAATGTCCTAATGATAACGATAGCAAGCCTGGTTGTATTTATCCTTGCAGTAATTAGCACACGCAAACTTGCGATGAAGCCAACTGGCATGCAGAATTTCATGGAATGGATTATGGATTTCGTTAAGGGTATTATCAATAGTAACATGGACTGGAGAACAGGTGGTCAGTTTCAACTGCTTGGTATGACTTTGCTGATGTACATTTTTGTGTCCAATATGCTCGGTCTTCCATTTGCAATTAGTTACGATGGTGTCCTTTGGTGGAAATCACCAACAGCCGACCCAGTTATCACATTGACTCTTGCAGTCATGGTCCTAGGTTTAACGCATTATTATGCTATAAAAATGAAAGGCGCGAAGGGTTATTTCAAAGCTTATAAAAACCCAATGACTTTCGTAGAGGAATTTACCAATTCCTTGACACTTGGTCTGCGTCTGTATGGTAATATTTATGCTGGTGAGGTTTTATTAAGTCTATTAGCTGGTTCTTTAGCTATGAGTGGAGCTCTAGGTTTTGTCGGAGCGATCGTTCCTACTTTAGTATGGCAAGGCTATAGTATTTTCGTCGGCAGTATCCAAGCATTTATCTTTGTTACGTTAACAATGGTTTATCTGTCTCATAAAGTCAGTGACGACCATTAATTATAAGTTCATTTTGAACTGAAATAATAAAATTTTGATACAATTTTAAGGAGGATATTTATAATGACAGGTTCAGTAGGTCTTCTTGCAGCAGCAATCGCAATTGGTTTAGCAGCACTAGGTGCTGGTATTGGTAATGGTCTTATCGTTTCAAGAACAGTAGAAGGTATCGCTCGTCAACCAGAAGCTCGCGGTATGCTTCAAACTACAATGTTCATCGGGGTAGGTTTAGTTGAGGCGATGCCTATCATCGCAGTAGTTATCGCATTCATGGTATACGGTAGTTAATAGAACCTTTAAAAAGTTCAAAAATGGCGAAGTTCGTTCCATGTGAACCTTCGCCTTTCCTTTATGTCCACAATCCTGTTTTAATACATTTTAAGAGCACAGTTTTCTAAAAGTTCATTTATAAATGAACGCTTAAGAAGTGAAACTCGTGAAGGGAGTGAACCAAGCGTGTTAACAAGCAGCTTTGTACTTGGGTCATCAACTGCCGGCTTCAATGGCGGAGATATGATTTTCCAATTAGTTATGTTTATTATTTTGTTAGCGTTGCTGAAGAAATTTGCATGGGGTCCTCTAATGGGCATCATGACTCAACGTGAAGAACACGTTGCAAATGAAATTCAAGCAGCTGAAGCTAGCAGACAAGAAGCACTTAAATATTTAGAAGAACAACGTGAGATCGTTAAGCAATCTCGCACTGAAGCTGGACAACTTATCGAAAATGCAAAACTTCAAGGTGAAGCGCAGCGTGAAGATATCGTGAAACAAGCACGTCTTGAGGCTGATCGTGTGAAAGAATCAGCGAAGCGTGAAATCGTACAGGAAAAAGAAAAAGCCATCAATGCATTACGCGAGCAAGTGGCATCTTTATCCGTTCTTATTGCTTCTAAAGTAATTGAAAAAGAACTATCTGAAGCTGATCAAGAGCAATTGATTAATGAATACATTCAAGAGGCAGGAGAAGGTAAATGAGCGATATAACAGTAGCAAAACGTTATGCCGTTGCCCTTTTCCAAATTGCGAAAGAGCAAAATCTCATTAACCAACTTGAAGCTGAACTTCGCGTAGTGAATGAAGTTTTTACAAACGATAATGAGCTATTAAGCTTTTTAGCTCATCCTAAAATGACTAAAGATGCTAAGCGTACTGTACTTATCAATGCTTTTACAAGCATTTCTCCTTCCATTCTAAACACTGTACTGTTAATGGTAGAACGTCATCGTACAGATGAAGTACCTGCCATGGCACAAGAGTTTATAGAACTTGCGAATGAAGAAAATTCAGTGGCAGACGCTACAGTCTATACAGTACGTCCATTAACTGAAAACGAAATGGAAGCTGTGTCTTCATCTTTTGCTGCAAAAATCGGCAAAAAACATTTACGCATCACTAATGTTAC
Source organism: Peribacillus sp. NPDC097224 (assembly GCF_044761985.1). Classification (NCBI taxonomy): domain Bacteria; kingdom Bacillati; phylum Bacillota; class Bacilli; order Caryophanales; family Bacillaceae; genus Peribacillus; species Peribacillus sp. NPDC097224. The sequence continues at coordinate 452,785 of NZ_JBIWDK010000002.1, read as the reverse complement.
GGATAGCAATATTCTTGGCGGCATCAAACTTCAAATCGGTAACCGTATTTACGACGGAACGATTAGCGGTAAGCTTGATCGCCTAAGCAAACAACTATTAGGTTAATATTCACAGATAGGGGTGAAATTCATGAGCATCAAAGCTGAAGAAATCAGTGCGCTGATTAAAAAGCAGATTGAAAACTATCAGTCGGAAATTAAAGTAAGCGATGTAGGTACAGTTATCACTGTTGGTGATGGTATCGCTCGCGTTCATGGTTTAGATAATGCAATGGCTGGGGAGCTCTTAGAATTTTCTAATGGTTCAATGGGATTAGCACAAAACCTTGAGCAAAATAACGTAGGTGTTGTTATTCTTGGACCTTTCAGAGATATTCAAGAAGGCAGTGAAGTACGCCGTACGGGCAGAATCATGGAAGTACCAGTTGGAGAAGAATTAATCGGACGTGTTGTAAACCCGCTTGGACAACCTATTGATGGTCTTGGTCCAATCGCTACTACAAAAACTCGCCCAATCGAAAGTCCTGCTACAGGTGTTATGGACCGTAAATCCGTTCATGAACCACTACAAACAGGTATTAAAGCAATCGATGCTCTTGTTCCAATCGGACGTGGACAACGTGAGTTAATCATCGGTGACCGTCAAACTGGTAAAACATCAGTTGCAATCGATACAATCTTGAACCAAGCTGACCAAGATATGATCTGTATCTACGTAGCTATCGGTCAAAAAGAATCAACAGTTCGTGGAACAGTTGAAACACTACGTAAGAATGGTGCTCTAGATTACACAATCGTTGTATCTGCATCAGCTTCTCAACCAGCTCCACTATTATACCTAGCTCCTTATGCTGGTGTAACTATGGCTGAAGAATTCATGTTCTCAGGCAAGCACGTTCTAGTGGTTTACGATGATCTTTCTAAACAAGCATCTGCATACCGCGAACTTTCCTTGCTGCTTCGCCGTCCTCCAGGTCGTGAAGCATTCCCAGGGGATGTATTCTACTTGCATTCACGTTTACTTGAGCGTGCTGCTAAATTGAACGACACTTTAGGTGCTGGTTCAATCACTGCACTACCATTTGTTGAAACACAAGCAGGCGACATTTCTGCATACATTCCAACAAACGTTATTTCCATCACTGATGGACAAATCTTCTTACAATCTGATTTGTTCTTCTCAGGTGTACGTCCTGCGATTAACGCTGGTCTTTCCGTATCACGTGTTGGTGGATCTGCGCAAATTAAAGCGATGAAAAAAGTTGCCGGTACATTACGTCTTGACTTGGCTTCTTATCGCGAATTAGAAGCATTCTCTCAATTCGGATCTGACCTTGATGCTGCTACTCAAGCTAAACTTAACCGTGGTGCTCGTACAGTTGAAGTTCTTAAACAAGATTTGAATAAACCAATTAAAGTAGAAAAACAAGTTATGATTTTCTACGCATTAACAAAAGGCTTCCTAGATGATATTCCGGTTTCGGATATCCTTCGTTTCGAAGAAGAATACTATGTGTTCCTAGATCGTTCTCATCCAGAATTATTAGATCACATTCGCACAACAAAAGGTCTTCCTGAAGACGCTGCTATGGTTGCTGCTATTAACGAATTCAAAAAGAACTTCGTTATTTCTGAATAATAAGGTCTAAATAATTTTTAAAGGGTGGTGAGAATGAATGGCCTCTTTACGCGATATTAAGTCTCGGATAACTTCAACGAAAAAGACGAGTCAAATTACAAAAGCGATGCAAATGGTATCCGCTTCAAAAATGAACCGTGCGGAAGCTAATGCTAAAGCATATGTTCCATATATGGAAAAAATTCAAGAAGTAGTATCTAGTATTGCGAACGGAAGCGCGGATGCATCTCATCCAATGCTTGCCAAGCGTCCAGTGAAGAAAACCGGTTACCTGGTGATCACATCGGACCGTGGTTTGGCAGGGGCATACAACAGTAGCGTCCTTCGTCAAGTTCATAAAACAATTCTTGAACGCCATAAATCCAATGATGAGTTTGTCATTATCGCAATCGGAAGGGTTGGCCGTGATTTCTTTGTCAGCCGTGGCATGCATGTAGAGCTTGAAGTAATCGGTGTTCCTGATCAGCCGTCTTTCGCTGACATCAACACACTTGCTAAATCGACAGTGAATTTGTATCTAAATGAACTGTGTGATGAGCTTTATATGTACTATAACCATTATGTCAGCCCAATCCAACAGGACGTAACGGAAAAGCAAGTCCTTCCGTTATCGGACTTTGATACTTCCAATGCTCAATTGACATCCTATGAATTTGAACCGAATGCGGAAGAAATTCTTGAGGTTTTACTTCCTCAGTACGCTGAAAGTTTAATTTATGGTGCATTGTTAGATGGTAAAGCAAGTGAGCACTCTGCACGTATGACAGCAATGAAAAATGCAACCGACAATGCGAAAGAATTGATCGATTCACTTTCATTGCAATATAACCGTGCACGTCAAGCCGCAATCACTCAAGAAATTACCGAAATTGTCGGTGGCGCAGCTGCTTTAGAATAGATGTAATGATGGGGGCGGTCCGGCGGACGATGCTTGGCCGTTCCATAAATATGATAGTCGTTATAAGCAACGTAAGGAGGGAAAACGATGAATATAGGACGCGTTACTCAAGTTATGGGTCCGGTTGTTGACGTGAAATTCGAAGACGGACAACTTCCTAAGATCTATAACGCGTTAAGAATCGAAAATAAAGCGTCTGGTACAGGACTAACTCTCGAAGTAGCCCTTCAACTAGGTGATAATACAGTTCGTACTGTTGCAATGTCTTCCACGGACGGTTTAACTCGTGGTGCAGAAGCACTTGATACAGGAGCACCGATTTCCGTTCCTGTAGGTGATGTAACTCTAGGTCGCGTTTTCAACGTATTAGGGGAAAATATCGATCTATTTGATCCACTTACAGCAGATGTACGTCGTGATCCAATTCACAGACAAGCACCAACTTTTGAGGAACTTTCAACACAAGTTGAAATCCTTGAAACTGGTATCAAAGTAGTAGATTTACTTGCACCTTACATCAAAGGTGGTAAAATCGGTCTCTTCGGTGGAGCCGGTGTTGGTAAAACTGTACTTATCCAAGAACTTATTAACAACATCGCCCAAGAACACGGTGGTATTTCCGTATTCGCTGGTGTAGGTGAGCGTACTCGTGAAGGGAATGACCTTTTCTACGAGATGACTGACTCTGGTGTTATTAAGAAAACAGCGATGGTATTCGGACAAATGAACGAGCCACCAGGTGCACGTATGCGTGTAGCTCTTAGTGGTTTGACAATGGCTGAATATTTCCGTGACGAACAAGGACAAGACGTTCTTTTCTTCATCGATAACATCTTCCGTTTCACTCAAGCAGGTTCTGAGGTTTCTGCCCTACTAGGACGTATGCCTTCAGCGGTTGGTTACCAACCTACCCTTGCTACAGAAATGGGTCAATTACAAGAGCGTATCACTTCAACTAATAAAGGTTCTGTTACATCTATCCAAGCAATTTATGTACCTGCCGATGACTATACGGATCCGGCTCCAGCTACAACTTTCGCTCACTTAGATGCAACGACTAACCTTGAACGTAAACTTTCTGAAATGGGTATCTACCCTGCGGTTGATCCATTGGCTTCTTCTTCTCGTGCGCTTAGCCCAGAGGTTGTTGGAGCAGAGCACTATAATGTTGCTCGTCAAGTACAATCAACATTACAGAAATATAAAGAACTTCAAGATATCATCGCAATCTTGGGTATGGATGAATTAAGCGAAGACGAGAAAGTAATCGTTGCTCGTGCTCGTAGAATCCAAAACTTCTTGTCACAAAACTTCCACGTGGCTGAACAATTTACTGGTCAAAAAGGTTCTTACGTACCAGTAAAAGAAACAGTTCAAGGATTCAAAGATATCCTAGCTGGAAAATATGACGAGCTTCCTGAAGATGCATTCCGTTTAGTTGGCCGTATCGAAGAAGTTATTGCTAAAGCAAAAGAAATGGCTTAATTAAGGGAACTAGGAGGTAATGAAATGAAGACCATTAAAGTCAATGTTGTTACTCCCGATGGCCCAGTATATGAAGCAGAAGTTGAAATGGTAAGCACGAAAGCTAAAAGTGGTGAGCTGGGAATTATGGCTGGACACGTTCCAACCGTAGCTCCCCTTACTATCGGTGCTGTTCGTCTTAAAAATGGAAACAACACAGACTATGTAGCTGTAAATGGTGGCTTCCTAGAAGTTCGCCCTGATGTGGTAACCATTTTAGCTCAATCTGCTGAAAGAGCTGAAACTATCGATCTTGCACGTGCTCAAGCAGCAAAAACACGTGCAGAACAAAGATTGCAGAACAATGATGGATCTAATGACTCGAAAAGAGCTAATTTAGCACTTAAACGGGCTGTAAACCGGATTCAAATTGCAGAAATGCGATAAATTTCAAAGAAAAAGCACCCCACTTTCCACTTGGAAAGTGGGGTGCTTTTTTATGTTTTAGCAAAAGGCCACATTGAATTAATCGGTTGTCACATCATGTAGTATGATGTTGACAAGTATAAAAAATTATCGGATTTGGAGGAAAAGTATTTCCCTATTTGATTCGCTGAGCCATGACACTGCGTTTTACGGAATGTTATAATGTATACGCTTACATTTATTGGATGTAGTCTCGGAATATCAGATTGCTTCTAAAAAAAGGTGTACCCGCATACTTTTTTAAAACGGGGTTACTTACCTAAAATGAAGACAAGTGTACCATTTAAACATGATTCTTCTATAAAGGGTGATGGACATGGGACAGCTGCATATTTACCAAAATAATTATTTAATTGTATTCGTTTTTCTCAGCTTAGGAATCTTACTTCCACTAGTGGCACTATTTCTTGGAAAGCTTCTTAGACCAAATAAACCGAATGAGATGAAATATACGACCTACGAAAGTGGAGTGGAACCTTTTCAGGACTCCAGGGTTCAGTTCAATGTCAGGTATTATTTATTTGGATTGATGTTCGTCATCTTTGATGTAGAAACCGTTTTTCTTTATCCTTGGGCGGTTGCATATGATGAATTGGGATTGTTTGCTCTGATTGAGATGCTATTTTTTGTCCTTATCCTATTGTTAGGCCTAATTTATGCTTGGAAAAAGAAGGTGTTAAAGTGGAATTGAAATTAGATAACCTTACCCGTGAAGAAATGGAAGAAATGCGTCAAAGTGTCTTTTTATCCACGCTTGAGCAAGTAAAGGCGTGGGCTAGAAGCAATTCATTATGGCCAATGACTTTCGGGCTCGCATGTTGTGCCATTGAAATGATGGGGGTGGGATCCTCCCATTATGATTTGGATCGATTTGGTTCCTTTTTTCGTACTTCACCGAGACAATCGGATGTCATGATCGTTTCTGGCACAGTGACGAAAAAAATGGCCCCTATTTTAAGGCGCCTATATGACCAAATGCCAGAGCCGAAATGGGTGATTGCAATGGGATCCTGTGCAACGGCTGGAGGCCCGTATGTCCATTCCTATTCAGTTGTTAAAGGGGTAGACCAGATTGTGCCCGTTGATGTTTATATTCCTGGGTGCCCTCCTAATCCGGCAGCACTTATTTACGGAATCAATAAATTGAAAGAAAAAATCAGATATGAAGCCAAAACCGGAAAGCGGGTGATTTAAATGAGTGATGAGCAAGACTTAGCTCAGCAGAAAAAGGAGGCCGCTGCAAAAGCAAAAGCAGCCGCCCTGGCCCGAAAGCAGGCAAAAGAGAGTAAATCAGAAGCAGAAGGGGACAACCTAGATATAGCGAAGCAGAAGGCAGCCGCAGCAGCAAAAGCGAAAGCAGCAGCCCTGGCCCGAAAACAGGCAAAAGAGAGCGGAACAGAAGGAGGAGAAGAAGACAACCTAGATATAGCGAAGCAGAAGGCAGCCGCCGCGGCAAAAGCGAGAGCAGCAGCCCTGGCACGAAAACAGGCAAAAGAGAGCGGAACAGAAGGAAGAGAAGAAGACAACCTAGATATAGCGAAGCAGAAGGCAGCCGCCGCGGCAAAAGCGAAAGCAGCAGCCCTGGCACGAAAACAGGCAAAAGAGAGCGGAACAGAAGGAGGAGAAGAGGACAACCTAGATATAGCGAAGCAGAAGGCAGCCGCAGCAGCAAAAGCGAAAGCAGCAGCCCTGGCACGAAAACAGGCAAAAGAGAGCGGAACCGAAGGGGGAGGAGACAACTTAGATATAGCGAAGCAGAAGGCAGCCGCCGTAGCGAAGGCCAAGGCTGCTGCACTAGCCAAAAAGAAAGGAGCGACCAATAAAGAAGAAGATCCCGAAAAGGCGAAGGCTAACGCCATCGCTGCTGCAAAAGCAAAGGCAGCGGCGGCCGCAAAGGCAAAGAATACTGTAAAAGAAAGTCCCGAAGCGACCCCAGAAGCACCTTCACCCAACCAACCTATCCTCGATTCACTTATTCAGGCCATTGAACGGCATTTGGGAGAAGATGTCCTAGTAGATTACTATATTAATACCCTTTCAAAAGATATTCCCACCTTGGTAGCTAAACCTGATACATATTTCCAAATTGCAGACTTTCTACGCCATGATAAAACGTTAAGTTTTCAGTACTTATCAGAGTTGCATGGCACCGACTTTGAGACCCATATGGAAATGTATGTACAGCTGTACTCCTTTCTAATAAATCATTCAGTTGCACTGAAGGTGAAACTTGATAGGAATACTCCTTCTGTCCCGTCGTTGGTGCCCTTATGGCCGGGAGCAAATTGGCCGGAGTGTGAGGCATACGACTTACTCGGCATCGTATTCCAAGGGCATCCGGATTTAAAGCGGATCTTGCTTGGAGAAGATTGGATTGGATATCCGCTTCGTAAAGATTATCAGCCCTATGACGTGGAGGTGTAGCTCAATGTTACGGACGGAAGAGATGTTGCTTAATGTCGGACCACAGCATCCCAGTACGCATGGCGTGTTCCGGCTTATCATCAAAATCGACGGTGAAATCATTAAAGAGGCCACCCCAGTCATTGGGTACCTTCATCGGGGAACGGAAAAGCTGGCAGAAAATCTGCAATATACACAGATCATTCCCTATACCGATCGGTTGGATTACTTAGCGGCAATGACTAATAATTATGTACTTTGCCATGCAGTTGAAACCATGATGGGGGTGGAGGTACCTGACCGCGCGGAATATTTGCGTGTTATCGCGATGGAGTTGGGCCGTGTGGCCAGCCACCTTGTGTGGTGGGGAACATACTTACTTGATATTGGAGCGACAAGTCCCTTTTTATACGCCTTTCGTGAACGGGAAATGATCATCAATTTATTGACCGAATTGTCGGGGGCACGGCTGACGTTTAATTACATGAGGGTTGGCGGCGTGAAGTGGGACGCTCCGGAGGATTGGATAGAAAAGGTGGCAGAGTTTGTCCCCTACATGAGGGAGCAACTGGCTGGGTACCACCAACTGGTTACAGGCAATGAGATTTTTATGAACCGGGTCAGGGGTGTGGGCGTTTATTCAAAGGAAGATGCACTTTCCTATTCATTGAGCGGCGCTAATTTAAGGTGTACGGGTGTGAAATTTGATTTAAGAAAAGATGAGCCTTATTCCATTTATGACCGGTTCCAATTCGATGTACCCACCCGTGAAGAAGGTGATGCCTTTTCCCGTTATCATTGCAGAATGGAAGAAATAGAAGAGTCCTTGAAAATCCTGGAACAGGCCGTGAAGCAATTTCCTGCTGAGGGACCGATCCTTGCCAAGGTCCCGAAAATCATCAAGGTCCCGAAAGGGGAGGCGTTCGTCCGAATCGAATCGCCAAGAGGGGAAATAGGTTGCTATATTGCGAGTGAAGGGAAAAAGGAGCCGTACCGTTTGAAATTCCGGCGACCATCCTTTTATAATCTGCAAATCCTGCCCAAATTGCTCGAAGGGGAAAATATGGCGAATCTGATAACGATACTTGGGGCGATTGACATCGTTTTAGGGGAGGTGGATGGCTAGATGATCCACAATCTACTACAATCAGCTCCTAGCCTTCTCAACTTTGGCATCTTCTTTGGCTTGGCGGTCCTGCTCCTATTCGTAGTGTTAGGGTTTGTCACCTATGGCATCCTCTCGGAACGGAAAATCATGGGGTTCATGCAGATGCGGGTTGGTCCGAATCAACTTGGGGGTAAATGGGGGCTTTTACAGACCGTTGCCGATGTTTTAAAGCTTTTGATCAAGGAAGACACCATACCGAAAAAAGCGGATAAACCGCTGTATATATTAGCTCCCGTGATCGCCTTTGCTCCGGCTTTCATGGTCCTGGCCACCTTGCCTTTCACAGAAGCTTTTCAATTTGCGGATATAGGTGTCGGCCTCCTTTATTATGTGGCGGTATCGGGCATAACGACGATTGGCATCGTGACCGCTGGTTGGGCATCCAACAATAAGTATTCTTTGATTGGCGGGATGCGCGCGGCGGCACAAATGATTTCATATGAAATCCCGCTTGTCATGTCAGTAGTGGGAATCGTCCTTTTGACGGGGAGCCTGAACCTGAACGAAATAGTTGCCGCTCAGGATAAAGTTTGGTTCATTTTCCTTCAGCCCATTGCATTCTTCGTATTCTTTATAGCTTCGGTGGCCGAGTTGAATCGGGTGCCTTTTGATCTTCCAGAAGCGGAATCAGAGCTCGTTTCAGGCTACCATGTCGAGTATTCCGGCTTTCGTTGGGCCTTCTTTATGTTATCGGAATATGTCTATATGTTTGCAATGGCTACGTTAACCACTGTATTATTTTTAGGTGGATGGAATTCTATACCGTTTCTGGATTTTATTCCGGGAGCCATCTGGTTTGGCTTGAAGTTTAGTTTAGTCTTTTACGTATTGGTTTGGATTCGCGTTACGTTTCCACGTATAAGAGTGGACCAATTGATGGAGTTTGGTTGGAAGGTCTTGTTGCCCGTAGCGTTAGCCAATATATTTTTGACTGCGCTTTTCAAAGAACTATTCAAACTATTTTAGACGTTAAAGATTTTCAGAAAGTGGGGGATCCATATGCTGGGGTTAGCAAAAGGTCTAACGTACACGCTGAAGAACCTGACCCGGAAAAAGGTGACGTATGACTATCCGAATGAGCCACTGCCACTCCCTGATCGGTTCCGGGGAATTCAAAAATTCTATCCTGAAAAGTGTATTGTTTGTAATCAGTGCGTGACGATTTGTCCGACGGATTGCATTCAGTTAACGGGAAAAAGACATCCAGATCCTACGAAAAAAGGAAAAATCATCGATACCTATGACATCAATTTTGAAATATGCATTTTATGCGATTTATGCACGGAGGTTTGTCCCACCGAAGCAATCGTGATGACGAACGAATTTGAACTGGCTGAGTATAGCCGGGATCAGTTATTTAAAAATCTGGAGTGGTTGGATGAGAATGATGAGAATATTCGGAAGGTGAATAAGGTATGAGTGTGTCTGGTGAATTACTTGCTTTTATCGGCTTGGCAACCGTCGCGATAGTGGGCGGGGTACTGCTGATTACGTTAACGAAAGTGGTGCACATGGTGGTTGCACTGGTCTTTACATTCCTAAGCATTGCAGGCATTTACTTGCTTTTATCGGCGGAATTTGTCGCTGTCGTACAAATCCTCATCTATTCCGGGGCGATTACGATCGTGATGCTGTTTGGAATCATGCTGACGCGCCATCATGAAAAGGAGGAACCGGCAAAGGACGGTTGGCGAAAGTTCTTTTTGATCTTAGGGATTGCCGGCTTTGCCTTAGTGGTTTATCTAGGCATTTACAACCTGGATATACCGGTTCAGCCATCGACTCTGCATGAGGAAAATACGAAACAAATCGGAATCGAGCTGTTCTCAAAGTATGTGATTCCATTTGAAGTGCTTTCCGTGCTCCTGCTCGTCGCTTTGGTCGGTGCCATAGTCTTGGCAAAAAAAGATGATGAGGAAGAGGAGGGAGGCAAGTTATGACAGGTGTTCCCTTGTCTGCTTACCTCGTCTTGGCACTCGTTTTATTTTGCATCGGGCTATACGGTGCCTTGACGAAAAGAAATGCAGTTATTGTTTTGATATCGATTGAACTGATGCTGAATGCCGCGAATGTCAATCTGGTTGCCTTCAGTAAATTTGGGGTAACTCCGTCTATTACGGGTCAGGTGTTTTCATTATTTACGATTACAATCGCTGCAGCCGAGGCGGCTGTGGGGCTAGCCATTTTAATGGCTCTGTACCGAAATCGAAAAACAGTCAATGTGGATGAAATGGATACGATGAAGCATTGACGGTTCATACAAATGAAGGTATGAAGAAGGGGATTTGATACGATGATGGAGAATGCTTGGGTCATACCGATCCTTCCACTCGTCTCTTTCGTGTTACTGCTTTTATACGGTAGACGGTGGCGGGAAAAAGGCGCCTATATTGGAATACTGTTCACACTCACATCGTTCATTTTATCTGTAATCGTTTTGGTGGAACGGCTGCAGGGACCTACTTATAAGATGGCGATGGATTGGCTTTCTATCAGTGGGACGCAACTCACGGCAGGATTTGAAATCAATCAGCTGAATGCCTTGATGCTTGTGGTCGTATCTCTGGTGAGTCTGCTTGTTCAAATTTATTCGGTGGAATACATGAAAGGGGAAGAGCGGTTTTCCACTTTCTATGCTTACCTTGGTTTCTTTACCTTTTCCATGCTTGGGCTTGTCATAGCACCTAATTTACTGCAGCTATATATCTTCTGGGAGCTTGTTGGAGTTGGCTCATTCCTATTAATCGGATTTTATTTTCATAAACAGGAAGCAAAGCTCGCTGCAAAAAAAGCATTTATCATGACCAGGATTGGCGATGTGGGGCTTCTTATTGGAATTATTCTATTATTCTGGGAAACTGGAAGCTTCGAATATGGGGATATTTTCTCAGCTGTTCAAACGGGGGAAATCTCGATGGGAAGGTTGACGCTAATCGCCATTCTGATTTTTATCGGGGCTGTCGGGAAATCCGGACAGTTTCCACTTCACACATGGCTTCCTGACGCGATGGAAGGGCCCACACCGGTCTCCGCTTTGATCCATGCGGCAACTATGGTGGCGGCAGGCGTTTACTTGGTAGCCACGATGTTTCCTCTGTTTCTTGCAAGTTCGGCAGCTATGCAGGTCGTAGCCGTGACGGGTGGCTTTACCGCGATCTTCGCCGCTAGCATTGCTCTCGTCCAAAAAGACGTGAAGCGAGTGCTGGCCTACTCAACCATCAGCCAGCTTGGATTCATGATGCTGGCGTTGGGCACGGCGGGGTATGTCGCAGGGGTGTTTCATTTGATGACCCATGCTTTCTTTAAAGCTTTGCTGTTCTTGGCAGCAGGTAGTGTTATTCATGCTTTACATACACAGGATGCAGAAAAAATGGGTGGAATTTGGAAGAAGTTGAAGGTAACGGGTCCGTTGTTCCTAATTGGTACGCTCTCGATATCGGGATTTCCCCTTTTATCAGGATTTTTCAGTAAGGATGAAATCTTGATGTCGGCCTGGGGGAATGGGAGCTACTTTCTATTCACGCTCGCTTTGATTACCTCCTTTTTGACGGCCTTTTATATGTTCCGTTTGTTTTTCATGATTTTCGCCGGAGAATCAAGTGGTCCTGCCAATCAAGTCGAAGATCCTTCTTCTTTCATGTTGGTTCCAATGATGGTCCTTGCGGTGCTTGCCGTGCTCAGCGGATATATACAAACGCCATGGTTTGGGGCCTTTCTTGGAGACTGGCTCATCGATGGAAATGAATCGCTGTTAGGCGTCAGTCATCATGAGGGACCGGTTTGGATCATGTTGTTGGCCATTCTCGTTTCACTTGCTGGTATATTCCTGGCGTATCTCATCTACGTAAAAAGGGCGCTATCACGGAGTTGGCTGGTGGGAGAGGACTCCATGATATATAGAGTTTTAGATAATAAGTACTTCATAGATGTGATGTACTACTTCACCGTAGGCTATCTTACCAGAGGCTTTAGCTTGTTTCTATCTTATATGGAAAAGTTCATTATCGGAGGATTGGTGTCCACAGTGAGTAACTCCATAGAAGGTTTAGGGAAAATGGGGGCTAAACTTCAAACGGGACAGGTACAGCAATATGGCGTTATAGCCTTTCTCGGACTTGCGGTTCTGATGGTCATCTTTGCGTTCACTGGGGGGTATTTAAGATGAACGTATACTTACTCACATTGTTGGTGGCTTCCCCGCTGCTTGGTATGGTGATGGTGGCCCTCATGCCTAGAACCGAGGAAAGGACCATTAAGCAATTTGGTTTCTTTGGGACACTGCCACCCCTTATACTGACGTTATTTTTACTTGTACAGTACTATTCGGGGATAGCACTCTCTTCTTTTGACATCAAGGTGAACTGGATTCGATTTGGGAATCTTTCGATGTATGACCCAAATTTATTCGCGGTGAATTTTGAATTGGGTCTGGATGGTTTAAACCTCGTCTTTCTATTATTGACGACAATTATTTCCTCTTTGGCGGCCCTGGCATCCTTTTACATAAAGAGGGAGTGGAAAGGGTATTACCTATTATTTTTGCTTTTAGAGATTGGGATGCTTGGCGTCTTTACGGCGGAAAACCTCATCTTGTTTTTCATCTTCTTTGAAATGACCTTGGTCCCGACGTTCTTCTTGATTGGCAAGTGGGGATATCTTGAGAAAGAAAAAGCTTCTTATCAGTTTTTGATCTATAACGGAATAGGATCGGCCATTTTATTGGTGGTGATTCTGATATTGTTCGCCCGGACAGGTACGACGAATATCGCGGCTTTGACACAGATGATGACAATGGGTGGTGTATCTCTATTTGCACCGGTTTCCGGCTCGATGAAATATGGACTATGCTTGGCCCTTCTGATTGCTTTTGCCATTAAACTGCCCATGTTTCCCTTCCATACTTGGATGGTGCGGGTTCATGCCGAGGCGCCACCGTCGATTGTCATGATCCATGCAGGGATTCTCTTGAAGATAGGCGCTTACGGAATCATCCGGTTTGGAATGGGAATCTTTCCAGACCAATATCAAACGCTTGCCTCCATCATTGTTCTCTTTGGGGTCATCAGCTTGTTGTATGGTGCCTTCTTAGCGTTAGTGCAGACAGATTTCAAGCTTGTTTTAGCCTATTCGTCCGTTTCACATATGGGAATCGTGATGATGGGGCTTGGTGCCTTGAATGAAGCGGGTTTGCAGGGGGCTATTTTTCAAGTGGTATCACACGGGTTGATTGCCGCTTTCCTATTCTTTTTGGTTGCTGTGTTGTATGAACGGACAGGTACGACGGTGCTTAACCGGCTTGGAGGCCTAGCCAAGTCGATGCCGCTCTTTTCCGGATTTCTGCTGGCCGGGGGGATGGCTTCTCTTGGTTTGCCGGGCATGTCAGGGTTCATCAGTGAATTCATGGTCTTCCTTGGCTTATTTAAGAGCCAGCCGGTGCTTGCTGCAATTGGCGCCATCGGTCTCATCTTAACAGCTATCTACGTCTTGAGGGCTGTCCTGACGATGACATTCGGCAAGGATAATAGCTTAATAGAGAAAGAGATATATGATCTTAAGGGTAAGGAAATGGTACCGACGGCAGTGCTTCTCGGCTTAATTATAGCGATCGGTATATATCCGAATCTACTCGGCAGGCCTCTTCAAGGAACGATTGACGCAATCATGCTAGCCGTAGGGGGGCGATGAAGATGGATTGGAATACGATGCTTTCATATCATTGGGGAGCGATGATGCCGGAATTCGTCATCCTTGGAACGGCGATGGCCCTTTCCATATTGGACTTATTCTGGCCGAAGCATTTTAATCGGAGAAAGCTGGCCTGGTTGGCCCTTACCGGTATCATACTGGCCTTTTTCTCCTTGATAAGTTTGTTTTCTTTTGAAACGGTAAGTATCTTATCCGATACTTTTCGGTTAGATTCTTTTGCAAAAGCGTTTAAGCTAATCTTACTGTTAGGAGCGGGGTTAATCATCCTGCTTGCAGAGAGCTATGAGCCCAAGGAAGGGTTGAAGGAGCATCGCGGGGAATTTTATTATCTGTTCCTGGCGGCGTTGCTTGGAGCAATGATCATGACATCAAGTGGGGACTTGATCACGTTATTTGTTGGCCTGGAGTTGCTATCACTTTCTTCCTATATATTATCGGGCATACGTAAACAAAATACGAAGTCCAATGAAGCGGCCATGAAATATGTAATTAATGGAGGGATCTCTACAGCCATCACTCTGTTTGGCATGAGTTATTTGTATGGTGTGACGGGATCGGTGAATCTGGGGGAAATGAGCAGAACGATGGCAGGCATGACAGATGGTCAACTGCTCTACATTACGGGGCTCGCGTTCTTCATGGTTTTCATCGGTTTATCTTTTAAAATTGCCGCTACCCCCTTTCACATGTGGGCTCCGGATGTTTACGAAGGGGCACCTACGCCCGTCACCGCCTTTTTAAGCGTCATCTCGAAAACAGCTGGATTTGTAATCCTTCTGCGTATTTTTCTCTCCTTATTCTTGGCTGCACCTGGGGATACTCTCGGGGCATTCGACTTTTTCGAGAAAAACAGTGGATATATCGCTTTAGTGTCAGCGGTGACGATGATCGTAGGGAATGTGATTGCATTAAGACAGCAAAATTTAAAACGGTTATTCGCTTATTCGAGTATCGCCCATGCAGGATACCTTCTTGTAGCCGTAACCACATTGGGCGGTGGGTACTTCTTGATGGATACAGTCTGGTTTTACTTACTTGCTTATACACTGATGAACATTGGTGCTTTTGCAATTATTCAAGTGCTCTCGATCCGTAGCGGTTCAGAGGACATCAGTATCCTTGCGGGGCTAGGGAAGAAGTCACCATATCTGTCCATAGCCTTTACCGTGTTTATCCTCTCATTGGCAGGCATCCCGGGAACGGCAGGCTTTATTGGCAAACTGAATATCTTTCTCGGCGCCTTCATTACGGAACCGGGACATTATGTCCTTGCAGGGATCATGATTGCGGCAACAATCGTGTCCTATGTCTATTACTTTGGATTATTGGTCCAAGTCTTTTTCCGGCCGGACCATTCCGGTAAGTTAATAAAGGTGCGTTCGGGTTTGTCCATCGTTATAATGGTTTGTATAGGCGGCACGATCCTATTTGGATTAGCTCCTAATCTTGCCTTTGATTTCCTGCATAACCATTTTGGGGATTTTAAAGACTTTATTTCAAGTGAGTGATATAATGCCTTTATCAGAGGCTGGTTCCAATGGATACAGTCTCTGTCTTTCAATTCTGAAAGATTTTTCACGATTTTTCCTTTTAAATTCCAAATTTAAAGGGGATTTGTGATAGAATGAAAGACGGGTGTCTTTTAGGAGGTATGTACATGTTTTCAACAATGGGACAGCAGGCCTTGCTAGGTATCATTTCCCACTTGTTCTTCATCGCAGTTACATGGTGGGCTCTGCAGGCTCTACATTTTGATAAGATATTAAGATCCAATTCGGTCATTAAGGCTAGGGTACTTTATATTTTATTGACGGTGGCCATTGGTTCTGTTGTGAGTGATTTCTTCCTTGACTACCTAGGACTTGCTAACCAACTTCCATATATGTTTAGCGATGATTAAATAAGCTATAAGATTTCATGTATAGCAAAATATGATTCTTCTTGTATTCGCCATTATTCTACTGATTTTTATAGCATTAGCAGAAAGCATCATCAAATGTCAGGAAATAAAAAGTATGAACTCTCCTTTTTTGGAAATAATGCTTTAAAGGGGAGGGATTTAACATGTTTGCAGAGAGTAAAAAAATGTTATTATACATAGTAATTCTTGGTTTGACGGTGTTTTTAATTGGGAATAGTACAATTGTGGCAAAAGGTAAAGCCGATATAGTTAAATTGGTGGAGCTACTGCAACAAGATAAAGCGGTAAACATAGGAGATTGGTCTGTGTACGCGCGCGAGATAAATAAAGAGATCACAACTAAACAAGAGTTTGAAAGAGAAGTGATCGCATTAAAACGAAAATATCCTCAATTTGATTGGAACCGGGAAGACGGCGCTTCCGCACAGAAGGCTGAGGCGTTACTTTACCATGCCGATTCGGGCTTGACGGAGTCTATTAAATTGATGACAACCGAGGATGAATCTGATAAAGTTACCTATGTCATTTACGAAGTCAAGGGACAAGAATGGAAGGAAGGCTACCCTGCTTACTTTACCAGTACGTACCAAAATAGAGTGAATGACATATTTAAGGGAACTCCTTCAATTTTTTCTTGTATTACGGGGTCTATCAATGATAATATGGATTCGATTTTAAACTCTAAAACCGAAAGCCTGTTAGATAAGTTCCAAGCGAGGGAAATTGAGAGTGTGCATGAAACAAACTTTACATCTATATCTGCACATTCAACTTTGTTTAAACAACCTTTGACTAAAGAAAAATTAAATTTGCAGTTTGGGCTACGGACAGAAGGATTGGGTGACCGGACGAACTTTGTAATTGGCACACCAATCATAACGTTTGAATATTAATATAGAGAAAATGGACGCGGAGGGGAATACTTTTGGAAAAAATCATCGTCCGCGGCGGCAACAGGCTTAGCGGGACAGTTAAAGTAGAAGGTGCTAAAAACGCCGTTTTGCCAGTTATCGCTGCAACATTATTAGCAAGTGATGGGAAAAGTATCATTAAAGACGTTCCTACGCTCTCCGATGTATATACAATCAACGAAGTATTGCGCAACTTAAACACAGATGTTGCCTTTCAAGATAATCAAGTAACTGTAGATGCATCAAGAGAGTTATTAGACGAAGCACCATTTGAATATGTACGTAAAATGAGAGCTTCCGTTTTAGTAATGGGATCATTATTAGCAAGGAATGGCCGGGCCCGCGTTGCTTTACCGGGTGGTTGTGCCATCGGTTCCCGTCCTATCGATCAGCATTTAAAAGGCTTTGAAGCGATGGGAGCAAAAGTGAAGGTCGGCAATGGTTTCATTGACGCTGAGGTAGATGGCAGACTTAAGGGAGCAAGAGTGTATCTTGATTTCCCAAGCGTAGGTGCCACTGAAAATATCATGATGGCAGCGACACTTGCTGAAGGTACGACTATTCTGGAAAACGTGGCAAAAGAGCCTGAAATCGTGGATCTAGCTAATTTCCTTAATAAAATGGGTGCCAAAGTTAAAGGCGCTGGTACAGGTACATTGAAAATCGAAGGTGTCCATAAATTATATGGTGCTGAACATTCAATTATACCTGACCGCATCGAGGCTGGAACATTTATGACTGCTGCTGCACTTACTGGTGGTAACGTTCTTGTTCAAGGTGCCGTTCCTGAACATCTTACGTCCCTCATTGCCAAAATGGAAGAGATGGGTGTTACGATCATCGAAGAACAAGATGGATTGCGTGTAATCGGTCCTAAAACCTTGAAGGCCATTGATATTAAAACAATGCCCCATCCTGGTTTCCCGACTGATATGCAATCACAGATGATGGCATTATTATTGCGTGCTGAAGGAACAAGTATGATCACGGAGACCGTCTTCGAGAACCGTTTCATGCATGTTGAAGAATTCCGTCGCATGAATGCCAATGTTAAAATAGAAGGTCGTTCTGTTATTGTTAACGGGCCAACCAACCTTCAAGGTGCAGAAGTTTCTGCCACTGACTTGCGTGCTGCTGCTGCGCTTATCCTGACTGGATTGGTTGCAGAGGGCATTACCCGTGTTACAGAATTAAAGCATCTTGACAGAGGATACGTGAATTTCCATGGCAAATTAGCATCATTGGGTGCTGATGTGGAACGTGTTAATGAAGAGGTTCCAGCAGAAACAAAAACGATAGCGGATTTAAACGCTTAAGATTACTTATTAGAACCCATTCGGGCTTCATTCATTGAAGCCCGAATGGGTTTTTTGTTGTGTGCTGGGATAAGGAAAGCTAACCTGGGCACCTGACACTTTTCTATTCATAAAAGCTTGTCCTTCGACATACATTTATCATGTAGAGAAACCTGCTGGATTTAATTTGTAAAAAAGCAGAGAACAAGTGTAGGGAGGCCCAGGAATTTGAAAGCAATGAAACCTGTGATTGTACTATCCATAGCTGTAGCATTCGTCATTATCATGATTCCAGCAGTGCTTGTGCTTCCGTTTTCCAATGATGTAACAAGTGGGAAGTTAGCCGAACAATTAGAGAAAAAAGAGAAGGAAGAAGGAAAAGAAGTGGCTGCAAATAAAATGAGTTCCATTGATGTGGCCGTGTACCGGACGGCTACCCAAAAGATTCAAAAGCTTCCACTTGAAACATATCTATCTGGTGTTGTGGCAGCAGAGATGCCCGCGGATTTTGAGGAAGAAGCGTTGAAGGCGCAAGCATTGACGGCAAGGACCTACATCGTGAATCAGTTGATGAGCAATAATCGCCGGGGGTTGCCAAAAGGAGCTGATGTAGGGGATACGGTAATGCACCAAGTGTATAAGAATAATAACGAGCTGAAGAAACAATGGGGCTCTGATTATAAATGGAAAATGAAAAAGATAGATAAAGCCATTAAGGCAACGGAAGGCAAGATATTGACCTATGATGGAAAACCGATTACCGCTACCTTCTTTTCGACAAGCAATGGGTATACGGAGAATTCCGAGGAATATTGGCAAGCAGAGTTTCCCTACTTGAAAAGTGTGTCTAGCCCATGGGATAAAGAATCGCCGAAATTCTATAATAAAATGGTGGTCGATGCGGGGGATTTTGAGAGGAAGTTAGGTGTGAGTTTATCATCAGGGACAACAATCGGTACAGTCGTTCAAAGGACATCCGGAAATCGAGTGGGTGTCGTTGAAATTGGAGGAAAGAAATTGACGGGTAAGCAAATCCGGGAAAAACTCGCATTGAATTCCTCCGACTTTGACTGGGAGCGTCAAGGGAATCAAATCGTCATTACGACAAAAGGATATGGTCATGGAGTCGGAATGAGTCAGTATGGTGCCAATGGGATGGCTAGGGAAGGGAAAAACTATGAAGACATCGTGAAGTACTATTACAAAGGCGTCAAAGTGCAGTCCTCAAGTAAGTGGATCAATACCATGACAGCAAAAAAATGAGAGAAGGGGTTTTCCCAGCTCTCATTTTTTTGCGCCGAATTTTTCTATTAGGGTCAGAAAGCCTCGTTTATGCTTGAAATAGTGATACTGCACATGAAAATAGACAGCAAGCACGCCAATGATGTCCTTCGCCACATCAATCAAAGATGCAGAGCGGTATGGGATGAATGACTGGTGATATTCATCAATGATACCGTATAGACCGGCAACGAATGCGGCTACCAAACTAAATCCAGGCTTCAACTTATGATTAACAGCAAGTGCAGAAACGAATAATATGTACAAAATCGCAAATTCGACTAAATGGAGCGCCTCTTTAATGAATCGATCCACTGTTGAGGACGGGAGGTCAAGAATGATGTCGTCAGGTTTACTCGACATTATCCAAATAGCAATCATGTAAAGAAAAGGTAGAATCGTTACTAAGATTTTAATGGTCTTTTTCATCAATTAAACATCCTTCAATAGCAAGATACCAAACATTTTACCATTCTACGAATAAAATCGGATTCTTTTTCATAAAATAAATCTAAAATTTTTTTCACTCGGATGTATATAATCTTGGCAAAATGTTCAGAATGGTTGCTGAGGTGATTAATATGAGAGAGGAAGAAAAAAGACCAACTTCCAAAATCCAACGAATACTCAAAAAGCGTTGGGCATTATCAGCAATCTATATCGCAAGTGCAGCCTTAATCTTAGCCGCGGCCTTTTTATTACAAAATAGTTTTGATGATTCAGCTAAGGACGAGAAAAAGGATTCAGCTGAAACAGGAAAAAACTATGATCAGCCTTCAGTCGAAGTGAATAGTGATCTGGAAACCGTTAAGATGCCTGTAGCCAATGCCGATAAAACGGTCATCAAAAAACAATTCTATGACGTGAATGCAGATGAGAAGTCACAAGAAGATGCGTTGGTCTTCTACAACAATAGATATGAGCAGAATAAAGGGATCGACATTGCAATGGAAGATGGAAAATCTTTCGATGTGAAAGCATCATTGAGCGGTAATGTATCGAAAGTACAGGAAGACGCTCTACTTGGCAATTTGATTGAAGTTGAGCATGAAGATGGCGTCGTTACTCGTTATCAATCTGTTAAGGATATCAAGGTTGCCGTTGGGGACAAAGTGAAACAAGGACAAGCTATCGCAACTTCAGGCAAAAGCCAAATCAATGAAGAGGCAGGCGTTCACGTTCACTTCGAAATCAGAAAAGACGACATCGCGTTGAATCCAGTTGACTTTATTGAAAAGCAAGCATCCGCTATACAAACAGCAACTGAAGAAACAGAAGGTAACAAGGATGATTCAGCAGGCAAAGAAGAAGCACCTGCTGCCGAGGGTTCTGAAAAAGGGACAGAGGAATCACCAGCAACGGGCGAATCTGACGCAGGCACTGAGCTAGAAAGTGGCACTGAAGATGATAACTCCACCCCAGCTGAAGATTCTACCGAGAAAAGCGATTCTTTGGAAGATTCATTAAAGGAAGCAAATTAATCACAATAAAAAATTCAAATACAATCAAAACATAAACCATGAGCGTTAAGAAGTACAACAACTGAAAATTTGGTAAAAAGGGGGCCGTTCAATTTGAACGGCTCCCTTTTTTAATTTCGGGGAAATAGTGGAATATATGAGAAAAGGTCTGATTATCTGACATATTTCTCGGGAAATAATGCAGTTACTGGAAAAGGAACGGCAGAATGTTGATAAATAAAACGAAACGCCCTGTCCATTAGGCATATATTCTTAACCAAGCTAATAAGATGTTATAAACCATGCAAAGAGAGTGTTTGAGGTGAGGGGTCGTTTATTACAAATAATCTAATAGTTGATCATTCTATCTTTCATTGTTTATAAGACAGGGGTATTCGATTCGAAAAATACGAATCTCATTTCACACTTCTCACATCCAATTTGGGGAGGTCGAGTGGTGTGCACGATTACATCAAAGAAAGAACTATCAAGATAGGCAAGTATATCGTGGAAACTAGAAAGACGGTCCGCGTCATTGCAAAAGAATTCGGTGTCTCTAAAAGTACAGTCCATAAAGATTTAACGGAGAGGCTTCCGGAAATTAATCCTGAATTGGCTAACGAAGTGAAGGATATATTGGATTACCATAAATCCATTCGTCACCTTCGGGGTGGAGAAGCGACCAAGCTCAAATATAAACGGTCAGAAAAAGAAGAAGAAATCGCTAAGTAAATCACAAATCCATTCCGGAAATTGGAAATGATTCCAAGGGATTAGGGTAAAGACAAAGGATGGCATATAAACATGTCCTTTTCTACACCTAAGTCAGGAACCTCCAACCCGGAATTTTTTTATGGATTAATTTTGTCAATATGGAAATCCTTTATATATCTATGTTAAATAGGATAATACGGGACAGGTTTCGTTTTTATTTGTATTTCATACTTCTTCTTGACAAGGCGATATGGTAAAATAAACAATTAGGACAGAATTAGGTTTTATGTGAGGATATTCAAGGAGGATTTAAGAAATGTTTGCTAGAGATATTGGGATAGATCTTGGAACAGCCAATGTTCTAATACATGTCAAAGGTAAAGGAATAGTGTTAAATGAGCCTTCGGTAGTAGCCATTGATAAGAATACGAACCGTGTTCTTGCTGTTGGTGATGAGGCTCGTAAAATGGTAGGCCGGACACCAGGAAACATTGTTGCAATTCGCCCTCTAAAAGACGGTGTCATTGCTGACTTCGATGTAACGGAAATGATGCTTAAGCATTTTATAAATAAGTTAAATGTGAAAGGCTTTCTTTCTAAGCCACGGATTTTGATTTGCTGTCCAACAAACATCACGAGTGTTGAACAAAAGGCAATCAAAGAGGCTGCTGAAAAAAGTGGCGGGAAAAAAGTATTCCTTGAAGAAGAACCTAAAGTGGCTGCAATCGGTGCTGGCATGGATATTTTCCAACCAAGCGGTAACATGGTCGTGGATATTGGCGGTGGTACAACGGATATCGCGGTTCTTTCAATGGGGGATATCGTTACGTCTTCTTCGATCAAAATGGCCGGTGATAAATTCGATAATGAAATCTTACACTACGTTAAACGTAAGTATAAGCTCCTAATCGGTGAACGTACAGCTGAAAATATCAAAATGCAGGTTGCGACGGTATTCCCAGGTTCACGCAACGAAGAAATTGATATACGCGGACGTGATATGGTTTCAGGCTTACCTAGGACCATCTCCGTTAACTCGGAAGAAATCGAGGAGGCGCTGCGTGAACAAGTCTCCGTTATCGTACAAGCTGCCAAAGCTGTGCTTGAACGGACACCACCAGAACTTTCTGCTGATATTATTGACCGTGGCGTGATATTAACAGGTGGTGGAGCTTTGCTTCATGGCATCGACCTGCTTTTAGCAGAAGAACTTAAAGTCCCTGTACTCGTTGCAGAGCATCCAATGGATTGCGTAGCGATTGGAACGGGAATCATGTTAGATAATATGGATAAATTGCCAAGGCGCAAATTCAATTAAAAAAAAGCGGCCGTAAAAAGCTGCATTATAAGATAAGGGTCTAAGGTTCAGACACACATGAAGCATAGTGAAAGTCCGTGCAGTTCTAGTACTGATGAGCAATAGACCCTATTCTTTTAGTTTGGAACTTTAACACTATTCCTTTAAATTTGACCTATCCTAAAACAAGAAATGAATGATTCTGGACCAAGCATTTATTTTCCCCTTAAATACAGACGATTATATCCGATAAGATACATATAGGAAATGAACGGAATACTTTTGTGGAATGAGGAGTGAAATAAAATGTTAAGAGGTTTTTATACAGCCGCTTCTGGAATGCTTACACAGCAAAGACGCACAGAAATGCTAACGAATAATATCTCCAATGCGAATACAACCGGGTTTAAAGCCGATCAAACCAGTGTACGGTCTTTTCCGGAAATGTTACTTGGCAATATGCAGCGTAATGCAATACCTACCGAAAACAATTTAAGCGTGCCCAAGTTATCGCAAGTGGGCAGTCTTAGTACAGGCGTTTATGTACAAGAAGCGAGTCCATTGTTCACGCAAGGGACCCTTGAAGAAACGGAGCTTAGTACCGATATTGCCTTAGCAGATGAAAATCTTCCCATCAATGAGGAAACGGGGAAGGCCGGGTCGGTCCTTTATACCGTCCAAGATAAAGACGGGCAAGTGCGTTATACAAGGGACGGCAGTTTCACTCTGGATGGTCAAGGCTATTTGACGAATTCTAAAGGCTATTATGTATTGGATGAGAACAATGAACGGATACAGCTTGAGAATGATCGCTTCACCGTGACCGAAAAGGGAATGATCTTTGAAGGCAATAATCAAGCGGCCCGCCTTGGCATCGGTTATGCAGACGACCCCACTAAACAGCTCGTGAAAGATGGCGAAGGGTTATATAGGGCTGTCGATAATGAATTGCCCAATGCGTATGCAGCAGAAGGATTGACCTTCTCAACGAAACAGGGTTTCCTTGAGGGATCTAATGTCGATCAATCGAGGACGATGACGGAAATGATGTCGGCGTACCGATCTTTTGAAGCGAATCAAAAAGTCCTTCAAGCTTATGATAAGAGTCTCGATAAAGCGGTTAATGAAGTGGGGAAACTCTAATTATGGATTTGTAGAAGGAATCTTTAGGAAATTTGAACAGTAAGGGGAATGTCTATGAATCGAACGATGTTATCCGCGACGAATACACTCAACCAAATTCAAAGTCAAATTGATCAGATCAGCAATAATATTGCTAATGTGGATACCACGGCTTATAAAAAGACGCAAACCAGCTTTAGTGATATGTTAACCCAAAGTTTTAATAATCAGCCGAGTGAGACGAAGGAAATCGGAAGGCTGACCACACCGGGCATTCGTCAGGGAACGGGTGCCAAATTAAATCCATCCCAAATCGTGCTGACACAAGGTTCGCTAAAGAATACCGATCGCAACCTGGATGTGGCATTGACGAAGGAAGATCTATTTTTCACGGTAAACGTACAGGATGACGGAGGGACCAACACTCGTTTAACGAGAGATGGCGCTTTTTATCTTTCTCCTAACGAGGCGAACCCAGATCAAATGATGCTCGTTACCTCAGCCGGACATCAAGTCCTTGATGAATATGGGAATCCGATTCTAATTGATGGCAGCATCAAAGATATTAAGGTTTCGGAAGAAGGTTTATTGAATGTGGATACAGAAGAATATGGAGAGCGAAGCTTCGGTCTTGGTATCGTTTCTGTAAAAAAACCGCAATTCCTGGAACAATTGGGGGGGAATCTGTTGGGGCTCCCGGGCAACCTCGGTGAAATGGGTGTAACGGAAGACGACATCATGACGCTATTGACGGGGGATGACCGTACAGAGATCGCAGTGAAAAAAGGTTCACTTGAATCATCAAACGTCGATCTATCAAAAGAGATGACGGATTTGATCAATGCCCAACGTCAATATCAATTTCAATCCCGGGCGATAACGATGGCCGATCAAATGGGTGGACTGATTAATGGGATTCGGTAAGCGCGATAGGGTATAAAATCATGACTTTAGGTTTCATATTGAAGCGTTTTTCATTATACTTTAGCAAAGAGGACCGTTGACGCTCATTCATTTTGACATGGCATGTGATTTGATGCTTCTATTTATGTATAAGCCAAGACGCTTTTATTCGGCGAGTTTTCTGAAAAAAGGAGCTTTTGTATGGGTATGGAACAAAAAAGTGTAATGAGACAAGAAGTGAGTGAAGAGGTCAAGGAAGCAAAAACAACGCAACCGAACCGAAGAATCAAGGTCCGGCTGTTGCCGATCTGGCTGCGTTTACTTATGATCATCGGATTGATATTCATCGCTTTACTTGCCGGTTCACTAATAGGCTATAGTGTGATTGGCGGAGGGCAGGCAACGGATGTTTTCAAGAAATCCACATGGACCCATATTATCGATATTGTAAATGAAGATGCATAGAAATAGTCTGTCGACGCAGTTGCCACCGTTTTAGAAAATTTCAATTGGCAACAACATGCCTCTTCCCTATGTAAGGGAGGGGCGAGTTTTCGTTAAAAGTAGGCAATATCATTATTAGGAGGAAAAGCCATGTTAGATATTACGCAGATAAAGGACATCATTCCCCATCGTTACCCTTTTTTATTAGTTGACCGGATTATTGAAGTGGAAGATGGGAAAAGAGCTGTAGGATTAAAAAATGTATCAGCCAATGAAGAATTTTTCAATGGCCACTTTCCGGATTACCCTGTTATGCCGGGTGTATTGATTGTGGAGGCGTTAGCGCAAGTAGGTGCTGTAGCTGTATTGAAACAAGAAGAATTTAAAGGGCGGCTGGCCTTTTTTGCAGGAATCGATAACTGTCGTTTCAAGCGCCAGGTAAAACCGGGAGATCAACTCCGCCTCGAAGTAGAAATTATTCGGTTAAGGGGATCGGTTGGTAAAGGAAAAGCGGTCGCGACAGTAGATGGCGAAGTTGCCTGTGAAACGGAAATCATGTTCGCTTTTGGAGATAAATAAGCTTAAAAGGGCTAAACATGGCCATTTTGAGCAAGAATGTTTAAGAAGAACGAATTAGGTGTACATAATACATATACGATGCAGATGATAGCTACAATGATTGCAGTTAGTTGTTTACAACCATTTTTTCTCCCTTTGATGCCGGACATTTATGTCCGGCATCTTTTATATGCAGAAGTTCAAGCATATTTTACTAATTAAAAATAAGGCGCAAGTTATTTTTACATTCGGGCAAAATACTAAATGATAAAGAATGAAGGGAGGTTACCTACTCATGATGAAGAAAAGACTTTATGCGCTAATCGGGGGATCTTTGATGTCTGCCATGTTCCTTGCTGGATGTGGAAATGATGATGACAACAATCCTGCACCCGAGAATGACAACATGATCGAAGAAAATCAAAATGATGGTGTCGATGATAATGGAGGCACTGGAAACGATAATAACAATCTTGATACGGATAACGACGGTATGATCGAAAATGATGATACGATGAATGGCGACGACAATAACAATACAACGAACAACAACAATGATTCTGACGATTTAATGGAAGATGCTGAGAAAAAAGGCGAAGATAACAAATAAAAGGCATATAAAGAGGACTGGCTTAGCAATGGCGGGTGTTATTCCCTTCAGCTAAGCCAGTTTTTTATTTTATGGACGATTTATAGGTGGACAGTTTAGGTCTGGATTTAATTTTTTTCTTGAATTCCCTGATTAAATCCTCGCCCTCCAAGCCTTTATAGACTAAATCCTCAAGAAGAAGTTCTGCATATTTTGTGTGGTTTTTTTTGATATGGCCGACAAATAAAAGGCTATAGTGACCATCGACTTTTTTAATGGTGCGCAGGACGGTATCGAATAAAGCGGGTTCATTGTCTTTTTTCGTTATAACAGCCTGAATGGTCACTTTTCCATCAATATCAGGAAGTGAGGATGCAAACTCATGAAAATGTTTTTCTGCCACAAAGGCCTCTAGGAGCCACGAGCTGATATCATTTTCTTTATTAATGATGAGTCCATCGGCTAAGGGTATATCAATTAATCGTGAATCCTCTGTAACAATCTGTAGATAGATTAATTTGAAAGATTTCATTAAATACCTCCATTCCTTGCCTTTATGAAGAAGACAGTCAAATGCCCATTTATCCCTGTTAATTCCTTTTAAAGGTAATTATATCATACTAGAATATTTTGATTTTTTAAAATGATAAACCTAAAAATACGCTAAAAGTAAAAAAAAGTCCAAATTGATAGGTTTAAGCTTTTTAGTAAACAAGTTTTCTGCAAAAAAGAGTTATGGGTGTAATATAACGTTTTTTAAAGCCAAAATGAGTGGCATTCGTCCATTTTGTCGATTTCCCCTTTTTAAAAGAAAATCTTATGATTAGATCATGAAAGGAAAGGAGGAAAAAGATGATCAATCAAGTAACCCTTGTCGGAAGATTGACGAAGGATCCCGAATTAAGGTATACGCCAGATGGCAAGGCGGTCTCCAATATTACAGTAGCTGTGAACCGTAATTTTCGTAATCATGCAGGGGATTACGAGGCTGACTTCGTACACTGTACCCTTTGGAAAAGAACAGCCAAAAATACAGCACAATATTGTAAAAAAGGTTCGATTGTCGGGATAACTGGCAGAATTCAAACGAGAAGATATGACAACCAAGAGGGTAAAAAAGTATATGTCACCGAAGTGATTGCCGAGCTGGTTCAATTCATAGGGACTAAGCAGCAGAATGATGGCAAGGCAAAGGAATTCGAACATATTGGTCTATAGCTTACTTGGAGGTGAAGCATGAGTGAAAAAAATGGAATGCTTTCCAACGGGCAACAGTGAAACCGACTCCTGTTCAGTTCGATGCAGGATAAGCAACGAGTAGAACAACTCATTGGCGACTTAATTGGGCATGTGGCCAAGACCCATGTCCAAACAAAAGAGAATGAAGATGAGTTGAAACACCTCAGGTTAAAGGTAGCCCAATTAGAATCGTATAACAAGTATTTATATGAGCATAATGAAAAATTAGACAAACGGGTTACAAATTTAGAACAAATTAGTGAACGTATAAAAAGCGGCACCCTTCAAAAAGCATAATAATACTGGGCAAGTCCTGTAATTTTTCTCTTTCCCCAAAGCCGACCAGGCTTTTCCCCCGTAAGTTTCTCCGAATCCTCTCCTAAAATGGAATCGAAAGACATGATTCCTCCTCTTTTTAGAATGACTGTATACATACAGTCATTCTTTTCTGTGGGCTAATACTATTGTACTAATTAAAAATATAATTCTGTTAAGTTGGAATTTTGAGAAAATATATTGTAAAATTTTAATTTTGATGTAATAATAAACCAAATAATATTAAAATTGTAAACTAGAGATATATGGGAAGTGATGTAATGAGTGTTCCAATTATTGAAGTCAACGGGTTACGAACGAGCTTTCGTACTGACGATGGAGAGATTCCTGTCGTGAATTCCATCGATTTTCATATCAATCCTGGTGAGGTGTTAGGAATTGTCGGGGAATCGGGCTGTGGGAAGAGTGTAACCTCTTTGTCGATCATGGGGCTTGTGCCTTCGCCTACCGGTAAGGTAGAAGGGGAAATATTGTTTAAGGGAAGTAACATTGCCAACGCATCTGAAGCTAAAATGCGAAAGATTCGGGGAAATGAAATCGCTATGATCTTCCAGGAACCAATGACAAGCTTGAATCCTGTCTTTACAATTGGAGAACAATTGGTGGAGACACTTCGGATACATAGAAAATGGAATAAAAAACAGGCCCGCCAAAGAGCGGTCGAAATGTTGAAGTTGGTTGGGCTTGGACGAGCCGAAGAACTGATAGATGAATACCCTCATCAGCTTTCGGGCGGGATGAGACAGCGTGTCATGATTGCCATGGCCATGATTTGTGAGCCAAAGCTACTTATAGCGGACGAGCCGACCACGGCCTTGGATGTCACGATTCAAGCCCAGATTTTAGAATTGATGAAGAACCTGAACAAGGAGACAGATACAGCAATCATGATGATCACCCATGACCTTGGTGTAGTGGCACAAATGTGTGAGCGTGTCATAGTCATGTATGCCGGTAGGGTGGTCGAGGAAGGAAAAGTGCAAACGGTTTTTCAAAACCCGAAGCATCCGTATACGATTGGCCTCCTGCAATCGATTCCTGATATGCGCGTAAAGAAGGAACGGCTTTATTCAATCCCTGGAAATGTGCCAAAACCGGGAACGAGCAAACTTGGCTG
Source organism: Peribacillus sp. NPDC097224 (assembly GCF_044761985.1). Classification (NCBI taxonomy): domain Bacteria; kingdom Bacillati; phylum Bacillota; class Bacilli; order Caryophanales; family Bacillaceae; genus Peribacillus; species Peribacillus sp. NPDC097224. Next base: position 423,834 of record NZ_JBIWDK010000002.1, on the reverse strand, counting down.
CCAGTTTGCCCCTCGCTGTTCTCATGCGATGGAGCAATGCCTGAATGAAACCCCGTCTCTTCTGGCTTTTGATGAAGGGCAACAAGTGCGTTGTTGGCTGTATGAAGATGCGAAAGGAGCACCATTGCATGACTCAACCATTAGTTAAGGTAGAAAATCTGAAGAAGCATTTCCCAATCAAAGGGGGAGTGCTCGGTAAAACGATCGGCGAGGTGAAAGCCGTCGATGGCTTGTCATTCTCCATAAACAAAGGGGAGACGCTTGGCCTTGTCGGTGAAAGCGGATGCGGTAAATCGACGACGGGCAGACTTTTGCTTCGATTACTCGAGCCAAGTGAAGGTAATGTCTACTTTGAGGGTAAGGACCTGACGACACTATCCACCCGTGAAATGAGGAAGATGCGCCGCGAAATGCAAATGGTCTTTCAAGATCCATTCGCCTCGCTCAATCCTAGGCACACGGTTGAAAAGATATTGGAAGAACCACTCATCGTCCATGGTGTCAAAGATAAGAAAGAACGGAAAAAGCGTGTGCAGGAGCTACTTAAGGTTGTTGGGTTAAGCAGTTACCATGCCAAACGATACCCACATCAGTTCAGTGGTGGTCAGAGGCAACGTATTGGCATCGCCAGGGCTCTAGCCGTCAATCCAAAGCTGATTATCGCGGATGAGCCTGTTTCGGCTTTGGATGTTTCCATTCAAGCACAGGTGTTAAATCTCCTACAAGATTTGCAGAGGGATTTTGACCTCACTTATCTTTTCATTGCCCATGATCTCGGAGTCGTTAGGCATATCTCGGATCGGGTAGGCGTGATGTATCTAGGACATATTGTTGAATTGACGGAAAGTGAAGGGCTTTATGAAGATCCGCTACATCCGTATACACAAGCCTTACTATCGGCGGTTCCGATTCCGGATGTAGAGTATAAGGGCGATAGGGTCATATTGCAGGGCGATGTCCCGAGTCCATCCAACCCGCCTAGCGGATGCACATTCCATACAAGGTGCCCGAAAGCGATGCCAGAATGCAAGACTGTAAAACCAATTTTACAGGAACACAAACCAGGTCACTACGTCTCTTGTCATTTATATAATTGATAGGACGTATACATAAATTTACAGAAAATAAGGGGGAAGAATATGAAGAAGACATTAGCTTTATTGTTAACCAGTATTTTAGCCATTTCACTTGCGCTTGCTGGCTGTTCATCATCGACATCGAAAGATAAGGATGATGAAAAAGGCGGCTCAAGCGAGGCAAAGGGCGGCGGGGTTTTAATATACGGTAAAGGCGGAGATGCGGTTTCACTTGATCCTGCTATCGTAACGGATGGCGAGTCTTATATCGTCACACAGCAAATCTATGAAACACTTGTGAAATATGGAGAAGACAATACGGAAATCGAACCGGGCCTTGCAGAGTCATGGGAAGTTTCCGAAGATGCGAAAACTTACACGTTCAAGCTGAAAACGGGCATTAAGTTCCACGATGGCACGGATTTCAACGCGGAAGCGGTCGTTAAGAACTTTCAGCGCTGGGCAACAAGTAAGGATGAAGCGAAATTTGCTTACTATGCTTCCATGTTCGGTGGCTTTGAAGGTGACGAAGGCCACGTGATTAAAGAAGTAAAAGCTCTTGATGATAGCACAGTGGAATTCACACTAGTACGCCCACAAGCACCATTCTTGAAAAACGTTGCGATGTCACCATTTGCCATTGCAAGTCCAACGGCAGTTGAGAAAGATGGAGACAATTTCGGCAAGAATCCGTCTGGAACGGGTCCTTTCAAGTTCAAATCATGGAAACCAGGCGACACGATTGAAGTCGTGAAAAATGAAGACTATTGGCAAGAAGGATTGCCAAAACTTGATGGCATCACGTTTAAAGTCATCAAAGATAACTCGGCTCGTTTGAATGCAGCAATCAAAGGTGAAGTCGACCTAATGGACGGATTGAACCCAAGTGATATCAGCAAAGTGACAGGGGACAAAAACCTTCAAATCTTTGAACGTCCATCCATGAACGTTGGCTACTTTGGATTTAACGTTGAAAAAGCGCCATTCGATAAAAAGGAAGTGCGTCAAGCCATTTCCCATTTGATCAACAAACAGGAAATCATCGATAACTTCTTTGAAGGAACGGCTGAGCCTGCGAAGAACCCGATGCCACCATCCGTTTCTGGATACAATGATGAAATTGAAGACTATGAATACAACGTAGAAAAGGCAAAAGAACTTTTGAAAAAGGCTGGTCTTGAAGATGGATTCAAAATGGATCTATGGGCCATGCCGGTACCACGTCCATATATGCCTGATGGACAAAAAGTCGCTGAAGCCATTCAAGCAAGTCTGAAACAAGTCAATATTGAAGCCAATATCATGACGTATGAGTGGGCTGCATACTTGGAAAAAGTACAAGCCGGTGAAGCTCCTTCATTCATGCTTGGCTGGACTGGTGATAATGGAGATGCCGATAACTTCCTTTATACATTATTGGATAAAGATACAATCGGCTCGAACAACTACTCTCGCTATGCAAACGAAGAAGTGCATAAATTATTGATTGAAGCTCAATCTACTGCAGATGAAGCAAAACGTAATGAGCTATACGGAAAAGCACAGGAAATCATACATGAAGAAGCACCTTGGGTACCACTTGTACATTCGTTGCCACAATTAGCTGGTACTAAGACAATCAAAGGATTCGTTCCGCATCCTACAGGTTCTCAGTCTCTAATTAACGTGTCAATCGAAAATTAATTGTACGGACCGGGGGGTATGAATGTATGCTCCCCGGTTTTGTCATGTGAATTAAAGATTTAAAGAATGAAGGGCGATTAAAAGCCCATGTGTAAAAAAGGCAGGTGAGTGTTTTGTTTTCCTATACCATAAGACGTTTGGGTTCTCTCATTCCGGTGCTTCTCGGAATGGCGTTTATTGTATTCATGATGATTCGGGCGATACCGGGAAACCCCGCCCAGGTAATATTAGGGCAGCAGGCAACGAAAGAAGCCGTCGCTGCCATGACAAAGGAGCTTGGTTTGGACCAACCATGGTTCATTCAGTTCTGGGATTACTTAATTGGCCTGTTAACAGGCAATCTGGGGGTTTCTCTAAAAACGAATACCCCTGTTTCAGAGGAAATTTGGCCTTACTTAACGGCCACGATGGAATTGGCCCTGATTGCGATGATTATAGCGGTCATTATCGGCGTAAATGCCGGGATCATCTCGGCATGGTTCCAAAATTCCTGGTTTGATTATACGGCCATGATCGTTGCCTTAATTGGCGTATCGATGCCGATATTCTGGCTTGGCCTTATGGAACAGTATCTTGTTGCGATTCAGTGGGACTTGCTTCCAACAACTGGACGGGACAATATAAGAGACCCTGTGGAAGCGATAACGGGCTTTTATTTAATAGATACTCTTGTTTCCGGTAGATTCGATCAATTTATTGAAGTGGTGAAACATCTTATCTTACCGGGAATTGCACTTGCAACCATCCCGATGGCGATCATTGCGAGAATGACACGCTCATCCATGCTAGAAATCATGAGGTCCGATTTCATCCGGACGGCTCGTGCGAAGGGCATGAAAATGTTCTGGGTGGTTTATAAGCACTCCCTGAAAAATGCTTTAATTCCAGTGGTCACCGTTATCGGTCTGCAAACGGGTCTACTATTGGGTGGCGCGATTTTAACGGAAACCATCTTTGGATGGCCGGGTATTGGAACATATATCTATGAAGCTATCCTTTACCGGGATTATCCGGTCATTCAATCGGGAATTCTCGTCATCGCCTTTTTGTTCGTCATGATTAACTTGATTGTGGACCTTTTGTATGCAGCGATTGATCCTAGGATTAAATATAAATAGGGAGGATATCTCATGGCTGAAATTGTTACGAATACACCGCCGATCATTCCCCCTCAAGAGGTAGAGGAAAAAGCCATTTCTCCCTGGAAGGAAGGTTGGAAAAGCTTCAAGAAAAATAAGGTTGCCCTGGTTGGCCTCGGCATTGTCCTATTTTTCATTATACTGGCTATTTTCGCCCCGCTTATTGCACCCTATTCCTACGAAGGGCAGAAGCTCAGCGATAAACATTTGTCCCCTTCGTCAGAGCATTGGTTTGGCACGGATGAATTCGGCCGCGATATCTTGAGCCGAATCATCTATGGCTCTCGCTTATCTCTATGGGTCGGCTTTTTATCGGTGGCTGGTTCTGTAGTGGTCGGATCTTTCCTCGGCATCATAGCCGGGTATTATGGCAAGTGGATCGATACGATCATTTCGAGGCTTTTTGACATTGTACTGGCGTTTCCGAGCATCCTGCTAGCCATAGCGGTTGTTGCCGTATTGGGACCATCCCTGCGCAATGCACTCATCGCGATTGCAATCGTCAATGTGCCTACGTTCGGTAGACTTTTGCGATCACGGGTTCTGACTGTAAAAGAAGAGGAGTATGTAACGGCCGCTAAGGCGATTGGTATGGGGGATGGTCGGATTTTGATTCACCACGTCCTGCCGAATAGCCTTGCGCCCATCATCGTTCAAGGGACTTTAGCGATCGCGACCGCCATCATTGAGTGTGCAGCGCTTGGATTCCTTGGGCTGGGTGCACAACCACCTTCACCTGAATGGGGAAAAATGCTTGCTGATTCGAGACAGTTCATCATTCAGGCGCCTTGGACCGTTCTATTCCCAGGGATCGCCATCATGTTGACCGTACTTGGCTTCAACCTGATGGGCGATGGCCTACGTGATGCATTGGATCCAAGAATGAAAAACTAAAGAGGAAGAGGCGGTGATTTTCATAATCACCGCCTTTTTTGTGCTTTGATATTTTCCATAATCTCTTAATGATGACAGGTATTGAAAAATAAACATATTATACTAGAGTCTTCTAGGAAAATAGTGACTATTATCTCTTAAATTCATGATAAAGGGTGTGATACTTTTATACCTATAAGGAAAAATATAGAAAATTCTAATTTTATAGGAGGAATCGTTCATTGATTAAACGCATTTTGCCCATTCTAGCAATCTTTCTATTAGTATTTACAGCAACGGTTTCCGCTGCCAATCTTCCTGATCCTTCGATTGGAAAGAATGCGGGACAGAAAAATCAGGAAAGTATCCTGAAGTTGAAGAAAGAAGAGACAGATAAGAAGTACAAAACCGATGAAAAGGTCAGGGTTATCGTACAGATGAAGGAAGCCCCGGCCATTGAATATGCCTCTAAGGAAGGTAAACGATTTAAAGACCTTTCTAAAAGCAAAAGGGAAGAATTAAAGTCTAAAAAACTATCAGGCCAGAAAAAAGTGAAAAATAAAGTAAAAGAGAAGAAGATAGCTTTAAAGGAATTTGAAAGTTTTACGACAGTTTTGAATGGGTTCAGTGCAGAGCTACAATATGGAGAAGTCAAAGAAGTGGCAGCTTTGCCTGAAGTGGCTGAAGTACATATTGCGAATGAATATAAACGACCTGTTGAAAAACCGGATATGGTATATAGCAAGGAACTGGTCCAAGCCCAGGAAGCTTGGAGGGAGTACGGCTATACGGGGGAAGGGATGGTCGTCGGAATCATTGATACCGGGATTGACCCATCTCACCGTGACATGATCCTCAGTGATGCTTCAAAGGCGGAACTGACGAAAACGGAAGTCAGTGAAATGATACAAGCCAACCAGTTACTTGGAAAGTATTATACGGAAAAGGTCCCTTACGGATATAACTATATGGATGACAATCAAGAAATCCTCGATCTTGCTGAGGGAGCTTCGATGCATGGGATGCACGTTGCCGGGACCGCAGCGGCTAATGGGGATGAAGAGAATGGCGGCATTAAAGGGGTGGCCCCTGAAGCCCAGCTTTTAGCATTGAAGGTGTTCGGGAATGACCCTGCTGTGAAGACGACCTGGGGGGATATTTACATCAAGGCCATTGATGATGCCATTATTCTTGGGGCAGATGTCTTGAACATGAGTCTTGGTTCGACGGCAGGCTTCGTCTCAGAGGAAGATCCTGAGCAACAGGCCGTATCAAGGGCCGTGGAAAATGGAATCGTGATGTCGATTTCCGCAGGAAACTCTGCCCACTTTGGAAATGGGTTCGCGAATCCATGGGCAACGAATCCAGACATCGGCATAGCGGGTTCTCCGGGACTTGCCTATGATTCGCTTCAAGTGGCATCGATTGAAAATAACTATCTTGATTTAGATGCTGCTACCTATCAGTTGAACGGGCAGGAAGGGAAAGCACCGTTCATGTCGGCTTCCAGTGTGCATCCTAACGCTTTAAAGGAAAAGACGCACGAACTAGTCGATGCAGGCCTTGGAACCCCTGAGGAGCTAGCCAAGGTGGATGTCAAAGGCAAGTTTGCCCTTATCGAGCGTGGGGGAATCACTTTTATCGAAAAAGCGCAAAATGCTCAGAATGCAGGAGCAACAGGTGCCATCATCTATAACAATGCTGATGGATACGTATCCATGGCAACAGAGCCTAGCATAACGATTCCACAGCTATTCATGCTTAAATCGGATGGTGCGAAGCTACAAGCCGCCTTATCGGAAGGTGAAAAAGTGACGCTCACTTTCAAGGGGGATAAGGTGAAATCAGCTAATCCCGAGGCTGGGAAAATGAGTGCCTTTACTTCATGGGGCGTCGCACCGAACCTTGATTTCAAACCGGAAATCACAGCGCCGGGCGGACAAATCTATTCGACATTGAACAATGATGAATACGGCATGATGAGCGGTACATCGATGGCGGCTCCTCACGTAGCGGGAGGCTCTGCCCTCGTATTGGAAAGAGTCGATAAAGACTTGAATGCAAGAGGGTTCGACCGGGCAAACCTGGCCAAAAACCTAATGATGAATACCTCTCGACCTGTAACCGATCAAGGCATGGTCAATGCTGCATTCGGATGGGATATTCCCTACTCGCCGCGCAGGCAGGGAGCCGGGATCATGCAATTGAATTCCGCGTTGGCTACGCCGGTGGTCGTGACCGAGGCATTTACGAATGTAGCGAAGGTTGCATTGAAAGAGGTAGGAAACACGTTCGCTTTTACTTTGAAGGTTGAAAATATAAGTGACGAAGCGGTCAAATATGATGTATTGGGGAATATCCAAACAGACTATTCGATTCAGGGACAGTTAGGTTATGCAGCCAATCAATTAGAAGCACAGGAAATTCAGGATGCTACGATAAAAATCAATAACCGTGAACAAGAAGAAATCACTATACCTGCAAAGAAATCGGTCAACATTGAAGTGAAGGTGGACCTGTCTAAGGCTAAGGTGCTTGGGGACGACCTCCAGACGCCAGTCGCAATCGATAAGGTCTTTCCAAATGGGTACTTTGTTGAAGGGTTCGTGACACTGAAAGACCCGGCAGACAATAATCCAGAACTGAACGTTCCATATGTAGGGTTCAAAGGAGAATGGGACAAGGCACCTATCTTGGACGGAACAAAATATGATGAAGAATCATACTACGGCATGGCTGGTGCGGTATCAACTGCAGGTGAAGACTTTACCTACCTGGGGTATGAGCCGGTAGGAAAGATATTTGACCGGAAATATATCGCGATCTCCCCGAATGGTGATGGAGCGCAGGATGATTTTATCCCGATTCTATCATTCTTGAGAAATGCGAAAAAAGTAGAATACAACATCATGGATGCTGCGAAAAAATCGGTCCGGACAATCCGAACGGAGAATCAGGTGCGGAAGGACTATTATGACGGCGGAAGCGGGACGGCCTATACGTTAGACCCCGCCCGTAAATGGGATGGCAAAATCAATAATAAGCTCGTTGCAGACGGTGAATATATCTATGAAGTCAAAGCAGTGATCGATTACGCGGGAGCTAAATGGCAGACGTTTGAAATCCCTGTCAAAGTCGATACAGTGGCACCTACGGTCAAGATTTCAAAAAGTGGCAAGGTGGTCGCCATTGAAGGATCGGATAATGCCAACGGATCAGGCTTGGCGTATTACGATGTACAGATAGACGGGAAATCAATCATAACAGAACCGCTTGCTGCGGATACAAAAGAATATACTCTGCCGGATGTTAAGGGTGAAAAAGTACAGGTTGTTGCCATAGACTTCGCAGGTAATGAAAAGACGGCGGAAGCGGACTTGACTCAGGATACGGAGCCGGTTGAAAAAGATAAAGCGGCCCCATCCGTCTATATCACGAGTCCTGAAGTGTTGGGCGTGACCAATACGAAGAATGTGACGATTACGGGGTACATTAAAGAAGCATCTGGCATCAAGGAATTCAAGATAGACGATAAAAATGTCCCAGTGAAATATAATGAAGAGAAGAAACAATACGAATTCTCGTATAAAAAGAAATACAATGACGGCGTCCAAAGCTTCGTGGTTAAAGCAACGGACATAGTCGGTAATACAATTTCCTTCAAACGGATGTTCATGGTGGACACAAAGAAACCAAGCTTGAAGGTCAAAGGAGCACCCCTGATGGTAGGGGCCAAAAAACCGAACCCGAAAGTGGATGTGACCGTCGAGGACAACTTCGATGAAATCCGCCTTTACTTGAACGGAAGTGAAGTATTCTATCATGAATTTAAAGAACCGTACAAAATGCGTTCTTTCAAAGAAACGATAGAAGATGTTGAGCTGCCACTTGAAGTGGGCAACAATACATTCGAATGGAAGGTCACGGATATTGCCGGAAATGAGACGAAGAAAACGACCTACATCTATAAAGCAAAACGATAATAAAATGGCAGCTCCCTTTTTACAGAGGGGGCTGCTTTTCTTTATGTTGAGGCTGCGTATGCACCCTTTCACACGTTTTATGGATTATTACGTTGCTTATAACGTAATCCATGAGAAGCATTCTTTTTTTGAAATAGAGAAGGAAAATAAAAAGATGGTACCGAAATAGGTATATGGAACTAAATAAGAGGAGGAAATCAATGGATTTTAAAAAAGGTCTGACTACGAAGGAATATGGTCGTGGTATTACAGTTAAATATGAAAAGTATGATAGGTCACTAGCAAAAACGAGTTTCTTTGATGCACTTCAACTTGCTAATTCTCCATTTGAAAAGGAACCCCGGCACGATTCATCTTATCAAGAATATCCGCTTATTCCGGATGTAACCCTTTCGCTTTTTGAAAAGGATATGGCTAAGACTTCGATCACATATGATCCCCATAGAGAAAAGGTCATCATTGAAGAACGCTCAGAGAGATATTTGCCCAATAAAGGTGAAGCGCTTACAACGGCATTGGAGCATATCATGATCAGTCATGGAAATTACCAATCTTTTTTTATAGTGAATCCGAAAGATTGGAACACAAAAAGAAAAACCACCCATAGCTTGAAACCCGATTAATCAGGAAAGCTATTGAGTGGTCTAACTAGAAAAACTTAGTGAAGAGAGACGAGGTCCTTGATTTCATCAGTGGAAAGTTCTGTAATCCAGTTATCACTACTGATGATTTCATCGTTCAGTGCCTGTTTTTTGTCGAGCATCTGATCGATTTTTTCTTCAAGCGTCCCGGTACATATCAATTTATGAACGTGAACGAACCGCTGTTGCCCGATGCGGTAGGCACGGTCAGTGGCTTGATTTTCAACCGCAGGATTCCACCAGCGATCATAGTGAATGACATGGTTTGCCGCCGTTAAATTCAGGCCTGTGCCCCCAGCCTTCAACGAAAGGATGAAGATTGGGAAATCGCCATTTTGGAAGCGGGTGATCATATCATCACGCTGTTTCTTGTTCGCACTTCCGTTCAGGAAGGGAACTTCAAAGCCATAGCGTTTTTCAAGCAGTTTTTTCATCATGTTCCCCATACCGATGTATTGGGTGAAAATGAGGCAGCTTTCCTCCTGCTCGCGGACAGCATCCACGATTTCCGTTAGCTTCTCAAGCTTCCCGGATCGGCTAGCTGCCATCATGATGTTTTCCTTTTCAGTTTCCTTTAGATAAAGGGCAGGGTGATTGCAGAGCTGTTTCAGTTTATTCAGCATCTGCAGAATGATCCCTTTGCGTTCAAAGGTGGACAACTGCTCGATGTCTGCAAAGGTATCCTTGATTAGCTGTTCATATAATGAAGCCTGCTCGGTGGTGAGCGGCACGAATTCTTTTTGTTCCTGCTTATCAGGCAGGTTCAATGCGACATCTTTATCCCGTTTTGTCCGACGGAGCAGGAAGGGCTGAATTAAGCGTTGCAGCTCTTTGATTTTATCTTTTTGTTCTTCCCGTTCGATGGTGGTCACGTATTTTTCCTGGAATTGACCAAGCGTTCCCAGGTAGCCTTTGTTAATGAAATCAAAGATGGCCCATAACTCGCTTAAGCGGTTTTCCATCGGTGTACCCGTTAAGGCGATATGATGACGTCCATCAAGCTTGCGGACTGCCCTGGATTGCTTCGTTTGGGCGTTTTTGATGTTCTGTGCTTCATCAAGGATAACACTGCTCCAATGGATGGAGGACAATTCCTCCACATCTTGGTGGGTCAGGCCATAAGAAGTCAGGATGATGTCGTGGGTAGAAGCTTTTTTAATGAACGCATCACCCTTGGACCGACTCGAACCGTAATGAAGGTGAACCTTGAGTGATGGAGCGAATTTTTCCAGTTCCTTCTGCCAGTTGCCGAGTACCGATGTAGGGCAGACAATCAACGCGGCCTGAACAGGAACATGCTCAGGCGGGTTTGTGATTACTTCGACCTCATCGGGGCTTTCCGTTTCACTTTCCTCATCGACAATGATGGGTTCGCTCGTTTGCACCTTTTCTTCATGGGTAGGTAGCTCCTTGTCAGTCGCTTCGGCATTCTTGACATAAAGGAGGTAGGCAATCATCTGGACAGTTTTCCCAAGTCCCATATCGTCGGCGAGACACGCGCCAAATCCATATTCCCTTAAGAACAGAAGCCAGCTCATGCCCAGTTTTTGATAGGGACGTAAATCACCTTGCAATGTCCCAGGGACTGGCATGATCGAAATGTTCTTGGTTTCCCGCAGTCGTCCGACCATTTTTCTAAGCTCCTGATTCAATTCGAATTGAATTCGGAGCATTTCGCCGTTTTCCGGGTCATCCTCGATTTCTTCCCCTTCACTATTTAAAAGCTCCTGTTGCAGCAAATCGGTCAGTTGGATGCCTTTTTCATTGGCCGTTTCCATCAGGTTCTGGATTTGCTTGATGAAAGCGGGGTCGAGCTTGACCCATTGCCCACGGATATAGACAAGCCTGCGCTTCTCATCGACGAGCTCCGCGAACTCGGACTCAGTGAGCTCCTTACCGTTCAGGGAGAATCTCCAGTCGAAGTCCATCAATGCTTTCAGCCCAACGTAGGAAGGGCCGCGATTCGATTGGCTTTTCACTTTTGCCTTCACTTTGAGGGAGGATTCCTTTAAAGCGACCCACCAGGATGGAAGGAGGATTTCGACACCGAGAAATAGCAGCTTTTCGCTTGCATCGGTCAAAAACTCCCAGGCATCGATTTCGGATAGCTCGCTTTTTAACCGGCCCTTTTCCCCAATCCATGGGACGACGAGCTGCCAGCGTTTCGTCGCCCGTACGACTTCACTTGCGTACTTATTCCAGCCACGCGGCAATTTCTTGCCAGTATACGTTTCGATGATGCTTTCATCTTTTTTAGAGCGAAGCGTGACGTCTAGCTTCCATGGGCCATTTCCTTCAGGTGGTTCGGTTAAGCGTAGACCGATGGTGAAGGGTTTAGGATCCGGGTTAACACCGAGCCATTCCTGCCAGCTGTCCTGATCGAAAAAGGCCTGCAGTTCTTCCGGAGAAAGCCTTGAATCTTTTAAGGCCCCAACCGCTTCGCTCCATTTATTGTGCATCGGCGAGTAGGTCTTCAAATACATATTAGCGGCGCCATTATACCATTTCTCTATAAAGGTCCGATTGGTTTCCACTTCAGGTGAAGGTAGGTCCAAAGGAATCTCCTCTTCCCAAAAGGAAGGAAGGAATTCTTCCTCGACCTCTTCCGGCAGTTTCCAGCCGATGGAGTCCAACTGTAAATTCGTGAAATCAGGCACAGGAATCCCCGCTTCAATCGATTCATGAAGTACGGGGGCTGCGGATAGGCATAAGGATGAGAGCTCGGACCATTCCCATTCTATAAAGGAGTTAAAGCTTTCCTTCGCGAAAAAGTTCAGCAGTCCCCAGGCATCAAGAATGAAAACAGGGTTTTCGTTTATTGTATCTGTCGTCATTTTTGTGCCATAAAAACTGGCGTCATCCCAGTTGAACAGCAGTCTTCGAATGTAACTTGTATTGAGGAAGCTATTCTCTTCATTGACGACACCAAGGACGTAGGATCCATTTTCGAGAGCCGCTATTTTGATTTTTAATTTTCCTGTATTAAACATCGATTAGCTTTCCCCTTTTTAATTCTTCTTGAAAAGCGCGCAGTCGTTTCGTCGAATCGACTACATAGTGCATATACCGTTCGAATACCTCTTCCTTTTTCATCTTTTTATAGATGGTACGCATCTTTTTCAAATAACGGACTGCCTGTTTATAGGCTGGTCTGTTTTTCAAGGACACTTTTTCCTGTACCGCATGATAATAGAGGGGAAGCATCACTTCCGGATCTTTCGAGACCACTTCCTTGATGGATTCAGTGCTTATTAAGTCAATGCTGATTTCGGAGTAGATATGCATCTCCACCCATTTTTTATATTGGCCCTGTTCAAAAAGAAAGTTCGCATAGTTCCAATAGCTATGGGGAAGGGTAGCCCGGAAGAATTTCTCAAGCAAATCATTCCGCTTCAACTTAAAGCAACAGCTGGTGATCAGGGTCGTGAAAGTCCGGACAAAATCGACCCGCTGATAATAATCGGATAGATCGGTCAAGAATTCCTGAACATGGGCGTTGATGAATTCAATGAAAGGAATGGCCCGGGTACGGTCCTCTGAATCGGAAAGGAACTCCAGCCAATAAAAAATATACGGACAGGCTTCTTTCTTCAATTCGTGGAGAAGCTCGATCGCTTGTCGATCCTGATTCTCCATCAGAGATAGGTGAATCGTAGCCAGGGTATAGGAAATGCGCTCCGTCGTGCCTGCATATTGCTTGGGCAGTTCCTCCTGAACTCGGTTCAGCTCCTCTTTACGCCACGAAGATGTGGTGAACAGGTAGCTCCAGATTTCCCGGTAGAGGTCGATTTTTTCATACTCCAACCCTTCGCTGCCGTCCAGTAGCTTCGCTACATCTTCCTTAATGCTAAAGACGAAGGGGTCAAAAGCAAAGGGACGGGCCTGTCTGCTCAGTGGCTGCACCGTCTCATGAAGCTCTTCGGCCAAATCGGCGGCGAGCGCATAAAAGACACGGACCGCTTGGGTGTTGCTTTTATGTAGCTGGATCATTCTCATAGTCAGCTGCAATGTACAAAAATGGGTCACAAAATGATAAAGCAGCTTCCATTCCCGTTCCATCGGGGTTTTGGAGCTGAGACGTTTAAAGAAAGTCTGTATATGATTCTCAATCATGTAAGGCGGTTCCTCTATATAAGGCTCCACTTGCTCAGTGAAGGTATCGTGCACGAATTGCTTCCATGATGGATAGCTTTTTTCTAAAATGATGGATTTCTCCTTTGTATGTTTAAATATTTCACTTGCCCGCTTTACCTGCTGCAAAGCCTGGGTAGGTGTGGATTTTGGCGCGTTCCATTCGCTAACCCAATCGGACACACTGGCGTGCTCGGAATATCCGGAGAAGAATACGGCCATTTGGTGTCGGCAAATAAACCTGGAATCGCAGGTGCAGCTTCCATCCTGAGGGAAAAGCAAATTCAGCCTTGCCTTAAAGCGCGTGCCATCCTGCACCTCCGCGGTAATCAAGTCTTCCGCTTCCTCTTTCAGATCAACGAGCCCCTGGCGATATAACTGAAGACCCTCATTCACAACAGCCAAATCATCCGCGTCACCGGCCTCCAACAACTCCGCCAGCCGTTCCCCAACAAACAACAACTCCCGCTCCATACTCTCCTCCTTTTTGGGGTCACCTTTAGGGGTCAGACCCCATTTCCCAAAATTATATTTTTGTATTATCATTGATATATCAGTACTTTAACAACACCGGATGGGGGTCAGACCCTATTTCCCGGCATAGGAAAGGATGATGTTCATGCCTCGTAGACCGAGGATATGGTACCCTGGTGCGATGTACCATATTACTAGCCGCGGCAACCGCCGCAGTGATATTTTTTTAGACGACAAGGATCGCCTTCGTTACCTGCGTTATTTAGAGGAAACGAAAGAAAGGTATTACTTCGAACTCCATAGCTACTGCCTCATGACGAATCACGTGCATCTTCTCCTCGAAACGAAACAACACCCGATTAGTGATATTATGCATAAGCTGAATTCCCGCTATGCCATCTCCTTTAATAAACGGCATGACCATGATGGTCACCTCTTTCAAGGCCGTTACCATTCCGTCTTAATCGAATCGATCGAGCAATTCACTGCCACGAGCCGTTATATCCATTTAAACCCTGTACAAGCCAATATCGTCAAAAACCCCGCCGATTATAAGTGGAGCAGCTACAAAGTCTTCCAAACAGGAAAACCAAGCAAACACGTCAACCCCACACAAATCCTTCATTACTTCCAAACCCCACAGAACTATGAAACCTACGTCATGCGGGGGTCAGACCCTATTTCCCAGACTTAACAAAAAGCAAAGAACCTTTGCCAGTCAAGGGGTATGGAGCATTCGGTAAGGGGTCAGACCCCATTTCCCGGCACCCATTTCGAGGTCATCTCTTTATTATACTTCATTTGGGCTTGGAATTTGAAATGTTGTATACAGGTTTTGGAATATGTTTGTAGTCGGAATGTGAAAAGCCATTCCCGCATTAGGAATGGCTTAGTATTAATTTGTTTCTACGAGAGCTTCCCACACTTTGAATTTCTCATCGATAAAGGTGACAAAACGGTTTTGTTTTTGCAAATCGAATATGAGGCGGGCTCGTTCCATAAATTTTTTTGCTTGTTTATAGTTATTTTGCAATTCGTAGTTATATCCCAGGTGGTAATGGAGTTCAGCTAAAAGGTACATATGGTACTCTTCCAAACACCATTTGATCGCTTTTGTACAATACATAATGGAAGATTCATAATCCTCTAAACGGGTGGAAACTCGTGCTGAATTATAAAAAAGTCTGGTCTTTATCTTTTTATCATTTAAAAATGGTAGATGATTCATATGTGTAAGAGCTAATTTATATGTACATAGAGCTTTTTCATAAAGTCGTTCTTCGAAATATATTACACCCATACTTAGCAGATATTCTATTTCCCTTTCAGAGTACACCTTATCCGTTATATCAGATAAAGCAATGGCCTCCTCTAGGTGCTTTATCGCTTTATTCATGTTTTTATTCATCATGTATTCATATATCCCTTTATGCCACAATAATAATTGCTGGTTTTGCTTGTTTTGCGTGAACAAGGGATTATTTTCCTCTGTTTTAACAATGTCTCTCATATCTTGGTAATTCAAGGTCCTTCGTGTCAATTCCAATTGATGGGCGACTTCTTGAACATAGTCTAACCGAGGGGTCATTCCTATATCAAAAAAGTAATTAACATCTACACCTAACCTTCTGGAAATCATATATAGAGTGGTGGCGTACGGATAAACAACACCTTTTTCGATTTTGCTAATCTGGGCTTGCGTGCAAATTCCTTCTGCAAGTTCCTCTTGTGAAAGGCCAATTTGTTTTCTGAGTTCTTTTATTTTCTTCCCTACTGCTGAAAAATCCATGTTAACTCTCCTTAAAATATGCCTAGAGTTATATTTATAGTGAAAAATAGAAGAATAAATAAGAATGATTTATTTTCTTTATATGATGTGTATCAACACAACGAAAACGTATTTGATAAATCTATGGTTAAATACAACTATAGAATTTATTTCTATTAAATCCAATATTTTTTTTAAAAATAAGGAGGAATTACCCATGAAAAAAAGTCTTAAAGGGATGGCGGTATCCTTTCTTCTAGTAGCTGTAGTAGTTGTTGGTGGCTTAACATCAGTAACTGAATTACCAAGCGTACATGAGTTACCATCAGTTCATGCGAAAGCATAATATAGACGGTTAGATTATAATTCTCTGTCACCTCTTAGTAGGGGTGTCTTTTTTTTTGCCTTCATCTAAAATATTCTTTCACGCATATGCCTTTAGTTATATTTAGCTATGATTTGTCAATATAAGGGGGCATAGGAAGATGTGGAAGAAACGTGAGGGGCTATATGAACACATGGATGCATGAGGAAAGTTTGTTATAGTAAGAGTAACAAAACAGAGAGAGGTGGAAGGATTATGATTGATATTAATATGAAAGTTCAACCCTCTTTTTATGATGACGAATGTGCCATTGTATTTTCTTTCTATTTTGATAGGGCTGCCAAGAAGGTTGGGGAAGCTGTGGTCTACACATGCAAGAAATCAAATGAGAAAAAATACAACCAGGATGATATAGATACAGATGAACTCCTTGACCCGAGTAGTCAAGAAAAAATCGCTTATATAAAAGAGTTTTCCATCGTGGATGAATACCAGGCGAGCTCTATGAAAAAAATTCAACACTTTTTGGACGTAATCGGCATTCAAAATTGCGTGGGGCAAGATCATCAGAAAAAAGTTGCATATTAAGAACGTAAAGAAACTCATGACATCTCATATGTCATGAGTTTTTGCTTGTTAATTGGGAGTTCTGTGCATTGTTTTTCATTTTTTTTATGAATTCGCTCATCCGCTTCCGGTCGTTTGTTTCCGTAGGTTTTACCCGTTCTAATAACTCGAAATGGTATTTGTTCGTATCAGATTTCACGTTGTCTCCCCCTTACCAAATTCTTCTTATTGTTTTGTACCCGTTTTGTGGTTGTTCAAACCAGAAGTTACCTTCCGTTAAATAAGGAGTGGAGGGGAATAGAAGCTTGTCCGTTTTCTTACCATATTATGCTTCGTTTTTATTTGATAGAACTGGGGTAAGTGAATAAGAGCACGTGAATGAGAACCGGAGAACCCCGGTCAAGGCGGAGGAAAAAAATATGGCTATGAGTAATGAAAAAAACGACCGTACGAAGCGCTCCTTCCAACAATTTATTTTTCCGTTCATGCTAGAAGGAAATAAAATCGAAGGGTTTGTCAAACGGTTGCTTAAGGATGACTTTGTCTTTTTGGACCTGGATAATATGGACCTGCAGGACGATTTTTATGGCAATCATAAAGTTTCCCATCGTAACTTGGAGCAATACTTTATGCCAAATATTGTCCCCATTTTGTTTCCGAGCAGTTCAAAACAGAAAGAGGGCATACGCCGTTTCTCGAAGAAAATGGATCTGGGATGTACGTTCCGTTCGCCATTCTTAAAAACGGCTTTTATAATCAACTCCATTGATATCTACATTTGCCCGTTTCATATAGGGATGATTAATATCCGGGTTACCTTGCCTGAGAACCTTCCTTATGATGATGTCCTTTATTTCACGGATACGTTCCGGATTCTCGAACCCATTGCGGAAGACGAAATCGAGATGAAGGTCGGCTGTAGGAATAATGAGTATGGATACGTGAAAGATTTTATCTTCGAGGAGTTAATCCCTCCTGCTGAGAAATATATAGATGATGAAGAAGACCACACATCCTACTTCGGAAGCTTGCCTTTCTTCGTGGATGAACGCATGTTTGTCCTCAGTTATACGAACCTACCGAAGGATCGGGAAATTACCAAATCGGATTTATACCGAACGAGTCAGTTAAATGGGTATGATAATGATGGAGAACCCTATGTCGGCGCCCTGAACCCGAACTATATTGATAAGTATTACAAGGAGAGGGTGTACGATCGGTGGGGGGAGGAAACGTATTATGTCACGAGCGAGGGGCATTTTGCCTGTGTCACAAAAGCGACAGGTAAGCTAGAGAACCAACTTGCGAGTGAAATGTACGGGCAACACTTCTATTCCATGCTGCTTTACTTCTATTATAAAATAGTCCTGTTGAAACTGGCTCATGACCATTCCCAAATCGATGTGGAAAAAGACCAGTCGGATACGGAATTGTTAATCTTCATGATCACTGAGTTTTCCGCGAAGTACTTGTTCGCTGAAGTGAACAGCACCTTCACAGGGAAAGAGCTCTTCAAAATGACGAAAGAAGTATTCAGGATCGAACCGCTCTATCAAGAAGTGAAAGAAACGCTTTCCTACTTGTACCAAAACCAAGATAAGCTATCCGGGAAAAGCAGTAACTACTTGTTGCAAATCCTTACCATCTATACAGTCATCTCCGGCATATTCGGGATGAACCTGTATATAGAGGATTGGCAAAAGAAATTGACGTTGGAAGATTATATGAATTACACACTGTATGAGTGGGTGGCTGTATTGGTGACATCATCCGGCCTGATCATTTCCTTTGTCATGGGCTTCTTATTCTTGAAAAAATGGCTTCAAGAACAAAAGAGCCGGAAAAAGAAAGTGCTATAACAATCAAGTCCTGCGCACATGTGCAGGACTTTTGTTTGTGTTCATGATCTTAAATAGTAAAAAGAGGGAAAGTGTCATTACAAATTTCCCCTTTTCCTCCCAACCTTTGATAAACTATAGATATCATTCTTACTGTTCACTAGGAGGAGATTATGAAAAGATTAGCATTAGTTTTCGGCTGTTTGTTGATGAGTGTATTGTTTTTGGCGGGGTGCTCGGAAGAACCTAGTCCAGAAGAACGCTTTGCGGCCTATAAGAAACTATGGAATAAACAAGATTTTGCGAAGATGTATGATTATCTGTCGGCTGATACGAAGAAACAAGTCAGTGCAGATGAATTTGCAGAACGATATAAAAAGATCTATAAAGGAATTGAAGCCGACCAAGTCAAGGTGGGCTATACTCAGCCAAAAGAAGAAGAAGCAAAAGAACATAAAGATGATGAAAAGGTGAAATTGGCTTATACCGTCGATATGAACACGCTAGCGGGAGCTGTGAGTTCAGACCATAAGGCGACCCTTGTCAAAGAAGAGAGAGACAAAGAAGATAATTGGTACATTAAATGGGATGAAAGCTATATCTTCCCGGACCTCAAAGCCGGTGAAAAGATATCAGTCGAATCCTATCCGGCCATCCGGGGCGAAATTGTCGACCGGAAGGAACGCGGTCTGGCGATGAATGGGACGGTTTCGGAAATCGGAATCGTACCAGAGAAAATGGGTGACAAAAATGCCACCGTCAAACAGGTGGCCGGCATTCTTAACATGACAACGGATGAAGTGGAAAAGAAATTGAACCAATCATGGGTGCAACCTAGTTACTTCGTGCCCATCAAGCAAATTTCTTCAGATGAGACAGCGACCTTGGATAAGCTGTTAAGCATACCAGGGGTCTCTGCCAATAGTTCCGAGGAACGGATCTATCCTTATAAAAAAGCCACTGCTCATTTAATCGGCTATGTGGGGGAGGCGTCAGCGGAAGACCTGGAGAAATTAAAAGGCAAGGGCTACACCGCAAATGACGTGATCGGGAAACGTGGCCTCGAGCAAATTCTAGAAGAACGCCTAAAAGGGAAACCGGGTGGCAAGATCTTCATCAAGACAGAAGAAGGCGAGGAAAAAATCATCGCCGAGAAACCGGCTGAAGAAGGCGAAACGATCACGTTGACAATCGATGCCGAGCTTCAAAAGGATATCTTCAAGCAATATGATAACGAAGCGGGATCGGCGGCAGCACTTGATCCGAATACTGGCGAGACGCTGGCACTCGTATCCAGTCCTTCTTTTGATCCGAACAAATATGTACTGGGCATCACGAATGCGGAACAAAAGGCATTGGAAGAAGACCCAGACAAGCCACTACTGAACCGATTCAGTTCAACCTTTGCACCGGGATCGACGATTAAAGCACTAACGGCGGCGATTGAATTGAAAAATGGAATCGATCCTAAAGCGGCACTCAGCATTCAAGGAACAAAATGGGCCAAATCGAATTGGAAAGACCATTCCATCACACGGGTCTCCAACCCAGGAGTGCCAATTGATATGGAAAAGGCCCTCATCTATTCCGATAATATCTACTTTGCCCAACAAGCATTGAAACTTGGTAAAGATAAATTCTCAAAAGGGCTCCAAGACTTCGGATTTGATGAGTCCCTGAACTTCGACTACCCGATTAAGGCATCAAGCATCGGAAAGCTCGATAGCGAGGGACGCCTGGCTGATGCAAGCTATGGACAAGCCCAAGTCCAAATGAGTACCCTTCATTTGGCATTGACCTACTCAGCTTTCTTAAATGAAGGAAACATCATGGCCCCTTCCTTAGTGACAGGCGATAAAGCGGAAAAGAAACCATGGAAAGAAAACATCATTTCTGCAGATCAAGCAAGTACAATCACGAAGATGCTCACACAAGTCGTGGAGCATCCTAAAGGGACCGCACATGATTTAAACGATCTTGGCGTGAAGCTGGCTACGAAAACAGGCACAGCTGAAACCAAAGCATCCAAGAATTCCAGCGGAACCGAAAATGGTTGGTTGGTTGCCATGGACACAGAAGACCCAGAGCTGATCATGGCCTGGATGATGGAAGACGTAAAAGGACGGGGCGGCAGCCATTTGGTAAGTGATAAAATGAAGCCGGTTCTGAAGAAATATTTGAAGTGACAAGGAAAGGCATCTGCTTAGCGCGGGTGCCTTTTTTTGTATATAAAAAGTTATTTTGAACACTGGTTTTAACTATTGTTTTAAAAGTATCTTCATAAAATCCCTATTACTAACCTTGATAAAAAATACATATAATAACAAATAGTGGTTCTAAAGTTTAGTAAATTGGTAGGTTAATAACTATAAGAATGTGTAGTAGTAAAAATGGTATATGAAAGCATTAATAGCTATATTTTATAACATTTAATGTATTATAAATGAAATAATGTAAGATAATTGTAATTTAAATTCCAAAAAATATATAAAAAAAGGTAGAAATTATAAATTAATTGTATTATTATAGATTAGCAAGGATGATTTGGTAATTAGTTAAATATTTTCCTTGTAGATTAATAGAACTATTTATTTGGGTTTCTGGCCAATGGTAGTCTTAAAGTTTTAGTTAATTAGAACTAATACAGTTTGTTTCGTAAGCCGCTGGATATTTGCTCTATTTGGGGAGTCGTACCAAGCGCACTACTTTAGATATTGAAAGGGAGTATTTTCTAACATGGGAAAAAAGAAAGCAATTAAATTAGCAACGGCAACTGCAATTGCCGCATCAGCATTCGTAGCAGTAGCACCAACACAATCAGAGGCAGCAACTAGCTCGGTTGACAAAGCGATCACAAAAGCAACTAAACAAATGGCGAAAGCTTATGATACTTATCATAAATCCGCTAAAAACGGTGAACTTCCTGCAACAGGAACAATCAGAAACCAGACGGCTCTTGCTAAAGACTACTATGACAAAGCTAAAGCCGAAATTGCTAAAAATGGTGGAAGCAAAGCGAAAAAAACGGCTTACACTAAACAATTGGACGGTAAAAAATACTTCCTTGATCGCGCTCAAGCATATGTAAATGCTGTGAACACAAACCTTAAGCCAGCACAAACTAACTTCACTAAAGCTGTTGAAGCTGGAAAAGCGAAACAAGTTCTAGTTGCTCAAACAGTATTGAACAAAGATATCGCTAGCTTCGAAGGTAAAGTAGCTAAAATCTACGGCCCGGATGCTCGTAACTTGCTACTTAAAAAATATGCTGCTCCAGCTCAAAAATTAGCTGATTCTGTAAACGACGAAATGAAAGTTTACAATGCATACAAACAAATCGAAAACGGCTTCCTTATCGAGAAAGACGTTAAAAAAGCTGGAGAACTAATCGAAAGCGTTAAAGCTGAAGTTACAAAACTAAAAGCTAAAAACACAAAATTAGCTAAATCCCTTCTTGCAGCTGTAGAGAAAAACAACGCAGCTTACGAAAAAGCCAATAGCCCTGCTGTAAGCAAAATCACTGCAGTTAACGCTACAACTGTTGAATTAACTTACAAAGAAAAAATGAAAGACGTTGAAGCTAAAGACTTCTCAATCGAAGGATTAACAGTTACTAACGCTGTTGTAAAACAAACAGATGACAAAACTGTCATTCTTACAACTTCTACTCAAGAAGGTGGAAAAGAATACACAGTCAAATCTGGAGAAGAAAAACTTGGCTTATTTAAAGGGATTTCTGCAGTTATTCCAACTGCGGTTAAAGTAACTACTCCTTCTATCCAAGGAACAATTGGTAAAGAAGTAACGGTTAAAGCTACTGTAACAGTTCCGGAAGGCCAATCTAAAGCTGGTATTCCTGTAACAATCAATATTCCATCAACAAATTCTTTAAATCCTGTAATCACTGATGAGGTTTATACTAATGCAAATGGTGAAGCAGTCTACTCTTACACTCGTTACAGTGCAATTAATGATAACGTAATAGTATATGCTACAGGAGATCGTTCTAAATCCTCAACAGCAAAAGTATACTTTGTTGAATCTTTAGCAGTTTCTGAGATAACTGCCGGAAATACTCTTCCTAACAATACTAAAAAGTCTTATAAAGTTACTGGTGATGCTTTAACATCATATTATGTAGCTATTAAGGAAAATAATAATGTAACTCCAGATAAAGTAAATAAAGTAGATGTTTTAGATAGATATGGTAACTGGAAAACTCCTTATTCATTAACTACTGGTGATGTTTCATATGTTGAAATTTTCACTGATAAAGATGGTGAGGCAACATTTACTGTAACTGGTGCGGATACTTCAGTAACTCCAGTTGTTTATGAAGCCACTGCAAGTAATAAAAAATATGCAGCAACAGATTTACAAGTAGCCGCTCCTACTGTGACATTCTCACTTCAGAATGCTCTACAATTAGCAGTTAAAGCTGAAGGTGAACAATATTCTGCTCAATATTCTGTGAATCCATTAGGAAAAGATCCAGAGACCACTGGTTTGGGCGGTAGAGATTATACTGTGACAGTAACAGACAAAAATGGTAAATTGGCGACTGAAGGTACTATAGCACATGTATTCTTTGAAACTGGAAATATTAAAAATGCTGATAAAGTTTTCGTAGTATCAGGTAAAAATATTTATGCTTCTACTGCTGTTGTTCCTGTAATAGTAGGTAAAGACGGAAAAGCTAGTTTCCGGGTATTAGGTGACGGAGTAGATACTTTTGCTAAACCAACAGTATTCTTAAATACCGCTGGAAGTACGACAACACCTGTACTTGATAAAACAGATGTTCAAACTGTTGCTGAAACAACTTACTTCACAGCTGCTAAAGTTAAAAATGCAGTTTTAACTGTATCGAAAGCTAGCACTACTGTGAATACTGATGCAACAATTACTTACCAATCTCAAGATCAAAATGGTTTCCCTTATTCTCCAGGACCAGCATATGACCTAACATTCGATGTTACTTCAACATTTGGTGATGTTACGGTTAAAGATGTAAATGGAGACGTTTTAGAAGTAACTCAAAATCTTGGTACTACTAAAACTTATAAGGTAAAAGCAGACGTAACTGGTAAAGCAGTAATTAAAGTGAATTCTGCATCACAAGATACAGTAAGTGTTAACGTTTCTGGAGCAAATGGAATCTTGCCACTTAAAGCTGCAACTGTGCAATTCGCTGGTCAAGCTTCAACACTTGATCGCATAAATGCTGCAACAACAAAAGCAGAAATCCTTGCCGCATTAGAAGCATCAAATTTAACTCCAGCATTTATCAAAGCGACTAATAAACCTGCAATTGTTGACCATATCTTAGAGAAACGTCCAGCCGGTGGATATACTCAAACTGTATTTGAAACTGAATATAAAACAGTTTATAGAACAACTGGAACAACTGGTCGGGTAACTGTAAGTGACGCTACAAATAAAATAACTCTTGAAGATGCTGACTTAACTGGTACTACGGCTCAAGTTAAAGCAACCGGCACTG
Organism: Peribacillus sp. NPDC097224; assembly: GCF_044761985.1. NCBI lineage: Bacteria > Bacillati > Bacillota > Bacilli > Caryophanales > Bacillaceae > Peribacillus > Peribacillus sp. NPDC097224. Next base: position 399,833 of record NZ_JBIWDK010000002.1, on the reverse strand, counting down.
GAGGAATAAAAACCATTACATTAAACCGTGTAGCTGCAGGCAAATATGAATCTAAGGAAACAGCTTTAACAGACTTAGCTTTAAATGTTGACTATACTATTACTTATGTGGATGAACTTAATAGTAGCGGGGCTACCGTAAACATTACTGGAAATAAAACTCTTAAAGTAACTCCTCTTGAAAGAACAGATGTAGATGCACCAACAATTAAAGGGAATCCAACTGTAACTGCGGGTGTTGTAACTGTAGGATTAACAGAAGGTTTACACTTTATCTATAATGATGCTGTTACACCTTTAGTTCCAGGTGTAGGAACGTCTGTGCCGTATAAAGAAGCATTCAAAGTAGTCGGAACAGATAACTTAACTGCAAACATTATTAAACAAGCAGAATATTTTGCACCGACTGCACCGACTACTAGTGATGCGAAGTTTGTAATAACATTTGATGATAGCAAAGCGGCATTACTAGCATCTAAAACATTTACAGTTGAGTTTGACTTACCTGCTAGTTGGTTACCTTTAACTGATGCAGCTGGTAATAATTTCAACTCTACTGCTAAATATGAAGTTAAATTTAATTCAGTTGGTGAAGCAGTAGAAATTACTAAAAAGTAATAGTTTGTTAGTTATAAACATAAGGGTGCTAGTAACCAATTCGTAAACTAATAATGGCATCTAAATGGGCCCTGTAGAGATCAAAATCTCTATGGGGCTTTTCATTTTCATTAGAACCGAATCAAGTAGAAAGATAAACTTATATTATATAAGTGAAGTGTATGTAATATAATCTACCAAATCCTAACTCTTTCATGGAGTTAGGGCTATTTTTATTGAGGAGGAAGTATATGAGAGTTTATGGTATGCAGCCAATTAACCAATCAGAGATTTTAGAAGGAGGAGTGGCAATGAGGATACAGCCAGCTAAACGAATAGACATTGTTCGGGTCAAGTTTGTAAAGGAATTTAGCATATTGTATAGAAATCGAAGGATATCTGCTCTATCGGATGCGTATGAACTTGCAAAAGAGTTTATGGAGGTTTAGATAGAGAAGTAACTAAGAGGCTGAGAGAAGCAGGGAAAATCATAGGCATTTACTTATTAGATCATCTCATCACTGAGAATAGGTGGTATATTTCTCTTGGAAAAAAGGGTTATCTGTCATGACCAGAGGGAGGAACTGGTTTTGTAAGACTCTTCTACATGAATTTGGTCTACTAGTTGAATCAAATGAAATAAGTGCCTAAGCGTATGAACTCTATCATCAGGAATAGAGGACTGTTAATAAAAGCTGAAATTCTTACTGAATTACCTAATCTAATCCATTGTTTTATGATACTTTGGCTTATGAACCAGAAGAAAATGAATGGCTAGGTATGATTGGTGTGAATCCAGAATCTAGAAAATAGTTGTTGCAGGTTATACTGCTAAACGGTAAGCAGGTATTTACTAACAAAACACAGGAGGAAAATTAACATGAGTATCTTTCATAAATCCGTAGAAATGGTGAAAAGACTTATCGGAGAGTGAATAAAAGCAACGGGTTTTTACGAGGATCAAGTGCTAACTAAAAGAAGAAGTAATTTAGAGTTGTTAGACGAATGAGGCGTTCATTGAAATTGATAAAGGACAGATTGAACGATCTATATCTTGTATAAATAATATCCACCAAAGAGAGATTGTCCAAAATTACATCGACTATCTGGAGCGTTTGGTAGAATCTTTGGAACAAGTTCACGACATAAGTTATGGGAACTCGCTACAAAAATAATATTGCTTGGAATGCTAAAAGATAAATCAATCATTCCCATATAAATGAGCTTATTTTGATTGATTAAAACTCACGACATACTGAAAGGGGGTAAGGTAAATGTGGTTGAAAATTATCGTTCCCGTGTTCGTTGCGGAGGTAGTGCGAGAATTAACTAAAGATAAATAAAGAAGAAATAGGTGCTCATTAATGAAAAATTGTCTGATCATCGATAGTAGTAAAATCTAAGAGTCATGGATGCAAATCAAGCATTCATGGCTCTTTTTCATTAGGAGAAAATGCGTATAGTGAACTGGTCCAATCATTTCAACAGTTTCTACGGGAAAAGAGTGCTGATGAATCACAAAAAGAGGAAGAAGTAACTCTATTACGAATTTTATATGTTTTGAATTAGGACAAAAACATACATGATAATTACAAAAAATATTTAATTATAAAAAATGTATATAAATGTATATAGTGGTAATTAAAGTATACCTTTATAATAAAAATTTGGAAAAAGGTTAATAATTTGGTTATAAAATATTATTACTATTTTCTTGCAAATATGTTTGATTTATCTTAGGTATTTTATAATTTATATTAAATGATGTTTTAACTTGGGAATCAATGGGGAAGTAACTGTAATGGTGGATAATATTTACACATTTGTAACTAGTGCTCAATTACTTAATGGAGATGGGGTGGGTAGATTTAAAATGTAACAGTGGTAATGAAAACTCTATATAAAAAAGTAGAATGATTTATTTATTTGTATAGGAAATGACTCTTTCATTATGAAATCTTTTATAGAAAACTACCGTAAATGTTACAGAATAATGTCTAAGATTAAACAGATGAATAAGCAGATGAAAAATTAGCGAGCGTTTGTTCTACTTCGATGGTGGCTTATCTATTACTCTAGGTTGTAAAAATGACCGGAGTCTTAAGGACTACACAGGTTTTTTTAACTTTCAAATAACCAAAAGACACCTTCCCTTAGACCTTAATAAGTTACTTGTTTTACCATTGTATTATACTAGAAAAATAAATAAAAAATGGTAATTGATAAGGTAATTAATTCAATTTATGTTACTTAAAATCAAAAAAAGCTAAAAAAATGGTTACAAATTCTAATTTTAATGTATAATGAAGCTACAAAAGGATAAAGGAGGAAGATAAATTCTAATATATGGGCATGGAGGCTCTATGCGAATATACGGAAGTTTATAGGACTTATTTCCTATTCCAAGATAGTATATATAGCAAATTACTTATGACCGATGTATCAGTAGAGTGTTCTGGTAACCATCCTGTACGGATGCCCATTCGATTCTAACAATCTAATTTTACTGATCGCACTTATATAGTTTTAACAACTAAACAACCTACTACAATCTATGATTCCGAAAGGGGAAACATTAATAACATGAAAAAACAAGCAATCAAAATTACAACAGCAGCAGCAATTGCCGCTTCAGCATTCGTAGCAGTAGCACCAACACAATCAGAGGCAGCAACGAGCTCAGTTGACAAAGCCATTACAAAAGCAACGAACCAAATGGCAAAAGCGTATGATACGTACCATAAAGCAGCTAAGAACGAAGGCAAGCTTCCTGCAACTGGAACAATCAGAAACCAAGTGAAATTGGCTAATGATTACTATGCTGCAGCAACAAAAGAAATTGCTAAAAACGGCGGAAGCAAAACGAAACAAGCTGCTTACACGAAAACATTAAATGAGAAAAAATACTTCCTTGAACGCGCTGAAGCATACTTAGCAGCTGTTAACACAAACCTTAACCCAGCTAAAAATGCATTCATTGAAGCTGTTGAAGGCGGAAAACAAAAAACTGTTTTAGCTGCACAAAAAGCATATAACGATGCAATTAAAGGATTCGAAGCAAAAGTAGACAAAATCTACGGACCGGATGCTCGTAATCTTTTAAAAGAAAAATATGCTGAACCAGCTCACAAACTAGCTGACTCTGTAAACGATGAAATGAAAGTTTACAATGCTTACAAAGACATTGAACAAAAAGATCTTATCGAAAAAGACCTTGAAGCTGCATACGAAACAATTCAAAGTGTGAAAGATCAAACAGCTAAAATTGCAAAATTAGACACTAAATTAGCTGAAAACATCACAAAAGCAGTTGAGAAAAACAACACTGCATTCGAAAAGGCTGTTAAGGCTACAGTCGCAATCGAAGGTATCACCGACGGAGAAACAACTGAAGAAGAAACAAAAACAATCACTGTTAAAGCTACAAAAGGCTCTGACATTAAAGTAACACTTAATGGAAAAGCAGTAGCAGCTAACGAAAACGGATCTTATACTCTTAAACTAGAAGAAGGATCAAACAAAGTTGCAGTTGAATCAACTGTTTATGGCGTGAAAACGGAGTTAAATAAAGAAATCACTTCTAACCAAACTCCAAAGGTTAAGAATGTAAGTGCGATTAACGCTTCACAAATTGAAGTTGAATTTAACAAACCAGTTCTTGAGTCAGATGTAATAGATGCTTCTGGCAACCTTAAAAACATTACATTGACAGCTGAAACTGTTGATGGTGTTAGAGCTACAACTCCTGGAACACTTAAAGCTGAACTATCTACTGATGGTAAATCTTTAACATTAACTACAGCGGCAGGCAAGGAATTTAAAGGAACGTATACAGTTGAAATTGCTAAAAATACTGTTAAGACTACAAAAGATGGTTCGTACTTCACTAAATATGAAGGTACAGTAGTTGCTAAAGATACTACACGTCCAACTTTTAAAGGTTTAACTTACAATGCTGCTGGCACTATAGCTTACCTTGAATTCAGCGAACCAGTTGCTACAATTGATACAGATTTCAGCTTAACAAGTGTAAAACGTGCTGATGGAACTGAATTAAATGCAGCAACAATTGCCGGCTTTACAGATGCCGATTTCTCAAATCATGCTACTAAACGTAATGTGATTCAGGTTAATCTTTCTGATATCGATGTGGCGGACGCTAACAAAGCAATTAACCTTAACTTTGTAGGTTTAAAAGATGAGGCTGGAAACCTAGTATCACCAAATCCAGTATCTGTATCAGTTACTAAAGATGTGACAGTTAAAGCTCAAGCTGCAATTACATCTGTAAAACGTGTATCTGCAACTAAACTTGAAGTAGCTTTTGATAAAGAGTTACAAACTGCACCGTCTGTTACTATTGATGGTGGTACTCCTACTACAGCAACTGTTACAGCAGATGCTAAAGTGTATGAAGTTACTTTAACAGCTGGTGAACAAGCTTTATCAGGTCTTAAGGACGTATCAATTACATCATGGGATGCTTACAATACAGCGGGTGCTATAACTACACCTGTTACTAAAATTGTTGATTTCTCAATTGAAAGAACAGCTCCAACTGTTACATCAACTTCATTAACAGAAATTAGTGGCGTTGATTACCTAGTTGTTAACTTTGATGAGGAAGTTACTTTAGCTGACCTAGCTGCTGGTACATTGACTGGTACTGTTTCTAAACCAAACGGCGATTTAGATGTAATTCCAACTTTAGCATTTGATGCACCAACATTCCATAATGCATCATTGACTGCAACTAAATCAAAATCCGTTAAAATTGACTTATCTACTTTAAAAAATGCTGGTGCAGCATATACACTGGCTCCTGGAACTTATAATGTAGAAGTATCTGCTGGTATTGCTAAAGATTCTTTCGGGAATGCAAATGCGAAAAAAGAAACAGCATTTACTATAAACACATCTACACTTAAATTACCTGCACCAACAAGTGTAGCTTCTAAAACTGGTAAACCAGGTGTTGTAGTAGTTTCATTTGCAAATAAAGTAGATGTAGCATCTGCTCAAACTGCATCTAACTACTCAATTGAAGGTGCTACTATTGAAAGTGCAAAAGTGGTAACTAACACTGGTTCAGGAGCAACTGTAGAATTATCGATTGCTGCTGGAACAATCAGTCATGAAGGCGTACGTCAAGTAACAGTTAAAAATGTAAAAGGTTTTGCTGATAGCTTCACAGCTATGAATAATTACACTGCAATCAAATCTTTTGATGAGAACGTAGCTCCTAAATTGGAATCTTCAACGGCTGTTAAGTTAACTGCTACTAATACAATTGTAGTAGATTTTGATGAAGATTTACTTGACACTTCTGTTGGAAATGACTTTGATGTATACCAAAATGGTACAAAAGTGGCTTCTACTAGTGCTCTAGATACTGACACATCTAAAGTTGTTATTACACTTACAACACCTGTTACTTCTACTTCAGGACTAGTTGTAAAAGCTGCTTCTACTATCGATTTGACAGATGCTAAGCATAACGGTGTAGTATTCTCAGATACTGCGGTTTCTAACTAATCTAAATAATGATACTGCTGATCAGTAACTGTTGCTCAGTAATTGATGAAATAAGAGGATGGTACCTGTGTCACCACGGAAATGGAGAGTTTTAGTTTGCTTCTATTTCTGGGCCTTTGAAAAGCTCTGTGGAGAGAAAATCTCTGCAGGGCTTTTCTTTTTTTTTGTAAGGACCGAGCCAAACAAAAAAGAAGCAAGCTGATGAACAGCATTATGCAAAGACTACATAGCAATGATTGCTATGAATTAAATTTCTTTTCTAATTAGAAAGTAGTTGTACAAACATAATCAACTTTGGTATTAAAAAGAGGTGTCATTTCATCTCTAATTGAAGGTTTTATAAACAAAAAACTTAAAGCTATATAACTATAGTTACCAATAAATACAAAAAGATGATCCCGGTTGATTACAGGGATCATCTTTTTAAGTTATTTAGGTCTTTATAAAATGTCCTTAACAAGGGGAACCGTTATTTGAAAGATTACTCACCAGCGTGTATCGTATACTTTCCATTTTGCTTTCGAACTAGATTTTGAGAAATAGACTTTTTGCTCAACGTTTGTGTACATATCATCTGGATAGTATTTTTGAGAAACCAATAAATATTCTTTGTCTTTTTTCTTATAGTATTTGACTTTCACTGGGTAAGCTCTTTCATAGGCTTTGGCTTCATCCCAAATGAATCCATACATAATATAGTAATATGGAAAATCCGTTGGTATCGGTGCATAGAGTGTGTTTCCAGATTTATCTTTTCCAGATTCCCAAAAATCATATTTAATAAATTTATTAATAAAAGCATCTGTAAAGGATGGTGATAACTTGGCTTTAATCTGTTTTTTGGTATAAGCCTTATCAAGGCTATTCTGTAATCTTATCGCCTTGTCGGCGATCTTTTTAGCTTCTTTTTTTGACATTGTTTTATAGTAGCGTAAGTAGTCATTAGAGGTGTAGCGTGACTTCCCTTTGTAGTTGAATTTTGCCCAGCCACTTTTTACGGAAATAACTTTGATTTTATCTTTATTGTACAATTTTCCAATGGACTTGTACCTATTGCCTGGACCACTTCTGACATTTAAATACCCTGATTTTATATCAACGTATGCCGTTTTTCCACTAGTTGCTTGTGCCTCTGACCAAGGGGCGAGTGTAAATACTGAAGCCAAAAATAAGGAGAGTATAATAAAGATTTTTAATGATTTATATGTTTTCATTTGTTCCTCCTTGGTAAAAATACCAATTAATATAAGTACATAGTACTACTATATATGGTGGGTGTAAATAACTATTTTAGTATTATTTACATAATCATTCTAGAGTTTAAGGATAAAGGTATTTGAGAGATACAGAATACAAGAAAAAATAGGGAAGGGTAAAGTGCATTACATAGGATTGTATCCTTTGTTGATATTCAAAAAGATAAAAAAGAGCACTAATATGGCGTGAGGAATTGAAAACATTTTCTAGAACATTCACTCTTTTAAACCCAAATATTGTCACACCGAAACCCAAAATCTCATTTTATTGTATAATGAACCTACCTATTTAAATTTAGGGAAAAAAGTGTACCTAAGGGGTTTAAAAAATGAAAAAAGTATCGGTCATAATTGCTGTATATAATACGGAAGAGTTTTTAGTGGAATGTTTAGATTCTGTAGTGAATCAGACGTATAGGAATCTTGAAATTATATTGATTAATGATGGGTCGACTGACCAATCTACTGCGATTCTGAATGAAGTGGCGAGACGGGATGAGCGGGTCATTTGTATCCATAATGAAGGGAGCAAAGGTGTAGGGGCAGCCCGGAATCTTGGTTTGGACCAGGCGACGGGGGATTTTGTCTATTTTCTTGATAGTGATGATTTCATTGCGCTTGAAACGATTGGCCGTTTGGTCGAGAATATTGGCGAGTATGAAATGCTTACGGGTAAGCGGATTCGTTTGAAGAATAAGGAAGATAGCAAGATTGATAATATGGTCGGCGAAGAAGTGGACGATGGCATGGAAATCGAAGAAGGGGAAGAGAAGGTAGAGGATGCTCAAGTCCATTTGGGTAGAGGGGTCCAACGGACATTCCGTGGGATGTCTGCCCTGCATATCCTTTTTTCTCATGATTTCATCAAAAAGAACCAGCTTCGTTTTTCAGAGAAAGTCGATTGCTATTCCGATTTAGCTTTCATTACGCCAGTCATCAAAAAATTGGATACCTTCCCGTTCCTGACGCGCTGTTACTACTTTAAGCGCCGGCGTAATGACCCCATTTCCAACCCTGCTTTGATGCAGTTGGATCGGGAGAAGAAGGTCTCGGACTTTTTGCTGATCTATAATCATCTTCAAGATCTATATGGCACCGACGAACGGGTCTCTTCTTATTTGGATTGGCTATTTTTGAATATATACCGCAAGCAGGTCATCATGATCTTTTCTGATAACAACCGGATTGGTGAATTATTCAATGAACTGGCAACGGCTGTGGAAAAGGTGGATCTTTCAAAGACAAAGAAACTGAATGTCGTGGTCAAACGAGAATTGAAGCTGTTGCAGGAAAGAAAAACCGATTCGTATAAAAAACTGATTGGCTTCCACCATTTTGCGCGCAATACGAAACGTGCCGTGAAAGGCAGACAGAAGTTGTACATTCAATTATACCGTTCTGTCTTCATGAACAAGCCATTAAAAGAAAAGACGATTGTATTTGAAAGTTTCCTAGGAAAAAACTATTCGGACAGTCCGAAGTATATCTACGAATATATGGTGAAGAACAACCTGGATTATGAATATGTATGGATATTTAATGAACCAGGGAAAGAACTGCCTGGCAATGCGAAACAGGTGAAGCGGTTCAGCTTGGCCTATTACTATTATTTGGCGACAGCTAAGTATTGGGTGAGCAATTCCCGTCTGCCGCTTAAATTGAACAAGCGTGAAGGCAATGTCTATTTGCAGACATGGCACGGGACACCATTGAAGAAGCTGGTATTTGATATGAATGATATCTATTCGGCGAACCCGAATTATAAGAAGCATTTCTTTAATCAATCGAGACGTTGGGATTATTTGATCTCCCCCAACCAGTATTCGTCTGACATTTTCAGGAGCGCCTTTAAGTATGAGAAAGATATGCTGGAATTCGGCTATCCGCGAAATGATATTCTCTACCAGAATGATAACGAAGAGTATATCTCCAGTTTAAAAGAAAGACTTCATATTCCGCGGGATAAAAAGGTGATTCTCTACGCCCCGACTTGGCGTGACGATGAGTTTTATGAACCGGGAAAATACAAGTTTGCCCTGAAGATGGACCTTAAGAAAATGAGGGAGCAGTTGGGTGATGACTATGTGGTCTTACTGCGTATGCATTACTTTATCGCGGATGATATCGATACGGAGGGCATGGACGGGTTTGTCTATAACTTCTCGAAATACGATGACATTGCTGAACTCTACCTGATTTCCGACCTATTGATCACGGACTATTCTTCCGTTTTCTTCGATTATGCGAATCTGAAACGGCCGATTTTGTTCTTCACTTATGATTTGGAGAAATATCGGGATACATTGCGGGGCTTCTATATTGATATCGAAACAGAGGTGCCAGGCCCGTTAGTGAAAAACACGGAAGAAATCATTGATGCCGTGACGAATATCGAACAAGTGAAAGTAGAGTATCAAGATATTTATGATGAGTTCTATGCAAAATATTGTGCATGGGATAATGGGAAAGCTGCTGAGAATGTGGTGAAAACCGTATTTGGCACGGATGTGAAAAAACTTAATTAAGGTAAATTTGTCGGTTTCCTTTTTCCTCTTAGAATTCTGCCTGAACTGCCGATAGTATGACTATAGGAATCTTTTAACTTAGAAACTAGTATAGGAATGAGGCTGAATGAAGATGAGAGGTTTGAAGTATATATGCATGGCTTTCTTTATCCTATTCACTGCATTTCCCGCGCATGAAGCAGCGGCAGCGGAAAAGTCTACAGAGATGAAAGTGAAACTGAAAAATTACTTGGGCAACCAAACTACTGTGACAATCATGGCTACAGGGGACTATCAAATGCCTGATGGAAAAGACTTCATCAAAAGCGGCGAAGAGCTGACCGTTAAGGTGGAGTCAGGTAAGCTAGCAATCTACAAGCTTGCCAAAAAGATCGGGACATATGACTCGTTTACCGTGATGCCGGTTAATGAAGCGTCTCTTCTTAATGTAAATAACCGTCCATACCCGGGATCAATGGAGTTTATGGTTGAAGGGGGTTATATACGTCCCATCAACCATGTTCATATTGAGGAGTATGTAAAGGGTGTCGTACCAAGGGAAATGCCGGCACTCTGGCATATCGAGGCCTTGAAAGCCCAAACGATCGCAGCGCGCACCTATGCTCTTCGTTACCAATCTACCGTGATTGATGATACGGTTTCTTATCAGGTATATGGGGGAGCCGACGGTCATCCCCATTCTAATTTGGCGGCAGAACAGACCAAGGGGCTTGTCATCAAGCATGATGGAAAGTTGATTGAAGCGCTATTTTCCTCGAGTAATGGCGGGATGACGGAATTGAATTCTAACGTTTGGACCAATGGCGAGCCTCTCGACTATCTGGCCATTAAAGTGGATCCATTTGATTCGAAAACAAGGTGGTCCATTGAGTTGGATAAACAGCAAATCAATCTTTCCGATAAGGATTTGTCGAAGCCGGCAGATTGGTGGACAAGCGTGAAAGAGAAAGATACCACGGTTGTCCCGAATTTGAAAATATGGCTTCAACGTAATGGCTATAGCAAGAAGGACATGAAGATCACCGATATTCCCGTTTTATCCGTATCGGATAAAACGAGTGGAGGACGGGTCACGAAAGGTTCCATCCAACTGAATTTCCTTGTGAGGGATATCGTAACGGATACGGGGGAATTGGTGCCTCAAACACTTATCCTCACGAATGTTGCCGCTTCGAAAATCCGTGAGATGGTGGGAACGGACAAGATGAAGAGCTACCTAGCGTTGGATTCGAAACAAGCGAATCCTGACAAGATTGTGTTGGAAGGGCTAGGCTTTGGTCATGGCGTGGGAATGAGCCAATATGGCGCGAGAAATAGGGCGGAAGCCGGGCAAACGTATCAAGAGATTATCGGGTTTTATTACCCGAACACGACGATCGTGAGGGAATATAGTGACGGGGGGGCCGGACCTGCAGCAGAGCCTGTCGTGAATAAGGATACCGCCGCTCCGAAAATCACAAACATCCTTACATCGGGGAATTATAGCACCGAAAAGGCGAGCATTTCCTATAACCTAAACGAGGCCGCGGTCGTTACGGTCCAAGTCGCGGACAGCAAGGGGAAAGTGGTAGCGACCCCGACCAAAGGTAAATCGCTACGAAAAGGTGATCAATCGGCTACGTGGAACTTTGCGAATGTCACCAACGGTACGTATACAGCAACCATCACCGCGATTGATGGAAGCAATAACAAGAAGTCAGTCTCTACAAAAATCACCGTCAAGAAAACAACGGGAAACGTGACAGCTACGGTTTTGAACATGCGGGAGAAGACGAACACAACTTCCAAAATCGTCGGCCAGCTTAAGAAAAACCAAACCGTTACCATACTAGCCCAACAAGGGAACTGGTATAAGGTGAAACAAGGAAACAAAAGTGGGTATGTTTCCAAGGCTTATATAAAAAAATCATAAGATGTGACACCATCCATTCAACTGGATGGTGTCTTTTTATTCATTTTTATAGAATTAAATGGAATATTTGTGGTCATATATGCTTATTTCATCAAGAAAAGTGATATTATAGGTAAAGTGTAAAAAAAATCCTTTGTTAATCAAAGGGATTTTTAGGGAAAAGCATATAAAAAGGGGAGTTAGCATCATGAGGAAAAAAGTTAGGTTAGTGTGTATCGCCGTTATGTTATTGATCAGTGGAGGATTACCGATGCATTCGGCAGTGGCGGCTTCCAAACCGACCTATACCATATCACCGGCCAGTAAAACATATAAGAATAAGATGATGAATTTTTCTACATATAACACGCATACGAAGCATTATTACCTATTGCGTTCATACCTTGAACAGCTAGAGAAAAAGGGTGGCGGAACGCTAGTTCTGAAAAAAGGGACATATACAATCAGTAATACGCTCTATGTTCCTTCGAATGTGACGATCAAGATGAAGGATGGTGTGAAGCTGGTTAAAGGAAATAAAACGGGTACGAGCCAGTTCGTTGCGGCCAAATCGATGTTCCAACTGATAAGGCCATCCAAATCTTCCAAGAAGGGGGTTTATGGTAAGCACAATGGTGAGAAGAATATATCATTTATTGGGGAAGGTCATGTAACGGTCGATATGAACTATATAAAAGATGGAATCGCCATCATCATGGGACATAACAAAAACGTCAATGTGGAGAATATCCAATTCAAGAATATGTATTCCGGCCACTTTATTGAGATGGATGCTTCGGATCATGTCATGGTCCGCAAAAATACCTTCATGGATTCCAAGGCTTCCCAGAATGTAAATAAAGAAGCCATTAACCTTGATACACCTGACAAAAGTACACAAGGCTGGAGCCAAACTTGGAGTAAGTTTGATAAAACGGCCAATAAGAACGTGACCATTGAACATAATACATTCAAAAACCTGGATCGTGCAGTGGGTACCCATAAATATTCCGAATCCAAATACCATGATAAAGTAGTGATTCAAAACAATAGAATCGAGAAAACGCGTAGCGATGCGATTCGCGTGATGAATTGGTCGAATGCCCGGATTAGGAATAATACCATCAAGAATGTGGAAAATGGCAAGGAGGACACCCGAGGTATTTTAGTCAGTGGGGCGATCAACCCAACCATTAAGAATAATACCTTTCAAAAGGTAGGGAGGACCGTCCAGTTAATGGCCTGGAAGAATTCGGGACCCGGTTCGGAATATCGGGTGACGTATAATGAACTGAATCAACAAAATAAACTAGACCTAACGAACAATGTAGCGAAGGACACAGCTGAAATGTTTATCCGGATCAATTACCAATACAATGAATTTCTTTTAAGTACCGAAAGGATTTTCCTTGTTACCAATTAGACTTTACACGAAAAACCGCCAGTGAAGGGAACTGGCGGTTTTTTGGTGATTACAATTCTTTTGATTTGGTTCGTTCTATGCTTGCTTGTGAATGAAATAGACGTTTCGTAATCGTTAAGGGAGGCACGACTTTGTAAACAATAAAGGATACGCATATACTAATCAATGCGCCGACAGTGATATCAGCAGGATAATGGACACCTACTCCTACCCGGGAAAGCGCGACTAGTACGGCTACGACCAACCATAGAAAACGGTATCGACTTTTACTGAATAACCAGAAGGTCATACAAAAGGAAAAGAAGAGGATGGTGTGATCGCTAGGAAAAGAATTATTGATATCTTTCTCTATCAATTTATTTACATCATCCAATACGGCAAATGGTTGGTAATTTGTATGAAGCTTGCTCACTAACTTGCCGACTACCTCGGCAAGAATGAATGTAAGCCCTGCACAAACGACCATGACCCGATTTCTCCCGTTTCTTGTAAAAAAGAAAAGAATAACAGCCATGGCTAAGAAGTACATGGAGTATTCTGCGAAAAATATGAACAGAGGATTCAGGTAATCATGCTCTTTGCCTAAATCATTAATCATCCTAAATAACGTGATATTCAATTCCAAAATGGTCTTTTCCTTTCTATGTAAAACTTGATATATGAATCATTATAATACATGTTCGATCCCTTTTGGCTAAAGCATGAAATATAAAAAAAACTAGGGCTGACTATGTGTCAGCCCTAATTTTGGGATAATTGTTGGCCTGGGGTAAAGGGAACGCCAGCCGCTTTGGCAATGATTTGTGAGATGTCCGTATTGTCGAGTACGCCGTCGAATGCCTCACTTCCAGGTCCGGTTGCAAAGACAGGCACCATATTGGCGGTGTGCCCTCCTGTCGAACTGGCTGCACGTATACTTCTGTCCGCTACTCCAGCTTTATAATGTTTGGCGATAGTACTGCCAATTTCCCAATCGATGCTATGCTGCGGGTAGACAAGCGTTCTATTGCTTCTTACGTGATCGATGAATTGTTGTGCCTCTTCAGGTGTAAGAGAGATATGGGCATAGTTTTTGAATGCGGAAATGACACTTTTCGGTTCAATTTTATTGTCTTTATCAAAGGTAAGCTGTTTGGCCATATATTGAGTAGATACTTTGATTTTTTTCAATGCAGCAATGTCCATCGTCTCCGATGCGGAGATTCCCATCGTTTCATGGTCAGCCAACACGACAATCAAGGTATCCTTTCTTTGTTTGGCCCATTCGACAGCTTTCTTTACCGTCTGGTCAAATTCAATCGTTTCTTTCCAAATTCCTGGATAGTCTGCGGCATGTTCCATTGAATCGATACGTGCCCCTTCCGCCATTAAAAAGAATCCGTTGTCACTTTGAGATAAGACATCAAGTGCTTTTGCCGTCATTTCGGAGAGTGTGGGCTCCTGTGAGTGGACCACTTCTCTATCCAGCTTGAAATTCATATAGGTAGGGTGGAATAGCCCTAGCAGTTTTTTAGGGTGTTGAACGGAAGCAAGTTCTTCCTTATTTGCAGTAAACGCATAACCGGCTTCTTTAAATTTGGAAACCAGGTCGACGCCATTTTGCCGTTCCTCCTCGAAATAGGAGGCGCCTCCGCCAAGAATGACGTCAATCCGGTGATCAAAGAGCTGCCGGGCGATCTGGGAACCACCTGTCCAGCGGTTTTTTACGCTGGCACCGAAAGCGGCCGGGGTGGCATCGACGACCATATTAGTGGAAATGAGCCCGACCTTTTTTCCATGTGCTTGAAAGGCATCTAGAATGCTGTCGACCTCTACTCCAGTCGAGTCAACCCCGATCGATTCGTTATTGGTCTTGATGCCAGTGGCGATGGCTGACCCTCCGGCCGCTGAATCGGTCACATAATTATTAGCGGAATAGGTGCGCATCAGGGCGACATGTTCTAACTTTTCCATATGAAGCACCCCGGATTTACCATATTCGAATTGGCGGGCAACTTCGATGGCCCCTACACCCATGCCATCGCCAATGAGCAGGATTACATTTTTGGGAGGCTTTTGAGCTTGTCCATGAATCGGGTAGGCCAGGAAAATGAGGAGGAGGGATACTAATGCTAGACCATACGGGCGTATGAATAGTTGAATGCTTCTGATTTTATTAGTCATGTGGAATCCTCCATTTGATGTATGTCTTTCTATTATTAGTAGAGATCCATAAAAAAAACCTTCCTGAATATCAGGAAGGTAAAAACTTTTATGCTGCAACATCTGCACGTTCTGAATTTCTACCGGACTTGAACCAAATAACAGCCAGGGAAAGGGCAGCGAACAAGACAAGGAATATGGCAAGAACGCTGACGCTTGACCAGAATAAATCATAGTTATTAAGAGTGATGATAGATTTAAAGCCGTTAATCGAGTACGTAAGTGGTAAGAAATTACTTAATGTTTGCAATCCTTCTGGAAGCATATGAACTGGTAAGCTTGAACCTGTTGTGGATAGCTGTAAAACCAAGAATGCAAAAGCGATGAAACGCCCGATATTTCCAGCTAAAGCCACTAGGAAGAACACGATGGCCAAGAAGGTTAAGCTGATGAATACCGAGAATAAGATTAACATGATCCCGTTTGTAAAGGTTGATTTTAAATAGAAGGAAGCGAAAACAGATGCGATGAGCGCCTGGGCTATCGCAAGCACTGCCATGTTTCTGAATTGGATCGCGTACCATCTAAATGCAGAGCCCTCTGTCACCGCTGGCAATTGTAAGTTGAAGAGACAAGCCATGACCAAAACTCCTACGAATAATGCTAACGAAAGGATATATGGAGCATTCGCATAACGGTATCCAGGGAATGTATTGATGGACTTTCCACTCAATTCCACTGGTGCCGCAAACATGGCAATGTTCTTTTCATCCGTGTTAATGGCACTTAATTTATCAGCACCGCCAGATAAGCCGGTTGTCAATGTCTTACTGCCATCTTTGATTTGTCCGACACCACCGTCTACTTGTTGGACACCATCGGATAAAGTGCCCCAACCTGTTTTCACGGTTTTCGTGCCGTCACTCACTTGCGTCATCCCGTTATCCAGTTTGTTTGCACCGATTGTAAGGTCGTTCCATCCCGCTTTCACGGTTTGGTTACCTGCAGCAAGCGTGCCCGTTCCAGCGGCAAGCTTACCGGCACCAGCAGAGAGAGTCTTCGTGCCATTAGCAAGCGTACCCGTTCCAGTAAGAAGGTCTTTACTACCTTTTGCAAGCGTGCCTGTTCCAGCGGCGAGAGTCTTCGTACCGTTAGCAAGTGTGCCCGTTCCGGCGGCAAGATCTTTACTGCCTTTTGCAAGCGTACTTGTTCCAGCAGCAAGAGTCTTCGTACCGTTAGCAAGCGTGCCTGCACCGGCGGCAAGATCTTTACTACCTTTGGCAAGTGAACCTGTTCCGGCTGCAAGGTCTTTACTACCTTTTGCAAGCGTACTTGTTCCGGCCGCAAGGGTTTTTGTCCCGTTGGCAAGCGTGCCTGCGCCAGCAGCAAGGTCTTTACTGCCACTAGCAAGTGTACTTGTTCCGGCTGCCAGGGTCTTTGTCCCGTTAGCAAGCGTGCCTGCACCAGTGGCAAGGTCTTTACTGCCTTTTGCAAGTGAATCGGTTCCTACGACAAGGTCCTTACTACCTTGAGCGAGGGTACCTGTTCCCGTTACAAGATCTTTACTTCCATTGGCAAGCGTGGTCGTTCCTGCCACAAGTTCTTTGCTTCCAGAAGCGAGTGATCCAGTCCCGGCAACCAAATCTTTACTGCCGGTTGCCAGAGCTGCAGTTCCGGCGGCAAGTGTATTCGTACCTTCTGCCAATGAACCAGTTCCTGTTACGAGTTGGCTAGCTCCGGCGGAAAGGTCACCTGCACCTTTAGCTAAGTTCTGTGTTCCTGCGTAAACTTGTTTTTGTCCTGCTACTAAGGTATTTAACCCAGTTTCTAAAGTGTTGGCCCCTGTTGAAGCATCGGCTAGCCCACCTTTTATTTGAGCAGCTCCCGATACTAAACCAGGCGTTTGGTCGGCTAATTGCCCCAATCCGCCGGCGACCTGTCGGCTTCCATCTAATAGCTCTTGGAAATCCTGACTTGCCTTAAGTTCAGGAACTTGCTCAGCAAGTTGGGCCAAGCCTGTTGCAACACTACTAGCGGCTGGAGATAATCCTTTCACCGCAGAGTTCACGCCTTCAGCACCTGTAGAAAGTCCTTTACTGCCTTCAACAAGAGTCGATAGGCCAGTATTCAACTTATTGCTTCCTGTCTCGGCAGTCGTTAAACCATCTAACACTCGTTTGGCACCATCTTGTAAAGAAGTGGCACCTGTGGCTAATTCTTTTGTACCGCTATTCAGTTTTTGGGCTCCATCGTTCACTTGGCTTGCCCCGCCCTGTAATGAAGTAGCACCAGCGTATACCGAACTGGCTCCTTCATTTAATTTTTGGGCCCCATCGTTTACTTGATTAGCGCCGCCGTTAAGAGCTTGGGCACCTGAGTTGACTTGATTGGCGCCGCCATTAAGGGCCTGGGCGCCTGTATGAACTTGATTGACGCCACCATTAAGAGCTTGAGCGCCTGAGTTGACTTGATTGGCGCCACTATTAAGAGCTTGAGCACCTGTATTCAGTTGATTGGCTCCACCATTAAGTTCTTGAGCGCCTGAATTGACTTGATTGGCACCACTATTAAGAGCTTGAGCACCTGTATTCAGTTGATTGGCTCCACCATTAACGGTTTGAGCCCCATCATTGACTTGATTGACTCCGCCATTAAGAGCTTGAGCGCCTGAGTTGACTTGATTGGCGCCACTATTAAGAGCCTGGGCACCTGTATTTAGTTGATTGGCCCCACCATTGAGGGTTTGAGCCCCATTGTTGACTTGATTGACGCCGCCGTTAAGGGCTTGAGCCCCATCATTGACTTGGTTGGCGCCGCTATTAAGAGCCTGGGCACCGGAATTGATTTGATTGGCCCCGCCGTTAAGTGTGGTTGCACCAATGTTCAATTGTTGGGCACCAGCATCTAATTTTCTAGCCCCACCATTTAAGGTCTGAGCTCCATTGTCTACCTGTTTGGCTCCATCCGCTAATTTGCCGATGTCTCCCTGTTTACCAGAAAGAGAGCTGTACATGACGCTCGTTCCAGCTTTTAATTCTGCCGCTCCACTTGCAAGTCTTGCGATGTCTGGTGCCTTTTGTTTCAAGGAATCAAGGATTTGAGCGGTACCATTTTTCAGTTCTCCGGCTCCATCATTGATTTTTTGAGAACCATTCGCCCCATCTGTGAAACCGTTTTCAATATCACCCAGTTGATTGAGCAAGCTCGTTGTATAAGTGGCGGTCACCTTATCAGCCAAGCTTTCCCGAATACGTTCTGTAGCACTTTTGGTTACTTGGGCAGCCATGAAGTGCAACCCTTCATTCTGAGTATAGATCAGTTCGGGTTTTACCGGATTTGCATCCAAGACCGTTGTTACATTCTGTGAGAAATTTTCCGGAATTTCAATGACCATGTAGTAATCGGTATTCTCTAACCCTTTTTTAGCGGTCTTTTCATCAACGAATTCCCATCCGAGGGTATCGCCAGACCGCAACTCAGCCACTAAATCATTGCCGACATTAATGGGCTTCCCGCCTGAAGTGCCACCTACATCCTTATTGACGACAGCGACAGGTAATTTGGATAAATTGTCATATGGCCCCCATTTTGCAGTTAGAATGATTGCTGCATAGATGAATGGGATTAATAAGACAGCAATGATGGCAATAATCCATCCCGTCCTATTTTGGGAGCCACCAAACTGAAATCCTGAATCTTTCATACATAACCCCCTACCTATAAAATTTTATAAAAGCTGATTGGGAGCCGTCCAATCAACTTTTATAAGTATATTCTGACTATTTATTCTAATTCCTTCTTATTAAGGACAACTAAAAATGGGATTTTAAGTGGTTTTTAGGATAAAAGTTTCATGAAATAGTAATATTTTTCATAGGTACTAGATCCTAAAGTCTGATTTATTTTATATGTTGGCTAAAAAGTGAGTAGTGAATGGACATTCATTCATTTTATGGATACGCCCAGTTTGTCAAAATAGGTGCTTATTTTACAAAGTACAAAGAAATATTACTGTGAAAAAGTAAAAAAAATAAAAAAATATTTCGATAGTAAGCGTATCAAATCGTATTAAGGAAAGGAAACTGCACTTCAAAAATGATTAAGGGAGGTAGGGAGGAATGAGTCAATTAATAGGATATAACATCTATTTAAGGATATTTATAGGAAACTCGAGTGCGGATTATATTATAATATGAGAAGAAGAAATGATTGAAGGGGGTTAAAAGATGCATAGTCGATCAACGCGCAGGCACAGGTTAACTTTACTTATGGTCATCATGCTCGCGGTGAGTACATTATTCCCGATTGAAACCTTAGCAAAGAAAATTCCGACGCCAATAGCAAAGGAAAACTGGAAGGTTTCCCTTAATGGGGGGGCATTATTTGAGCCAATCGTTCAAAAGGACGGGTCGCTGTTAGTTGGGAGTTATCAAAAGATAGATGGTAAATACAAAGCAGAAATCCTATCACTATCGAGAACGGGAAAGAAAAGTGGGAAATGGAAACTGACTGCCGAGAAGATTGAACTGGGTGGTACTTTGACCGCCCCGACTATCTTAGCCTTGAATTACTCAAAGGGAAAAATCACGGGTTATAACCCAAAAGGGCAAAAGCTGTGGACTCATAACATCGGTCAAGAATTGCAGGATCATGAGGTAGATGAAAAGGGAAATATCTATGCGAAATCAACTAAAGGGACATTATATAAGATTTCTACAAAAGGAAAGCAACAATTCAAGCTGGAGGCCGGAGAAGGAGAGTTTCATATTTTCAGTGGAACCGTCTATCATCTTCACTCAAGTGGGATAAACACAACGGTAACGATGTACACGAGTAAAGGAAAAGTGAAGTATAAGATATATCCTTTGGCTGAAGAAGATAATGAGGTCAATTTAGTGAACGTTTCACTAATCGGTTCAGGAAACCATGCCTTTATGAAAGCCACTTATTGGGATGGGGCGACAGAAGATATCTATCATATCCTTTCCGCTTTTGATGAGAACGGAAAACGAATCCGTACAGTCAAAATGGGTGGTGAGCTGGTCAATAAGGTTTTTGAATATAAGAATGATAGCATCTTCTTGGATACGCGCTATTATTACAAAATGAATGCTAAGGGAAAACTTATTAAGAAAACAAAAATGCCTAGTATGGACGATACTACAATCCAACATGCCATGATGACGGACAATGGGGAAGTATATGTCGAAAGAGGGAAGAAGCTGTTTAAGTTCAATGCCAATGGTTCAATCGCTTGGTATAAATCGATTTCGGGGTCCCTTATGAATGGTTTGGTCATGAACGGCAAAATTTATGTGAACAATTATAATGCTGAAGGGAAAAGAGATCGGACAGATGGATATGTCACGGTTCTTGATAGCAAAGGAAATGTCATCTCAAAAATTTCGGTAGCTCGTCATATATTCGGAGAGTATGGAGAGACCTTCATTACCGGGGACTTGAAAAGGAAAACCATTTATGTCACGAATCATCGTTTTGATTATAAGAAAGACGACTTTAGCAAAATGGTCATCACTTCGGTCAAGCAATAGTATTGTTCAATAGATGGAAAAACGAAAGCTGGCACTCATGGACGGAGAGCCAGCTTTCGTTTTTTTTATAGGGTTTTTGACCCGAGATATTTCGGCTTCCAATAGGAGTTATCCATACTTGCTATGCTGACTCCTTTTGAAGTGGCCGAATGAATGAATTGATTATCACCTATGTATATCCCAACGTGTGATACACGTTTACCGCTTTTGAAGAATACAAGATCGCCAGGTTCAGGTTCGGATGTTTTCAAGCCGACCTGGGAATATAATTGCGCTGCCGTACGAGGCAGCGTTATATCCTGTGATTCTTGAAAGACATAATAGATGAAACCGGAACAGTCGAACCCTTTCGGAGAGGTCCCACCCCATTTATAACGGACACCCTTGTATTTCTTTGCTGTTTCTAGTAACGCTTCATTATCTATGTTATATACACCAAGAGCATTGAAGGTAGAGCGGTTGGTTACACCACTTTTCTTTATCTTATGGTCTTTTTGAAAGTCCTTTACTGCTTTGGTCGTTGATTCATTGTAATGATTGGAATATGAACCAGAAGGTTTAAAGTATCCTTTGAACTTCAGAAGCTTTTGAAGTTGGCGGACGTCGGAATGTTTCATTTCAGGTTCAAGAGTTTGGTCCCCTATGTTAGCGGAAGCTTGATGCTGTAATGGCGATATCAATATGGCGGCAGCGACGACAAGGCTACTTAACATTTTCTTCAATGGATTTTTCCTCCTGAAACTAATATAAATTGGTAGTTATATAGTATTATAGTCATGTTACAATAAACGACATTTTATATTACATTTCTGTTACAAAGGTCGAAAGAAGGAAGAAATCAGCTAAAAAAACCTTTTATTCTAGTTATTACTTATTGTAGGTAATTAATGCTAAGTCTCCAATATATAACTATATATGATATAATTACACTAGTTTTTAATTGAAAAAATAGGAGAGAGAACCCCATGCTAACTAGTATGAAAAAGTTCTTTAATGAGAGTTCTAAAGACTTAAAGCGGATTTATAAGCTTGTAGATAATGTGAATGAATTAGAGAATAAATATGAAAAATACTCAGATCAAGAATTAAAGGGAATGAAGGACCATTTCAAGGATTTACTAGCTTCTGGAAAGTCCTTGATGGATATCCAGGCTGAAGCCTTTGCTGTAGTCCGGGAAGCTTCTAAACGAGTGTTAGGTCTTAGACACTATGACGTTCAGCTTATAGGTGGTTTTGTTCTGAATGAAGGGGCCATCGCCCAAATGAATACGGGTGAGGGGAAAACCCTTGTAGCTACCTTGCCAAGCTATTTGCATGCATTGGAAGGAAAGGGCGTCCATATCATCACGGCCAATGAATATCTAGCAAGCCGGGATAAAGATCTGATGGGCGAGGTCCATGAGTTTTTGGGCATGACAGTCGGTTTGAATATTTCTCAGATGCTTCCAAGTGATAAGCGGGAAGCCTATGCAGCCGATATTACGTATGGAACGGGAACGGAATTCGGTTTCGATTACTTGCGTGATAATATGGTTTTCCGAAAAGAGGAAAAGGTGCAAAGAGGTCATCATTTTGCGATTGTCGACGAGGTTGACAGCATCTTGATTGATGAAGCTAGGACCCCTTTAATTATTGCCGGACAATCAAGCGAAGGCGCTGAGTTGTTCCATATCACAGCGCAAATCATGAAGACATTTAAAGAAAAGGTAGATTACGAAATTTCTAACGAATCGAAGGCAACCTTTTTAACAGATGAGGGTGCAACAAAGATTGAAAAGGCATTTGGAATCGATAACCTATACGATATAGAACATCAAGACCTTCTGCACAATGTAACGCAAGCGCTTAAAGCGCATGCCGTTTTGAAATTAGATGTAGATTATATCGTCAAGGATGGAGAGATCTCCTTAATAGATAAGTTCACAGGCAGGGTGATGGAAGGCCGTAGCTTTAGTGAAGGACTGCATCAAGCAATCGAGGCGAAAGAGGGCTTGGAGATCTCTGCAGAGAATGAAACGCAAGCAACGATTACGATTCAAAACTACTTCCGTTTATATCATTCCCTTTCAGGGATGACTGGGAGTGCCATGCCTTCGAAAGGGGAGTTCTGGGAGACATATCAACTGCCTGTTATCGAAATTCCAACCAATAAACCGATACAGCGTGTGGATGAACCGGATTTAATCTTTAAAGATGAGCTAAGTAAGCATAAAAAGATCGTTGCAGAAGTGAAACGGATTCATGCGCAAGGTAGACCGATCCTAATAGGTACTACATCGATAGAACAGTCAGAAAAGCTTTCTATCCATTTGGATCGGGAAAAGGTTCATCATCAAATTCTTAACGCGAAGACGGAAGCGGATGAGGCAAAAATCATCACCAAAGCCGGGCAAAAAGGACAAGTAATGATTGCAACTAACATGGCAGGAAGAGGAACGGATATCTTGCTGGATGAAGATGTGAAGGAATTGGGCGGGCTCCAAATCATTGGGACGGAGCGTCATGAAAGCAATCGAATCGATATGCAGTTACGGGGCCGTTCAGGACGTCAAGGGGACCCGGGTTCTACCCAATTTATCATTTCCTTGGAAGATGATCTGTTCTCCTACTATGATGAAGAAGAAACTGAAAAGTACATGAAGAAGGTCAAGACGGATGATACTGGATTGGTATTAAGTCCGTCTCCGGAGAAGTTTGTGAAAATGGTCCAGGAAACGATTGAGCAAACTCACCAATCAAGCCGTACCCATTTATTGAAATTAGAGCATCCTTTGAATGAGCAAAGCCAGATTATTTATTCGATGAGAGATCGGATTCTAGATATGGAACCTGATCAGATGTTTACAATCTTAAAGGAATATATCCAAAATTATATCCACCAAATTGTCATGATGCATTATTCCACAGAGATAGAAGAACCGGATGTACAAGCTGTTATTGATGAACTTTCTCTTGTGATCTTATCATTAGATTGGCAGGAAAGTGATTTGCAGAATTTAAATGGTTCTGAAATTGAAGAGAAAGCACTTACTGCACTTGCCGAGATGGAACCTATATTGTTAACGTTACAGGAAGATGCTGAGTGGGGGGGGCAATTACGTGCCTACATGCTACAACAGATCGACACGAACTGGATGAGTCATTTAGATGAAATGAATAGAGTGAAGGAAGGAATCGGTTTAAGTGGCTATGGCCAACAAGATCCTTATATGCTGTTTGGCAAAGAAGCGCTGAGCCAGTTCAATAACCTATTAAATAAAATCCAATCAGAGATTAGTATTCACTTTATGGAATATGTAAAAAGTTCTCAGGATGAGGACGAAATGGAGGAGAATCATTAATGGGTTTATTCGGGAAAAAAGATAAATTAAAAATAATGGAGAAAACAATTAATACAGCCTCAGCTGAAGAGGCTATCTCAACTGAGGAAGATGCGGTATATACTTCATTGGTATTTCATGAGGAATGGGAATCTTCCAAACAAGAAGAATATGTTTTCAAATTTCACCATCAACAATTACCTTCTTTAAAACCAAACCAGATTTCAATTTCCGGTGTGAAGCTAACGAGGGTTGAAGATGATGTAGTCATTTTGGCATTTTTGAGAAATACGCTCGATAAGGCTGTCCGGTTCGAGGTTATTGATTTGCTATTGCTCGATGAGAATGGAAAAACATTGGCCAGGAAGGCGTTCGATTTATCAACGATGGGAGAAATCCCGGCGCTTTCAAGTGTGCCATGGCGCTTCCTGTTCGAAGAGCCTGATATCTTGGATAGGGCTATACCTGATGAGGGTTGGAAAATCGCTTTTGAGCTGAAGAACCAGAAGAGAGAGCATGAGCTAGACTTGGCCCCCCTTTGGAAAGAACAGCTTCCAGAGGCTCAACAAGAGAACTTGAGAAAGCTAGTTGCAGGACTTCCGAAGCTTAACGAGGGCGAAGTGAACTTCATGGGTCTGGAAGCTAAGTTCAAGGATAACGAACAGTTGGCTGTAACGGTTTTGATCCGAAACGGTAGTGAAAAACAAATTAAGATTGAGAAGCTTCCTCTGGTTGTAGAGGATGGCAATGGAGATCAAGTGTGCCAAGGTGGGTTCTCTCTCGATGATTTCGAAGTGAAGGCCAATACGAGTAAGCCATGGACTTTCATTTTCCCAGGAGAGCTTGTGAAAAAGAAAAACCCTGACCTATCCCGTTGGAAAGTATATCCGCCAAGTTCTGTGTGACGTATACGGAATATAGGGCTTGATTGAATGTTTTTGAATGACTCCGCTATGATAAGTGGGGTCATTTCTTTTACTTCATAAGAAAAACCCGAAATAGGATACTCTCATGGAGAGTGTCTTGTTTCGGGTTTGCTTACTTTATAAGAGTTTTATAGAGATATTTTTAAAGGAATTAAGAAAAATCAGGCCAATTTTTTTGACTTTGATCTCCATCAATTTGAACGAGGGTACGATAAGTAAAGGGTAGAAGTTCACTTTCTTCTTTCCCAGTATACGGAAGGGCTAATTCAAAAGGAATTAACTCGAACTCTTCTTCAGTTTCGGAGATAAGATAAGCACCTATAATTTGGCCGTTATTTTCCATATTCAACGTCAAGAATGCTGGATAGTAAGTCTCATCACTTGCCTTCAATACGGATTTAGCAGTAACCAGATTATTTTCTTCTTCCTCGACATCAGGATTACTCGTTTTCTCTAAAGTTTTTACAGCCCAACCTTGCTTTTTGTAACCGCCAATAATTTTAGGAGGATTCTCCTGCAATTTCTGTAAAAGATTATTCGTTTCTTCTTGATTAGTCATTTATTACTTGTTCCCTCCAGTGAAAGTTCAATGTTATACCAATACTATAAATATACTTCTAATAATTCAATCATTTCTTATTATACCTATCTTTTCCTAATTGGTAAAATACCAATTAGGAAGAACTTCTAATATTCTTCTAGTTTTTTACTACCAAATTCTTTTATATGGAAAAAACATCAATAATTTGATAGAATTTTTCGGTGTTTTTTCATAGGAGTCAGAAAATTTTAGAGATTTATATGGAATAAAAATCACGTACCTTCATTAAAAAAGAGGAAGAAGTTTTCCAGATAGTGAGCGGATTGGGTGACGCCAATTACAGTGGAAAAGATGTTAATCAAACGATTGATTAATAGAATGAAAGGGATTTAGCATCCATGGTGAAATGAGAAAAAGGGCGAACTGGTAAAGTTCCGCCCTTTCTTCATTAGATTCCAAGATGTGCTTTTATACGGTTTTGAGCTTCTAGTTTTGTTTCGTCGGAAACGATATTGTACCAAAGACCATCGATTCGTTGGTCGTCACCCGCTAATGTGAATTGATCTATTTTATTGAGAGAAGATTTGTAGTTCTTCTGAATGCTTAACATTTCATTAAAGGTCAAATTGGTCTCTACGTTTTTGCCGATTGCGTCAAGGATATCATCGTAATTGGTCAGTGTGGACAAACTTGCGCCTTTTTTGATGACGGCTTGGATAACTTGTCGCTGTCTCATTTGGCGTCCATAATCACCTCGTGGGTCTTCCTTGCGAATCCGGGAATAAATTAACGCTTCTTTTCCATTCAAATCAATGTTTCCCTTTGCAAAGCTGTACTTTTTGTAGACGAGGGCCATATCATTATTGACTGTGATGCCGCCAACTGAATTGACGATGTCCTGAAACCCTTGCATATTCATCTTGACATAATAATCAATCGGTATATCCAAATAGGATTCAACGGTGTTAATGGCCATGGTAATGCCACCATACGCATAGGCATGGTTCATTTTCTCTGTCGTGCCTCTTCCGATGATTTCCGTACGTGTATCACGAGGGAGGCTCAACATTTGAATCGATTCTTTCTTGGGATTTACTGTCATGACGATCATGGTATCCGAACGTCCGCTATCATTTTTCCTTTCATCTACCCCAAGTATGAGTAATGAAAAGGGATCCTGCTTTTTAAACGTTATATCTTCCACGCGTTTATCCGTTTTATGTTCTGTTCCCTTCATGGTGTTAACCGCTCCTAACAAGGATTGGTATACGGATGCTGCATAAGCACCGCCACCGATGAAAAGGATAAGAAGGATGAACCCGAATATTTTTAGTGATTTTCGTTTCTTTTTCTTCTTATTGCGATCGGATCTCATGTTTGTTCCTCCTTGTTCTGTTTCCGCTACTCGATGGAAAGGTGAAAAAAGGCCTAATTAGTATATCTAATATACCTTTTTTTAGTAAAAAAAAGAATAGTATCTTTTTGTATTCACAGATAATTTTTACCTATATTCATTTGGAAAAGCGAAGGTATCAAGGTAGAACAAGATTCCCTTCGCCATTTTCCCATGAATTTATTTAGGCAGCTTATCTTTTTCGGTTTCTTCCACAGATTGTTCTTGTTCCACTCGTAATAGTTCATCTTCAATCGCTTGTACCATGCTAGCCAATTTGGTCTCCGTTTTTTCGAAAGAATGAGTGGAAGGCAATGTCTCGTATGTTATGAGATTCTTTTTGACTATATCGTAGTGCCCTTCGTTTAACTGGTTTTCCGTTTCTACTAATAACTCATATCGGGCAAGATCATAACCGATATTCTTATTGTTACTTTTAGCAGGCGTGACAAATTTGGCCGTGGCCAGTTTTCGAACAGTCTTTCCGAACATTTTATTGATCTGACTTTCGGTAGTATCGGTCTGTTTGACCGATTTGTCATGAGCAGTAAACGTTGTGCTATTCAGAGTACCTGCTGTTAGGTATCCTGTTAGTTTCTTATTTGTTTGAATAAGGTCGTCTCCAGCATAAATGGTATTCATGTAGGCCAGAGAGTTATCACGATAGGATTTAGTCGTTTTTAAGGCTGCATTTGGCTTTGTACGGTATTTTGCGGGAAGCTTGGCGATGGCCTTTTCTTGCTTTTTAATTTCTTTATTCGTTTTATCGTACAGGGACTTATGGGCGCTGGTCACTTTCAATTTGCTTTCGCTTTTAATGTTGGTAGAGTAATAGTTTTTCAGTTTTGCGGCTGTCTTATTGTATGTTTTGATTTGCTTGGTCACTTTATCACTGGCTGTAGCCTTGCGGGAATCGAAAAGCTTGTACCCTTCTTGCGCGGTATATAGGCCGATACTTGCATTTTGACTCCAGATTTTGGCGTAATTCCTAAGAGGGACATGGGTTTCCCCAACAGCAGGAGACACCTCGATGGTGAAGGCTGGTTTCTTTTCTACAGTAGAGAACCAGTCACTGAAGCCACCGCCGAATGATTTTGATTTAACCAGGCTATAGCCGGTGATTTTACTCAGTTTGCTTGCATAATGGGCGTCTTGTGTATAGCGACTTCCCGTTTGCTGATACTTCCAGAAGATGATTTGTCCACTCGAATGGTAGGAAATCGCGATTTCTGGATCAATTTTATCTACAAAGGAAAGGATGGCTTTCGTTTCGGATGCAGCAGCCACCTTTGGTCCATTATAATTTTTATAAGAGGGACTCTTAGGACCGCCAAGGTTTTTCCAGTTCGGACTATATTGACGGTTTAAATCGACGCCTTTTCCGTTGGCTTTCCAGCGTTTGAAGTTCTTGCTGCCACCATTCATTTTAATGATTTTTGCATGGTCCTTGGCTGGAAAGCTTTTCAGGCCGGATTGCTGTAAGGTCACTCCATCCGGGTTGACCATTGGCACGAACCAAATCGTTGTATTGTTCAGGAGTTTTTTGACATTGTAGCCGTTGACGACGGTGTTGTTTTTATAGGCTGCTGCATATTTATCTATCATATTCATATTAAGGTTGGTTGTAATCCACTCACGGGCATGGTGGGACCCATTGATGAAGACCGTGGATTCTCCTTTTCCGAGAGAGACTGCATAAATGTTCCGGCCATACTCGGATTTCCCGATGATTTCTTGTTTGATGAGCCCAGGATATGTCTTTTCTAGTTTTTTGATATCCTTTTGCATGTTGGCATAAGAGTAGGTTTGGTTAGGGTTAACAATGGATGATGATTGCGCGTAAGTAGATTCGGAAAATACGAAAGTCCCAAACAGTAAGAGGAGAGATAGTAGAAATATATGAAATTTGGTCATGGTGTGCCACCTTTTCTAGTTAATATTAACCATATTACCATAAAAAATATGTAAAAAAGCATAAAAATACCAGACTACCGAAATTGTAGTCTGGTAAAAAGAGATTATAAACTTCTATAGCCTACGATTTTGCTTTTGTAATAAGTGTGGGAAACGTTGTTAATTTCTATTCCGTTACTTGATGAAGCATGGATGAATTGTCCACTCCCTAAATAGATGCCCATATGATTGACGACGGATTTGCTAGATCCGGTTGCAAAGAAAATGAGGTCGCCGGCTTTTGGCGACGCCACTTTTTTGCCCATATCATAATAGGTGGAAGAGGATAGTCTTGATACTTCATAACCTGCTTTTTTAAACGTATAGTAGATGAATCCGCTACAGTCAAATCCTGAAGGGGAAGCTCCTGCCCAAGAATAAGGGGTACCGATTAACTTTTTCGCCTCGGAAATGAGGGTATCCACTTTATTGCCTGAATCTGTTACTTTTTCAGGAGTTTCCACTGTTGAAGCCGGATTTGCCGATTTAACCAAGGATAATTTCTGACCGATTCTAATGATGTCGGAGGTTAAGGAATTGAATGATTTAAGGTCAGCTACTGTTATGTTTGCCTGCTTAGCGATTTTTGATAGAGTGTCGCCCTTTACAACGATATATGTATTCGAAGTGGCTTCGGCTTTAGGTGTTGAAACGTTCGCTGGTTTG
Organism: Peribacillus sp. NPDC097224; assembly: GCF_044761985.1. NCBI lineage: Bacteria > Bacillati > Bacillota > Bacilli > Caryophanales > Bacillaceae > Peribacillus > Peribacillus sp. NPDC097224. Next base: position 370,114 of record NZ_JBIWDK010000002.1, on the reverse strand, counting down.
GCATTGCTCGGTAAATCGATGGTCGTGGTCGTTTTCGTGCTGGATACGATCAGTTTATCACCGGCATAAATCGTATCGGAGTTAAGGTTGTTCAATTTCTTTAACTCAGCAAGTGTAAGATCATGTTTGTTGGCGATTTTTGTTAGTGTATCTCCAGGCACGATGGTATAGGTGGAGTTTTTTGTCTTTTCTACGGAAACAGAAGCTGTTGATGCTTTTGTTTTGGTTGTGGTTGTTTGGGATTTAGATGTAATTATTTTTTGATTAATCTTTATCATGTCTGATTGTAAGTTATTAAGTAGTTTTAGCTCTTTTACGGTCGTTTTGTGTTTTTGGGCGATTTTGCTTAAGGTATCACCGCTTTTTACTGTATAAGAATTGGCAAGGGCTGGAGAAACAAAAGTCGAAGATAGGACGGCTAATGTCGAAATTGCAACGATACTCTTTTTCACGTAATTCCACCTCTAACATGTCTTTTTCCCTATTCTAACAAACTAAATGGAAAAAATTATATTACATTTGTGTTACATGGATAAAATGGGATAAATTCACTGGTTTATTTTGTTGGAAAATGATAATTCTCCTCCTGTGATTTTCTCCTATAATATGAGTTCTTTTTCATTTACATAAAAAGGGGGACCTGTCTCGGTCCCCGTCATTTTCTTTTGTCGACTACTGTAAAAGGGTTGCCTTTAATGGTGCGGGTATTTCCAGATTCATCAGCAAGCTTCACCTGGAAGCGGTAGTTTCCTTCCTTGGCAAAGGCATTATTGGTGACCCGCCCATTCCATGCAACTGTATGATTCCCTTTTTGATAGGGTTGCTTCGTTGCAAGCTTTTTCACGGTGACACCCTTTGAGTCAATGATGGAAGTGGAAGAAACCGCCGCTTCCTTTATCTTTATTTTCGTACGGATGGAAGACGTCCCCGTCATATTGAAAGTGGTGCCTGAGTTTTCCAAGGTAGCATTCGGGGCTTTGCTATCCACCATGATTGTGAACGATTCTTCTTTTCCCATTCGCTTATTGACATCGGCCAGGGATATAACAAGGGAGTAGGTTCCATCCTTTACTTGCTTGTTGCTGGTGTTTTCCCCATCCCATATAAGTGAATTGTCTCCACCTTTAAATGTTTTGGATTTTGAAAGGGTATCTATCTTTTGCTTGTTCCTATCAACGATGAAGGCTGTTACTACTGCACTTTTATTAAGAAAAAAAGGGATTTTCACCTGTTTGCCAACCGCAGGCGAGTAGATGAGGGACTTTTTGCCGAAAGCAAGGCCAGGCGTTACCTCATCTTTTACCGTGACATACGTGCTCTTGGAAACACTATGTTTCTTGCTGGAAATCTTCACAGTGACTTTCACTTTCCCGGAAGGAGCATAGGAGCCATTATCCAATTTCCCGTCCCACTTCGTTGAAAAGACCTGCCCGTCCGACTTTTTATTCGTCACAAGTTTCCGGATGGGTTTATTGTTGGCATCATGAATGAAAACGGATATACTCGTTCCCTTTTTTGCCTTGAACGAAAGGGAAAGGGAATTCGTTCCGTCTTCGATCAGTGTTTGGCTTGATGTCGTCAGCTTAGATAACGGTGCCGGAGTATGGGTCAATGCGTTATAGGCATCGACACGGCCATATCCATAGAAATCATCTCGGCCCATTACTCCAAGGTCCTTACTGGACGTTTGTAAGATATCCGCCACCTCTGCTGGAGTAAGGAATGGGTTCTTCGATAAAACCAATGCGGACACGCCGCTGACTACTGGAGCAGCCATGGATGTCCCACTCATGACATCATAGGAATTCCAAGGAACAGTGGAGTATATATCCAGACCAGGTGCAGCTAAATCGATAGATGTACCATAGTTGGAGAAATCAGCTTTCTTATCTTGTTTTGTTGTGGCGCTTACGCCTAATACATGATCTAATGCGGCCGGGTACTGTTCAGTCTTTGTATCCTCATTTCCGGCTGCAGCCACGATGAGGATCCCTTTCTTCCACGCGCTCTGTATGGAGTAATCCAATACCTCTGTATAATCTTCCATGGTCAGGCTCAGGTTGATGATATCGGCCCCCGATTTAACGGCATAATCGATCCCGTCGATAATCGTAAAAATATCCGCCTCATTTTCACTGAATACGTTGACCGGAATGATCTTGATGTTTGGGGCAATCCCAGCGATTCCCTTTCCATTTAGAGAAGCACCGATAATGCCGGCAACATGGGTACCGTGGTCATTCGAAGGTAGCGTTTTGTTGCTCCCGGTAACAGCATTGAATGGCATGATGATGTGGTCCTTCAGTTCGGGATGAGTGGCTTGGATGCCAGCATCAATGACGGCCACTTTAATGTCTGGCGAGCCTTTGGTTAGGTCCCAAGCTGTATCCATATTGATTTTCTTTGCGTACCATTGTTTGGAGTAACCCGAATCTGTAGGAATATAGCTCGTCCTCACTTTATAGTTGGGCTCTACCGCCTCTACCTCATCCCACTTTTTAAGAGAGGTGATAGCCTCTTGCCTATCCATTCCTTCATGGAGGGAAATGAGGGTGAAGTTTCCGTTTTGGATGGTTTGGAGTTCTTTTGCTTGAATGCTCTGTAATATGGATTCTTTAACGTTATAAGTAGTCTCCCTATCGAACTTAATGATTAGTTGTTCAGTTTGATAGATTGTGGTGGAAGGAAACGTTTCATTTTGATTATCATTCGGCTTCGAATTCATTTCGGAACCATAGGCATGTGACCAGTCCGTCGAAAAGAATAGAAGGATAAAGAGCATGGGAATGCATTTTTTCATTAACATATTCCTCCTGAGTTGTTCTAGAAGATTCATATCTAAATAGTATCATGGATTGAAGCATAACCTAGTATTTTCCTTTTGAGAAGTGTGTCGAATCACCTCTAAAAATGTCTATGAGTGATTCAACCTAGGTGGTTAGTACCCTATTTATGCTAAAATTACTCATTTTTCTTAACAATTTATGTATATATACGATATTATTAACAGTATATCGATAAAATTGGACTAGGAGTGAGTTAATTATCAAAACAAAGTGGTTAATGGTTGGCGTAGTTACCTTAGGATTGGTGTTATTTTCAAGCGGAGGATTTTCAGGGACGACTGCTGAGGCGAGCAGTGGTAAATGGAGCGTAACGTATTATCCGAAACTTAACTTCAAAGGAACCGCCGTCAAGAAGACGGTAAGTGATATCAATTTTGCCTGGGGCACTAAATCCCCGGCAGCAAAGATTCCGGTCAATAAATTTTCCGCTAAGTTGACGAAAACGCTTACGGTCAAAGAGGGCGCGAAATACCGTATTTCCGGAAAAGCGAATGACGGTGTCAGAGTCTATGTAAATGGTAAGAAGAAAGTAGACTATTGGAAAGACGGTTCTCATTCATTTAAGAAGGACCTTATGTTGGCAAAGGGAGATCATAAGGTGGAAGTGCAATATTATGATCAAAAGGGCAATGCCTACTTGAATGCCGACGTTGAAAAGGTACCGGAGACCATCCCAACAGACAAATGGACGGGCTTGTTTTTCCAAAGTTCTAACTTCACGGGAACGCCAGTAAGTACCACGGCTAGCAATCTGAAATTTTCTTGGGGTTCAAAAGCCCCCGTTGATAAAATAGCAAAAGGTACATATTCGGCCATCTATCAAAAGAAAGTGGTCGTGAAAAAAGACACGAAATACGTGTTAATGGGGAAAGCGAACGATGGCGTCCGCATTTATGTGGATGGCGTAAGGAAAGTGAACGAATGGAAGGATGGCACTCGCAACTTCGAAAAGAACCTCACGTTGAAAAAAGGGACTCATACGATAAAAGTAGAATACTATAATAAAAGTGGAAGTGCGCAATTAAATGTGGATCTTAAGGAATCCAAAGATGTTACGCCGCTTGAAAGATGGGCAGTGACCTTATATGGTAACCAGGATTTGACGGGGAACAAGGTCTATCAAAGTGCCGCTACATTGGACTATGATTGGGGCACGAAAAAGCCAGCCACTGGAATCCCGACCAATCATTTTTCAGCGATATTCGAGAAACGGACAAAGCTGACAAGCTCGGGTACGTATATCTTATCAGGCGGTGCTAATGATGGGATACGGGTATATGTAGATGGAACGAAAAAAGTAGATCAATGGAAAAATGGAACACATCCTTTTAACATAGAGATGAAATTGGATGCAGGCATTCATGTCATCAAAGTGGAGTATTATGACAATACGGGGTTTGCTAAAGTTAAGGTTGATTTAAAAGAGAAATCGAATATAACCAGGGCAGCAAAGTCCGGGTATAATGTGACCTTGGATTCCGCCCTGTCGAAGCAAATGTCGACTAACCCGCAAACGGATAAAAAATATGAAGCCTTCATCCCTGCAAGCAGCGTGAAACTTGCCTCGACGAAGACGAGCGGGACAACGAAGGAAAAGGTCAACATCATTACAACGGACTCCAGGAAATTAGGTTCGTTATCGAAGAACGCGAAGGTGACGATCCAAGATAATAAAACGATCGATAAGAAGAAGTATTATAAAATTGCAACGGGATGGGTTAGTGCTTCCAAAGCTGATACGAAGTATTATATGGATCCGAGTAACTTTACGAAATCGGATACGTCTTATTATCAATTTGCTAAACTATCAATGTTCTCCGCACTGAATGAAAGTGAAATCAATCAAAAAATCCTCCATGATAAGGGGATCTTGAAAGATCAAGCAAGTTCATTCCTAGAGGCTGGGTTCAAGTATGGCGTGAACGAAATCTATCTCATTTCCCATGCTAATCTTGAAACGGGCAGAGGGTCCTCAAGGCTGGCTAAGGGAATCAAAGTGAAAACGAAAAAAGACAGCAAAGGCAACATCGTTTATGCAGCCAATAAGGAAAAAGAGATAGTTGTATTGGCGGATGATGCGAAGGATTATGAAGCCAAGGTTTACAATATGTACGGAATCGGTGCCTATGATAGCTGCGCTTTGGAGTGCGGTGCAAGAAGGGCGTTCAATGAAGGCTGGACAACCCCAAGCAAGGCCATCGTGGAAGGTGCGCAATTCGCGGCGGAAAACTATATTTATGCCGGTCAGGATACGCTTTATAAAATGAGATGGAATCCAGATCAGTTGGTGGAGAAAGGGTATGCCACCCATCAATATGCCAGTGATATTGGCTGGGCCGTTAAGCAGACCAAAAATTATGTAGAGCTTTATTCTCTACTCAATAGTTATACGGTCGTGTATGATGTTCCGAGTTATAAATAAACGAAAAAAAAGGTACCCGAGCGGTACCTTTTTTTTCGTTATTGAACATTGGAAGAGGCGATATACCAAGTCGTTTTCGAACCTGATACTTGGACCTTGTACCAATTGAACAAGTTGGCGGCATTGTTGTCTTCGATGGAGCTTTCTACAATCTTGAATGTCGTTTTCTTTTTAAATGTTTGCTTTTTGGAACTGGTTGTCGAAGGCTCATTTCTAAATAGTGTATCCTTCTTTAACGTGAATGAAGTTCCTTTTTTATGGAGCTGGGTGGATTTTGTTTGTTTAGGTGTTTGATAAGACAGCTTGTTTTGGAAATTCAGGATGCTGTCGTTAACCTTGATATCCACATCATCTTTGGTGAAGACATAAGGATTTACAAAGGCTTGTTGATTAATCAAATGATAGACCTTTGTTTGATAGGGAGCCTTTGCAGCCGGGTGGTTCCGTTCGGATAGACCGTTATAGGCCATGATGGCAAAGTACCAGTTTTCTAGAATGTCTGTTTTATAGTGATTGACCTTAGGCAATACAGGTCTCTTCGCATTGGCATAGTCCCATTTTTTTAGTAGGATCTCCACGCCGGCCTGAATATTATACTCCATATCATACTTTACTTTATCCCAATCATAGCTTTTGTCTTCTTTGGATTGGGGCGTGATTTGCATGATTCCGTACCCATTATCCGAACTTGTGAACACGTCGCCGGCATTCGTGAATTGGTGCCACTTTCCATTCTCCGTTTTGGCAATGGCTTTAACAACCTCAGGTGGAATGTTCTTTTCGATTGCCTTCTTCGTTAGTAAGGTTTTTAATTCTTTCGTGCTTAGAAACATGTCGGACATGATGGTCGTTAGTTTTTGCTCCAACAAGTTTCTTTCAGAAGGAAGGGCTTTTATCTTTTTCATAATGGAATCACGAATTTGTGGGACCTTTGCATCGGACTTTCCCCGAGAGATAAGGCCATCTACCTTATCGTAGTCAGATTGAAGGGCAACCCATTCGCCAAGTTGATCTTTCTTCGGGAATTCCTTCTTGGCAAGGTCCTTCTGAATTGCGCTAAATTCCTTCTTCAGCTGTGCTTTTTGTTTTGCATTGGAAATCGTATCGATATGCAGAATGACCTTTTTATAATATGGCAGGATCTTTACGCTAGTGGCCTTCATATTTTTCTTGGTATCGTTAATGGCCTGTTTCACGGTCGAAACCGTTTGTAGTGTACTTTTATGCTTTTCGACAGGCTTGATATAAAGTGATTTCATTTTTTCTTTAGTCTTGGTTCCTTTTACCTGAGTGACCTTAGTGGATTGCTTATCAAAGGTGGCTATAAGGGAAAGGTATGCCGTATGAGCGGATTGCGTGTATGAGCCGGACTTCAAGGCCTTTTCAAGACCCACTCGTTTTTTGTCTATTTCTTTCCCGGCTTTAACTGCAGCGATATAAACCTTTCCGGTGTCCACTTTTGTCTTCACTTTCTTGAGACGGTTGTTATACTTTGTTTTCGCCTTGCCGTTGGATAGCTTATTGACTTCCTTTAGAGCTGTCGCATACTTGGTGTTTGCCGATTTATATTCTTTCTCAGGCAGATTTTTCCCGGTTGCTTTACCAGGGAGATAACTCAACGTATATAAAGTGGACGCTGCCTTTTCCGCATTGGCGACTGCGGTCGCTGTTTTGGAAACGGCATGCGTTGAACTTGGCTGTAGAATGGCAACGAAGAGAAAAAGGGTACAGAGGGTAAGGAAAAGTTTTTTAGCTTGTATCAAGAAATGAAACCTCCTAGTAAAATAGTCTATGTTACTAGTATTCTACCAGAAAATATATGAATTTACATAAAAAACCACCCTTGTATTTGGGGTGGTTGAAGTAGTCTATTTTTTAGGAAAAAGGAAGTCGACCAGATTTCTGCTCGAATCCCCGTTTGAATACTGATTCCATTTTTGCTTGAAGGGTTCGACTTTTTCTAACTGGTAATCAGCTGTACGAACTTTCTCGAGAAGTTCTTCTGTTGTTGTGACGATGGGCCCTGGCATCGAGGACTCGTAATCTTCCCAAAACCCACGCTCTTCTTCGTATTCTTGCAAGTCATAGGCAAAGAAAATCATGGGCTTTTGTAAAATGGAAAACTCAAACGGAATCGATGAGTAGTCCGTTATGAGAAGGTCGGTGCTTACGAGAAGCTCGTTTACGTGAAAATCGCCGGTAACGGGATACACGAATCCAGGAAATTGATGCATGACATCATGTTCAGCTGTTACAGCTGGATGAAGCTTGAGTAGTACCGCATAGTTCTCTTTTTGTAGTTCTCTGTAGAGCAAATCTAAATCGAGCGCTACTTTTCCCGAGTTTAAGTCGGCATTCCGAAAAGTGGGAGCATACAAGATGATTTTCTTATTCTCAAGTTCAGGATATTTGGTCAACAGTGCCCGTCTTGCATCCTGCTTTGCACTTTCATTAAAAAAGAAGTCGGTACGCGGAATTCCTGTTCTGATTATATGGGAATCCGGCAACTGAAAACTTTCCTGATAAATCCCGGCCATTTTATCTGAACCGGTCGTGACATAATCGAATTGTTGATAGACGCTTAAAAATCGTTTTCTGGCCCTGGGGGAACGATCTACAATCGAAGGGTCCTTGGCGCCGAATTTCTTGACGGCACCGGCCGCATGCCAGACTTGTACACGGCTTACGGGCTTTTTGAATGTTACCGCCGAAAGAAAACCAAAATAGTTATCCATGATGATCCATTTGGATGTGGCCAGGTGATAAATGGATCGAATCATGGCTGGGATATGTTTCGTTTCAAACGGAAGGACGATGGTTTTCCCATCGTCCTTTACGTGTATATGGCTACTCGATTTAATTAATAAGACTTTTTGAATGGGAAGGTCCTGCCTGTCCATTTCTTCAGCAATATGTTGACAGTTATCTCCGAAAGAAGTGACAAAGGTCGTTTTCTCTCTTAATGGAAATAGCTTAAAAATGGAGAATAGGACTTTGAAGCCTAATAAATAAATCTCTATTGCGATCTCCCTAGCCATTGGTAACTTTTAAAAGGTCATCTTTGATTTGGGAAGTGGATATTCCGATTGTTCTTGGAAGGTATACGACTTCACAAACTTCAGCCAATTCATCGAATTTGCCTTTCCAGTCATCTCCCATGACAAAAACATCTACGCCTTCACGAATGATATCTTCTTTCTTTTGTTCCCATGTGTTTTCCGGGATGACTTCATCCACGTAACGAATGGATTCTAGGATCATTTTTCTGTTTTCAAAGCTATGGTAGGATTTTTTATCTTTTAATGCATTGAATTCATCCGTAGAAATTGCAACGATTAGATAATCTCCTAAGTCTTTAGCTCTCTTTAGTAGATTAATATGTCCCCAGTGAAGTAAATCAAAGGTTCCGTAAGTAATAACTTTCTTCATGTTTGTTCCTCCTATTTAACGAAAATTTATATATTTACTCTGAATGGTCGATATTAAGAATATAGTGAAAAAGTAGCTTATCATTTATGGGCCATTTGATGGTCGATTTAATTATACCGCATTAAATTTACAATTGGACCACAAAATTTTTACAATCCTGTTGAATTTATAATATCCTTGGTCAATTTGGATATCATTTTACAGTTAAATCGGATGTTATTCAAGGATTACTATTTATTTCACGACTGATCAACCGATGATGATGGTACATGTATGTATACTTTTCCTATAATATTATATTTTCTTTCTTGTGGAATGATAAAAGTGACGAAACTTGTGTAATGTATGTTTGAATTTGGGTTAGTGAAATCCTATAATAATAGTACTTAATGCTGGCATGTAATCGAGAGGGGAAATTCTTCCGTATGGAGAGTAACGTTTTGAAGAATAGAAAGACGATGAGTGTGCGCTTGGAACATGGTATGTATTACCTGGAAGTGGCCATTGAGCAGACCTTTTTGGAAGGCATAGAAGATTTCTCTTTTATTTTAACGAATCGGTATAATGAAGACGATATCATCAACTTGGAATTTGTGAAAAAAGAACAAACGGATGGGTATCATATATTTGAGGTAACGGTGCCGTTCAGCTCCCATACGGATAAATTTGTCGATGGCGAAATGTGGGATCTTCATATCGTAAGGAAGATAGAGGAAGATGCGGTCAAATCTAGAATAAGCTCTCAAAATCGGCAATTAAATATGCATTCCATCGTTCTTGAGAATCGGAAGAAAATGTTTTATCCGTTCTCGACCAAAAAAGGGAACCTTTCCTTTTATGCGAATGACTATAAACTCTTTTCCATGTTCGATGCCCTGAACCTGCAGAAGGACGGTACCCTGGAGTTTTCCGGTTTCTTTAACTATCCACCTTTATTTCAATTGAAGAAATATGAATTCGGTCAGATTAACATGCTTGTTCGGAATAATAGAACCGAAGAGGAAACGGTGGTCCCTTTGCAAAATGTGGACCGTATAGATTTGGTTGAAAGGTACAGTGGAAGTCATCTACCGAAGAATATCGGTTTTAAAGGCTCCGTTAATCTCCTTGATAAGATGGACTATGACGAGGCCAAGTATTTCTCTTTTTACGTAGTGCTTGATTATCAAATCGATGGCGCTAAAGAGCAGCTAACCAGTTTAAGGATGAAATGTAGCTCGCTTGAAAATCTTCCGAGCAGAAGCATTCTGACACAGGATGGGAAAAAGGTTCAAGTTAAAATAAAAGCAACAAAAATTTCGAAATATTTCTCTCTTTCCGTTTCACGGTATAACTTCAAAACCGAGGTCGTCCAAGGCTTGAGAAACAAATGGGTGAGGGCCCGCCGAAGCAAGCGCATTAAAGGATGGTACAAAGCTGCGTTTGCCGTCGTCAGCTGGCTCATACCGGCCAATAAAAAGTTGGTGGTCTTCGAAAGCTACCATGGTAAGCAGTATAGCGATAGTCCAAGGGCGATATATGAATACATGAAGGAACATCATCCGGATTATACAATGATCTGGAGTGTGGACCGGGCTTCTATGAAGTATTTTGCTCAAAAAGACGTCGAGTATGTCAGACGATTTTCGATGCGTTGGCTTTTCATCATGACAAGGGCGAAGTATTGGGTCAATAATGTCCGGTTCCCGCTTTGGATCCCAAAGCCCAAACATACGGTTTACGTACAAACCTGGCATGGTACGCCGCTTAAACGACTGGCGATGGACATGGAAGAAGTGCATATGCCTGGAACGAATACGAATAAATATAAAGCAAATTTCCTGAAGGAAGCGAGCAATTGGGATTACTTGGTTTCCCCGAATGCTTATTCAACGGAAATATTCAAACGGGCGTTTCAGTTCGATAAGGAAATCATCGAGTCGGGTTACCCACGTAATGATTTCCTTCATACCTGTAATGATGAGGAAACAATCAAGGAACTGAAAAGGAAATTCAATCTTCCGCTTGATAAGAAACTTATTCTGTATGCCCCGACGTGGAGGGACAATCAGTTTTTCCAGAAAGGGAAGTACAAATTCAATCTGGAACTGGATTTGGCAAGAATGCGGGAAGAACTTGGTGACTCATATATCGTCATTATGCGTATGCACTATTTAGTGGCCCAAAATATGGACCTCACTGAATTAGATGGCTTTGCGTATGATTTCTCTCACCTAGAAGATATTCGGGAGCTTTATTTGATATCTGATATACTGGTAACCGATTATTCCTCCGTATTTTTCGATTATGCGAATTTAAGAAGACCGATGATTTTCTTTACGTACGACATTGAGGATTATCGTGATAATTTACGGGGCTTTTATTTTGATTTTGAAGAAAAGGCGCCCGGTCTTTTAACGAAAACGACCGAAGAGCTTATCGCAGAGGTTAAACATATGGAAAGCAATCAATTTAAGTTAAGCGAAAGATTTGAAGAGTTTTATCAGAAATTCTGTTATTTGGAATCCGGGCAATCTGCTAAACGTGTTGTAGAAGAAGTGTTTGAAAAAGGCACCAAACGAAACGGATAGTATATCGAAGGAAGAACGTGAATAAACCGGCTGTCTACCAGCCGGCTCTTTTTTTGAAAGGAGAAGGGTATGTCATCGATAGTAAGAAAGGTGAAGGGGTTACTCACCAACGCATATAAATTGGCTTTCACTCTGGCGGGGAAAGTGCTGCCGGTCGATCAAAAGCTTGTTATTTTCGAAAGCTTTTTAGGCAAACAATACAGCTGTAATCCGCGTGCGATATATGAATACTTGCAGAGTAACCATCCTGAATATAAAATGTATTGGAGTGTCGACAAAAGGTATACGGCGCTGTTTGAAGAGGCGGGCATTCCCCACCTCAAACGATTTTCGGTAGGGTGGTTGCTTAAGATGACGCGTGCCCATTATTGGGTGACGAATAGTAGGATGCCGCTATGGATTCCAAAGCCTAAGCACACCGTATATTTGCAAACCTGGCATGGTACGCCATTGAAAAAACTTGCGTCAGATATGAAGGAAGTCCATATGCCTGGGACGACGACGGAGAGCTATAAAGAGAATTTCCATGCTGAATCAAGCAAATGGGATTATCTGATTTCTCCGAATGCCTATTCCAGTGAGATTTTTGCGCGCGCTTTTAATGTCGACCCTTCTAAAATTCTGGAAACCGGTTATCCACGCAATGATTTACTGTATAATGGGAATAATCGTGATACAATCGACTCATTGAAACAGAAGATAGGGTTACCGGTGGAGAAAAAGGTCATTTTATATGCCCCCACTTGGAGAGACGATGAGTTTTATAGCAAAGGAAAATATAAGTTTGAAATAAAGCTGAATTTGGATCAAATGAGACAGGAATTAGGGGATGAGTATGTCATTTTACTCCGTCTTCATTATTTGATTTCCGAGAACTTGGATTTGTCGGCTTATCAAGGCTTTGCTTACGATGCATCGAGTTATGAGGACATCAGCCATTTGTATCTCATTTCAGATTTATTAATAACGGATTATTCATCGGTTTTCTTTGATTACGCAAATTTACAGCGACCGATGTTGTTCTATGTATATGATATTGAAAAATACAGGGACAAGCTTCGCGGGTTTTATTTCGATTTTGAAGGGACCGCACCAGGTCCGTTAGTAAGGTCGTCGGATGCTGTCATTGAAAGCATCAAGGCGATGGAATTGGAGAAGCCCGTAGAGTTGGATCAGTTCCATGAGAAGTTTTGTGCACTCGAGGATGGTCAGGCTTCACGCCGTATCGTAGAAAAAGTGTTTTTAGGAAGGTCTGTGTAATATATGAGTTCAGCTTTGACCGTTTTAAAAGAACAAATCAATAATTTTTATTTGGTTAGACGCTTGTCAGCCTATGAAATGAAAAGTGCCAACAGCAATAACTACCTGGGAATCCTCTGGGAAATCATCAATCCGATGATTCAGATTGCGATTTATTGGTTCGTGTTCGGATTCGGGATCTTCAATCGTCAAGATGTGGATGGCCATCCGTTCTTACCATGGCTGATGGCGGGGATCGTTGTCTGGTTCTTCGTGAACCCAGCCACGACCCAGGCGTCCAAATCGATCTATTCGAGATTGAATATGGTGTCCAAGATGAACTTTCCCATGAGTGTCATTCCTTCTTATGTTATTTTTGCGAAGTTGTATCAGCACTTTATGTTACTGGTAGTCATCATCATCCTTTTAGCGTTTACGGGATATGTCCCGACGTTTTACATCATTCAACTGCCATATTACATCGTTGCGACGGTAGCGTTGCTGTTTTCGTTCGGATTGATCACCTCGACGTTATCAACTGTCATCCGTGATGTACACAATATGATCCAGTCATTGATGAAAATCTTGTTTTATTTAACACCCATCCTTTGGATACTAGATGCCACCCAGCATCCGACAATCGTCAGTATTATGAAGCTGAATCCCCTATACTATATAGTAGAAGGGTATCGCGCTTCGTTGTTGGGGGAATCATGGTACTTCATCGGTCATTGGGAATACACACTTTATTTCTGGGCAGTCGTACTCGTCTTCTTTTTGATAGGTTCCTCGCTGCATGTTAGATTTAGAGATCGCTTTGTTGACTTTAAGTAAACTGGAAGTGAGATATTGGAAAAATCGGTAATTGTCAAAAACGTAACGAAGAAATATAAATTATATAATAAAAACTCGGAAAAGCTTCTCGACCTCCTTTTGCCCAAAAGCTATGGGGAAGAGTATTATGCGCTGAGAAACGTTAGCTTTGAAGCGGAAAAAGGTGACGTCATCGGATTTGTCGGGGTCAACGGCTCCGGGAAATCCACGTTATCGAATATCATTGCCGGAATCGTACCGGCAACGGATGGAAACGTCGTGACCAATGGTAAGACGGCGTTGATCGCCGTATCATCCGGTCTTAACAATCAATTGACCGGGAGAGAAAACATCGAATTGAAAATGCTGATGCTCGGATTCGATAAAAAGCAAATCCGTGAGCTGGAGCCTGAAATCATCGAGTTTTCGGAACTGGGCAAGTTCATCAATCAACCGGTAAAATCCTACTCAAGCGGGATGAAGTCACGACTTGGATTCTCCATTTCGGTCCATATCGACCCGGATATCCTGATCATTGACGAGGCTTTATCGGTCGGCGATAAAAACTTCGCTGAAAAGTGCTTGGAAAAGATGAATGAATTCAAGGAAAAAGGCAAAACGATGTTCTTCGTCAGCCATTCAATCGGTCAGATGAAGAAGTTCTGTTCGAAGGCATTGTGGCTGGAATATGGGGAAGTTAAAGCATATGGCACGATGAAAGAAGTCATGCCACAATATGAAACGTTCTTGAAGGAATATAAAGCGATGTCCAAAAAGGAACAAAAAAAATATCGCGAAGAGCAAATGGAAAAACGCAGTCAAGCAACAGTATAAAAAACAGGCAGGCTCAAAACTTGGGTCTGCCTGTTTTTGTGTCGAGCACTTCTTGATACACGTCCATAAAATGCTTGGCGGCTGTTAGATGAGAGTATTCCAGCTCGATTTTTTCTCTGGCTTTTATGGCGAGCCTCTCGCCTTGGGAGGAATCGTTAAGCAGCATTGTAATGGCTTGAGCGAGTTCCACGGGATTCTTTTCTTCCACTAGCAGTCCGTCTTCCCCATCTGTAATGATTTCTTTAAGTCCGCCGATCATGCTGGCAATGACGGGTGACCCGGAGCCCATTGCTTCTAAGGCTGAAATGGAGGTGGCTTCTTCCACTCCGTGTGAATGGACACTCGGGATGAGGACGATATCAGAAGCGCCATACACGTTATTCATATTCTCATAGGGAACAGAACCGAGGAAGAGCACGGACTCTTGCAGACAAAGCTTTGTTGCCGTTTCTTCAAGCTTGCTTTGTTGCTCCCCTGTCCCGGCATAGACTAACACCGTATCAGGATGCTTTTTCAGCACTTCTGGAAGAGCGAGAAGGGGGTAGATGACACCGTTTTTTTCCGTCATCCGCCTTGGGACGAGAAGCATCCTTTTATGTGAAGGAATTAGGAATCGTTTTTGCGTGTCTTCCCGGTTGGACGTATTGGGTTTGAAAGCAGTGACATCAATGAAGTTTTTGATCGTGGTGGCCTCGACATGTGCAGCATGGCCGATGTATTCCTTGATGCGCCGGTCGACCGTCACGACTTTTGCCGCTGAACGATAAGCTTTTCTTTCATACTCTTGAAGCAGTAAGTCCTCCTCGCTGTTCTCGAAAATGGCGCCCCTGCTAATTGCCTCAAATGAATAATATCCATGCACCGTTTGGATCGTCGGGATTCCGGCTTCAATGGAAGCAAGGGTCGCAAAGACATCCTGGGCATGGATGATGTCGTACCTTTTCGTTGATTTTTTAATGGTTGCAGTCAATAACTTCATCCGTTGCCGGTCGTTAAACAGCTGTCCGCTTCCTTTTTTCATTGAATTCAATAGAAAGCCAGGGGCTTTTGCAAGAAGCGTTTTCCTGAATGGCGGCAAGTGCGAGAAGGATAAAACATCCACCGTATGTCCCATCGATTCTAAGCCGCTTTTCAACGTCGTGATGTGACTGGACAGGCCTCCCTCATGGGGATAGGAAAATATCGTTGTCATCAAAATGTTCATACGATGATCCTTTCTTTTCAATGGAATTCTTTAATTTCTTGAACGGATATTTCTTAAAATCTGCAGGCTGCTGCTTTTAAATAGCAAGGATAGAAGGAGATATCCTCCGAATACGAGAGCCGTGATCATACTCAATTCAAGGAAAATCGGAAACTCTATACTATATGGATGAATCCATGAAGCGATTCTGTAGATGATGCTACCCATGACAAAAAGCTTGCCCATCTCTTGTAGAATGTCAGTGAATAAGGATGCATCCGCTTTTGCCGTGTTCACGTGTAGCAAGCCGAACAGGAAGATACATTGGAGAAGCATCGAAAGGCCGGTTGCAAGGGCGATTCCTCCGACACCGAGAAAACGCGATAGCACCCAGCTGAGCAGGATATTCAGTAAAACGGCACTCAAGCAGGAATACATCGCCATTTTCGTTTTTTTCAAGGCGTAAAAGGCGTTCATCAAATAATCCCTCGCTGCAAAAAAGGGAAGGGCTGCCGCATAAAAGAAGAAAGCGGCATAGGTGGTGTCTGTTGCGGACGCATCAAAGGCACCACGTTGAAAGGCAAATGCGATCAAGCTTTTCCCACTGACCAACATGACGATCATGAAGGGGACTGATAAAAAGGCAATTGCCTTCAGCCCTTTTAAAGTAAGAGTGAGAAAAGCACGATAACTTTCAAGGGCGCGACCGACGATGGAAGGATACAGTACGGTAATGATGGGTGTAAGGACAATGCTCAGTGGCAGCCAAAGCAGCCGGTTTGCATAGTTAAGGGCCGACACGCTTCCTGACTCAAGTGAGGTCGCGATGATCCGGTCGACGACACTATTCAGCTGGAGTGCCAATGCCGCGATGATGATCGGGTAAAACATCGACAATGCCTCAATGATTTCCCGTTTATGTGATTTGAAAGAAAATACCAAGTAAAAATGGTCCTTTTTTAATGCCGGGAATTGAATCAAGAATTGACTGGCGGCCCCGATTAAAAATCCCCAGGCCAATCCTTTCACACCAAAGGGTGCTGCGAATAAGACTGTGGCTACAATGATCACCGTATTGTGTGCCGTTGACGTGAAGGCGGGAAGCAGGAAACGCTGATTGGCTTGCAGCACTCCTGTTGCCATGTGGGCAAGCGTGAAAAACAGTAAACTTGGCAGCATGATCCTAGTCAATACTTCCGTTAATTCGAGAGCAGAACCCGTGAACCCTGGGGCTATCATCCAGACGAGCGGCTTTGTGAAGAGAAGGCAGAGGAGGGTCAGGATGATGGCACCCATCACGAAAAAGGAGCCCAAAACACTGATGAATTCATCAGCTTTTCTTGGGTTTCTCTCTTTTTTCTCCAAATAGATGGGGATGACACCCGCTTGAAGGCCACTGCCGAGTGCTGTAAATAATATGGTCGGAATGAGGCTCGCGACAAAGAAGATGTCGGCCGTCGATGATGCACCGAAGTACGCGGCGATGATGGATTCCCGCCCAAAGCCCAGGACTTTTCCAATGGCACCGATGATGGTGACGATTCCTACCGATTTAACAACATGTGAAAGTGCAGGCATAGGTTCAATCCTTTGAAAAGATGTCCTTTTGTAAACAAAAGCCTAAACAACTATAAAAGAAGAGTGTAAATGTCTTATCTTCAAGGATATTATAAAAAAGTCCGGCTATAAGCGCTGCCAGCAATAGGCAGATGGTGAAGGTGGCCGTCGACCGGTTGCTGCTGTGAAGTAGTGTGCGATAGGTTAAAAAAACAAATCCGAAAACGGCCGCCAAGCCGAGCAGGCCGGTCTGGACCAGAACCTGGATGTATTGGTTATCTGTATACATGTTTTCGCCAATTCCGTATTCCTGATAAATCGGCGATGAAAAGGAAAGGGTGGCGGAATCTCCGAAAGTCGCAAGCCCTGTACCGATTACAGGATGGTCCATGAAAATCTCCATTCCTTTGATCACCACATATAACCGACCCCACTCTGTACTCTGGCTTAAGCTCTCATCAGAGTAAATCTCCGAAAACCGCTTGGAGAGGGCCTGATCACCTTCGGGAGGTAGGCTCCCTATCATCATCGTGTCGACAGGAACGGAAGCGGACAGATCATCATTGCTTGATGTGAATGAAATGGGAAAGTAAATGAGAAGCAAGCCACAAAGGAATGAACCCAACCCATATAGAAAAAGCGGTTTGTTTTTTGTCAGGATGATGTACAGGAGAGAGGCCATCCCGAATGCAATCATCGTACCCCTGGAATAGGTGAATAATAAGGTCCCGAATATCAGGGCGGACGAAAGAAAGATCCAGACTCTATGTTTTTTGGCAGCTTGGAAGCGAAAGAAACTAAAAAAGAACTGAATCCCTAAAAATAAGGCAAATACATTGGGATTGGCTGCTGCTCCATAAATTCTCATGTTGTTTATCGGAGGGAGATCCCATGCGCTCCAACTGTCAGGAATGAGAATCGTGCGCGAGAAACCTTTCTCGATTAAACCGTGAATGGAAAGTGCGACCGCAAATAGGAGCATCCCCTCTAAAAAGAGTAAGATATCCTTTCTTTCTAGATGTAGTTCACCGATAATGTAGAGGAGCAAGAAGGTCACGAGCAATGCCCGTAGTTCAAATAAAATCGGAATGAGATTCACACCGGTTATGAACGCGGCGATTACACCTACTAAGCAGAACAACAAAAATGGAATTGTAAAATGATAGTTTGCGGTGGGCCACTCTTTATTCTTCACTTTTTCAATCAGCACAGAAAGAAATAAAATGAGGATGATGAGGTCACCGGTATAGGTTAATCCGTTATTTAGTTCCATGAATAAGGGTCGGGCAGGGAAGTATAAGAATAGAATGAATAGCAGATGTTTTTTATGGATGAATGCAAAAACGACCATCGTTGCGGTTGCGGCGTAGCCGACAATCGGATTAGGCATGGCTAATGGGAAGAGTAGGCACGCGATCAGAATGGGCAGTGAATATTTTTCAAGAAGCTTCAACGACGAAAAACCACCTTTGCATGAAGGTTCCGTTATAAGATGTGTATGAGAAAAACTTTGAATAATTCCCGACACTCTAAATATATAGTACATATGAAAGGCTGAAAAAATATGAGCGAGAAGTTTGTGGAAATCTTAACGATTCCCTTTATAGATACGAATATGGATGAATTTATAAATCAGATGCTGTATCCAAGAATGAGAAATCAAGAAAAAACGTTTGTCGTAACGGCAAATCCCGAAATTGTGGAGTATGCAAATGAACATCAGGATTATAAGGATATCATTACGAACGCGGATTACATTACCCCGGATGGCATAGGTATCATTATGGCGTCCAAATGGCTGGATCAGCCACTACAGGAGCGAATTACAGGGTTCGACCTGATGAATGAACTTTTCTCCATTGCCAATGAACAAGCACTTAAAGTGTATTTATTGGGGGCGGAGGAATCCGTGATTGAAAAAGCGGCCGCCAAAGTCCAACAGCAGTATCCTGGACTAAACCTGGTCGGCCATCATCACGGTTATATTGATATTGAGGATGAAACCTTGGCGAAATCGATAGCGGATCTTGAACCGGACATCGTTTTGACGGCCTTAGGCTTCCCACGGCAGGAAAAGTGGACATCGCTCCACTATCCCTTGTTTAAGAAAGGGCTTTTCATGGGAGTCGGCGGAAGCTTCGATGTTCTCGCAGGGAAGGTGAACCGGGCTCCCGTTGTATGGCAAAAAATGCGTCTTGAATGGATGTACCGGCTGATTCAGGAGCCTTCCCGATGGAAGCGGATGCTGGTGTTGCCACAATTCGTATGGAAGGTCAGGCGGATAAGGAGAAAGGTACAGCGTTCCTAAACAATAAGGAGTGGACTGGATGAAAATCTTGCACCTTAACGCTGGAAATGAAACCGGCGGTGGTATGTTTCATATTCTGTCCTTGCTGAATCAACTAAATAAAGAAGAGTGCCTGCTTGGCGTGTTTGAAGAAGGGGAATTGTATCGTCAGGCAGTGGCTTCTGGCATTCAAACCGAAATTTTCAGGCAACGATCCAAATTTGATTTGACCATATTGAAACCTTTACGGAACTTTATCCGTCTACATCATATAGACATCATTCATACCCATGGACCACGGGCTAATATTTACGGGGTGCTTTTAAAGCGGTTGGTAAAATGTCCGTGGGTCCTTACTGTACACAGCTCCCCTGCTTATGATTTTTTAGGGATGGGGTTAAAAGGGAAGCTCTATACAAGCTTGCATCTATTGTCATTAAAGCAAGCGGATCATCTATTGGCGATTTCCAATGAATTTAAAGATGAATTGACTGGTCAGGGAATATCACCCACCAGAATCACGAAAATTATGAATGGCATAAATTTTGAACAGAACATAGACGAACCTTATCAAAGGGCGAAGTTCGGTTTGGAAGCGGATGATTTCGTCATGATCATGACAGCCAGGCTTGAACCGGTGAAGGGGCATGAATTCGCCTTGGAAGCAGTAGCTGACATGGTTTCGGATTTTCCTCATATAAGGCTCTTGATTGTTGGAGATGGTAGAAGAAGGCGTGCATTAGAACAGGTGGTTTTGGATAAGGGATTATCTGACCATGTGTTCTTTTTAGGGTACCGTGATGATATGGAAAGGCTCTATCCTTTGGCAGATATGACCTTGCTGACTTCTATAAGCGAGAGTTTTCCGCTTGTTCTATTGGAAGGGGCGAGAGCTGGATTGCCGGCCCTTACAAGTGATGTCGGTGGAGTGAAGGAACTCATACCCGATAGAGAACATGGTTGGATTACCCAGGTGGGCAATGTTCAGGAGATTACGGAAAGCATCCGCGAGGCCATCATCCTGAAAAAAGACGGAAAGTTGACAAAGATAGGAACTAATTTACAAAAATTTGCAAAAAACAACTTTCCTATAGAGATTTTAGCTAAAAACATATATAATATTTATTTGAGGATGAATAAAAATTAAGTAATGACATATATAGTTTGTTTTATAGATTATTAGGGTATTAGATTTTAAGTTGAATAGAGGTGGTTCTTGATGTTAATAGGGGCCTTATTTGTAGCATTCTTTTTATCTCTTCTTTTGACTCCATTTGTCGGGAAACTCGCCTTTAAACTTGGAGCAACCGATAAACCGAATGAGCGGAAAGTTCACGTAAAAATTATGCCACGCATGGGTGGTTTGGCGATATTCTTGAGTTTTTTAATTACTGTACTGGTTTTCACGGATGATTTTTTAGGGCAGTTGCCACTGTTGGTCGGCGCCCTTGTCATCATTTTGATTGGTATTGCGGATGATATATATGAATTAAGGGCTGCGCCTAAGTTTTTAGGCCAGATTTTAGCTGCTCTCATCATCGTGTTATGGGGCGGCCTTGAAGTGGAATTTATCAATCTTCCATTTTTCACGGATAAGCTTGAGTTTGGGATTTTCAGTATCCCCATCACAATTTTATGGATTGTCGGCATCATCAATGCCATCAATTTGATTGATGGCCTGGACGGACTTGCAGGTGGGGTCTCGACGATCGCTTTGGTGACCATCGCGACGATGGCCCTTATCAAAGGAGATTTATTTGTTGCGACGATTGCCTTGATTGTCATTGGTAGCACCCTCGGGTTCTTGAAATACAATTTTCACCCGGCAAAGATTTTCATGGGGGATACAGGTGCCCTGTTCCTCGGGTATATCATCGCGGTACTTTCCTTGCTTGGATTCAAAAACGTCACGATGATTTCCTTGATTGTCCCGATCATCATCTTGGGTGTTCCCATTTCGGATACATTCTTTGCGATCATTCGCCGGCTTGTCAATAAGCAACCGATTTCGGCAGCTGACAAATCGCATCTACATCATTGCTTATTGAACTTAGGTTTCACTCATAAGCAGACGGTTATACTCATTTATGCATTAGCAGCATGCTTTGGACTCGCTGCGATCATCTTCTCCTTTGCGACATTATGGGGAGCGTTGATACTTGTAGCCGGTATCCTCGTGCTCATTGAGATATTGGTCGAGAAAATCGGGCTGGTCGGTTCCGATTATCAGCCGCTGTTAAAAATGCTTAACTTTAAAAATAAATCATAACTTTTTATGTGCCACTGAATATGGAGAATAAGTTTGATGGATGAATAGAAAAGGCCTCCATAACGTATCTGCAAATACGTTTGCTTGGAGGCCTTTTGTTATTTTAGGAAAATCATAACTGACGTGAACGATATGCGTTCAATCATATATAATAAAACAAAGGGGGTTTTTTCTGTGCTTAATTCATATATACAGAAGATCAAAGGGAAACTATCAAGAGCGAATATGCCTGACAATCCACCGGTTGCCAATTTGGCTAAAGTCATCGACCATCCGAGCGAAGTGGAATTCTATGTCGAAATAACTAATGAGTCTGTGCCAAAGCCAAAGAAAGCGACCGTTTCACTTGACCTACATAATCGAAAAAAAGTGAAGGTCCATCAACAAGTAGGCCAGCTGGTGGAAACTGCTGCTGATTTTTATACATATGCTTTCACGATAAAAAAAGAAGAACTTCAGCTAGAAAAGAAAAAGCGGAACTATGATTTGTTTATTAATGTAGAAGGAAAGTCATCGCGCCTTCAATTGAAAAGAGATTATCAAGAGCAAAAAGTGAACTCATTCTTTGAATCAAATAAGTACATGTTCGTCTTGAATGTAAGTAAAGAAAACGAAGTCTTTTTGAGAGTCGGATTTAAAGACAAAATCAATGCCATTTATGATATACCGAATGTCGTTCATTCCGTGAATTATAACGGGAAGGAAATCCTTGTGGACGGGGAAATCCACCACCAGTTCTTCAAAGGGAACTTCCCTGATGCAGATTATTTCTTTGCATTCAAGAAAAAGAATGGGATGTATCTTAAAGCGCCTTTAACTATTGAAGGAAATGACTTCAATGCGAAGATCAATATGGATTTATATCCGATGTTCCCAAAAGGCAAGTGGGATTTATCGATTATGGTTGTACATGAAAACGATGAGTATTTTTATCCATGCTATGTGAGTGATTTACAGGAGAAAAATGAGCTTTGTACATTCCAAGTCCCACGTTATAAAGATGCCGTACTTGTTAAAGTGGAATCGAAGAAAGGGAAACTCTCAGCAAAGACCTCCCTTATCAATATAATGGCCAATAAGATTGTAGCTGATTTCCAAGAGAAGGTAGTAGAGCTGTCCTTTGAATTCAAACAATCGGTATTCCAGGAGATTTTTGCTGGGAAAGAGAACGATTTCTACTTTCGCTTACGGGAAAGACAATCGAATGAATTCTTGGATGTCCCCGTTACGCTTTCCAACAAAGGTGGAATCGTGTTCATACATACGTCTATCGAGTTAGAAAGGTTCCATGATGGTTCCCTTGAGTGGTCTCAGAAGTTGGATGCCTACTTGAGTCATAAATTGGAGGATTCTTCGTTTTATAATATTAGGGTCAAACTGGATGAGGAAGAAACAGCATTGGAATTGGATAGCCAATACAAAACGCATTTTCTGGATGAGTACTATTTCGGGGAATTCTACCCGACCATGTACGGTAACCTTTCCTTTAGGTTCGCTAAAATGCCCTTTCACCGGGATGCCCACACATTCTATGTGGATCATGATCAACTTGTCATTGAAGGAAACGCCCTATTCGATATTCCAAACAGTACGGAAACCTGCGACTTTAACCTTTGCTTGACGAACCGTCATTCCGAAGAATACTTCGAGTTGCCATTAGAGATGGTTGGTGGCGACGACCCAGAAAACAACGGGTTTATATGTAAGGTTCCCGTTATGGAATTGGGTAAACTTGTATCGGAATTCAAGGGGATCATCGATTTCTTCATCGTTTTAAAAGGGGAAGAGTTTTATCGTAAAGTTAAACTCGGTTTAAAGGAGTTTGATTACTTTAAAGATCATGTCCTATTGACCTTACAAGGGGAACAGGATCAGGATCATGTAGTTGAATATCATTTAACGACCACCCCTAAAGGGAATTTGAAGCTAGAAAGCTTCTTATATGAAAAAGAGATGTATAATCAGATTCAAGAATTCCAGATGAAAGAAACGGACGAAGAGATCTGGATCGTCGGCGAACGGCCGGATACGGCTCAAGATAATGGGTACCAATTCTTCAAATTCATGAGAGATAACTATCCTGAAAGAGAAGTCTATTATGCCATCGATCCTAAGGCGAAGGATAAAGAACGTCTGGAAGACCTCGACCATGTTCTTGATATCGGTAGCCGGGAGCATATAGAAAAGTGCTTACGGGCCACTAAATTGATTGGAACACATGATCTGGAATACTTCCTTCCCTTTAAAGGAATCAAAATGAAGAATTATCAAAAAGCGCATAAGGTCTTTCTTCAGCATGGAGTGTTGGGTAGGAAAAACGTGGAATACCATAAGAAATACTATAAATACCCATTCGACTTGTTCGTCGTTTCATCAGAGCATGAGAAGAAAATGGTCGTAAAAGAATTCGGGTACCTAGAGGATGAAGTCATCGTCACAGGTCTGTCCCGCTTTGATAAGTTACAGGAAAATCACCATCCTAAACGGGAAATCCTTTTGATTCCAACGTGGCGTGAATGGATCACGACGGAAAATAAGCTCATGAATTCCCTTTATTTCCATAAATATATTGGATTTTTGCAATCTGAAAAGTTGCAATCATTGCTTGAGGAACATGATTTAAAGCTTAATTTCTATCCTCATTATCGGATGCAGGAATTCATGGCCGACAATGTGCAATTCGAAACATCCAGAATTCAATTGGTGGAACTAGGAACGAGGACTGTACAGGATCTATTGAAAGAAAATAGCGTCATGATTACGGACTTCTCATCTGTTTCATTTGATTTTACCTTGTTGGGAAAACCGGTGATCTATTATCACTTCGATCAAGATGTATTCTTCGCGAATGGCATTTTGAGACCGATAGAAGAGACGTTCTTAGGGGATGTCGTCTATACGGAGGAAGACCTGTTAATCAAGCTGGAAGAAATCATTAAAAACGGATTGAAGGAAAGAAATGATGTAGCTTTACGAAAAGAGTTAATCTTTACGTATATCGATACGAATAATAATGAACGAATCCTGAAACGGATCTTGGAAACCCCGATTAAAAGGGAAAGAAAACAATTATCCGGTGAATAAAATAACCCCCACATCCATGGATGTGGGGGTTATTTTATTCAATCTGTGATTCAGTGGCATTCGCTTGACTGCTAGCCTTCGTTGGTCCCAAGTTCAAGTGGGATTGTAACAGCGTTTTAATGTTTTCAACGGAGGTTTCGTTCAATTGGTAGTAGTACGTTCCGTTAATGGTTGAATCGGTACCCTCGAGCTTGACCGTTTCTAGATTAAGGCCATTGTCGCCCGTCACATATTTGATGAAGCCTTTAATTTGTGAAAATTTAAGGTTGGTTGTCATGTTGTCGCCTACAGCTTCCATTACATTGGTGTATTTCGTCAAGGCACCGACCGTAGTAGCTTTGGAGATGATGGCTTTCAGGACTTCCTGCTGACGTTCGCCACGTTGGATATCGCTATCCTTCTTCCGTGTCCGGGCAAAGGCCAATGCTTCTTCCCCATCAACAGTCTGTAATCCTTCTTTTAGATGAATGGCATTCTTCTTGTCATGTGAATCCATTTCATACATTTCATAAGGTACATCGACTTGGATGCCATCTAGCGAATCGACGACATCAATGAAGGCTTTGAAGTTCATTCTGACATAGTAATCAACCGGAATATCAAACAAATTCTCAACTGTTGCCATCGTGGCTTTTGGACCGCCTGCCGCGTGGGCCGCATTGATTTTCGTGGTCACGCCTTTTTCCGGTACGTACACATATGAATCACGTGGGATGCTCATAAGCTTAATCGACTTCTGATCTTTGTTGAATGTAGCCAAGATCAAGGCATCCGAGCGGGAATTCCCTTGATAGTCACGTTCTTCGCTGTCATCGATACCAATGAACAGGATCGAGAAATTATCTTCGAGCGGGTCTACCACTTCATCCCGCTTCGCTGAAGCCTCAACAGGGTCGTAGGAGCCATCGAACACGTTTTGCGCCTTCACATATAAACTGGCGGCATACGTAGTGGCACCTAAAGCGAGAACCAATAGGGGGACGAGAAATAGCCAAAGCCTTTTTCTTCGTTTTTTCTTCGTTTTTTTAATTTTATAAACACGTCTAGTAGTAGACATCTTTTCTTCTCCTTTTAAATAGCAGGTACAAATCGCTATTCTTCGAATCCTTCAATATATCGTCAAGCATTACAGTTAATTTTACATGGATTTCATGAATTCGTAAAATAAATATTTCTTTTTCACGTGAAAAATAGTAAAAAAAGGAAATGGATTGTCCTACATGAGTTCCTCTTCCAAGTATAGAATTTCGCCTTCGGCTATACGTCCCTGGCCATTCGTCAGCTCAGTCATCCAATCTATATACGCCTGCTTCTGCCCTTCCTCCACATAAACATGGATAATGACTTGATCAAGGTATTGGATATCTTTCATTTGATAAATAGAGGAGCGTAGTGCATTTTCCACTTTTCCGAGCCATGTATATTCGACGCTTGTGGACATCACACGCATTAGTTTCCGTACGACCACACCTGTTGTATTGATTCCTTCTGAAGTGGATTTGCTATAAGCACGGATGAGACCGCCCGCACCGAGCTTGATGCCTCCGAAATAACGCGTAACCACGACGGCTGTATCTTTGAGGTCTTTCTTCTTAAGGACTTCAAGGATGGGTACGCCTGCCGTTCCGCTTGGTTCACCGTCATCGAGGGCTTTTTGGATTTGATTTTGTTCGCCGATCATATAAGCTGAACAATTATGAGTTGCATCTTTGTGTCGTTTCTTTATTTCCTGAATAAAGGCCTGTGCTGCTTCTTCTGTTTCGACTCGGGCGACATGGGAAATGAACCGGGATTTTTCAATGACGATTTCGTGTTCCCCTCGTCCTTTTACCGTTAAATAATGAGGGAGCATGACTTTTTCACCTTCGTTCTTTCTATATAATCGATTAATTATAAGTCTTAGCTCGAATTGTGGCAACGAAGTTTGACGTAAATTAAACATGTGTAAAGAAACTTTAATATAAGAAAAATTTGTACGTGTTATAATTAATTTTATTGACTGTAAATCTTTCGTAGTTGTATTTTTATGCTTAAAAGAATATCTTTATGGCTAAATCAATGCGTTTTGGACGATATTCTGGACTCTTCCTGATAGAGTTCATGCATATAAGGAATTATGCCATTTTAGTAATTTTCTGTTTCGTATAATAATTAAGGGTGTAGAATATTCAATTTTATTTGATTAGGATAAGTTGTATGGGATAATGAGATTTCTTATCTTTACAAGTGGGCCGTTCATCCTCAATTCTGTATCAGCCCAATGAGCTCGAAGTATGCTAAATATGTATATTTTGTGTAAATCCATTATTGAAAGTAACGTATTTTTCTTCTTTTTTTGGTACAATATGTTCATGAAGGTTTCTTCTTATATGTTTCCTGCTGTAATATAAACATTCATGAATTAGGAAAATGAATCGTTTTCCGTATACATAGTCTAAATGACAACAACATGGTTAAAGTGTGTTGATTTAAGTGGAGGGATCTTGATGTCCATACACAAGGTTGATGCTAAAGCATTGGACAAGATCTTAGAAACAATGGTAAGTACGGTCAGTGAAAGCCGGAATGAAGTATTTGATATTGAAGAGCAATGTCGCAAAGATTTCGAATCACTGACAAAAGAGCTTGAAGATGTGAAAGTAAGAGTTGCGATAATGATAAATGACAGCGATTCACTGGATTCTAAAGCAAGATTTGCTCGAAAAAGGCTTTCTGAAGTCAGTATGCACTTCAACCATTTTTCTGAGGAACAGGTGCGCGATGCGTATGAAAGGGCTCATAAGTTGCAAGTCGATTTACAAATGAATAGGCAGCTTGAAAAAGAGCTTCGTAATAGACGGGATGAACTGGAACTCAGAATAAAAGGATTGCAACAGACGATTGATAAAGCCGCACATCTTGTCTCGCAAATCTCTGTTGTACAGAATTATTTAACCCAGGACTTGAAATTTGTAGGGGAAGCCCTGCAAGAAGCTAAGCGTAAGCAAGACTTCGGCTTGAAGATCATCGAAGCCCAGGAGCAGGAGCGCAAAAAGCTCTCGCGGGAAATTCATGACGGTCCGGCACAAATGCTCGCCAATGTCATGATGCGTTCGGATTTAATTGAACGTGTCCAACGGGAGAGAGGTCCTGATGAAGCACTTGTGGAAATCCGCAGCTTAAAAGTCATGGTGCGTAATGCATTATATGAGGTGCGCAGAATCATTTATGATCTTCGTCCTATGGCGCTTGATGATTTAGGACTCGTTCCTACCCTCAGAAAATATCTACAAACAACCGAAGACTATAATATCAATAGCGGCGTGCGTCTGAATTTTGCCAATATGGGCCAAGTCATAAGGCTTCCCTCCGATATGGAGGTCGCTTTGTTCCGGCTGGTGCAAGAGGCCGTGCAGAATTCATTAAAACATGCTCAGCCCAAACATATTAGTGTCAAACTATCCATTTCCAAAGAGCTAGTGACCGTCGTCATTAAAGATGATGGAAAAGGGTTCGATGCGGCCATCCAAAAAGAGGGTTCTTTCGGCTTAGTCGGAATGAGGGAAAGAGTCGAGCTCCTCGAAGGAAGTATGACGATAGACTCGCAGCCGGGGGCAGGAACGTTGGTATTGATCCAAGTCCCTTATCAATTAAAATAAACATCCAAATGCAGAGGCATTTAAATAGAAATTAGGAGGAAGAAGCCGTTGAAGACAAGTATCATCATTATCGATGACCATCAGCTTTTCCGCGAAGGCGTTAAGCGTATTTTAGATTTTGAATCATCCTTTGACGTTGTCGCCGAGGGCGATGACGGAAGCGAGGCTATGGACCTCGTAGAAGAGCACAAGCCAGACGTTGTTATCATGGATATCAACATGCCGAATATGAACGGGGTAGAAGCAACGAAGATGCTTGTACAACGTTATCCAGATACAAAGGTCATCATTTTATCGATTCATGATGATGAAAACTATGTACAGCATGCATTGAAAACAGGAGCACAAGGCTATCTGTTAAAAGAAATGGACGCAGATGCATTGATCGATGCAGTTCGTGTTGTTGCTGAAGGCGGTTCATACCTTCACCCGAAAGTGACGCACAATCTGGTCAAGGAATATCGCCGTTTGGCCGCTGAAGAAGGCGCTGATCGCGATTCCCTATACGCTGTGGAAATCAGAAGACCTCTTCACTTGTTGACTCGACGCGAGTGTGAAGTCCTTCAACTTCTAGCTGACGGAAAAAGTAACCGTGCCATCGGTGAAACGCTTTATATCAGTGAGAAAACCGTCAAGAACCACGTAAGTAACATTCTTCAGAAAATGAATGTAAATGACCGTACGCAGGCCGTTGTCATGGCTATCAAAAACGGCTGGGTCGAAGTGAAATAAATGAATTCATGATTTTGTCCGGTTCTTCCGTTACGCATCGCGTAGGGAGGGCCGGCTTTTTTGTTTGACTTATCATGACAATCATAGGAGAAAGGAAAGCTATTTAATGCAAATAAAGGCTTTTTCCTATAGAATGTTGAATAAGTACAGAGAGTAAATATGTTTAAGGATGGTACTATACTATGAAAACGGCAGTCGTAACAGACAGCACTGCATATATACCTAAGGAAATGCGTGAACGATTACATATACATATGATGCCGCTTAATGTGATTTTCTCGAATGAGGCATACCGGGAAGAAGTGGATATTACCGCAGATGAATTTTATGAAGAAGTTAAAAAGCAAGAAAAGTTGCCGACCACTTCACAGCCTCCGATTGGTTTGTTTGTCGAGAAGTTTGAAGAACTGAAGCAGAATTACGACGATGTCATTTCGATTCATCTATCGAGTGGGATAAGTGGGACGTACCAAGGGGCCATTGCAGCCGGTGACATGGTTGAAGGCATTCAAGTCCATGCCTTTGACTCCGAAATCAGCTGCATGGTCCAAGGGCTTTATGTTCTTGAAGCAGCACAGATGGCCCTTGATGACAAATCTGCAGACGAAATCATGGCGAGGCTCCGGGAAATGAAGCAGTCCGTCCGGGCCTATTTCATGGCAGATGATTTATCCCATCTGCAACGTGGCGGACGACTTAGTAGTGCTCAAGCGTTGATCGGAAGTCTCCTTCAAGTGAAGCCTCTTCTTCACTTTGTCGACAAGGTCATCGTACCGTTTGAAAAAATCCGCACGAGAAAGAAAGCGATGAAACGGATTGCGGATTTACTCGGTGAAGACGCGGCAAGCGGGCTCCCGTATAGAGCGGTCATCATCCATGCCAAGCGGGAAGAGGAAGCGACAGAATGGAAAACGGAGCTTGAAGCGCGATTCCCGAATGTGGAGTTCAGCCTTGGCTATTTCGGCCCTGTCATCGGGACGCATCTGGGCGAAGGCGCAATGGGAATGGGCTGGTATAAAATCTAAAGGATGAACGTCTTTCCAGAGGAGAGGCGTTTTTTTTTTGTGATTAAAAAAGGATTCACTTATAGAATGCGAGAATTCTAATCAAGAGCCATCAGTTTACAAGAAAGAAGGTAGGAATGTGAATACTCTCCCCTTTTCAAAAGAACTTCAGAAACACCTCACTGGACGGCTGCTGTTGGCAGCGGAAATCCCTTTCCCCAAAGAACTCCTGACTGAACATATTACAATAGGCCATGTTTCAGAAATTAATGGCGTACGGCGCGAGAATGGGCGCTTCACATGCATACGCTGTGGGAACAAGGATCCTTCCTTGTTTTATACGTTCCCATGTAAAGTGTGCCATCAAGATTGTACGTACTGCCGGTCCTGCATCATGATGGGGCGGGTCAGTGAATGTAGCAAATTATACAGTTGGAGTGGTCCTCCACTCACTTTCCCTATTCCGGACCAGGTCATGGGCTGGGAGGGAACACTTTCGGCAGGCCAGCAAACGGCCTCGGACTGTGTTGTTCAAGCCATCCAAAAGAACGGGGAATTCCTCGTATGGGCCGTGTGCGGTGCCGGGAAGACGGAAGTCCTGTTTGCAGGAATCGAGGCAGGCTTGCTAGCTGGGAATCGGATTTGTATCGCGACACCCCGTACCGATGTCGTACTAGAACTGGCTCCCCGGTTAAAAAGGGCTTTCCCGGCAATCGAAGTATCCGCCCTCTATGGGGGGAGCGAAGATCGGCATAAACCATCCCCCCTTACCGTTTCCACTACCCATCAGCTTTTTCGCTTTTCCAAAGCATTCGATGTCATCATCATTGATGAGGTCGATGCGTTCCCCTACTCCATGGATAAATCGCTGCATGATGCGGTCCAGAAATCCAAGAAACCAACTTCGACCACCATCTACTTAACGGCGACACCATCCAAACCAATGCAACAAGCTTACCAAAACGGAAAACTGCAAGCAGTGACCATTCCGGCACGCTATCACCGGCAACCCATTCCTGTACCTGAAATGAAGTGGGTTGGCAATTGGCAAAAGCAGTTCCTCCAAAAAAGGATTCCCCCTGTAATCAAGAAGTGGGTAAGCGATCGCCTACAGAAAAAGACGCCCCTTTTATTGTTTTTCCCGAGTATTGAAGTGATGGAGCAGGTGCTTCCTCTGTTTCAAGAGCTGGACCCGAAAGTGGAAGCCGTTCATTCAAAGCATCCGGAGCGAAAGGAAAGGGTGCAGGCTTTAAGGGATGGCGAAGTGCCAGGGTTATTGACGACGACCATCTTGGAGCGTGGCGTCACAATCGAACGTCTGGAGGTGGCAGTGATTGGAGCTGAACATGAGGTGTTTTCCGAGAGTGCCCTCGTCCAGATTGCCGGACGTGTGGGCAGAAGCTCTGCTTATCCGAGGGGCACGGTCACGTTTTTTCATTATGGAAAAAGCCGGGCGATGCTAGAGAGCATTCACCATATTGAAAGGATGAACCTGGAGGCCAGGAAAAGGGGGATGCTGGATGCGTAGATGTTTATTCTGTGATGAAGAGATGAAGGACGTCCTGACTTGGAGGAGTTTATTTCTGAAGGTTGAAGCGAAAGTGATCTGCGAGGAATGTGAATCAAGGCTTGAGGTGATAAGTGGCGAGACCTGTTCGATGTGCTCTCGGGAGTTGGATGAGAAGTTTCGGGTGGGGGATCGATGTTTAGATTGTGTGAGATGGGAAAAAGATGAAAAGTGGAAAGGGCATTTAACGCAGAACATCTCGCTATTTCATTATAATGAATTCCTGAAAGACATCATTGCGAAGTATAAGTACCGAGGAGATTACGCATTGGCTGAAGCCTTCGTCCCCTTTTTAAGAGAAAGAATGAAGGACCTGAAATATGATATCGTGACGGTGATTCCGCTTAGCGGGGAGCGGTTGAAGGAGCGTGGGTTCAATCAGGCACAAGCCTTAACAGATCTATTGGGTCTTGAAACAATGGAGCTCCTTACACGCCTTCATACCGAAAAGCAATCGAAAAAGTCACGTGAGAAGCGGATATCATTGCCACAAGTCTTTCAAGTTATCAAAACGGACGCGATACAGAACAAATCGATTGTAATCGTGGATGACATTTACACGACCGGATCGACGCTAAGGCATGCCGCGAAAGCCTTGAAACTTGCCGGTGCGGGAGATATTTCCTCGATCACGCTAGCTAGGTAATAGTGAGTATTTTTTACAAACGCCTAAAGTATCGCTTATTCCATTCGATATATACAGTATAAGAATATAGTCGAGGGGGACACCCGAAATGGATTTATCCAACTGTCCGAATTGTAACTCGTTATTTGTTAAATCGAAATTTCGCGATGTTTGCGATGCTTGCTATAAAGAAGAAGAAGCGCAATTTGATCAGGTGTATGAATACATCCGCAAGAAAAGCAATCGTACGGCGTCCATGGTACAGGTGGTGGATGCGACAGGTGTCGAGGAAGAATTGATCATTAAATTTGTGAAAACGGGAAAGCTGAGAATTGCTCAATTTCCGAACCTGGGCGTTCCCTGTGAAAAGTGCGGGACAGTCATCCGGAGCGGGAGACTATGTGATGCATGCAGCCAGTCCATTCGTACGGGTTTGGAAACGTATGAGAATGAAGAAAAGCGGCGCCTTGAGATTGAGCAACGCGATAAAAAAAATACATACTTTACGAAAGAACTATAAAGTGTATATCTTAGCTTCTTGGCTGGAATTTTGTTAGAATATTCTGTATTGAGAACGAAATTCGACAAAGGATGTCGAAGGAAAGATTCCCTGAAATCATCAAATAAATCTATTCCTTGTCGATAATACTAGTATGGATAATAAACACAGCCGTGAGTCTTTCTCATCGCCTGTTAAAGGAATCGTAAATATGTGGATGTTGATAAGAATAGATAAAAATAATCGACCGAAGGAGAGGATCTGGAATATGAAAATCAATAACGTCGGTGTAACGGGTGTGAATCCCTATAATACTCAAATCAATAAAGTGGGGAATGTCAAAGATTCCAAGGTCAACCCCTCAGACAAGGTGGAAATATCTTCAGCCGCAAAAGAGATGCAGCAATTATCACCCATTCCAGCTGCTAGACAGGCGAAGGTGGATGAACTGAAAATCCAAGTGGAAAACGGAACCTATAAGATCAATGCAGAGGCAACAGCCAAGGGATTAATCGATTTCTACCGAAAATAACCCTTAATCAAACGTTTGATTAAAATGGACGGAAACCGCATTCCGTCCATCATCTATGAGCAGAGGAGGCAACGAACATGTCTGCACGACAGATCATCGACTCGCTTGAAAAATTGGTTGCCCTTCATAAAAGCTTCAACCAATTGGCGCAAAGAAAAACGAACATCTTGAAAGCCAGCGACACGGAGGCTATCTCCGTCCTGCTGATAGATGAACAAAAGCATATTAAAGCGATCAGCCAAACGGATCAAGAAAGAGAAGCCGCTGTGGAAAGATTTCTTACTGCAAATGGCGCAGCGAATCAGGAGGCTTCAATTTCAACTGTAACGAAATTCACAGATCCGCTTGAAACGGTTGCACTTGAACACTTAAAAACGGAACTGATGGAAGAGGTTGCTCAGTTGAAAGAGCAAAATAGCTTAAATCAGCAGTTAATCTATCAATCTCTTCAATTTATAAATGTCTCCCTGAATATGCTACGGCCGCAAAATCAGAATATGAATTATGGCAAGACGGCCAAGAAGGCTGCGAAAAGCGGCTTGGGCATGTTTGATTCGAAAGCGTAAGATAGAGAAAATAATGGAGGTTTGAACTTATGATTTCAAGCTTTATGGGGCTCGAAACAGCAAAGCGTGGATTATCCACCTCGCAAGGTGCCTTGTATACGACGGGAAATAACGTGTCCAATGCCAATACGGTAGGCTATTCAAGGCAACGGGTCAACCTGCAGCAAACATCCGGTTTTCCTACCGTCGGGATGAATAGCCCACTTGTAGCGGGGCAAATCGGAACGGGTGTAGAGGCAGAAACGGTGCAACGAATCCGCGACAGCTTTTTGGATGCGCAATACAGAACACAAAGTAATAAAATCGGTTATTATGGCGCCATGAGCGAATCACTATCGAAAATGGAAGGCATCATGAACGAACCAACCGACAGCGGCTTGGCTGCAACGATGGAGAAGTTCTGGAACTCATTACAAGGATTAACGGCCAATACGGAGAACTCCGGAGCCCGTGAAGTCGTGGCCTCCACAGGCGTGATGGTCGCAGATACATTGAATTACTACTACAACTCGTTAACAAGCGTGAAAACGGACATTGGCAACCAAATCAATGTAAAAGCGAACGAAATCAACACGATCATCGACAGCATCGATCAACTGAACCAGCAAATCAGTAAAGTCGAGCCGCATGGCTATATTCCGAATGACCTTTACGATAAACGGGACGTGCTCGTCGACAACCTATCGCAGCTTGTCAGCATCAATGTAAAAAGCGTCAAACCAAGCGCTTACGGCATAGCAAGCGACGTTGCGACAGGACTATACAACATCGAGTTAATGAATAAAGACGGCTCCTCTTACGTACCGCCCATCAATCTAGTCAGTGTGAACAAGACGGGCATGCTTGGAACGGCGAAAGTTGAAGTGAGTTATGATGATACGTCAGGTGCGGTAGATGGAGTGAAGTTTGGTTCGAAAACGATGACGGACTTCAATTTTTCTGGAGAACTGGCTGGGTTGATTGAAAGCTTCGGATATAAGAAGAGTGATGGCACAACTGGGGGGACGTTTCCCGACATGTTGCAAAAGCTCGATAACATGACGAAGGCTTTTGTGAATGAATTTAATGCGATTCATAAGGGTGGGTATGTGTTAAAAGGAAATAATACAACAGAAGCAACAGGCTCTGACTTTTTCGTATTAGGCGATGGAACTAAGAATGCCGCTCAAACCATTAAGGTAAGTAATGATATTTTAGCGGACTCCTCTAAAATTGCGGCTGGGAAAAAGAGTGGGGCATCCGGGGATAATGAAAATGCGAAACTATTGGCTGATTTAAAAAAGAAAGCTTTTAGTGACTATGAAACATTCAAAACTTCGACTGGGATAGATGATTTAAAGAAAATGAAACTAACGGGTTCTTTTGATACCTATTATTCCGGAATTATCGGGAATTTGGGTGTTGATTCTCAAAGTGCCCAAAAGAACCTTTCCAACTCGTCGGTGCTTGCGGCATCCGTTGACCAGAATAGGGCATCTGTCAGTTCTGTATCCTTGGATGAGGAAATGACTGATATGATCAAATTCCAGCAGGCCTACAATGCATCGGCAAGAATGGTAACGATGGTCGACGAAATGCTTGATAAAATCATTAACGGAATGGGAACCGTAGGCCGATAATAGGAGTGAATATAGATGCGCGTAACGCAATCGATGCTAACCAATAATATGTTAACCAATCTTAGCAGCAGCTATGAAAAGTTGGGCAAACTGCAGGAACAAGTCTCATCGCAAAAGAAATTCTCGAAGCCTTCAGATGATCCAGTCGCAGCGATGATGGGCATGGGATATCGAACCAACCTTAATCAAATCCAGCAGTATAAGAGCAACATTTCGGAAGCAGAAAACTGGATCAATAGTACGGATGATGCGATTACCGAAGCTGTTTCTGCACTGCAAAGGATTCGGGAGTTAACCGTGCAAGGTAGTAATGGGACGTATGAAGAAAATCAGAAGAGTAATATTTCAGAAGAAATCAAACAATTGAAAGAACATCTTGTGAGTATCGGTGATACACAGATTGGCGGTAAGTATATCTTTAATGGAAAGAATACAAATGTGAAACCTTCTATTAGTGGGGAAGTGTTGGATGATACCGGAAAGACTATCGTCGATTCCGGGAAAATAAAATATGGTACAGGGGCTATTGAGCTTGAAGTGTTTTCTGGGATATCGATTCAAATCAATACTGACGGATCTAAGGTATTTGGAGATGCTCTTGCCACTGGAGGTAGTATTCAAAAAACAATTGATGCGCTCGAAGGCAATGGTGATGTTGGTGCGATGTTGGCAGAACTTGATAAAACAATTGACAGCTTCTTAGCTACGCAGGCCCAGGTCGGTGCGAGACAGAATCGAATTGAGTTAATGACTGATCGTCTAAGTCAACAAGAGGTTTTTGCTACGGAAATCCTTTCGAAAAACGAGGATGTCGATATCGAAAAAGCCATCATGAATTTAACGACCCAAGAAAGTGTTCATAGTGCTTCCTTAAGTATCGGCGCAAAAATCATGCAACCGAGTTTACTAGATTTTCTACGCTAAGCTATTCGTAACCGGATAGCTTTTTTCTATAAAGAGAGGAGTGATGAAGATGCAAATGCCACAAATTCGTTTGCAGTCTACATCGATGCAAATCGGACTGAATATCGAGCAGCCGGTACAGCAAATAGAACAAAAAGCAGCAGACTTATCGATAGAACAGCCAAAAGCGATTTTGGAGATCCAGACAACCCCTGGAAAACTGACAATCGATCAATCAAAGGCTAGAGAAGATATGGATTTGAAAAGCTTATCCAAGCGAGTGGAGGAATTTGCCCAGCAGGGGTATCAGGATTGGCTGGCTGGTATGGCAAGAAGATCCCAACAGGGGACGGAATTGAGGCATATTGAAAACGGTGGGAATGCGATAGCTTCTCAAGCGAAACAGAACGGTAAAGGTCCGGAGAAGCAATTCAATCTTGGTTGGATTCCTTCACATTTTAGTGTAAAGCTAGATTATCAACCGGCCCAAGTCGATATTGAAGTCACTCCACAAAAACCAAACATTGATGTTCAAATTAATAGACCGACCCATGAATATACGCCAGGTAATACGAAAGTAGAAGTTCTACAAAAAAATTCGCTGGATATAAATTTTGTTAACTTATTTCCAGATGAGATAGGTGAGTGAAGACATATATGATAAGGCAAACAAAATTTCATGGTGAAATAGAAATATCAGAGGAAGATATTTATAGATTTGAAAGCGGGATACCGGGGTTTCTGGAGGAAAAGCAGTTTTGTTTATTACCATTAGAAGAAACACCATTTTTCGTTCTCCAATCTATTGAAACAAAAGCAGTTGCTTTCATCGTAACGAATCCTTTTGATACTTTTCGTGATTATCAAGTGAAGCTGACTGATGAAGTACTTTCTACCTTACAAATAGAAACAGAAAAAGAAGTCATCACGCTTGTCATCTTAACAATTCAGGATCCTTTTAATCAAACAACTGCTAATCTTCAAGCTCCTATTATTTTAAATAGCGATAAAAAAACAGGGAAGCAGTTCATCATGAATGGTAGTGGATATTTGAATAAGCACTTGCTTATTGAACCTCTAGAAGTAGAACAGGGGGAATACTAATGCTTGTCTTAACTAGAAAACAAAATGAATCGATCATGATAGGGAATGATATAGAAATTACTGTTCTTGCAATAGAAGGTGAACAGGTAAAAGTAGGTATCAATGCTCCGAAGAATGTGGATATTCACAGAAAAGAAGTTTACCTGTCTATTCAGCAAGAAAATAATGAAGCCACTAAAACAGAAACCAATATGCTGGAAAAAATAAATGAATATTTTAAGAAAGAATCTTAAAAACTGCTAAATATGTTTCTAAGACTGTCGATATTATATATACAACGTTGGTTAGTGAAATAGGCGGCCGACTTATTCACTACTCATCGTAAAAACCACATGGATGTGGGAACTGAAAACTCAAGGAGGAAATACAAATGATTATCAATCACAATATCGCAGCTCTTAACACACATCGTCAGTTATCAAGTGCAACTTCTGCACAATCTAAATCAATGGAGAAATTAGCTTCAGGTATGAGAATTAACAAAGCTGGTGATGATGCGGCAGGTCTTGCAATTTCTGAGAAGATGCGTGGACAAATTCGTGGATTAGACCAAGCGTCTAAAAACTCACAAGATGCAATATCTTTGATATCTACTGCTGAGGGTGCACTAAACGAAACACATGATATCCTACAACGTATGCGTGAGTTAGCAACTCAATCAGCTAATGATACTAATACAACAAGTGACCGTGGTGAAATTCAAAAAGAAATCAATTCTTTAACTTCTGAGATAAACAGAATTGGTAATACAACAGAATTTAACACTCAAAAGTTATTAAACGGTTCTAAAGATTCTGCAACTGCTGCTGTAGCAATTGGAGATGAAATTACTTCAGCACAATCATCAAAAGTAGCCATTGGTGATTTGACTTTTACTGCGAAAACTGCTGGGACTGCTGGGAACTCAATTTCAGTAGAGATTGTACAAGGTACCGGCGTAAGTACACCGAATGCAGCGGCACTAAGTGGAAGCAAACTTACAATTACTTTAGGAACAGATGCATCAAGCGTGGCACTACCCGTAACAGCTGATGCAATTAAAACTTTAGTTGATGGAGTAGGTAGTATTAATGTTGATGTAGCTGTTGCAACTGGTAAAGGTTCTACTGCACAATCTGTAGCTTCTGAAACAAATCTTACTGGTGGAGCTGCTGCAGTCTTAGCAACTGAAGAAGTTGAGGCTGGTGCTGGACTTCAATTCCAAATTGGTGCTAATGAAAACCAAAGCTTAACATTAGAAATCGGTGACATGCGTGCAGCTAATTTAGGTATTACAGGAACATCTGGTACTACAGGATTTACTTCTGCAGATTCAGTAACGAATGGTACAGATTCAGCTGTAACAGAAGCAGCTCTTGATGTTTCAACACATGGAAATGCAGCTGCTGCAGTGACTAAGATTCAATTAGCAATCGATAAAGTATCTGCTGAACGTTCTAAACTTGGTGCGAACCAAAACCGATTAGAACACACAATCAACAACTTAAGCACATCTTCTGAAAACTTAACTGCTGCGGAATCTCGTATCCGTGACGTAGACATGGCGAAAGAAATGATGAACCAAACTAAGAACTCTATTCTTTCTCAAGCAGCCCAAGCAATGTTGGCTCAAGCTAACCAACAACCGCAAGGCGTTCTTCAATTACTTCGTTAATCTTCGCCCCACGGCTTAGATTGGCTAAAAAAAGAGACTCTAGGGATTTTCCTAGGGTCTCTTTTTATGCACTCTCATTCTCTAATACAGGCTGTCTATAAGGTGTTTTAGTCTTCATAATACTAAATACTATGTTTACGAGCCTTCTTTCTACATAGACCATGGCTTGTTTCTTCTTGCGCCCCTCTTTGATTTTACTTTGGTAGTATTCATACATGATTGGGTTCATATTTTTTCTAATTTGTGTTAAGGCTAGGGAGTAGAAGGCTTTGTTAAGTTCTCTGTTACCTAATTTGTTTAAATAATTTCTTTGGCTCTCCCCCGAACTGTGTTCCAGTGGAGCTATTCCAGCCAATTTAGCTAGTTTATTTGCCTTAGGAAACCTATTGACATCTCCTATATTGGCTATGAAGGTAGCTGCCAGTACTGTATCAATACCATTTATAGTCTTGAGCGGATATCCTGTTACTTCGATTAAGTTATCAAGGGTTTTATCAAGACCATCAATCTGATTTTCTATATGTTCGAGGGAATTTATGAAAGATATCACACTTTCATTTTGTTCCTTCTGATAATCTGTCTTATTCCAGCCGTTACTATCAATAGCTTCTAATATCTCTTTTGCCTTCTTTTTAGGTACTGATTTATTAAATTTTTTTAGGTCTTCCATCAGTTCCCGCTCTGTGACCGCTTCAAGTAAGTTAGGTGAAGGATATTTCTTGAAGAAACCTTTTGCCGTTTTACTTTCTAGATCCTTAAAAAATTCTTTATGCATGGGGTAATGATGAACAAGGATATTCTGAAGTGACATTTTGATATTGGCTGTCATTTGAACATAATTGTTTCTAGTATTGAGTGTTTGTTTGATGGCAAGATATACATCTTGAGGATCGGCAAAAGGGAGATGTTTATATTCAAAAATAAGAGTTTTGGCAACCGCAAGAGCATCAAGCTCATCAGATTTATTGTGATTAGTTCCAATACTTCTTTGTTTCTTTGTATAAGAAGAGTTAACTTCCTTTACTATAAAACCTGAGTCAAGTAGGTATCTGGCAAGACTTCTACCATAAAAATTAGCATCTTCTAAACCAAATACAATTTCTTTCCCGTCTGACTTCTTCTTCACTTGTTCAACGAATGCAGGAAAAGCAGAGAATGCATTCTTTAGGTTAAATGTCTTAATTTTATCTCCAAAACAGTCAGTTAATACTGCAACATGATTGGTTTTATGTAGGTCTACTCCTACAAATACGCATTTAGTTCTGTCTAGCTGGTTCATTCAGATGATTCCTCCTAAGTAATTTCTATTTATTGTTAATAAGAGAATGTGACAGCGTCAGTTATAGCGTTAGCCCGCCAATAAAGGAGACTCGCAATGATACGTTAGTCTAACACTCTCTTATCTACCAAACTAAAATTCGGATTACAAAATGGCTTTATGTTGACCTTGTGAGGTGGTAACATCTCCATATTGATATGTCCCTTTATAAAAATCTTCACGATCTAAAATTCGTTTTACTTGAACCTTGGTAAACTGTTTTCCCTTATTAGTTTTATGACCTTCTATATTGAGTTGATCAGCTACTTTTTGGAGTGACCAGTCACTATTTGATGATATGAAGCGGATCCTAGTTTTTTAGCTAGGGTCTTCTCGTGCTTACTATTTTTCTCAAATAAAAGAGTTGCCTTCAAATAATTTTAAAATGAACCCTTTCTGATATTCGCTAAATCTACGTAACCCCATTCCAATCACTAAATATTAACTGGCAAATACCGATATAAAAAGTAAAGATATCTTATTGGAGGCAAAAAAAGATGTTGGAGAGTCTATCGACGAATATTCTTTCCTCGCAACTTAGAACAGCAATCTCAGAAGGAATCAGTACGTATTATCAGAGAGAAATCAATACAGTAGCATATTCAGAACAAAGTGTAGAGTCAAATGACAAGCCAACGAAAGAGAAGGTTCAGGAGGTAACTGAAAGTTTAAATACCTTTCTAAATCCAACACATACAGCGGTACGCTTTGAATATCATGAAAAACTGGACGAGTATTATGTTAAAGTCGTTGATGACATAACAAATGAAACAATCAGAGAAATTCCTCCAAAAAAGCTTCTAGACTTTTATGCCGCAATGACGGAATTTGTCGGGATAATGGTAGACGAAAAAATATAAGCAGGTGATGAATGATGGTACGTGTCAGCGGATTAGCGAGTGGGATGGATATAGATGATATAGTGAAAAGTATGATGCAGGCAGAACGAGTGCCTTTGGATAAATTAACGCAGAAAAAGCAATATTCTGAGTGGCAACGAGATGATTATCGAACGGTCAATACAGCATTATCTGAATTGGATAAACTGATCTCAGATGGAGTTGGAAAACAATCTTCGTTTATCAAAAAAACGGTGTCTGTATCAAATCCAGATGCAGTATCTGTGCGGAATATTAATTCAACAAGTGATTTTACGGGGAAGATAAATGTAACGACCCTTGCTACAGCAGCACGTTTGACAAGTTCTAGAAAGACGGATGTTGAAAATGCCCAACAGAAGTTAACAGACCTGGGAATAACGGTACCTCAAACAATTACTATATTGGCGGTTAATAAAAATGGTGGTATAGATACGGAACGAGATGAAAATGGTAAAGAGAAGCTAGATTCTGGTGGAAAAGTTATAGAGAAGCCATACACTCTTGAGATTAATCCGAATGATACTTTAGAAAGTGTCATTGAAAAAATTAATGCAAATTCAGGAGTAACGGTCTTTTTTGACCAAGGCTCTCAAAAATTTTCAATGACAGCTAAGAATACGGGTGATGCTAAGAATAATGATGGAACGTATCGACCTGAAATTGAATTAGCGGGTGAACTTTTTACAGATGTTTTTAAAATGAGTACTAGTGCAACGAATGGAACCAACGCAACGGTAGAGTACAACGGCCTCACAATTTCAAGGCCATCAAACACCTTCCAAATCAATGGTGCCGAAATTACCGTGAAGAAACCAACAACGGAAGCTGTTACGTTCTCCTCCAAAGCTGATGTGGACACTATTTTAGACACGGTCACTCAGTTCGTGAACAAATACAACGAAATCATCAAAAACATTCAAGACAAAACTAGTGAATCGAAATATCGTTCCTATACGCCTCTTACAACAGAGCAAAAGAAGGCCATGACCGAAGATGAAGTGAAGCTTTGGGAAGAGAAGGCGAAGAGTGGGACATTGAAAAATGACTCTACTCTAAAGAATCTTCTCACAACGATGAGGTCTTCTCTTTATACCTCGGTAAGTGGTATGACAGGGAATAACACGCTCAGTGGCTTGGGGATTACCACAACTAAGAATTACTTAGAAGGTGGCAAACTTACCATTGATGAGGATAAACTGCGTGCAGCCATTTCAGAAGATCCTAATGCGATTTATAAATTATTCATGACTGAGGGGAATAGTACTGATAAAAGTTCGCAAGGTTTAGCACGGCGTTTGCGTGCTGATATCCAATCATCCATAAAGGTGATTACAGAAAAAGCAGGTAAGGCCGGTTATGTAAATAATATGTTTACCATTGGGAAATCGGTCAATGGGCTGGATACCAGAATTTCCACATTCGAGGCAAAGCTAATCAAACTTGAAACCCGTTACTATAATCAGTTTACAGCCATGGAGAAAGCGATATCAAGAGCCAATAGTCAAAGTTCCAGTTTATCGCAATATTTTAGCTAAGTAAGAAAGGAAGAATGAAAAGAAAATGGCCATTAATAATCCATACCAATCCTATCAACAAAATTCAGTGAATACAGCGTCTCCGGGGGAGCTTACCCTCATGCTTTATAACGGATGCCTGAAGTTCATTCTACTTGGAAAAAAAGCCATTGAAGCGGGTAAGATCGAAGAAAAGAATACGAATATCTTAAAGGCGCAAAACATCGTTCATGAGCTGATGGTGACCTTGAATATGGATGTAGCCGTATCGAAAGACTTGATGAGCCTCTATGATTATATGAATCGTCGTCTGATTGAGGCTAATTTGAAGAATGATATCGCAGCTCTAGAAGAAGTGGAGGGGCTTGTTACCGAGTTCCGTAACACATGGAAGGAAGCCATTCAATTGAACCGCCAAAACCAATTCGTCCAAAGTGGTCAAGTTTGATGGTGCTTCAAGACTTTCATGATGTCACAACAGAATTACTAACCGTCTTGCAGGACCAAAATATTGTCGAACGCGATGATCGAATCGAGCGAATCACAAAGTTGCTTGACCGTCGTGAAGCGTTTCTTTCGCATATCAAGCCGCCTTTTTCTGATGAAGAGCTACAATTGGGGCGTCAATCCATGCTTCTGAATCAGCAGGTCGATCAATTGTTGTTGCTCCAAAAGCAAGAGATTCAGCGGGATATAAAGGAATTGAACCAGAAAAAGAAAACTTCAAATAAGTACACCAATCCTTATGAGAATCTTTCCACGGATGGTATGTTTTACGACAAAAAGAAATAAACCCTTACCCAAACCGTTTGAATTTCAAACGGTTTTTGTGTAAATTTTTTTCTAAAATTTCTGTGAATTACGATGGCTAATTTTTTCTTTATTGGGCAGTGTTTGGTATAATAGAGCTAAGGTAGACATCAACCTTTTTCAAACCTTCCGACAATTGTTTCATAATTTCGACATATTTCATGATGTGTTTCTAAAG
Source organism: Peribacillus sp. NPDC097224 (assembly GCF_044761985.1). NCBI lineage: Bacteria > Bacillati > Bacillota > Bacilli > Caryophanales > Bacillaceae > Peribacillus > Peribacillus sp. NPDC097224. Next base: position 326,437 of record NZ_JBIWDK010000002.1, on the reverse strand, counting down.
GAAACCGGAGGGGTATTGTAGAATCTAACTGTATAGTCTTAATTTAAGGAGGACTCACTTTATGAATTACAACGTACGCGGTGAAAACATTGAGGTAACTCCAGCAATTCGAGAATACGTCGAAAAGAAAATTGGCAAGTTAGAAAGATATTTTAACAATACGCCAGATGCAAATGTGCTAGTGAATTTGAAAGTGAACAATAATACGTCCAAGGTCGAAGTGACGATTCCGATGCAGAATTTGGTTCTTCGCGCTGAAGAAGAAAATGCGGACATGTATGCCGCAATTGATTTGATCAATGACAAGCTAGAACGCCAAATTCGTAAACATAAAACGAAGGTCAACCGAAAGTTCCGCAACAACTTAACCAATACACCGGAAGCATTCGCTTTTGCTACGGAAGTCGATGAAGTGGCGGATGAATTCGAAGATGACAGCGATATTGAAGTGGTCCGTAACAAACGCTTCGATTTGAAGCCGATGGACAGTGAAGAAGCGATTCTGCAAATGAATATGCTTGGTCACAGTTTCTTCGTTTACACGAATGCGGATACGAATACAACCAACGTCGTGTATCGCCGGAAAGATGGACGATACGGATTAATAGAACCAAGTTAATTTAATCATGAAATGCATGGAAGCACCGTCCAGACTCTGGGCGGTGCTTTTTAGGCATGCTCCTTTTCTATTTATCGATATAGGTATAAGGTAACGGATTCTTTTTCGAATTTAAGACTGTTTCAAAAATTTAAGAAGGTATATTCCTTTCATAACAGGAGTTCTCAAATGAAGTAGAGTAAATTTACTTTTCTTTAAAACGAACAAAAAGCGTTCTTTTATGAGAAAAATAGCTTTTTATACCCATTCCTATATTCCCTTAATTTGGCATATAATCAACTTAATCGTTCTTTAAAAAGAACAAGTGGTTAATAAGGTGTAGAGGGGATGGGATGTTGTTTCGGAAAAATTGCCATACATGCAATAGGGCTTCGTTTAGTAGTTCGGAAATGGGGAACTGGTTTTGTCCGACCTGTGGCGAGGATTTGACCGTGCAAAAGGCCTTTGATGCCCTGTCGGTGGAGCGAATTAATATGTCTCATCGCCTGAATGAAAAGAGCAAGGTTTTTTATTATCTGAATAAGCGAACGTGATCTTTTGTTTTTATGTAAATCCATCCTTGATTTTCTCCTACTTGTTGTAATTTGTCGATAAACATTTCCTTATTTTGGGTAACTGGCGACATAAACTAGCAACATATGTAGGGTGTATTCCCTATAATAAGATTGTAAACTATGCATTTAGTAATATTTATCGAGAAAAAGGCAAACTTATCGAAAGGTGAGGGCGCAAAGGCACAGGTCTAAGGCTGTAAGGAGCTAAGATGGCTGGTCTGCCTGAAATACAAGGTAGTATTTTAGGAGGTTGATAAAATGATTACGACGGAAATGGATCAAGAGTGGATGACGTTGATTTTGGAGGCAAAAAGCTTAGGATTAACGAAAGAAGAGATCCGTGATTATCTTGCACGGGAGTCATCGAAGGGGAATTGCGAAAAATGAGAAAGATGTGGAAAGCATCCCTATAAACAGTATTGAGCATGGCTGTTTATAGGGATGCTTTCGTTTGCGTAAATAGATTGATATACTTTCTATCTACTATTCTATTCGTTGCTCTTTTTCCATTTGTTAAACTCAATAAATTCTCGGAATTGTTGTTTTGAAACACCTGAATGCATGGCATCTTCAACGATTTTTATCCAGTCGGTATCCAGGATTTCCTTATTGGGAGCATCGTAAAGAAGGGCATCAACAGGAACATGAAGCACTGCAGAGATTTTTTCCAAAAATTGAATGGAAGGGTTCGTTTGTAAGTTCCGTTCGAGCGAACTTAAGTAAGACTTGGCTACCCCTGCTTTCTCGGCTAGTTCAGTCATCGACATTTTCTTTTCTTCCCGCAGCTTTTTAACACGCTCACCGATCATCATTACCACCTCGAAACTAGTTCTATTTATCCCGCAGAATAAGCTTTGTTAACCCATACAGTGTCTTCTACCATCCAGGTTTTCAAGGGAATGGTATCAACTATCATTGAACCCTCTCATTATAGTAGTTGAGAGATATAGCCTTTTATAAAGACCAGCTGTGCAAACGTGGGCCTACTTATATGTATTTTAAATCTTCCCTCTATTTTAACAGTTTTTGCCCTGTTTTATCCATTGTTTTTCGCAAGAAGTGATTTCTGGCCCATAGTCCTGAAAGTGACATGAAGTTGTACCTCATGAATAGAAGTGGTAAAATTAAGACTAGATTATTATCGGCTGAAGGTGTGTTCCTTCTTACTTATATGAATGAACGATATTGAATGATCATTTTCCCAATAGAGGAGCGTTAATGAATGCTTAATATATTAAATAAAGTTTTTGATCCGAATAAGCGAGAACTTAAGCGGTTAGAGAAAGTGGCTGATCAGGTCGAAGCGCTAGCGGATGAGATGGCTTCGTTATCGGACGAGCAGCTGACTGCCAAAACCGAAGAATTCAAGACACGTTATCAAAACGGGGAAACTGTGGATGATTTGCTCGTTGAAGCGTTTGCTGTCGTACGTGAAGGTGCAAAGCGGGCCCTTGGCATGTATCCATTCCGCGTTCAGATCATGGGTGGGGCGTCCCTTCATGATGGGAATATTTCCGAAATGAAAACAGGTGAAGGGAAAACGTTGACCTCAACCATGCCCGTATATTTAAATGCGATTACTGGCAAAGGCGTGCATGTCGTGACCGTCAATGAATACCTCGCACAACGTGATGCGACTGATATGGGTGTGTTATACAATTTCCTCGGACTGTCTGTCGGCTTGAATCTCAACAGTCATTCTAAAGAAGAAAAGCAAGAAGCATACAATGCAGATATCACGTATAGCACGAATAATGAGTTAGGTTTCGATTACTTGCGTGACAATATGGTGCTATATAAAGAACAAATGGTACAACGGCCATTGCATTATGCGGTCATCGATGAAGTCGATTCCATCTTGATCGATGAAGCGAGGACGCCGTTGATCATTTCCGGTGCGGCGCAAAAATCAGCCCAGCTGTATATCCAGGCGAATGCGTTTGTACGTACCCTGAAAAAAGATACGGATTACACGTATGATGAGAAAACCAAAGGCGTGCAATTGACTGAAGAAGGTATGAATAGGGCTGAAAGAGCGTTCAATATTGATAATTTATTCGATATCACTCATGTGACATTGAACCATCATATCAATCAGGCATTGAAGGCGCATGTTGCGATGCATCTGGACGTGGATTATGTGGTCCAAGACGGCGAGATTGTCATCGTTGACCAATTTACGGGCCGTTTAATGAAAGGTCGCCGTTATAGTGAAGGACTTCATCAGGCCATTGAAGCAAAAGAGGGGCTTGAAATTCAAAATGAAAGCATGACCCTTGCGACGATTACTTTCCAGAACTATTTCAGGATGTATGAAAAACTTTCTGGTATGACAGGTACGGCCAAGACGGAAGAAGAGGAATTCCGTAACATCTATAATATGAATGTTATTGCGATTCCAACGAACCGGGATATTGTCCGGGATGACCGACCAGATCTCATTTATGCGTCAATGGATGGGAAATTCAGAGCGGTCGTGGAAGATATTGCAGAGCGTCATGTAAAAGGACAGCCCGTGCTGGTTGGTACGGTTGCCATTGAGACTTCGGAGATCATTTCTAATTACTTGACGAAAAAAGGCATTCCTCATAACGTGTTGAATGCGAAGAACCATGAGCGTGAAGCGGAAATCATCTTGAATGCAGGGAATAAGGGAGCGGTTACGATCGCCACGAACATGGCCGGCCGTGGTACGGATATCAAGCTAGGTGAAGGTGTCAAAGACGTGGGCGGGCTTGCCGTCATCGGGACGGAACGTCATGAAAGTCGCCGGATTGATAACCAGCTGCGTGGTCGTTCTGGTCGTCAGGGAGATCCAGGGGTCACTCAGTTCTATCTATCCATGGAAGATGAATTGATGCGTCGCTTTGGTTCGGATAATATGAAGAGTATGATGGCGCGCCTTGGCATGGATGATTCCCAACCCATTCAAAGCAAAATGGTGTCAAGAGCCGTTGAATCCGCTCAGAAACGGGTTGAAGGCAATAACTTCGATTCTCGTAAACAATTGCTGCAGTATGATGATGTTCTTCGTCAGCAACGTGAAATCATATACAAACAGCGTTTCGATGTAATGGAAAGCGAAAACTTGCGTGAAATCGTTGAAACGATGATCACGGCGTCCATTCAACGTAATGTTGCAGCTTTTGCGCCAATGGGCGATGAGGAAGGCTGGAACTTGCAAGGACTTGTCGATTACTTGAACGGCAATCTATTCCAAGAGGGTGAGATTACAATTGCCGATTTGGATGGGAAAGATGAATCGGAACTAGTTGAATTCATTCTAGGAAAAGTAAAAGAAAGTTATGATCAAAAAGAAGCCGAGCTTTCAGAAGAGCAAATGCGCGAGTTCGAAAAAGTGATCGTGCTTCGGGCGGTGGACAGCAAGTGGATGGATCATATCGACGCGATGGAACAATTGCGTCAAGGGATTCACCTACGTGCATATGGTCAAATCGATCCGCTTCGTGAATACCAATCAGAAGGCTTCGCGATGTTTGAAAGCATGATTGCTTCGATGGAAGATGAGGTCACTAAGTACATTATGAAAGCTGAAATCCGCAATAACTTGGAGCGGAAGGAAGTCATAAAAGGACAAGCGGTCAATCCGAAAGAAGACGAAGGCGGCAAAGTGAAGAAGGCGCCGGCTCGTAAATCAGAAGATGTCGGGCGAAATGCTTTATGTCCATGTGGCAGCGGAAAAAAATATAAGAATTGTCATGGCAACTTAGCCTGAAAATAGGTGTATAATGGAGAAGAGACGGATAAGTTAAATGAACTTACCGCCTCTTTTCATGTTTCGTTTAGTAAAGCGGACGGGATGCATATCGTTTTGATAAGGTATATTTGCATGAAGCAAATCCCGATACGGGATTTTTTTTAACATACTAATGAGGTGAATAGAAATGGAAATGGCAGAAATCAGAAACGAATTAGAAAGAACAGCGCAACGATTAACGGACTTTAGGGGGTCTCTTTGACTTAGATGAAAAAGAGGCACGCATTGCACAACTAGAAAATGAGATGACGCATCCTGACTTTTGGAATGATCAACAAAAGGCTCAAGGTGTCATCAATGAAACAAACGCATTGAAAGAACAAGTCGACCAATTGGCCGAGTTGAATGATTCATATGAAAATCTCGATTTGACGTATGAACTGGTCAAAGAAGAGAATGATGAAGATCTTATGACGGAGTTAGTGGAAGAAATCACGATTCTTTCCCAAAAGATGAATGACTTTGAACTACAGCTTCTACTAAGTGAAGAGTATGATTCGAAAAATGCCATTCTGGAACTGCATCCGGGTGCAGGCGGAACAGAGTCCCAAGATTGGGGTTCCATGTTGCTACGCATGTACACTAGATGGGGCGAAAAAAGAGGATTCAAGGTGGAAACCCTTGATTACCTTCCAGGTGATGAAGCGGGAATCAAGAGTGTAACGCTCCTATTCAAAGGCCATAACGCTTATGGCTATTTGAAAGCGGAAAAAGGCGTGCACCGCCTTGTCCGGATTTCTCCTTTCGATTCATCAGGCCGCCGTCATACTTCGTTCGTATCATGCGAAGTCATGCCGGAATTCGATGAAACGATTCATATAGATATCCGTACGGAAGATTTGAAAATCGATACGTACCGGGCAAGTGGCGCCGGCGGTCAGCATATTAACACGACTGACTCAGCTGTCCGGATTACCCATTTACCAACGAATACGGTCGTAACGTGTCAAAATGAGAGATCGCAAATCAAAAACAAGGCCCAAGCGATGAATATGCTGAAAGCCAAATTATATCAACTTGAGATCGAACAGCAACAAGCCGATTTGGATGAAATCCGCGGTGAACAGAAGGAAATTGGCTGGGGAAGCCAAATCCGCTCTTACGTCTTCCACCCTTATTCCATGGTAAAGGATCACCGTACAAGTGCGGAGACCGGAAACCTTGGAGCAGTCATGGATGGAGATATCGATATGTTCATCGATGCTTATTTACGTTCTAAATTATAAGAGGTATGAATCGAACCGGATCTTATTCGGTTCGATTTTTTTGTACAACATTTCAATTCATTAGTCCTTTACCACGTCATCTGGCTGTTATTTACAGGAAATGAACAGGGATGCTATACTACTTTCGGTTAAGACTAATTAAATAAGAAGGATTATGAGGAGACAACCAGAATGAGAAAGAGATATCGGGAGCCAAAGCACCCTTTGATACAAATTTTGATGGAATATGGTCTAGTGTTGATAGGGTCAGGCATCATCGCGATTGGGTTCAATGTATTTCTTCTACCGAACCAGGTCGCTTCAGGCGGGGTCAGCGGAATCAGCACGATTCTATATACCACGCTAGGTTGGGAACCAGCGTATGTTCAGTGGGCATTTAATATTCCTTTATTCATTGCCGGACTTATTGTACTTGGAAGGAATTTTGGTGCAAAAACGTTCATCGGAACGTTATTTTTACCGTTTGTCGTCTTCCTGACAAAGGATTGGGAACCATGGACGAACGATGCTTTACTTGGGTCACTTTGTGGCGGTATCCTTGTCGGATTAGGATTGGGCATAGTCTTTCGCGGGAAGGCTTCTACCGGGGGAACGGATTTAGCGGCGCAAATCATTCATAAGTATACCAATTTGTCATTGGGGACATGTGTGGCAATCATTGACGGCCTCATCGTATTGAGCGCGGCCATTGTTTTTGATATTGAAAAAGGGCTGTATGCCTTGATCAGCTTATATGTCACAAGTAAGACCATCGACCTTATCCAAGTTGGATTCAACCGTTCCAAGATGGCATTAATTATCACGAATAATGAACCCGAAGTTAGGGATGCTATTATACATGAACTAGACCGCGGTGTTACACGGATTTCCGGGCATGGCGGCTATACGGACGATTCCCGTCCGATTTTAATGTGTGTCATCGATCAATCTGAATTCACCAAATTGAAACAATTGGTCAAAGTCGTTGACCCTAAAGCATTCGTGATCGTCATGGATGCCTCAGAAGTACTTGGAGAGGGTTTTAAACTCGATTGAGATTGGTATAATGTTTCTGTACTGGTAGACTTAAGAAGAAGGGGGCTTGTCCAATGAAAAAGAAATGGTTAGCTTTACTATTAGGTACATCTCTTGCGCTTACTGCTTGCGGGGGGAATGACGATAATAACGCAGATAAAGAACCGGCAACGGATACTAATGAAACGACCACTGCTGGTGCCGGTGATGCAGCCAAGATTTATGAAAATAAATGTTCAAGTTGTCATGCTGTGAATCTTGAAGGCGGCGTAGGCCCGAATTTGACGGAAGTCGGTTCGCGTTTGTCGAAAGATGAAATTGAGCAAATCATCTTGAAAGGCCAAGGTGGAATGCCAAAAGGCGTCATCATTGGTGATGATGCATCAAAAGTAGCCGAGTGGCTTTCCGAACATAAGTAACAATTCTACCGAAACGTCCTCCTTTAGGCTGGACGTTTCATCCATCCTCTTCATAAAATCCCCTATTATTTCCATTCGTTTTTTCCGTATACTAGATAGATAGTCTTAGCACAATCATTGAAATGAAACTGTAATATTTTTATGCTTAATTTGACAAACTTTGATGTTATAATGTTCCTGTGCTTAAAACGAAATGATTCCTGTCGTTATTTAAAAAATGCTGTCGAAAAAAACGCTTTTAATAGATAAGTTAACAAGCAAATTAGGTGGTTTTAGAATGATAGAGATGATAGATGTCAAAAAGACCTATTCTAATGGCGTCATAGCCATTAATGGGTTAAATGTAAAAATACAGCCAGGCGAGTTTGTTTATGTAGTGGGTCCAAGTGGTGCCGGCAAATCGACCTTCATCAAAATGATGTATCGGGAAGAAAAGCCGACAAGTGGAAATATCTTGGTTAATGGTGTCAGCCTACCAAAAATCCGCAATTCGAAAGTTCCTCTATTTCGCCGTAATATCGGGATGGTCTTCCAGGATTTTAAACTCCTTCAAACTTTCACAGTCTATGAAAATGTTGCCTTTGCAATGGAAGTCATCGAAAAAGAACCTGAAGTCATTAAAAAGAGAGTCATGGAAGTTCTCGATCTAGTAGGGATCAAGCATAAAGCCAGAATGCGTCCTGCAGAGTTATCAGGTGGAGAACAACAAAGGGTTGCGATTGCCCGTTCGATTGTCAATGACCCCAAGGTGGTTATTGCGGATGAACCTACAGGGAATCTGGATCCTGAAACATCATGGGAAATCATGAGCATATTTGAAGAAATAAACAAGCGCGGAACGACACTTATCATGGCTACGCACAATAAAGATATTGTTAATAACTTTAAACGTCGTGTAATTGCCATTGAAGGTGGAAAAATCGTTCGCGATGAACATAGAGGTGAATACGGATATGAAATTTAGAACACTCGTCCGTCACTTCCGTGAAAGCTTTAAAAACATTGGTCGTAATGGTTGGATGACGTTTGCATCAGTAAGTGCTGTAACAGTCACTCTAACATTGGTTGGCGTTTTTTTAGTGATTATGATGAATTTAAATCATATCGCGGGTAATGTCGAAAACGATGTCGAAATTCGTGCGCATATTGATAATGCAGCGAGTAAAGAGGATATACAAGCAATCAGCAAGCAGATAACGAGTATAGGTGGAATTGATAGTGTTGTCTTCTCCCCTAAGGATGAAGAGCTAACCAATTTAATTGATGATTTAGGCGATAATGGAGATGCCTTTAAACCATTTGAACAAGACAACCCTTTACGGGATGTTTATATCATTAAAACGAAAACACCTCAAGATGTGATCAAGGTAGCGAAAGAAATCGAAAGCATCAATTATATTCAAAGCGTTAAATATGGACAAGGTTATGTTGAAAACCTATTCAGTTTTGTCGAAATTGCTAGAAATATCGGGATTGTACTTATCGTAGGGTTGCTTTTCACAGCCATGTTCCTCATCTCGAATACGATTAAAATTACAATAGTGGCTAGGAAAAAAGAAATCGAGATTATGAGATTGGTAGGGGCAACAAACAACTTCATTCGTTGGCCATTCTTCTTAGAGGGACTCTGGTTAGGAATCCTTGGTTCTGTTGTGCCTATCGCCCTGATTTCAGTACTCTACTACAATCTGTTCAATTATATATCACCACAGATTACGTTTAAATTCGTAGACTTTTTACCAGCAAGTCCATTCATTTACCAAGTGTCGGCGATTCTTATCATCATGGGCGCCGTGATTGGAATATGGGGAAGCTTAATGTCCGTTAGAAAATTCTTAAAAGCATAAGCGAACAAACTTTACAATTCTTTTACACTCGAAATACGAAGAAGAAATTCATTCAAAATAGAGAGACGTTGCATGGCACGAGTTGTAACGAGATTGAAAGGGGAAATGGAACATTGAAAAAGAACATTATCGCGGTGAACGCGACAATCATGATCGGCTTGGGGAGCATTTTGGCTGCTCCTTCAGCTTTTGCTGAATCCATTTCAGACTTAGAGCAAAAGAAGGCATCTATACAGGAAAAACGTTCGGGTGTTGAAGCGGACATTTCCACTACCTCAGAAAAAATCAATAACCTCCAGAATAAACAACTGACGGCTGAGGAGCAAATCGCTGCCATTGATGCGAAAATTGCAGAATCAGCAAAGAAAATTGATGCGAAAAATGCTGAAATCACTCAAACAAAAGAAGAAATTGAAGTATTGAAAGCAGAAATTATAGTGTTGCAAGAACGTATCGCTAAGCGTAACGACGTTCTGAAGGAACGTGCCCTTTCCTTCCAGGAGTCCGGTGGAGATTTGAATTATGTGGAAGTATTGTTCGGATCATCTAGTTTTAGCGATTTAATTGACCGTGTAGGAGCTGTTGCAGCCATTGCAGAAGCCGATCGCGAGATTTTGAAACAACATGAGCTGGATAAAAAAGAGCTTGAAGAAAAACAAAAGGCCGTAGAAACGAAGCTTGCTAGTTTAGAAGTGGCTAAAGCTCAACTTTTACAAATCCAAAATCAACAAAAACAGCAGAAAGAACAAAAAGCTGCGTTAGTTAAGAAATTAAAGAAACAAACGAAAAAAGAAGAAGAAAATAAAATGGGCTTAGAGGAAGAAAAGGCGAACCTTGCTGCTCAAGAAACAGCAATCAAGTCAGCCATCGACTTAGAGAAGAATCGTCTAGCTGAATTAGAAGCAGCTCGTAAAAAAGCAGCAGCTGAAGCGAAAAAACGTGCAGAACAAGAAGCGGCAGCACAAGCAGCGCAAGCAGCTCAAGCGAAAAAACAAGCTCCTTCCCATTCTAACTCTAGTTCTAATAGCAGTTCATCCTCTTCATCATCACAAGCTCCGGCTAGTGTAAGTTCTGCACCGGCTGTATCGTCAGGAACATTTACAAGACCAAGTGCAGGTTATGTATCTTCACAAATGGGCGAACGTTGGAATAAACAGCATGCCGGCATTGATATTGCTGCAAGCGGAACAGTGCCTGTTGTAGCAGCGGCAGACGGAGTCGTAAGTCGTTCGTATACGTCCTCTTCATACGGTAATGTAATCTTTGTTACCCATAATATTAGTGGACAAACGTGGACAACGGTTTATGCACATTTAAGTTCAAGACAAGCTAGTACAGGTGCAGTCGTTGCCAAAGGTCAACAAATTGGGATCATGGGGAATACCGGACATTCTTATGGACAGCATTTGCACTTTGAGCTTCACAAAGGTACGTGGAATTACAGCAAGTCCAATGCAGTCAATCCATTAAGCTACATACCTAACTAATACCCAATATATGAATCATAAAACAGACCAGGATCACATCCTGGTCTGTTTTTTTGCTCTGTTCAAAAGCATATTTACCCGAACCTACTCATATAGTGAAAAATATATCGGGGTAGAAAAGGGGATAAATATGGTCAAAAAATGGGTAATTCCTCTAGCAATCATGATGTCATTAGTTATTGGGGCAGCAGGGGGCATGTATTGGACAAGCACCCAGGATAAACACGAGATGAAACAGGGAAGCCAAGAGGGGATAAAAGATCAGGAGTGGGCAAAAGTGGAACAAGCTTACGGGTTGATCGTGAGCCAGTATGTTGAACAGGTAGACGGCTCAAAGCTCATCGAAGGTGCCATTCAAGGCATGCTGGCAACATTGAAGGATCCATATTCCGTATATATGGACAAGGAGACCGCAAAGCAGTTCAATGAGACCTTGGATTCCTCGTTTGAAGGGATCGGTACGGAAATCGGGATGGAGGACGGGAAGGTCATCATTGTCTCTCCCTACAAGGACTCCCCGGCTGAAAAGGCAGGATTAAAGCCGAAGGACCAAATCCTAAAGGTGAATGGGGAAAGTGTCGAAGGGTTGGACCTCTATGAAACTCGGTTGAAGATCCGTGGGAAAAAGGGCTCTTCAGTCAAAATGGAAATAAAACGTGCCGGTGTATCCAATCCAATCGAATTCAATATGGTTCGTGCAGAAATTCCATTGGACACGGTTTTTTCTTCGACCAAGGAAGTAGCGGGTGAGGAAATCGGGTATGTGGAGTTGACCACATTCTCGGAAAATACCGCATCGGATTTTAAAAAGCAGTTGAAGGAACTTGAGAAGAAGGGAATCGAAGGGCTGGTGATCGATGTCCGGGGGAATCCGGGCGGTCTCCTTTCAAGTGTGGAGACGATTTTAGGCGAGTTTATTACGAAAGATAAACCATATTTGAAAATAGCCGAAAGAACGGGTGAGACGCAATCCTTTTTCACAGAACTGAAGAAAAAGAAGGACTACCCCATTGCCGTCCTGACGGATAAAGGCAGTGCCTCGGCTTCGGAGATCCTTGCCGGTGCCATGGAGGAGGCCGGGGGATACCCGCTGATTGGCGAGAAGACGTTCGGTAAAGGGACGGTTCAACAGGCAGTCCCAATGGGAGATGGCAGCAATATCAAGCTTACGCTGTACAAGTGGCTGACACCCTCTGGTAACTGGATTCACAAAAAAGGAATCGAACCGACGATTGAAGTCAAGCAACCGGTGTACTTCAACGCCCATCAGTTAACCATCGAAAAGGTATTGAAGCGGGACATGACAGACGACCAAATTCAGTATGCGCAAACGATCCTAAAAGGGATCGGTTTTGAAACAGGGCGTGAGGATGGGTACTACGATTGGAATACAGAGATTGCGGTCAAGGCTTTTCAGAAGCAGTATGGGATGAAAGCGACTGGTAAGTTGGATGCCAAGACCGCAGCTAAGCTAGAAACCGTCATCTTGGAAAAAATTCAGGATGAAGATAATGATATTCAGCTACGGACGGCTTTGAATTATTTGGCGAAATAGAAGAAGGAGGCAACGCCCATCGGGGTGTTGCCTTTTTACTTGGCAGGAAAGGGGGAAAATTTCATTTCATCTATTAGAGCGGATACAGTTTTTTCTACATCTTAATAGGCAGAAAGCTGACATATTTGATAGAATAGGAAGTAACTGACTAGAACGATTGATACATACTTTTAATCACTTATAGGGATGGTGGAGAGAAATTGACAACGGATTGGCTTATTGATTGCTTAATAGGATTGGGAAAACTCTTCCTTCATCCATTACTTTACGTTTCCATTGCTTATTGTTTATTCATCGGCTATCTTCGGGTTAAACGGGAGCGTCGTGATTTCAATACGAAGATTTATAGGAAAACCATGGAGCTTCGGGCTTTGCTTCTACAGGGAATCGTCACTGGGGTGATTCTGTCACTCCTCGCGCTGGTGTCTGGCCTTGTCATACCGATGGCGGCGGTGGTCATCATGGCGGCAGTCTCGGTCCTAGCCGTCTTGACCATGAAAAGGAGACTGGTATCACCTGTTTATACGTTGGGTGTCACGTTCTTTATCCTTTTCTTTCTAAATGGTAAGGATTTGCCACTTCCTATTTTCACGGATGCATTTGACCAACTGAATCAATCAGTTTATCCGACACTTGTGATATTGATTGGGCTTTTGTTGATTGCGGAAGGTTTTCTTATCGTTAAGAAAGGCAGTAAAAAGGCATCACCACAGTTAGAGGTTTCAAAGCGCGGGCAGCCGATTGGCGTTTATGTTTTGCAACGTATTTGGCTGATTCCGATGTTCGTACTGATTCCTGGAGGAGAACTGCCCGTTCCTTTTGACTGGTATCCCGTATTCTCCATTGGTGAAGTGTTCATTTCTCCAATCGTTCTGCCATTTTTGATTGGATTTAGGCAGAAGGTTCATGGATCGCTTCCGGAACAGGCAATAAAGGCCCAAGGTAAGCAGGTAGGGACACTTGGCATATTGATTACAGTCTTGGCGGTCGTCAGCTACTGGTATCCACTATTGGCAATCATAACAGCTGTTTTAGCGATCCTTGGTCGAGAATTCATCCATTATGCGCAAAAGAATTTGGACGAAAAGCAACCGTTTTACTTTTCGAAAAGCAAGCTTGGCGTCCAGATTCTAGGCGTTATCCCTGAATCACCGGCTGACAAGATGGGATTGGTCAAGGGTGAAATCATCTCAAAGATCAATGGGGTTGTCGTCAGGGAAGAAGAAGAGTTGTACCGGGCGCTGCAAAAGAATCGGGCCTATTGTAAGCTCGAGGTCATCGGCATTAATCAACAAATGCGCTTTGTGCAACGGGCCTTATTTGAAGGGGAGCATTATGAATTGGGCATCCTTTTTGTGGATGATCAATTGAAAGAGAGTGGCCAAGCAGGGTAGAAACGGCCGGATCTTTCTGAATAGTAACTGAAACCACTTAGATGATAGATCTAGGTGGTTTCTTATATGGGTAGACGAAATGAAAAGTGAAGGTGCGAATAGGGATATGACGATGAAGATGAAGAGTATTTTGATAGTATTATCATGCTTGTTCTTATATGGATGTCAACCAGGTGGGAAAGACGGGAGAAAGGAAAGTTCTGCCCCCGTTGACCTTATAGGGGAGTGGCATGGGGAAGAAATGAGTTTAGATGGAAATCGTTATACAGGATTTTACGCGTTTGACATTGAGAAAAATGGGAGATTTTCTTTGTATGATGCTGAAGCGGGGAACCCGGGCATCCAAGGAGAGATTACACAATATGATGGGGAATCTCTGAAAATGAAGACAGGGGATGAAGCAGATTTTGATGTACCTGCAGAATGGGCAGGATTAAAGCATTCCGATACTCTGTTGTATGAAATAAAAGGGGAAAAATTATATATGAGTTACAAAGATAAACAGGATAAGCATACGCTTGTTTTTTCTAAATCCAGTTATTGAACGATTTTTCACAAGAAACCCCCAAAAGGCAGGTTGCTCTGCTCATTGGGGGTTTATTAATGAAACATTTTACGCTTCTCTTGCGGCTTCGATATCAATGGAAATGGTGATTTGATCCCCAATCAGTACCCCGCCCGTTTCCAGGGCAGCATTATAGGTTAAACCATAGTCGCTGCGTTTCACCTTGCCTTTGCCACTGAATCCTGCTTTTTCCGTACCCCATGGATCTTTTCCTTGCCCTTCGAATGTCATAACGAATGTTTCTTCTTTTGTCACTCCATGAAGTGTGACATCACCGGTTACGGCATACTCATCGTCATCCGTTTTTTTGATGTCTGTAGCTTTAAATATCAGTTCCGGGTTCTTTTCAACGTCAAAGAAGTCAGCAGAACGCAGGTGGTTATCACGGTCTGTATTACGAGTGTCAATGCTGGACAAATCGACGGTGAAATCAATTTCCGCCGTTGTTAGGTCGGTTGGGTCTGCAGAAATGTTGGCGTCAAATTTATTGAAACTTCCTTTTACTTTTGCAATCATCATGTGTTTTACAGAAAACTCTATCGCGCTGTGTGTAGGGTCGACTATCCATTTTGTTTTAGCCATTTTGTATATTCCTCCACTTCATATATCTTTAATTTGAGATAATTTAACATATTGTAATTATATGAGCTGGGGGTTCCAGAGTCAAACGTTTTTTCCTTTATTTAGAAAATGCAAAAAAACCTGTGCCGCATGTGTGCGGACACAGGTTTAAGAAAGAAACTCTTAGTTAGAACGTTCTTTTTCTTCGTGAATCGGGGCTTTACTTGGCCAGAAAGCATAGCGACCAAGCAGAGCGGTAATCGCCGGCACTAGGAATGGGCGAACGATGAATGTGTCCATCAGTACACCGAGTGCGGTTATGAGTCCGAATTGGACAAGCACTTGAATCGGCAACGTAGCGAGCACAGAGAATGTAGCTGCCAAGATGATACCGGCTGAAGTGATGACGCCACTTGTTTCGGTTACACCTTCTCTTATGGCTTGCTTGATTGGCATCGTCTTCTTCTTGCGCCATATGCTGGATACCATAAAGATGTTGTAATCTTCTCCTAGGGCGACAAGGAATACGAATGAATACAACGGAATCGTACCTTCAATTGCATCCACACCCATGAAGTGGTGAAGGATGATCCAGCCTAAGCCCATAGCGGCAAAGAAGGAAAGGATAACCGTTCCCATTAAATAAGCCATGGCTGTTACGGAACGAAGGTAGGCTAACAGTAGCAATGAAATCAAGACGATGATGATTGGGAAAACCAAGAATTCATCTGCCTTGACCGTTTCGCGTTTATCGTGTTGCTCGGCTGTCTGGCCGCCAATCCATACTTTTTCATCAACGGATGAGATCTTCGCATCTTTCAGTTCTTTTTCTACGGAACTGCGTATATCTGAAATGGCGTCGATGGCTTTCGTATCGTATGGGTTGATATTGAATTTGACTTCATAGGATTGTAAATCCTTATTGGACTCACTCCTTACAGGTTCTGAGACACTTCCGATCAGGCTCATATCCTTCAGGGAATCCGTTAAATCGATATCCTTGCCATCCGTATCGATGACGACTGTAGCCGGTGCAAGTTCACCAGGTGAGTAGGCATCGGAAATGACGGTATACCCTTCACGTGAGTTGATGTCTTCTGGGAAAGAAGAGAGGATATCATAGGAATACTTTATTTGTGATGAATAGCCAGCTAATAGGCCGAAAAGAATCAGACAAGTAAGGATGACGGTCCACGGCTTGGTTGTAACGATATTCCCAATCCATTTTCCAATGCGTCCGCCTTCTTTGTGTATCTTGACGGGTTTGCCCTTTTTCTTCGCGCGTGCTTCTTCCATTTCGGGTGTACGTGGAACGATAGGGAAGAAAGAGGCCCGGCCGAAAACAGAAAGTAGTGCAGGAACGAGAGTTAAGGCAGCAATCATCATGATTAATATGGATAAGCTGAATGGTACGGCGAAACGATGATAAGCACCATATTGAGCCACGAGCAATGTTAATAGGGAGACGACGATCGTCAGACCGCTCATCGCAATGGCGCCTGAAGAATCTTTAAAGGCAGCCATCATGGCTTCTCGTTTGCTTTCGTGTCTTCTCAATTCACTACGGTAGTGGGAAATCAAGAATAAACAATAATCGGTTCCCGCCCCGAATAGCAATACGGTCATAATCGAAATGGCCTGAGCATCGACTGTAATCCAGCCGTGGTCTGCCATGAATCCTAGGATAGGACTTGTGACAAGGTAAGCGAAACCGACCCCGATTAATGGAATGATCGCTAAAAGTGGTGAGCGATAAATAAGTAATAAGACGACAAGAACGAGTATAACCGTCGCCAGTAGTAATTGAATATCGGCACCGGCAAATAATCCAGTCGCATCGACGGAAATCCCGACAGGACCCGTTACACGAAGCGATAGATCTTCAGAGTCGATTTTAACCTTTGAAGGGTCCGTACCGACGCGTTCGGTTACTAACTTATTGATGCGTTCAATATTTTTTTCCAAAACGGCTGTCCCGGCACTTTCCTCAAAGAAGAGGGGCTGTACGAAAGTCGTACCATCTTCAGAAACAGAGCCCTTTAGTGCGGGCAGTGGAGCGTTGTGAAGAGGAGGTAAGAAGGATTGCTGTTTTAAGGGACTTTCTGTAAGTTCTTTGGAAAGGTTTTGAATTTCAGCTAAATCAGCATCAGTCAGTCCACCCTCCCGATGCCATGTAAGCAAGGCAGGTATCCCTGAGGAATTAGGGAATTCTTTTTTTATCAGTTCATCCGCTACGACAGAATCTGAGTCTGCAGGTAAATCAGTAGGAACATTTTCCGTTTTATCGTTCACTGCCGGTAACGTGAAGGTTAACAGCACTGTCGCAATAATCCAGATGGCGATGACAACCCAACGGCTGATTGTTCCGGTCATCATTTTGCTTAATCTTCCTAATATGTTCAATGAAGGCACCTCACTTTTAAAATTTTTATCATAATCCACTCTTAATTATAAAGGGGAAACATTCCTATTTGCAAAACTGGGTATGCGGTTTCTTGAATTTCTAAAAAAAGCTTTGGAAGGAAAATCCCTCCAAAGCTTTTTTGATTTATTAAAATAAATTGAAGTATTTCTTCAACCCATTAAAGATACCAGTGACAGCCGTGTCTTGAAAGGCGCTCGTGGCAATGAGCTTTTCTTCTTCCAAATTGGAGATGAACCCTAATTCTAGTAATATCGCAGCTTGCTTGTTATCCCGGATGACTTGGAAGTTACCCGTTTTGGCACCGCGGTCCCTCAATTTTGTTTCTTTAATGATTTCAGCTTGTACGGTTTGTGCGAGCTCTTTTTCATTGACATTCGATGCTAGATAAAATGTTTCAATGCCGTTGGCTGAGCTGGGACCAGCATTATAGTGAATGCTGATAAAGACATCGGGTTTGTTGGCCTGGCTGATTTCCACTCGCTTACTTAAAGAGGGATACGTATCGCCTGTTCGTGTCATGACGACTTTTGCACCGGCCTCCTCCAATTTGGCTTTCAGCTTTTTAGCCGTGGAAAGAGTTAAATCCTTTTCCCGATTATTTTTCCCGGATGCCCCAGGGTCAGACCCGCCATGCCCCGGATCAAGGACGATCACTTTGCCTTTAAATCCATCACTCGGTTTGGTCTTCGATAGATACGTGAGGGAGGCCCACCCTACCAAACCGGATTGTGTTTCGACCTTGCCCCAATCTCCTTGTGTTTCCGTCACTATGACACTATCACTTCTATCGATGGCCCCTAGTATTTTATTCGTTGCCGAAGGTCCATTGCGAATGTTCAACGAGTCGGAAATGACATAGTATTTGGTTGGCTTGGTTTTGACCGGTTCTTCTTTTATAGGTTCTTCTACTTTAGGTGGTGTGGTTGTTACTGGTTTTGTTTCTTTCGGCTTGGTTTTTGCTAGATAGGTAAGGGAAGCCCAACCTGTTTTCCCGGAAGCCGTTTTGATTCTTCCCCATTTGTCTTTCTCTTCATAAAGCGTGACAGCCTCCCCTTTTTTTAGAGTGGTGACTTTGTCAGCCTTTGAGTTACCCGATTTCCTTACGTATAGCTCGGCAGCTGTTACATAGTAAGTCGTTTCCTTAACGGCTGAAGGAGATGCAGTAGGTTTTTTCTTAGATAGATAGGTTAAGGAAGCCCATCCGGTCACGCCGGATGCCGTCTTCACGTTTGCCCAGTTACCCGATTTTTTAATATAGGTAACGGCAGCGCCCTTATTGATCGTCGCCAGCTTCTTTGACGTGGTATTGGCAGACTTACGGACATACAATGAACTGGCTGTAACATAGTACTTGGTTGTACTGACAGCTGCCGGTTTAGCGGTGGCTGTAGGCTTGGAACTAGATATGTATGTTTTAGAAACCCAACCGGTTTTCTTTTTGGAAGATACATAGATTTGTAGCCAATTGCCTTTGGTGGATTTAATTTCTACAACGGTTCCTTTAGGTAAGGTTGCGAGAGCCTTGCTGCTTGTATTATTTGATTTTCTTAATACTAACGAGGAAGCTGTCACATACCCTATCTCGTCCAAATACGTGGTGGAAACCCAGCCCGTTAGTTTTCCATACTTGATTTTCGACCATCCGGATTTTTGTGAAGAGATGGTCACTTCTTTTCCTTTTTTAATTAGGCCCAGAGATTTTGCCGTGGTCTTAGGCTGTTCTCTTATATGGAGGGAACTAGCTGTAACTTTGGCCGTTTTGGAAGCGGCCTGAACTTGATCGGGGGCGTGTGGATACGAGAAAATCGTCAAAAAAACCAAGGTTGCTGCAAATAAGGTGATTATTCTTCTTTTCATTAAAGCTCGCTCCTTTAAATTATGCTGAAATAATCGAATGGTTATGGTTCATCCAGAGGTTGGGTCAGACTTGGTAAGTGAATATAAGTGCACATATACTGCGGAGATGCCTTCATTGGAGTAATCTCCATGATTTTTATCGGTAGCATTGGCGATAGTGTGAAGGAGATTCATTAATAATAGTACAATATACTCACATCAATTAGTAGGTGTTTTTTGGAACTTTTTGTAGGTAATTAGAACGTAATTTACATTAATTGAAGAATTTTGAATTAATATGAGTGAAGTTTGAGGAATTGGGGATGTTAGTTGGAGTGATGGATGATATTTACAAAGGAGGAAATTTAGTGTCTGATCAACCAAAAGAGACGAATAATGAATCGGAAGAAACCTTGACCAACCGACAAGGGCACCCCATAACGAATAATCAAAGCATCCGGACTGTTGGAAACAGGGGACCAAGTACATTAGAGAACTACGACTTCCTGGAAAAAATGAGTCACTTCGATAGAGAGCGGATTCCGGAGCGGGTGGTACATGCACGAGGTGCAGGTGCACATGGATATTTTGTTCCGACAGGCAAGGCGGGAGACGAGCCGGTTTCTAAATATACGAGAGCAAAGGTCTTTCAAGAAGCGGGTAAAAAAACACCGGTATTCGTCAGGTTTTCTTCGGTCATTCATGGGGGAACCTCCCCTGAAACATTACGTGACCCTCGTGGATTTGCCGTTAAGTTTTATACGGAAGATGGAAACTGGGATTTAGTAGGGAACAACCTCAAAATATTCTTTATCCGCGACGCCATGAAATTTCCCGATTTGATCCATGCCTTCAAACCCGACCCTGTTACAAACATTCAGGATGGCAGAAGGATTTTCGATTTCTGCTCAAGTTCTCCGGAAACCTTCCATATGATCACCTTCTTATTTTCGCCTTGGGGCATTCCGGCTAGCTACCGCATGATGCAAGGTTCCGGGGTCAATACATATAAGTGGGTGAATCAAGAGGGGGAAGCAGTCCTGGTCAAGTACCATTGGGAACCAAAGCAAGGGATTAAAAACTTGACGCAGAAAGAAGCGAATGAGATTCAGTCGACGAATTTCAATCATGCTACACAGGATTTATATGAAGCAATCGAAAATGGGGATTATCCAGAATGGGATTTAAATGTACAAATCATGAGTGATGATGCCCATCCTGAACTGGATTTCGATCCATTGGATGATACGAAGATTTGGCCAAAAGACCAATTCCCATGGCTGCATGTCGGCACGATGGTTTTGAATAAGAACCCGGAAGATTATTTCACCGAAGTCGAGCAGGTTGCTTTTGGAACGGGAGTCCTTGTAGATGGATTGGATTTCTCGGATGATAAGATGCTCCAAGGCCGCACATTCTCGTATTCGGATACACAACGTCATCGCGTGGGGGCCAATTATCTGCAACTGCCGATCAATGCACCGAAAAAACGGACGGCGACCAATCAAACGGGCGGCCAAATGCAGTATGAAGTGGGTAGAGGAAACCAAAGTCCTCATATCAACTACGAACCATCGACTGTAGGAGGATTGAAAGAGGCTGAGCAGACGGGTAAAGAGTATACCCCTTTTGTAGAGGGCAAACTGGTCCGTGAAACGATAGATCGCCAAAGCAACACGAAACAAGCAGGTGAAACGTATCGTGAATTCGAGGATTGGGAAAGGGACGAATTGATCTCCAATCTAGTGGATGCACTCGCACCTGCCGATCCACGCATTCAAGAGAAGATGATTACCCTTGCTGAAGAGGCCGATAAAGATTATGGCCGCCGTTTGAAAGAAGGATTAGCGGCAGCCTCCCAACATACCGAGTCTTCCAAACCAATGGGTGGTACGGACAATCCAGAGGAAGGAGTCGAAAAAGGTCATGACGCCGATCCATATTAATAGGATGCAAAAAGTGAACTCCCTTCCTTGAAGGGGGTTTCCCTTTTGTATACCGCTTGTTCGTTTTGCAGGAAATAGATTGGCAAAAAACCAAGGAATCATTTAAACTGTAACTACTCTATTTTTCTCTTACAAAGGAGATGAAAAAATGATTAAATTTCTTTCAGCCCTTCTATTACCCGGTCTTCTAGTCATGCTATTTTCAAGGGTCACCTATAACTATATTGTAGGTCTTATACTAACGGTTGCATTGATCGCCGCTTCCGCATATAAAGGTTATACACATACGAACTTATTAATAATCATTGATGCACTATCACTGACGGTGGGTTTCTGGTTATCAAAAAGAATGATGAAACGAACAGCCAAGAGCGCCTAATTTATAGAGGTGCTTTTTTTGTCTCGATTTCTATGAAAAGGACTCTTTGACCTGCTAGGTTATAAAATGCGAAACAGAATGTTTGTTCGCTTTTCGGTGGTTTGTTTTGAGGATATTGTGGTAGAATGTGTATATATAGTTCTTTAAACGGAATAAATAGAAGGAATAAATCATATCCCTTTTTTCATATAAAACTAATTCAGTAGGAGGCCATGCTTGGTGAAGGAAACGTTTGAGTTAGTCTCAAAATATTCTCCACAGGGAGATCAGCCAGCGGCGATAGAAAAGCTTGTTGCTGGCATAAAAGAAGGAAAGAGTATGCAGACGCTGCTTGGTGCGACAGGGACAGGGAAAACATTCACTGTCTCCAATGTCATCCAACAAATCAATAAGCCTACCCTTGTCATTGCCCATAACAAAACGTTGGCAGGGCAGCTTTACAGTGAGTTCAAAGAGTTTTTCCCCAATAATGCGGTTGAGTACTTTGTCAGCTATTACGATTACTATCAGCCAGAAGCCTATGTGCCTTCCACTGATACTTTCATAGAGAAAGATGCCAGTATCAATGATGAAATCGATAAACTCCGCCACTCGGCGACATCCTCTTTGTTCGAACGGGAAGATGTCATCATCATTGCCAGTGTATCCTGTATTTATGGGTTAGGTTCCCCGGAAGAATACAGGGAGATGGTGGTGTCGCTGCGTACTGGTATGGAGATAGACAGAAATGCACTGCTGCATAAACTTGTAGATATTCAATATGAGAGAAATGATATTGCCTTTCAACGAGGAACGTTCAGGGTCCGCGGAGACGTAGTTGAAATCTTCCCGGCCTCAAAAGATGAACACTGTGTTCGGGTCGAGTTTTTCGGGGACGAGATTGACCGGATTCGGGAAGTCGATGCCCTGACTGGCGAGATCACTGGTGAACGGGAACATATCGCCATCTTTCCGGCATCCCATTTCGTCACACGTGAAGAGAAACTGAATGTGGCGATTCAAAATATTGAAACGGAACTTGAAGAACGATTGGCAGAACTTCGTGAAGATGAAAAGCTTCTTGAAGCACAGCGATTGGAGCAACGGACCCGTTACGATTTGGAAATGATGAGGGAGATGGGTTTCTGTTCGGGTATCGAGAACTATTCCCGTCATTTAACCCTACGCCCCGCAGGAGCTACACCTTACACCTTGATTGACTATTTTCCGGAAGACTTCCTATTGATTGTCGACGAGTCACATGTAACCCTTTCACAGATCCGCGGCATGTTCAATGGCGATCAGGCTCGGAAGCAGGTATTGGTGGACCATGGATTCCGCCTACCCTCTGCGAAAGATAACCGGCCACTCAGATTCGAGGAGTTTGAAAAGAAAGTCCATCAATCCATATTCGTTTCGGCAACTCCAGGACCATATGAATTGGAACATACGCCGGAAATGGTCGAGCAAATTATCCGACCTACTGGATTGCTTGATCCTACCATTGAAGTGCGACCGATTGAAGGGCAGATTGATGACCTGATAGGTGAAATCCAGGAACGGGCTAAACGGGATGAACGGGTTTTAATTACGACATTGACGAAAAAGATGTCCGAGGATTTAACGGATTACCTGAAGGATATAGGAATCAAGGTTCAGTACCTTCATTCTGAGATAAAAACGTTGGAAAGAATTGAAATCATCCGGGAATTGAGGATGGGGAAATATGATGTCCTTGTCGGGATCAATCTTTTGCGGGAAGGTCTGGATATCCCCGAAGTGTCCTTGGTGACCATTCTCGATGCTGATAAAGAAGGATTCCTCCGCTCGGAACGTTCACTCATCCAAACGATGGGCCGTGCCGCCAG
The DNA here is from genome assembly GCF_044761985.1 of Peribacillus sp. NPDC097224. Lineage (NCBI taxonomy): Bacteria > Bacillati > Bacillota > Bacilli > Caryophanales > Bacillaceae > Peribacillus > Peribacillus sp. NPDC097224. The sequence goes on along the minus strand of NZ_JBIWDK010000002.1, from coordinate 302,985 downwards.
GAATGCAAACGGGCACGTCATCATGTATGCTGACCGGATAACGAATTCGATGGAACTGGCCATCAGTGAAACGACACGCCGACGGGAAATCCAGGAAAAATTCAACAAAAAGCATGGAATCACACCACAGACCATCCAAAAGGATATCAGGGATTCCATCCGGGCTACGCAAGTTGCTGAAGATGGGGAAGCGTATCAGGAAGATCCGGCTATCAAACTGTCTAAGCTTCCGAAAAAAGAGCGCGAAAAAGTGGTGGCAAGCATGGAAAAAGAAATGAAAGAAGCGGCAAAGGCACTGGATTTCGAACGGGCTGCTGAACTGCGTGATTTAATATTAGAGTTAAAAGCGGAAGGGTGACGAAACATGGCAATGGATAAAATTGTGATTAAGGGTGCAAGGACCAACAACCTCAAGAATATCGACGTCACGATACCGAGGGATAAGCTTGTAGTGCTAACAGGATTATCCGGTTCCGGGAAGTCGTCCTTGGCTTTTGATACGATATATGCGGAAGGACAAAGACGTTATGTCGAATCACTCTCGGCTTATGCCCGCCAATTCTTAGGGCAGGTGGATAAACCAGACGTGGATATGATTGAAGGGTTATCTCCTGCTATATCGATCGATCAGAAAACGACGAGCAAGAACCCTCGTTCCACTGTGGGAACCGTAACGGAAATTTATGATTATTTAAGATTGCTATATGCGAGGGTCGGCCGGCCGACTTGTCCGATCCATCATATCGAAATCAGTTCCCAGACGATTGAACAAATGGTTGACCGTATACTTGACTATCCGGAACGGACAAAGCTTCAAGTATTGGCACCACTCGTTTCAGGAAGAAAGGGAACACATGTGAAAGTGCTGGAAGAAGTGAAGAAACAAGGGTATGTCCGTGTGCGGATTGATGGGGAGATGTATGACCTCAGTGATGATATCACCCTTGAAAAGAATAAAAAGCATTCAATAGAAGTCATCATTGACCGGATCGTCATCAAAGAAGGAATCAGGGCAAGACTTGCAGATTCCTTGGAAAGCGCTTTGAAGCTTGGGGATGGCAAGGTCATTATAGATGTGATGGGCGAAGAGGAATTACTCTTCAGTGAGGATCATGCTTGCCCAATCTGTGGTTTTTCTGTTGGGGAGTTAGAGCCGAGGATGTTTTCTTTTAATAGTCCATTCGGGGCCTGTCCGGATTGTGATGGTTTGGGTGCAAGGCTTGAAGTGGACCGTGATCTGGTCATCCCGAATAAAGAGTTAAGTCTTCGCCAACATGCCATAGCGCCATGGGAGCCGACGAGTTCTCAATATTACCCGCAGCTCCTTGAAGCTGTAGCGACTCATTATGACATCGATATGGATATCCCGGTCAAAGACCTTCCGGAAGAGAAACTGGAGAAAATCTTACTGGGATCTGGTAAGGATAAGATCTATTTCCGCTATAAAAATGATTTTGGAAGAGTGCAGGAAGGCCATATTCCGTTTGAAGGGGTTTTACGAAATATCGAACGGCGCTATAAGGATACGAACTCCGATTATATACGGGAGCAAATGCAGAAATACATGTCGGAGAATCCGTGTCCCACATGTAAGGGGCATCGATTGAAAAAAGAAAGCCTCGCTGTCCTCATTCAAGGTGTCCATATAAGCGAAACAACGGCTTTATCGGTTTCAGACTCCTTGCAGTTTTTCGATAACCTGGAGTTGACCGAAAAAGAAGCCGCGATTGCGAAGTTGATCTTACGGGAAATCCGCGAACGCCTTGGTTTCCTTGATAACGTCGGGTTGGATTATTTGACGTTAAGCCGGGCAGCAGGAACATTATCGGGTGGGGAAGCTCAGCGTATCCGGTTGGCTACCCAGATAGGTTCACGTCTGACGGGGGTGCTGTATATTTTAGATGAACCTTCCATCGGTCTGCATCAGCGTGATAATGACCGATTGATTGACACGCTAAAAAACATGCGTGAAATCGGCAATACGCTCATCGTGGTCGAGCATGATGAAGATACGATGCTTGCGGCAGATTATCTGATTGATGTGGGCCCGGGAGCAGGTGAACATGGTGGAGAAATCGTAGCTGCCGGCACCCCGGAAGAAGTCATGAATCATCCCCAATCATTAACGGGCCAATACCTTTCCGGAAAGAAGTTCATCCCTCTTCCGTTAGAACGCCGAAAAAACGACGGACGGTTCATTGAAATCAAAGGGGCTAAGCAAAATAACCTGAAAAACGTCAATGTTAAATTCCCACTTGGGGTGTTTACATCGGTCACTGGGGTTTCCGGTTCTGGTAAAAGTACGTTAGTGAATGAAATCCTTCATAAGTCTCTAGCGCAAAAACTGAACCGTGCCAAGGCTAGACCTGGGGAGTACCGTGAAATTAAAGGGATTGAACATTTAGATAAAGTGATTGATATTGATCAATCGCCAATTGGCAGGACGCCTCGTTCTAACCCGGCCACCTATACAGGCGTGTTCGATGATATTCGTGACGTTTTTGCATCAACGAATGAAGCGAAAATCCGTGGGTATAAAAAAGGACGTTTCAGCTTTAATGTGAAGGGCGGCCGTTGTGAAGCCTGCCGAGGTGACGGAATCATTAGGATCGAAATGCATTTCCTTCCTGATGTCTATGTTCCATGTGAAGTCTGCCATGGAAAAAGGTATAACCGTGAAACACTGGAAGTGAAATATAAAGGGAAAAACATTTCTGATATCCTTGATATGACTGTCGAGGAAGGTGTCAGCTTCTTCGAAAATATCCCGAAAATCAAACGGAAAATACAAACGCTATTTGATGTGGGGCTAGGGTATATCAAGCTTGGGCAACCGGCAACCACACTGTCAGGCGGTGAAGCCCAGCGGGTGAAGCTCGCTTCCGAATTGCATCGCCGCTCAACTGGCCGTTCATTTTATATCTTGGATGAACCGACTACCGGTCTGCACGTCCATGATATCGCCAGGTTGCTTGAAGTCTTACAGCGACTTGTGGACAATGGGGATACCGTTCTCGTTATCGAGCATAATCTTGATGTCATCAAGGCATCGGACCATATCATTGATTTGGGTCCTGAAGGCGGAGATAAAGGCGGGACCATCGTAACCTACGGAACACCAGAGGATATTTGTGAAGTGCCTGAATCTTATACAGGGAAATATTTAAAGCCTGTGTTGACCCGTGATAAAATCCGGATGGAAAAATGGATCGAAGAAAAGGAACAAGAGCATGAACATGTTTAAGAGCAAGCCAATTTCGGCTTGCTTTTTGTAGAAATATGGCAGGTTTCTTTTAATTAATCAGTTGATTAAAATCGATTGAACTCCATTATTTCCGGGGAAATGTGTTCTTTCCCTTTTCAGAAATTGTCGCCACTCTTTGTCGATAAATGGAATTGGGATAATTATGAAACTTTTTACCTGTCTGGGCGTATGTATGTGTAAGGTACTCTAAGAAAGTGGGGATGTCTATGCAAGCGGAAAAACAGAGAATATTAGAGATGGTACAAGAAGGAAAGCTGACAGCTGTAGAAGCATTGAATCTGTTGGAGGAATTAGAAAAGGCTAGTTTGGAAAGTGATGCAAAAGAGCAGAAGTTGCAAAATGAGCTATCCACCGTTGTTGTCAATCAGAAAAGTGATGACAGTGCCCAGGATAGCTTCAAGAAGAATGTACAATCCTCTAAGGAAAAAATCTTAGGCTTCGTTGAAAGTGCATATAAAAAGATTAAAGAAACGGATTTGGATTTTAACTTTGGGAAATCAGTCGAGGTCAGTCATATTTTTCAACATGATTATGAGTACCTGGATGAAATCGATATCGATATCGCAAATGGGAAAGTGAAAATCGCAACATGGGACCAACAGGATGTACGAGTGGAATGTCTTGCTAAAGTGTATCGGGTGGAAGATATAGAAAAGGCGAGGGAGACCTTCCTAGAGGAAGTTCACTTTGCAATCGACGCTGGGAAAATGAAGTTCAAGGTCCGTGAAAAGACGATGAAGGTCGATACGGTGTTGTATATCCCGAGCAAGGCCTATGAAGACATTCAGGTTAGGCTGTTTAACGGTGCAATCACTACAGAATCCCTGACGGCAGAGAAACTTAAGGCCAAAACAGCAAATGGTGTCATCCATATCCAACAAGGGAAAGGTGAAACGTGCGAACTTGAAACGGGTAACGGAACCATCACCATTTCAGATACGAATTATGATGAGCTCGAGGCAGAAACATTAAATGGGGCAATTAATGCCGATGGGCACTTCAAGAAAATGGATGTTCAGTCCTTTAACGGGGAAATCGTCTGCAAGAATCGAGCGCAGGATTGTGAAGCAATCCATGCCAAATCGATTACTGGGAAGGTCCAGCTGATTTTGCCTCCAGGAAAGGCGATTGAAGGAGAGTTGAAGTCTAACTTAGGAAGTTTTAACGTAAGCTTAGAGGGAATGACCATCGTCGAAGAAAAAAGTGATGTGGTTCAAAAAGTGCTTAAGTTTAAAACGACTAGTTTTGATGATTCGGTCCTCCATGTATTCGCCGACACGAAAACGGCAGCCATCACGGTTTCTTAAAAGTAAAAAAAAGCGTAAGCCCGCCAGTTAGACTGACGGGCTTTGTTTATGTTTGCTTGGTAATGAAGGCATCATAACCATCTTTGGCCAACTTTTTGACAAGGGTTTCAGCTTTTTTCTTATCCGTGAAGGCTCCGATTTGGACTTTATACAGAATGGTGGAGGAGCCCTCGTTTTTAAGCTTATAATGGGCAAGGACGCTTTTGGCGATGGACTCCCCGCATGTTTTCCGAAAGGCTTCCGTTCTTAAAAGGGCGGCCTCCTGTTGATTGGTCATGAACCCACATTCGATTAAAAGGGCAGGGCATTTTGTTTCACGAAGAACCTGGAAGTTTGCCGTCTTCACTCCTCTGTTCTTCAAATGTGTGGCTTTTACCAAATCATGTTGGACCTTTTCGGCGAGGGAGAGCGATTCCTTCGGTTTAGAGGTATGAACATAAGTTTCAATCCCGTTTGCCTCATGCCATTTCCCTGATCCCGCGGCATTCGCATGGATGGAGAGGTATAGGTCAGCTCCGAGGGCATGGGATTTCCGGGTTCGTTCACCAAGAGGGACGTCCCTTTCATCTTCGTGGGCGTAATAAACCGTGATGCCTTTTGATTTTTCTAGATAGTGTTTGATGAAGGCAGCCGTCTCGCGATTGAACTCATATTCCTTCATGCCATCGGGAGATCGCTTGCCGGGGGTCGAATAACCGTGGCCGGCATCAAGTACGACTTTCATGGGTTATCCCTTCCTTTCGAAATCCTGTATTCTTCATTATAATCAAATGGGAAAGGGGTAAAGTAGCTTCCGGATAGGAAAAAAGAATAAATTGATCATGCGTGGTTTGGTTATTTACAGAATAATGCTAAAATGAAAAAGTATCGCTAAAAATAAACATCGCTCCAAAAAAGGAGGAAAGATATATGGCAAAAGTCCGTACAAAGGATGTAGTTGAAGCATTCGATCTTGAACTTATCAGTGGTGAAGAAGGCATCAACCGTCCAATCGTTACAAGTGACCTTTCTCGACCAGGATTGGAAATAGCTGGTTTCTTCGACTACTATCCTGCAGATCGCGTACAACTCCTGGGAATGACGGAGATGTCGTTCTTCAACCGTCTGAATGAGGCCGATCGAATTCAAAGGATGGAAGAACTATGTAGAGACTATACACCGGGAATCATCATCACTCGTGGTCAGGAAGTGCCTATCGAGTTGATTGAAGCGTCGGAACGCGAGTCCGTTCCTGTCATGCGGTCCTCCATGAAGACAACGAGGTTATTCAGCCGTCTGACGAACTTTCTCGAAAGTAAATTAGCCCCCACTACAGCGATTCATGGTGTGTTAGTGGATATCTATGGATTGGGTGTACTGATTACCGGAAAAAGCGGGGTCGGTAAAAGTGAGACGGCGCTCGAACTGGTTAAACGTGGACATCGTCTTGTAGCCGATGATTGCGTCGAAATCCGCCAGGAAGATCAGGATATGCTTGTCGGGAATGCTCCGGATTTAATTGAGCACCTTCTTGAAATCCGGGGACTGGGCATCATCAATGTCATGACGTTATTTGGGGCCGGAGCTGTTCGGAGCCACAAGAAAATTTCCATCGTCATCAATCTGGAACTTTGGGAAAAGAATAAGCAATATGACCGGGTCGGTCTGGATGAAGAGACAATGAAAATCATTGATACAGAGATTACGAAAATCACCGTTCCGGTTCGTCCAGGACGAAATTTAGCTGTCATCATTGAAGTGGCCGCCATGAATTACCGGTTAAAACGCATGGGTGTTAATGCGGCGGAACAATTTTCGGATCGTTTAAATAATGCTATTGCCGATTCGGACAACGATGAATTTTAAGTAAAGTTATCAGAAAAGAGGGGACAAAATGGAGCAAGGAATTCAACCACTAAATCCGATTGCGATTGAACTTGGTTCCATCCAGATACATTGGTATGGGCTGATTATCGGGTTTGGGGTACTACTGGGCCTTATCATTGCCTTAAGGGAATCAGAACGCCGAGGTCTGGACAAGGAACTATTTACGGATATGATCCTTTTTGCAGTGCCCATTGCGATTATATGTGCACGCATTTATTATGTTATCTTCCAATGGGATTATTATTCACAAAACCCCGGGGACATCATTAAAATATGGAATGGCGGAATTGCCATCCATGGGGCATTAATCGGTTCGGTCCTAACCGCCATCATCTTCGCAAAGGTAAAGAACGTATCATTTTGGAAGTTGGCGGATATCGCTGCTCCAAGTTTGTTGCTAGGTCAGGCCATTGGCCGTTGGGGCAATTTCATGAACCAAGAAGCGCACGGTGGGGAAGTAACCAGGGCCTTCTTGGAAAACTTACATCTTCCAGAGTTCATTATTAATCAAATGTACATAAATGGAACGTATTATCACCCGACCTTTTTATACGAATCGGTCTGGAACATAGTCGGCGTGGTCATCCTCCTATTATTGCGTAAAGTGAACTTGCGTAGGGGAGAGTTATTTTTAACATACGTTCTATGGTATTCAGTTGGTCGCTTTTTCATTGAAGGACTGCGGACCGATAGTTTGATGCTAACGGATTCACTTCGGATTGCCCAAGTGATTTCCATTGTCTTGATCATTATTGCTGTTGCTTTCATTCTTTATAGAAGGTTCCGTGGTCATGCGGATAAACGATATTTAGATGCATAGAGAATATGTGTAAAGGGAGAGGGCATAGTGATAGTAGATTCCGTTAAGAGGGGAATTCTTTCTGGTTTAAATACTACTTGGACATTGGGGAAAATCATTTTTCCGGTTACATTGATTGTGACGGTGCTTCAGTATACACCTGTATTACCATGGATGATTGACTTAATTGCGCCACTGATGAATTTAATAGGTCTCCCTGGTGATGCGGCCATCCCGCTTGTACTAGGGAACTTCTTGAATTTATATGCGGCAATTGCAGGAATCTTGACGCTCGATCTCACGGTAAAGGAAGTCTTCATCATTGCCGTGATGTTATCCTTTTCACACAATTTATTTATCGAATCGGGGGTAGCCATGAAAACGGGCGTCAAGCTGTGGGTCATTTTGCTGGTCAGGTTTGGTCTCGCCCTAGTGTCTGCCGTCATCATCAATCTCGTTTGGCAGGGTGGAACGGAAATGGCCCAAGGTTTTGCGGTTCCGGAGACAGTCGAGATTACCGGGACGGGTGCGATTCTATTACATGGGGTCATTCAGGCTCTATACGGAATTGGACAGCTGGCGCTCATCGTGATGCCCCTTATGGTCGTTGTTCAGATTATGAAAGACTTAAAATGGCTGGAGGCCTTCTCCAAGGCACTTGCTCCTTTTATGAAAATCCTGGGGATGAAGCCAAATACATCAATGCCATTTGTGGCAGGGCTGACACTTGGCCTTGCTTATGGAGCGGGTGTGATGATTCAGGCTGCCAAGGAAGACAATGTCTCGAAGAAGGATATGACCCTCGCGTTTATCTTTTTAGTAGCCTGCCATGCCGTTATAGAAGATACATTGATTTTTATACCACTGGGGATTCCCGTTTTGCCTTTATTACTAATCAGGCTGGTCACCGCCATTGTCCTGACGATGGTAGTCGCTTATATATGGAATCGATACAGCAGTGTACAGAGGAAGGATGCCGCATATGAACAGTAAAATAACTACATTATTATTTGACCTGGATGGAACGTTGATCAATACGAATGAATTAATCATCGCCTCCTTTACGGAAACGTTGAACCATTATTATCCCGGACAATTCAAGCGGGAGGACATTATCCCATTCATAGGCCCGACATTGGTCGATACGTTTACTTCGATAGACCCGGAACGCGCGGATGAAATGATCGCCCGCTATCGCGAACATAATTGGAAAAACCATGATATGCTGGTAACCCAATTTGATGGGGTTTTCGAGACGGTCCAAACGTTGAAGCAAAGTGGCTATAAGCTAGCTGTCGTGACGACGAAAAAAAGGGATATTGTCGAAAGAGGCTTACGCTTAAGCAAACTTGATCAATTCTTTGATGTCGTAGTCACTTTGGATGAAGTGAAACACGCAAAACCAGATCCGGAGCCGCTGTTAAAAGCATTAAAGCAGCTTGACTCAATTCCAGAAGAAGCGGTGATGATTGGCGACAGCCATCATGATATTCTTGGTGGAAAAAACACCGGAACGAGAACGGCCGGTGTTGCGTGGTCCATAAAGGGCCGGGAGTTCCTGGAAAGCTTTCATCCAGATTTCATGCTGGAGAACATGTCTGATTTATTGGATATAGTAGAGGCTGAGAAGTTTGAAGAGGTTAAGGGATGAGACGGACGACCCGCTTTCCAGTGAAAGGGGCCAATTCCCTTTGGCATGTGTATAAAACCGTCCCGTTCTGGAAAGTCGTGAAGAATTTTATTGTGATTCAACTAGCAAGATATACACCGTTTTTAGGCATGAAAAATTGGTTGTACCGGACCTTTCTGCGAATGGAAGTGGGAAAGCATACCTCGTTCGCCTTGATGGTCATGCCGGATGTCATGTTTCCTGAAAAGATTTCAGTGGGGCGGAATACAGTCATCGGCTATAATACGACGATTCTTGCTCATGAATATTTGATCGACGAGTACCGGTTGGGAGAGGTGGTCATTGGGGACGAAGTACTGATTGGAGCCAATTCCACCATTCTTCCGGGACTGACAATCGGAAATGGGGCAATTGTTTCAGCTGGGACGCTTGTTCATAAGGATGTTCCAGAGGGAGCTTTCGTTGGTGGGAATCCGATGCAGCTGATTTATACCAAAGAAGAAATGCTGAAGCGTGAATAGCAAACTTCTTTATAAGAAAAAGGACTTGCTCAATGAGTAAGTCCTTTTAGCTGGGACAAATCCTTTTTTAGCTGATCCATAACCTCTGCCAATGATATATTCTCTTCACTAGACGTGATTTCATATGTGTTTCTTACGATTTGAAAGAACTTTTCCTGCGCCCTTTTATCGGTCACGCGCCCGTCCTCCTACTCTCTTATAATGGAGAGAGGGCTGCAAAAAGGATGCAGCCCTCTCTTTCAATTGTCCACTTCCGATTTCAGTAAATCAGCAATCAATACATATCGCTCTGGTGCACTACCAATATATGAAAAAGGATAGCAGGTTGTTACCGTTAGCGTGGCTTTGGGCTTGGGTACGATCACGGTCCGGTCATCGGCATCAACAATACGGACCTTTCTTACCTTATACGTGAACGTGCCTGCTTCTGTCTTCGTGATCAGCAAGTCCCCCTTACCAACCTCACCTAGCTTCCGGAATACAGTGTCCCGATGGCCAGATAAAACGGAATTATCCTTTTCCCCAGGCAGGACAGAACCTGCATAATGGCCGACTCCCTTTTCAAGCTCATCCTCATCTGTTCCATGAAAAATCGGTAAGGTTGCTTCGAGCTTGGGGATATACAGTTCACCCACCAGGTCGCCCATTTCTGGCCTTTTTTCATATAGTTGATCAGGAACAGGGTCCTTTTTTTCTGGGTGTAGGGTCGCCGTCGACTCCACACTATCCGGCTTGTTCCATTTATAGAGGGCATAGCCTTTTAACAGCGTATAGGCATTCGTCGTCGTAAAATAAAACCCTACAATTATGAGGCAGGAAGCTACAAGGAGCAGCCACTTTTTCTTTTGCTTGGGATTCATCTTATTTTACGAGTGTCGCTTTTCTGATCAGCCTGTAGGCAAGGGCAATCATCACTAAGCCGATTAACGCACCAAAAAGATAGTTACCGGAAGTTTTGGGCATCAAAGCACCTTTTTCCGTTTTATGTGTAGGCTTTTCTTGTTTTACATCAGCCACTTTGGTTATGACCTTCGTTGTTTGCTTAAGGTCATTTCCTGTTTCTTTCACTAAAGTGGAACCAATCATTTCCCCAGTCAATTTAAAATCAAGCAAGAGGTTGCCACTTAAGTCATAGATGGAGACTAGCAAGCTAGCATTCGTTAAATCCTCTAGCTGGAATAATGATTCAAGAGAAAGAGTGGAGGTAACGCCTTCATGAGTTAAGGAAAACTTGAATTGAATCTGCAACAAGTTTTGCAATTCATCATAAATTGAAAGCATTTCAGCCACTTGTTCAGCGGAAAGTTCATCGATTGTATCGAAGTATTCCAATTGTTCCATCTTATCGGCAATCGCCATTAAGCGTGATTCGAAGGAAGGGTCCTCGACGATGGGCAACAAATGGTTCATCAGGCGGTCGAGTTCTTCTTCTGTGAGATCGACTTCGGTAAATAGACCGTCCATCAAATCAAGAAGATCCTCGTCGGCATAATCCATGTCTGATTCTAAATCCATATCAATGATATCTTGAATATCGTAAATGAAGTGAAACGAATCGAGAATGGTTTCCCCTTTTTCCATTTCGCCATATTCCACTAATAAGCTCGTAACCTCTTCTTCGGTCATTTCATATTCATCCAGGAGCTCCTGTAAAGATTCTGGAGTAACGATGGGACCACAAGTATCGCGTAGCTCTTCCAATGAATCGAAATCTTTCAAAGTTAAATCATAGTAGTCCAAGTACTCTTTTAACTCGTCTTCCGTCATTCTTATTTCAGCAAGATAGGCATTCAGCTCATCTTGATTGATTTTCATTGCGGCAAACCCCTTATCCCCGCCAAACCCGAACGTAAAAATGATGACACTTGCAACAATAAACGACAAAAATCGATTCAAAATCATTTCCCCCTAAGAAGTTAAAATACACCTAAACCACTAAAAATTATAAATCCTCCATACCAAAAGATATACACAATAATGAAAATCGAATAAAGATAGTAGAAAAGGACCGGGAAATAGGGTCTGACCCCTCCTGTTTTTTTCCAAAACCACGCCGCTGTAAGTCTCGGGTGCTTATAAGGAGTTTGGGAAATAGGGTCTGACCCCCTTTTTTCATTGACGGGAGGTGGGGGCAGGAGTACACTAGTAATAACTTCATCTTGTTACCATATTAGCGAACTAAAGCGATTTGATAGATAATTGCGATTATTTATAGGATTATGTTAGTTTTTTTGATAGTATTTTACATGTGACCCATAGTGGGGTTTTAAGATCGGCATATAGGAAAGATATAAGTAAACACATATTTAATTTATCAAGGCCCTGCATTTTAAAAGAGGAGGGTCGAATGGAAATACATACAGTACCCATTATTCCAAAAGGATGTGCAGTCGTGACTAAGCCATTTATGTTTGAGAAACCGTTAGGGATGAGAGATACATTACCGATGCTATACGAAACCAAAGTATCGGTTCGAAATAAGATGAGTGATGAGATCAAGAAGTGGGGGTATCAATTTATTGAAACACCTGCTTTGGAATATTACGAAACGATTGGGGAAGCTTCTGCCATTTTGGATCAGCAATTATTTAAACTGCTTGATGCCCAGGGACATACGCTTGTGCTTCGACCGGATATGACGGCTCCAATCGCCCGGGTGGCGGCATCGAAACTGCTTAAACAACAAATCCCACTACGTCTAGCCTATTCAGCGAATGTGTATCGCGCCCAGCAACGTGAAGGCGGGAGACCGGCTGAGTTCGAGCAAATCGGAATTGAATGTATTGGAAACAAATCAATCAGTGCAGATGCGGAAATGATCGCGTTACTTACCGATGTCCTGAAGGCTGCCGGCCTCGAGGATTTCAAAATATCCATCGGGCATATCGGATTTTTACAGGAATTCTTCTTGAGCATATTAGGGACGGAAGAAAGAGCTTCGGTTTTAAGAAAGTTGTTATATGAGAAGAACTATGTTGGTTTTCGTGAACATGTAAAATCGCTTCCGCTTTCTTCTATTGATAAACAAAGGCTCATCGAATTCATTTCCTTAAGAGGAAGTGAGGGCACTTTGTCAAAAGCAATGGCGCTGCTTGAGAATGGAAAAGGACAGGATTCACTCGATGAACTGAGGGAACTGGCTGTACAGCTGAAGGAATTCGGTGTCGATCAGTATGTGAACCTTGATTTAACGCTAGTCAGTCATATGAGTTATTACACCGGAACGCTGTTCGAAGTGTATGCAGGTCAAGTTGGGTCGCCGATCGGGAATGGTGGACGTTATGACAACTTACTTGAAAAATTCGGATGGGATGCCTCTGCCACTGGTTTTGCAATTCGTGTCGATCGCCTTGCCGAAGCACTAGGCGAACCTAGTCAGCTAATTGCACCGGAGTGCATTTTGTTCAGTCCGGAGCGCCGAGCGGAAGCCCTTGATTTTGCGAAATCGAAACGATTGGAAGGCAAGAGAATCACGATTCAAGATATTACGGTCGTACAAAATGTCGATGCGTTTACAAGAACTTTTTCTGATGTGCATATGTTTGTAGGGAATGGGGGGAATGGACAAGATGAGTAATAGCTTTTTAACAATAGCGATGCCTAAAGGCAGAATTTTTGAAGAAGCGGCGGAGCTATTAAGGAAGGCCGGCTTCCGTCTACCTCCTGAGTTTGATGATTCCCGTAAGTTAATCATCGAAGTGGAAGAGGAAAATCTTCGGTTCATTTTAGCAAAGCCGATGGATGTCGTAACCTATGTGGAGCATGGAGTTGCGGACATGGGGATTGCGGGCAAGGATGTAATGTTAGAGGAAGAACGCGATGTTTATGAGTTGCTGGATTTGAAAATCAGTGCTTGCTACTTAGCGGTGGCCGGGCTACCTGGAACGAAAATCAGCTCATTTGCCCCTAAAATTGCCAGTAAATACCCGAATGTGGCCTCGAGTTATTTTCGCCAGCAAGGTGAGCAGGTCGAAATCATCAAATTGAATGGTTCGATTGAGTTAGCTCCATTAATTGGCTTGGCAGAGAGAATCGTGGATATCGTCTCAACAGGTCAAACATTGAAGGAAAATGGTTTGGTCGAATATGCGAAAATTGCCGATGTGACTTCAAGGTTGGTGGCGAATCCTGTCAGTTACCGAATTAAAGAGGCGCGAATTACGGAAATTGTCGATCGTTTAGCGGAAATCATAGAACAATAATACGTACGTTTATGAGGTGGAAACATGAAAATTGCACGGTTTGCAGAAGGCATTTCCTTAAAGCGTTCAGTTGATGCAGGTACTGCCGATCAACGAAAAGCGGTACAGGATATCATTTATGCTGTGAGAAAAAATGGGGATGAAGCATTACATAATTTTACGGAACGTTTCGACGGCGTTCGTCTTGAAGAGTTTCTAGTTACCGAACAGGAAATCGAAGAGGCAACAGCGGATTTAACTGAGGAGCAGGTAGCGATCATTCAGGAAGCGGCCGATAATATCAGAATGTTTCACGAGAAACAAATTAGGAACTCCTGGATCACAACCGATGAGAATGGAACGATGCTGGGCCAGAAAATGACGCCCCTTGATGCGGTTGGGGTTTATGTTCCCGGTGGAACGGCTGCCTATCCATCATCCGTTCTGATGAATGTGATGCCCGCCAAAGCGGCGGGGGTGAAGCGAATCGTCATGGTATCTCCACCTGGGAAAGACGGGAAATTGACACCGGCCGTTTTAGCCGCTGCGAAAATTGCCGGTGTGACGGAGATTTACAAGATCGGTGGGGCTCAAGCGATTGCGGCACTTGCTTATGGAACAGAAACGATTGTGCATGTCGATAAAATCGTCGGTCCCGGCAATATATATGTAGCATTGGCGAAACGGGAAGTATTCGGGGACGTGGCAATCGACATGATTGCAGGCCCTAGTGAAATTGCCGTCCTTGCAGATGATACGGCTGTTGCTTCGGAAGTGGCCGCGGATCTGTTATCACAGGCAGAACATGATGCTCGTGCCTGTAGTGTCCTTGTGACGACTTCAATGGTCCTTGCAACGGAAGTGGCTAAAGAAGTGGAGAAGCAGGTTGCATTACTTCCACGGCGGGAAATTGCAGAAGCTGCGATTAAGGATTACGGGCGGATTGTTGTCTGTGAGAATATGGACGAGGCCATTGGTGCCGTAAATGAGCTGGCACCAGAGCATTTGGAAATTGTGACTCGTGATGCTCTTGAAGTGATGGCGAAAATCCGCCACGCCGGGGCCATCTTTATCGGCCGTTTCAGTTCGGAGCCGGTGGGGGATTATTTCGCAGGACCGAATCATGTCTTACCTACGAACGGGACGGCCCGTTTCTCTAGTCCATTAAATGTTGACGATTTCCAAAAGAAATCGAGCATCATCATGTACAGTGAAACGGCATTCCGACAAAACGCGGCAAAAATTGCCGCATTTGCCCGAATGGAAGGACTCGAAGCCCACGCACGCGCCATCGAATCCCGTGGTGTGCATGAACTTGGGAAATAGGGTCTGACCCCTAAATAAATCATTGAAAGTATTGATATATAAGCGTTTTCAAAGAGTTTACGAACTTGGGAAATGGGGTCTGACCCCCGATTTGAGGAGGATTAGTTATGGAGCGTTTTGCTAGTGTGGAGCGGAAGACGAATGAGACGGATATTAGTTTGAGGTTTGGTGTCGATGGGGAAGGGAATTCGTCGATTGAGACGGGTGTTCCGTTTATGACGCATATGCTTGATTTGTTCACGAAGCATGGGAAGTTCGATCTTACTGTGGATGCGAAGGGGGATACGGAGGTTGATGATCATCATACAACTGAAGATATCGGCATTTGCTTAGGGCAGACGTTATTGGAAGCCCTTGGGGACAAGCGTGGCATCAAACGTTATGGAAATGCCTTCGTACCGATGGACGAGGCTCTTGCTCAAGTGGTCATCGATTTAAGTAATCGGCCGCACCTTGAGTTCCGTGCAGAGTTCCCTTCGCAGAAGGTCGGGACATTCGATACGGAATTGGTGCATGAATTTCTTTGGAAGTTTGCGCTTGAAGCACGAATGAACCTGCATGTCATCGTTCATTATGGCCATAATACGCATCATATGATTGAGGCGGTCTTTAAAGCGCTAGGGCGTGCATTGGATGAAGCTACTTCTATCGATCCGCGAGAAAAAGGGATTCCATCGACGAAAGGAATGTTGTAAATGATCGGGATCGTCGATTACGGAATGGGGAATTTATTTTCCGTCAGTAAGGGGCTCGAACGTTTGGAAGCTGATTCATTCATTTCCGACGACCCAGCCGAGCTGGCCAAAGCGACAGGCATCATCCTACCAGGCGTCGGTTCATTCAGAGATGCGATGAGTCTTTTGGAAAAACAGAAGCTTGATGAGTTCCTGAAACAATACGTCGCCGATGGTGGATTTTTACTCGGGATTTGCCTTGGCATGCAACTTCTATTTGATGAAAGTGAAGAGAATGGACCAGCAAAAGGACTTTCTCTAATTCCGGGGAAAGTCGTTCGTTTTACCGGTGTTGATGCTAACGAACAAACATATAAAGTACCACATATGGGCTGGAACCACCTTGAATTTAAACAATCTTCGCCATTAATCGACGGTCTTGCAGAAGAGCATGTGTACTTCGTCCATTCCTATTATGCAGATACCGATGAATCGTATATGATCGCTTCAGCAACCTATGATGTGGAGGTACCGGCGATCGTGGGGAAAGGCAATGTGTTCGGCATGCAGTTTCATCCGGAGAAAAGCGGGCAGATGGGCATGTCTCTCTTGAAAAATTATTTGTCGTTAGTGGAAGGGAAGGAAAAAGCATGAGCAACTTTACGATTTACCCGGCGATTGATATGCGGGGCGGCAAATGCGTCCGCTTAATCCAGGGAGACTATAATCAGGAAACGGTCTATGGAGATTCTCCCTTTGATATGGCCAAAAGCTTTGCGGACCAAGGAGCAGAGTGGATACATATGGTTGATTTGGATGGGGCCAAAGAAGGCGTGCGCATCAATGACTCATACGTGATTAAAGCGGCAAAAGAGTTGGGGGCGCGTGTCCAAATCGGCGGCGGGATTCGGACGGAGGAGGATATTGCCCATTATCTCGATAACGGTGTAGAGCGTGTCATTCTTGGCAGCACAGCCGTTTCCAATCCTGAATTCACAAAAGAAATGATTAGAAAATACGGGAAACACATCGCGATTGGAATAGATGCGAAGGATGGTAAAGTGGCCACGCATGGTTGGCTACAAACCTCTGAAACACTGGCCATCGATCTTGGGAAAATTCTTGCTGATGCCGGTGCGGAAACGTTTATCGTGACAGATATCGCGACGGACGGGATGCTTTCGGGTCCTAATGTGAAGGGGATTGTCGCGATGGCGGAAGCAACCGGTAAGAATGTGATCGCATCAGGAGGCATCAGTTCGCTTGCTGACCTTATCAAACTCCAAGAATATGAAGCCCAAGGTGTTGCAGGGGCGATTATCGGCAAGGCCATTTATACGAACCGCTTCACGGTAAAAGAAGCGCTGGAAAAGGTGCGTGGTTAAATGCTGACAAAACGGATTATCCCCTGTTTGGATGTAAAGGATGGACGCGTCGTTAAGGGGATTCAGTTTGTTTCCTTAAGAGATGCGGGGGACCCTGTCGAACTTGCGGCCTTTTACGATCAAGAAGGAGCCGATGAACTGGTCTTCCTTGATATTTCTGCTTCGCATGAAGGACGGGAAACCATTGTCGACGTCGTTCAAAGTGTGGCAGGTAGCCTTGCCATCCCCTTTACGGTTGGCGGTGGCATTAACTCGCTAGCGGACATGAAGAAGATTCTACGAGCAGGCGCTGATAAAGTGTCTCTAAATACAGCCGCCGTCCTACGACCTGACTTAATTAATGAAGGTTCCGATTACTTTGGAGCGCAATGCATCGTCATTGCCATTGATGCACGATATGATGAAGCACTTGGTTCTTGGCGTGTGTATACCCATGGGGGCAGAAAACCGACAGAATGGGAAGTCATAGAGTGGGCAAAGGAAGCGGTCAGCCGTGGTGCCGGTGAAATCTTATTAACTAGCATGGATTGTGATGGCGAGAAGCAAGGGTTTAACATTGCATTAACGAAAGCGGTATCTGAAGCTGTTTCCGTTCCGGTCATTGCCTCGGGTGGTGCCGGGAATGCGGAGCATTTCCAGACTGCATTTGAAGAAGGAAAAGCGGACGCGGCATTGGCGGCTTCAATTTTCCATTATAAAGAAACATCAGTTAAAGAAGTCAAAACGTTTCTCAAACAACAAGGAGTGGTTGTACGATGAATTTCGATACTATTAAATATGATGAAAAAGGCCTTATTCCAGCGATTATCCAGGATGCTGGTACAGGAGAAGTGCTTACACTTGCTTACATGAACAAAGAATCCTTGAATCTTTCCATCGCAAAAGGGGAGACGGTATTCTATAGCCGTTCTCGCAATGAGTTATGGCATAAAGGGGAAACGAGCGGAAATACACAAAAAATAGTCGAAATGAAATATGACTGCGACCAGGATGCATTAGTCGTGAAGGTTGTACCTGCAGGGCCCGCATGCCATACTGGTGCAACTAGTTGCTTCGGCACAACGATTTATAAAGATGAAGAAGTGCAACAATCTGGACCGACGAACGTGAATTTCCTAACGGAATTGGAAGGGTTGATTGCAGAGCGAAAAGCAAAAATGCCTGAAGGATCTTATACGACCTACTTATTCGAAAAAGGCGTTGATAAAATCCTGAAAAAAGTGGGGGAAGAATCCGCTGAAGTCATCATAGCTGCCAAAAATCGTGATGCCGAAGAACTTTCGATGGAAAGTGCCGATCTCCTTTATCACTTATTCGTCCTGCTACAAGAACAGGAATTACCTTTCCAGGCCGTTCTTGATGTATTAAAAGCTAGGCATTCCGTAAAAGACGAGCCAAAATCAAAGGCCTAAGCAGGTCTATTGCCCTCCTTCTTCGGAGGGTGTTTTTTTTACAAAGGCCACCCGTCAAATCGAGAAAAAGGAA
Organism: Peribacillus sp. NPDC097224; assembly: GCF_044761985.1. NCBI lineage: Bacteria > Bacillati > Bacillota > Bacilli > Caryophanales > Bacillaceae > Peribacillus > Peribacillus sp. NPDC097224. The sequence continues at coordinate 284,546 of NZ_JBIWDK010000002.1, read as the reverse complement.
GTCAAATATCAATTTCCAGTTTCTTGAATCGTTCGGCAAAAATCCTTCCATATGGTATAATACTATAGTTAATCAACTTGTAGATGGAGGATTACATGAGTAAAGACTCTAATTATGGCCAACAGGCAAAAATTCTAACCTTTCACCCTACTGGTGAGTATTACTTCACCAAGGGTTTAAAAGCATATCATAGACATGAATTACCAAAGTCAAAAAAATACCTGGAACGTGCCTTGGAACTTGAACCCGCTGAACCGATGATTGCATGCCAATTGGCAATTACTTGTTCGGAAATCGGAGAATACAATTATTCCAATAACCTTCTAGAAAATATCTTGGATGTAATGGATCCCTTTATGTCGGAATGCCATTACTTCCTAGCCAATAATTATGCCCATTTAGGCATGTTCAAGGAAGCATACCGCCATGCGAGTGCTTACCTGGATAAAGAGGAAGACGGGGAATTCAGTGACGACGCTGAGGATCTTCTTGAACTTATCACCTTTGAGTCAGATGGTTCGGAGGAAAATCCCTTCAAGCATGATGGCCTGATTGCCAAACAGGAGAAAGCGCGTGAATATTTGGAAGCGGGCGACTTCCCTAGAGCGATTGAAGTGTTAAAAGAAACGATTGCCGAATATAAGGATTACTGGTCCGCTTACAATAACCTTGCGTTAGCCTACTTTTACCTTGGGCAGGAAGATGAGGCGTTCTCCACATTGGATGAGGTCCTGGAAAAAAGCCCAGGAAACCTGCATGCGCTATGCAATTTAGTCGTCTTTTATCATTATCAGCAGGAAGATGAGAAGGTGGATGAACTTGTTTCGATGCTCGAAAAGATCCGGCCGATGCTATCGGAACATCGCTTCAAGCTCGGTGCCACTTTTGCATTAATCGGAAACTATGCATCTGCATATAAATGGTTAAATGTGCTACAAAAGCAAGGATTTGAAGGTGACGGAACGTTCTACTATTGGCTGACGATATCGGCTCATCATTTAGGACATGAACAGGCCGCCAGAAAAGCATGGAAAAAGGTCATTGAAATGAATCCAGAAAAAGAAGGCATGGAGCCATGGGGGGATATGAACGCTACCTCTGATGGGTTTGAAAATCACCTTCCTTCTATTATAAAACGGCTTGATAGTGAATTTATCGAAGAAAGATTGTTTGCTATTTTCCTATTAAAGCACTCCGTTCATAAACCGAAGCTTTTGAAAAACCAGGTTTTCGGCATGAAGCAGAATTTCACCGAATGGGAAAAGGATTATGCCGACATGGTGCAGGAACCTAATAAAGACCGCCAACTGACAGCGATTGGTTTTGCCGATCGGACGGCAGAATTGTTATATCAGCATTTTCACCCTATCCAATTAAATGAAGCAGGTCTTTATTTAATGTGGTTTTCTGTCTTCGTCGAGGCTACCCATGCGAATCAGAAGCTGAACAATCCAGCAGGTTGGGCGTCAGCTGTCGAATATGTATGGAATAAGCTGAAAAACGAAAAGATGAGTAAACAGGTCATCGCGGATAAATATTTCATATCGGTGTCCACTTTGTCGAAGTATGTAAAGCTTGTTCAAAACCTGTTAGGTTGAGCAAATATTTGGACGAAAAATTATTTGTTATATAGGATAATAGGTAGGGAACACTAACCGTAGTGAAAGTTCCATTTGTAATGGAATATGAAGGAGTGAGAATTATGTCTGAAAAAATTTATGACGTTGTGATTATCGGAGCGGGTCCTGCTGGGATGACTGCTGCTGTATATACATCACGTGCGAACCTTTCAACATTGATGCTAGAACGCGGAGTGCCAGGAGGCCAGATGGCCAATACGGAAGAAGTCGAAAACTACCCAGGATTCGACACCATTCTTGGGCCTGAGCTATCTACAAAAATGTTTGACCATGCTAAAAAATTCGGTGCGGAATACGCTTATGGAGATGTTAAGGAAATCATTGATGGGGAAGAGTACAAAACCATCAAAGCAGGCTCCAAGGAATTCAAAGCACGTTCTATCATCGTTTCTTCAGGTGCGGAATATAAGAAAATCGGCGTCCCGGGTGAAAAAGAGTTGGGTGGCCGCGGTGTTTCTTATTGTGCTGTCTGTGATGGGGCTTTCTTTAAAGAGAAAGAACTGTTCGTCATCGGTGGAGGAGACTCTGCTGTTGAAGAGGGCGTCTACTTAACTCGCTTCGCTTCTAAGGTGACGATCGTTCATAGACGTGACGAACTTCGTGCACAGAAAATCCTTCAAGATCGTGCGTTTGCTAATGAAAAAATCGACTTCATCTGGAATCATACATTGAAGCAAATCAATGAAGAGAGCGGAAAAGTCGGTAGTGTCACACTTGTTTCAACGGCTAACGGAGAAGAAAAAGAGCTAAAGGCAGACGGAGTATTCATCTATATCGGTATGCTTCCTTTAACCAAGCCTTTTGAAAATCTGGGCATCTTGAATGCTACGGGCTATATCGAGACGAACGATGTAATGGAAACACGGGTTCCAGGCATCTTTGCAGCTGGAGACGTTCGTGAAAAAACATTGCGCCAAATCGTGACGGCTACTGGGGACGGTAGTATCGCTGCACAATCGGTTCAGCACTATGTGGAAGAACTAAAAGAAAAGTTGCAAATTAAAGCGTAACCGCTTATACAAAAATTTACACTTCGTCATTGTGTTTTAACGAGGCTGTAACATCCATGCAATAAAGATTGGGTATAGTTAGGGTAGTATTGACCCCCTTTATTATATAACGTGTTGGGCACAGAGGAATCTGTGTCTTTTTTTTGATGGGGGACATGGGTTATGGGTACAAAGTGATTGTGTGGTCATGAATAATCAACCAAACCAGGAAGTTTCCTTTATTGTTAGCTTATTTCAAAAATAGTATAATGATAAGATATACTACACATAGTTTAATCATAGAGGTAAGATGTAAAATACAGCTTGTTTGTACTATAAGCATTTGGTAAATCGCCGGATGGATGTCTAGCGGTGATTTAAGAATTGAACGGATACTCTAAGGAAGTCAGAGGAGAAGTTTCTATAGTCGAGCATAGGCCAATTTGAGGTGAAGAACGTGCAACGTGTCACAAACTGTGTATTAGTTAAGGACAATAAGATCCTTTTATTAAAGAAACCAAGACGTGGATGGTGGGTAGCCCCAGGCGGCAAGATGGAGCCTGGTGAATCAATCCGGGATGCTTGTATTAGGGAATACCGTGAAGAGACGGGCGTTTACTTGAAAAACCCCACCATTAAAGGAATCTTCACCTTCATTATGAAGGATGGAGACAAAGTATTATCCGAATGGATGATGTTTACTTTCTTTGCTACTGATTCCGATGGCATCAATGTGGATGTGTGTGAAGAAGGCGAGCTATTTTGGCACCCTATTGAAGATGTTAAAAAACTGGACATGGCCGAAGGGGATTATCATATTCTAGATTATATGGTTCAGGGAAGCGGAGTAATCTACGGTACCTTTACCTATACACCCGAGTTTAAGTTACTTTCCTATCGACTTGATCCAGGTTAATGATTATTTATAAAAGCGATTACTACTCCAGGGGGCGAAAAGAATGAGTGATGGGCAGATGAATGATACGCAGTTGGTCGTCATAACAGGAATGTCAGGAGCAGGAAAGACGGTGGCTATTCAAAGTTTTGAAGACCTCGGTTTTTTTTGCGTCGATAATTTGCCGCCCGCTTTATTGCCAAAGTTTTTGGAGTTGATGAAAGACTCTGGAAATAAGATGAATAAAGTAGCCCTTGTCATGGATTTACGGGGGCGGGAGTTTTTCGATTCTTTGTTCCTTGCCTTGGATCAATTGACGGAAACATCATGGGTCTCCCCTAGGATCCTCTTTCTTGAGGCGGATGATGAAGCTTTGGTCCGTCGATATAAAGAAACGAGAAGGACTCATCCATTAGCTCCGATGGACCGGCCGTTAGAGGGCATTAAATTGGAACGGGACCTTTTGGATGAATTAAAAGGTCGGGCGCAGTTAATTTTCAATACGTCCCAGCTGAAGCCACGCGAATTAAGGGAAAAGATTGCATCTGAGTTTTCAAAGGATAAACAGGTTGGATTTTCTGTTAATGTCATGTCTTTCGGTTTCAAACATGGCTTGCCAATTGATGCGGACCTTGTGTTTGACGTGCGGTTTCTGCCTAACCCATACTATATCGATCAAATGAGACCAAAGACTGGCCTTGATAAGGAAGTGTCCAGTTACGTTTTAAAATGGGGCGAGACTCAAAAGTTCCTAGAAAAGCTGACGGATTTGCTTGCGTTCATGCTTCCGTATTATAAACGTGAAGGAAAAGCCCAGCTTGTTATTGCGATTGGATGTACAGGTGGTCAGCACCGTTCTGTAGCTTTGACCGAATACATTTCTAATTTTTTTCAAAAGAGCTATACGGTTCATGTGTCCCATCGTGATATCGAAAAGAGTAAGGGGAAAGTAGATGCCAGATAAAGAGAAACAGCCTAGAGTAGTGATCATTGGAGGGGGAACGGGCCTTCCAGTCCTACTTAGGGGGTTGAAGAAATACCCAGTAGATATAACAGCAATCGTGACGGTTGCCGACGATGGTGGAAGCTCCGGTCGTATCCGCGAAGATATGCACATCCCTGCTCCAGGTGATATCCGTAATGTCTTGGCGGCACTCTCGGATGTAGAGCCACTTGTCGAGCAGATGTTTCAACACCGTTTTCAAAGTAAAAATGAATTGTCCGGTCATTCATTAGGAAATCTAATCCTTGCTGCCATGACTTCATTGACGGGGGACTTTGTCCATGCAATCCAGGAAATGAGTAAGTTCCTGAATGTCCGTGGCAAAGTCCTTCCTGCTGCTAACCAAAGTGTGGTCCTTCATGCTGAAATGGAAGATGGAACTTTTGTAACGGGAGAGTCAAAAATCCCCTTATCAGGCAAGAAGATAAAAAGAGTATTTCTATCTCCTCAACACATAAAGCCGCTCAGTGAAACGATTCAGGCAATTAAGCAGGCCGACCTGATTGTGATTGGTCCAGGTAGTTTATATACGAGCATCCTTCCTAATTTACTTGTTCCAGGTATCGGAGAAGAAATCGCCCGCTCCAAAGCTAAGAAAGTGTACATCTGCAATCTAATGACCCAAGCAGGGGAGACACTGGATTATAGCGCGAGCGACCATATAAAAGCGATATATGATCACATGGGGAATGCCTACATAGATCGCATTCTTGTCAATGCTGAAGAAATACCATCTGAAATTCAGCAACGGTATCATGCGGAGTATGCAAAACCGGTTGTGTATGATGTCGAGAGTTTAAAAAGAATGGGCCTTGAAATCATACAGGGGCACATTTTCAGCTTTGAGGGGGACGTCATTCGCCATGACACCAAAAAGGTGGCGGATTTACTATATAATATGCTGATACATGAAAGTCATATAGCTCCTTAAATATAGGTGGAGACTGTCTTTTGACTAAAAAAATAGATAACCTATGTTCAATTGGGGGTGAAATGAATGTCTTTTGCTTCGGAAACAAAAAAAGAACTGACTACATTGGAAAGTAAGGATTGTTGCGTGAAAGCCGAGCTGTGTGCGCTCATTCGGATGAACGGATCCCTTTCCTTTTCGAATCGTAAGCTTGTCGTGGATATACAAACGGAAAATGCGGCGATTGCCAGAAGGATCTATACACTTTTGAAAAAGAGTTATGAGGTCCAGGTCGAACTGCTCGTTCGTAAGAAGATGAAACTCAAAAAGAATAATGTGTATATTGTCAGGATGTCAGCGGGAGGACAGCGGATCTTGACCGATTTAGAAATATTAGGAGAAGGGTTTGAAATTCTCCATGACATATCCGATAATATAGTTGGGAAGAAATGCTGTAAGCGTTCGTATATAAGAGGTGCTTTCCTTGCTGGAGGTTCGGTCAATAATCCAGAAACGTCATCTTATCACCTGGAAATTTTCTCTCTTTATAAAGAACATAATGATGCCTTATGTGAATTAATGAATAAGTTTGATTTAAAGGCAAAGACGCTTGAACGAAAAAAGGGATATATCATTTATTTAAAAGAAGCCGAGAAAATTGCCGAGTTCTTAAGCATTGTTGGAGCGCACTCAGCGTTATTAAGATTTGAGGATGTACGAATTGTCCGGGATATGCGTAATTCCGTCAATAGGCTCGTAAATTGTGAAACTGCTAATTTGAATAAGACGATTGGGGCTTCACTGCGGCAAGTTGAAAATATCCATTATATCGAAGACACGGTGGGACTAAGCATTTTACCGGATAAGTTACGGGAAATCGCGGAGCTACGGATCGCTTTTCAGGATATTACCCTAAAGGAACTGGGTGAAATGGTTTCTGGTGGGTCGATCAGCAAATCCGGCATTAATCACAGACTGCGAAAAATTGATGAAATAGCTGATAGACTCCGTGGGGGAGAAGCTTTTTCTGCGAAAAAATAATAAGGTGTAAATGGAGAGATCAAGATGGTGGAAAAACAAATAGAAGTAAAACTGAAGACAGGTTTACAAGCCCGCCCGGCGGCTCTTTTCGTTCAAGAGGCTAACCGCTTTCATTCAGATGTTTTCCTTGAAAAAGAAGGAAAAAAGGTGAATGCCAAAAGCATCATGGGTTTAATGAGCCTTGCCATTAGTTCTGGTGTATCCATCAAGCTTATTGTAGACGGTCGCGACGAACAGGATGCGATGGAAGCGTTGGTAGAATTCGTACAGCAAGAAGGATAAGAAAAATGGGATGCTTACACGGCATCCCTTTTTTTATAGAAAAAACGGACTCGAATGGAGTCCGTTCAGTTTCGTATTAAGATTCTTTCTTTTCATCAAGGTGGCTACGAGTGATGACTTTGTCAATCAAGCCATATTCAAGAGCTCTCTCAGAAGTCATGAAGTTATCACGTTCTGTATCTCTTTGAAGAACTTCAAGAGGTTGACCAGTACGGTCGGCTAAGATTTGGTTCAATTTATCTTTCAAGTGAAGGATACGGCGGGCAGCAATCTCGATTTCCGTTGCTTGTCCTTGTGCGCCTCCAAGTGGTTGGTGAATCATGACTTCACTGTTAGGAAGGGCAAAACGTTTTCCTTTTTCCCCAGCAGCCAATAGGAATGCACCCATTGAAGCCGCCATACCGATACATACAGTAGAGACATTAGGCTTGATATATTGCATCGTATCATAGATAGCCATACCGGAAGTGATGCTTCCACCTGGGCTGTTGATGTATAATGTGATATCTTTTTCAGGATTTTCAGCTTCTAAGAATAGTAATTGAGCGACAATTGAATTGGATACATTGTCGTCGATAGCACTTCCAAGCATGATGATCCGGTCCTTTAATAAACGGGAATAAATATCGTAGGCACGCTCCCCACGACTTGTTTGTTCGATTACTGTAGGAATTAAATTCATGTTCATTTCCTCCTTCGATTAAGAGAATCATTTAAATTCTTTATGTATGTATGATACACTTTTTGGTCAATTAAGGTCAAACAAAACAAACCCGATATTTGATTATTCGTTCGACAATTTCCTATGAATGCTCCTTTCAAATTATATTTAATTTGAATTATGCCGTTCAGGGATGAATTTCCACTTTATCCATACTACCCATATATTAAGGTTTTAAACCTGAATGCCTCTTGCAAACAAACGGTTTATATCATATAATTAAGTCTGTTGTTAACCAACTTCCCATTCTGCCCTCGTAGTGCAACGGATAGAACGCAAGCCTCCGAAGCTTGAAATGCAGGTTCGATTCCTGCCGAGGGCATTACTAAATCTTCTGCTTATGTATTAAGCAGGGGATTTTTTTATGGAAAAAAGACTCGATTCTTGTTTGAAATCCTCGATTTTTTATCTGTTCCAAGGAAACTTTGTCATTTCCAGGAAAGTAGTCGTGATGGGCTTTGCCTCAGCATAAGCTATATAAAATACGACTATACCATTCCAGAAAAAAGTAAGCGTTTCCAAATTTTTGTGTAGAATTATCTCCTAATCATGTAAAATGGAATGGGGGAGGGATGAATCGATGAGTATGAACATGAAGGCAGGTCTTTTTCAACAGCAAACATTAAAAATGGCTATGACCCAGGAATTAATGCAATCTATTACATTGTTGCAGTATTCCACACAAGAGCTTACATCCTTTTTAGAAAACAAAGTGGAGGAAAATCCTCTAATATCCCTGGAACAACCAGTTTCCGCTTTATTTCAACCTACCTATGATCGTAAAAAAGGAAAACAACATATAAAAAACACGTATGACTCGAACTATTGGATTGAACAATTGAGTGAAGACACATTTTCACTTGAACAGCATGTCATGTCACAATTAAATCACCAAAAGCTAACCGGTGAACACCAAAAGGCTATATTGTTCTTGATCCGTAACCTTGATGAAAATGGTTATTTGCGGATTCATTTGGATGATATATGTGAACCCGGTATGTCTTCTGCCGTTTTGGAAGAAAGCTTAGGAATGTTACAAGAGCTTGAGCCACATGGTCTAGGGGCAAGGAATCTGCAGGAGTGCCTCCTTCTTCAGGCAAAAGCAGAAGGGGTGAATCCACTGGCGGAGTCCATCCTTGAAAACTATTTCCTCGAGTTCGTGGAAAAGCGCTGGAAAGACTTAAGTAAGAAGATTTGTGTCTCTTTGAAGGAAATACAACAAGTGCTTGATTATGTCCAGACATTGAACCCAAGGCCCGGGTCACTCTTTTTTCAGGAAAAGCCCTCCTATATTGTACCGGATGTAGTCGTGGAAGCGATCGATGGTATCCTGCTAGTCGGAAATTCAGATGGGAATTCGCCGAATCTACATGTAGATAAAGGGTATCTGAACCAAATGAAGAGTTACAAAGATCAAGGTGTACAGCGTTTCATTCAGGACAAGTGGCAGGAGTTTCAATGGATTTCAAAAGGAATCCAACAGCGTAAGGAAACCATTCTAAAGGTCATGCAAACGATCGTTGAAAAGCAGCCTGCCTGCTTTCTTCATGGGCTGAATTATTTAAAGCCAATGACGATGAAGGAGATCGCGGACGAAATCGGTATTCATGAGTCCACCGTAAGTCGGGCTGTCAAAGGGAAATATGTTCAAACACCTTTTGGTACATTAGAAATGAGGATATTTTTCACTACGTCCTTGCAGTCGGTTGGCCATGTGGAAGATATGTCAGGCATGCAGGCGAAAAAGTATCTGCAGGCAGCCATCCAAAACGAAAATAAGCAAAAGCCGCTTTCCGATCAAGATTTGGTGACTTGGTTAAAAGAAGAGAAGGGAATCATCCTGGCACGGCGAACCGTAGCGAAGTACCGGGAGCAACTGGGCATTCCCTCTTCGTCTAAACGAAAAAGATATGATTGAAAAGGATGAGTAACGGTGGAAAAGAAGACATTCATTTTGTATAGCAGGGAACAATGCCCGCTATGTGTGAAGGCAAAACGGGTTCTGGATGAATTAAAACGGGAATCCGACCTGCATTATTCAGAAATCGATATTCATTCTGATGATGCGCTACTAGAAAAGTACGGGCTAATGATTCCAGTCATTGAGAAGGATGGAAGAATCATTCAGTACGGAAATGTTGATATATCAACGATTCGCAGCTTTTTGGAAAAATAAACTATCAAATGATTTGAAGAAACATTCCGTTCCTGCTAGAATAAAGTATGTAGCAGGAATATTTTTTTATTTTAAGTGGGACAAAAAATGACTAGGTGGGACATAATATGTCCATAAAGATTTATTAGGAGTTTTAACATGCATACATTACTCGAAGTACAAAGAAAATTATTGCCCGATTTCCTTTCGGTTATGCAAAAAAGGTATGATATCCTGCGTTATATCAAAATGTTGCAACCAGTGGGAAGGCGAAGTCTGGCTGTTAGCCTTAATTTGACGGAGCGGACCCTTCGAAGTGAAATTGATTTTCTAAAAGGTCAGAACCTCATAAATATATTTAGTTCTGGCATGTTGCTTTCTGAAGAAGGGATTGAAATCCTGGAAAAATTGGAAGGAATAATGCGAGAAGTAATGGGTATAGACATTATGGAGCGGCAATTGCAGGAAATGCTACAGGTTGACGAGGTCATTATCGTCTCAGGAAACTGTGATGAATCGCCTTGGGTAAAAAAAGATTTGGGTAAAGCCTGTGCAAACCGTATGAAGCGGGAATGGAGCATGAAAAACACCATAGCGGTTACTGGCGGGTCGACAATGGCCGAAGTAGCCAATTCTTTATCACCAGATGAAGCATCGATGCAATTGACATTTGTTCCAGCCCGAGGGGGTCTTGGCGAAGCAACGCAGAACCAAGCAAACACGATTGTAGAAAAAATGGCACATAAAGCTCGCGCATCATACCGGGTATTGTATGTACCCGATCAATTGAGCGATGAGTCGTATGCTTCCTTCATGAAGGAGCCTGCGATGAAAGAGGTCATCACCAAAATTAAATCTGCAGATATGATTATCCATGGTATCGGTGATGCTTTAGCGATGGCTAAGCGAAGAAATACAACACCTGATATGTTAAAAAAGCTACATGATGGAAATGCTGTAGGTGAAGCGTTTGGTTATTATTACGATGAAGATGGAACTGTTGTCCACAAAGTCTTGACCGTCGGCATTCAATTAGAGGATCTTAGCCCAGAAAAGCGAGTGATAACTGTCGCTGGTGGAAAGACTAAAGCGAAGGCAATCCGTTCCTATATGAAAGGCGCTCCTTCATCCACGGTTTTGATTACGGATGAGGCGGCAGCAATGGAGTTAATTCAGGGATATCATACCCTTTAATAAAATATTTTCGAACTTAAGAGGAGGAATTTTTCATGACAGTAAAAGTTGGTATTAATGGTTTTGGACGTATTGGACGTAACGTATTCCGCGCAGCATTAAAAAATCCAGAGGTGGACATCGTCGCTATTAACGACTTAACGGATGCTAATATGTTGGCACACCTTCTACAATATGACTCCATTCATGGTTCTCTACAAGAGAAAGTAACAGTGGACGGGGATTACCTGGTAGTTGATGGACATAAAGTCAAAGTATTGGCTGAACGTGATCCAGCACAATTAGGTTGGGGCGAACTTGGTGTAGAAGTTGTCGTTGAATCAACAGGACGTTTTACAAAACGTGCCGATGCAGCTAAACATTTAGAAGCTGGTGCGAAGAAAGTCATCATCTCTGCTCCTGCCTCTGATGAAGATATTACAATTGTCATGGGTGTAAATGAAGAAAAATATGACGCAGCAAACCATCACGTTATTTCAAATGCATCTTGTACGACAAACTGCTTAGCTCCTTTTGCTAAAGTCCTTCAAGAACAATTTGGTATTAAACGTGGAATGATGACAACTGTTCACTCATATACAAATGACCAACAAATTCTAGACTTACCTCATAAAGATTATCGCCGTGCACGTGCAGCTGCTGAAAATATCATTCCGACAACAACAGGTGCAGCTAAAGCTGTAGCGCTTGTCCTTCCTGAGTTAAAAGGAAAATTAAATGGTATGGCAATGCGTGTACCTACACCAAACGTGTCTGTAGTGGACTTAGTGGCTGAGCTTGAAAAAGACGTGACAGCTGAAGAAGTAAATGCAGCGTTCAAAAAAGCGTCTGAAGGCGAACTTAAAGGCATTCTTGAATACAGTGAACTTCCACTAGTATCTGGTGACTATAACGGAAACCCATCTTCTTCTACAATTGATGCGCTTTCTACAATGGTCATGGAAGGTAACATGGTAAAAGTATTATCTTGGTATGATAATGAAACAGGATACTCTAACCGTGTTGTAGACTTAATTGGATATCTTGCTAAAAAAGGTCTGTAATTCGCTTAAATTATAAATAGTAAAAAACCTCACGAAGGTGAGGTTTTTTTTATAACAGCATAAAAAACGCTTGTTTTTGGATAATTATCCGTTTACAGATTATAATGGAAAAGAGAAAAAGGGAGTTGGAAAGTCGTTGACTCCCTTTTTACTAATAGAGTGGAAAATATAGTAACCATATCTAAGGAGGTTCTTGGATTATGAATAAAAAGTCGATTAAAGATATTGAATTAAAAGGAAAACGCGTATTTTGTCGAGTGGACTTCAACGTTCCGATGCAGGATGGTAAGATTTCCGATGATACGAGAATCAAGGCTGCATTACCGACTATCACGTACTTAATCGAACAAGGGGCAAAAGTTATATTAGCCAGTCACCTTGGTCGTCCTAAGGGACAAGTTGTAGAAGAATTACGCTTAGCTCCTGTTGCAGAAAGATTGAGCCAGCTGATCGGCAAAGACGTACAGAGAGCTGATGAAGCATATGGAGAGGCTGTACAATCCATCATCGAAGGGTTAAAGGATGGCGAGCTTCTATTGCTGGAAAACGTACGCTTTTATCCTGGGGAAGAAAAGAATGATCCCGAATTGGCGAAGGAATTTGCGAAACTTGCAGATGTCTATGTCAATGATGCTTTCGGGGCAGCTCACCGTGCCCATGCGTCAACAGAAGGAATTGCCCACCATCTTCCAGCCGTTGCCGGATTGTTGATGGAAAAGGAACTTTCCGTTTTAGGAAAAGCTTTATCCGAACCTGATCGTCCATTTACCGCCATCATCGGTGGAGCTAAAGTAAAAGATAAAATCGGCGTCATCGAAAATCTTTTAGAAAAAGTGGATCACTTGATAATTGGCGGTGGATTGGGTTATACCTTTATTAAAGCCCAAGGCCATGAAGTTGGCACGTCGTTATTGGAAGAAGATAAAATCGAACTGGCCAAGTCATTCATTGAAAGTGCGAAGGCAAAAGGCGTCAAAATGCATTTGCCGATCGATGCGGTCGTTACAGCGGAATTTTCTCCTGATGCGGAAACGGAAATTGTCGATATCGATTCAATCCCAAGTGATAAAATGAGTCTTGATATTGGACCTAAAACAAGCGAACTTTTTGCAGATGTCATTAAAGGATCTAAGTTGGTCATTTGGAACGGACCGATGGGTGTATTTGAATTTGATAAATTTGCGAATGGAACGAAAGCAGTTGCAAAAGCCTTAGCGGATGCAAAAGATACATACAGCATCGTGGGCGGCGGCGATTCAGCGGCAGCAGCGGAGAAGTTCGGTCTTGCCGAGAAGATGTCCCATATTTCAACGGGTGGCGGTGCCTCTCTTGAGTTCATGGAAGGTAAGGAATTACCAGGCGTCGTGGCTTTGAACGATAAGTAAGAATGACAATCCGAGAAAATAACAACTCTAGAAGGGATGGAGAACGAATGAGAAAACCGATTATTGCAGGTAACTGGAAAATGAATAAAACATTATCAGAAGCGACCGGGTTTTTAGAAGAAGTCAATACACTAATTCCAAAAGCGGATAAGATTGATTCGGTAGTCTGTGCTCCGGCATTATTTTTGAATCAACTTGTTCAATCAGCACAAGGAACAGATGTGAAGATTGGTGCACAAAATATGCACTATGAAGAAAATGGCGCATTCACTGGAGAAATCAGCCCGATTTCCCTTGCTGATATCGGCGTTTCCTATGTCATCCTTGGTCATTCTGAACGCCGTGAAATGTTTAATGAAACGGATGAAGCCGTGAATAAGAAAGTGCATGCCGCTTTTAAACATAACCTGACACCTATCGTTTGCTGTGGGGAAACACTTGAGCAAAGGGAAGCTGGCGAAACCAATGATTTCGTTGGAGGGCAGATTGAAAAAGGCCTTGCCGGTCTAACTGAAGATCAATTGAAACAAACGGTCATTGCCTATGAACCAATTTGGGCCATCGGAACTGGCAAGTCATCATCTGCTGAGGATGCCAATGAAGTGTGTGCCCATATCCGTTCAGTTGTGGCTAACAAGTTTTCTAAAGAAGCGGCAGAAGCGGTCCGCATTCAATATGGTGGTAGTGTGAAACCTGAAAACATCAAGGAATATATGGCTCAACCAGATATCGATGGTGCTTTGGTTGGTGGCGCAAGCTTGAAACCCGATTCATTTTTACAATTGTTGGAGGCTGGTCAATATGAGTAAATCGCCTGTCGCTCTTATCATCTTAGACGGCTTTGGATGCCGGAAGGAAGAAGAGGGAAATGCAGTTTATCATGCAAAAAAGCCTAATTTCGATCGATTTTGGGAACAATATCCTCACTCGCATTTAACTGCAAGTGGGGAAGCGGTTGGTCTACCTGCGGGTCAAATGGGGAATTCTGAAGTAGGACACTTGAATATCGGGGCAGGGCGGATCGTCTATCAAAGCTTGACGCGTGTCAATCTTGCCATTCGTGAAGGCGAATTCGCGGAAAACCCAACATTACTTGATGCCATGACCCATGCCAAGGAAAAGGGTACGGCCCTTCACTTGTTCGGTTTACTTTCAGATGGTGGCGTACACAGTCATATTGAGCATTTATATGCCCTTCTGAAGCTGGCAGCGAAAGAAGGCGTCAAAGATGTATTTGTTCATGCATTTTTGGATGGCCGAGATGTCGGACCGAAAACGGCAAAAGGGTATATTAAAGATGCCGAAGCCAAAATGAAGGAAATTGGTGTAGGACAATTCGCTACCATTTCCGGACGTTATTACTCGATGGACCGAGATAAACGATGGGAGCGCGTGGAGAAATCATACCGTTCCATGGTATACGGAGATGGACCAGCATACGGTTCGGCAATGGAGTGTGTGGACGATTCGTATGAACATGGTATTTTCGATGAGTTTGTGATTCCTTCTGTCATTACCGCTGAAGATGGTAAGCCTGTAGCGACAATACAGGACGAAGATGCCGTTATTTTCTATAACTTCCGTCCAGACCGTGCCATTCAAATATCCAATACGTTCACGAACAAGGACTTCCGTTCATTCGATCGTGGTCCGGGACATCCTGAGCACCTTCATTTTGTCTGTTTGACACATTTCTCGGAAACTGTTGACGGATATGTTGCTTTTAAGCCGACAAATCTTGATAATACAATAGGAGAAGTACTTTCTCAAAACAATCTTACACAGCTTCGTATCGCTGAAACGGAAAAATATCCACATGTGACATTTTTCATGAGCGGTGGCCGTGAAGAGAAGTTTCCTGGCGAAGAGAGAATCCTAATTAATTCTCCAAAGGTTGCTACATACGATCTACAACCTGAAATGAGTGCCTATGAAGTGATGGATGCTTTGCTGGAGCAAATTGAGGCGGACCGCTTTGATGCGATTCTCTTGAATTTTGCCAATCCGGATATGGTTGGTCACTCAGGGATGCTAGAGCCTACTATTAAAGCGATTGAAACCGTCGATGAATGCCTTGGTAAGATTGTCGACCTAATCGTTGCAAAGGGCGGTACAGCCATCATCACGGCCGATCACGGAAATGCCGATGAAGTCGTGACGCTTGAAGGGAACCCAATGACAGCACATACAACAAACCCTGTACCTGTCATTGTCACAAAAAATCAGGTAACATTAAGAACAGGTGGAATTCTAGGTGATTTGGCTCCAACGATGCTTGATTTGCTTGGAGTTGAAAAACCTGTCGAAATGACGGGTAAATCCCTATTATTTAAATAAAACAGCAATAAAAAAGGAGAGATTTAAATGCCGTATATCGAACATGTATATGCACGCGAAGTACTAGATTCACGTGGTAATCCAACAGTAGAAGTAGAAATTCAAACAGAGTCAGGATACTTTGGCCGTGCGATCGTGCCATCTGGTGCATCAACAGGAGAACACGAAGCGGTTGAACTTCGTGACGGAGATAAATCTCGTTACCTTGGCAAAGGGGTACAAAAAGCAGTTGATAACGTAAATAATATCATTGCTGAAGCAGTCATCGGCTTGGATGTAACCAATCAAGCTGGTCTTGATTTAACGATGATTGAATTAGATGGAACAGAAAACAAAGGGAACCTGGGCGCTAATGCGATTCTTGGTGTTTCCATGGCCGCTGCCCATGCTGCAGCAGAATTCTCAGGACTACCATTGTATCGCTACCTTGGAGGATTCAATGCTAAACAACTTCCGACTCCAATGATGAACATCATTAACGGTGGATCACATGCGGACAACAATGTGGACTTCCAAGAATTCATGATTCTTCCTGTCGGTGCTCCTAGCTTTAAAGAAGCCGTCCGTATGGGTGCAGAAGTATTCCATGCATTGAAATCGGTTCTTTCATCTAAAGGCTTAAATACAGCTGTTGGTGATGAAGGTGGATTTGCGCCAAACCTTGGTTCAAACCGTGAAGCCCTTCAAGTCATCATCGAAGCAATCGATAAAGCTGGTTACAAAGCTGGCGAAGACATCTATCTTGGTATGGACGTTGCTTCTTCTGAGTTCTATAACAAAGAAACAGGCAAATACGACCTTGCTGGCGAAGGACGCAATGGCGTGACTTCTGAAGAAATGGTCGCTTTCTATGAAGAGCTAGTGAATGAGTTCCCAATCCTTTCTATCGAAGATGGCTTGGACGAAAATGACTGGGATGGTCACAAGCTTCTAACGGAACGCCTTGGAACAAAGGTTCAATTGGTTGGTGACGATTTATTCGTTACGAACACGAAAAAATTGGCTGAAGGTATCGAAAAAGGTATCGGCAACTCCATCTTAATCAAAGTAAACCAAATCGGTACATTGACTGAAACGTTCGATGCCATCGAAATGGCTAAACGCGCTGGTTATACAGCCGTCGTTTCTCACCGTTCAGGTGAAACAGAGGATGCAACGATCGCTGACATCGCTGTTGCGACAAATGCAGGGCAAATCAAAACAGGTTCCATGTCCCGTACAGACCGTATTGCTAAGTACAACCAACTTCTTCGCATCGAAGACCAACTTGGTGACTTGGCTGTCTATGGCGGCTTGAAATCTTTCTATAACTTGAAGAAATAATGAAAAAAAGGCGCCGCTTCTGACGAGAAGCGGTGCCTTATTTTTTTTGCTGTCACAATCATCATCAAACCCACTCCTCATATTTTTGATAATGATTTTAGTATAAATTTCCAATATACTACAATTTAGAGAACGGTAAATATAACCGTGGGAATAGGAAGGACTGGGGCGATGAAAAAGCTAATTAGGAAACTCTTATTTTATGGGGCTTCATTGTTGTTATCAGGAATGCTTGTAGGATGTGCTGGTAAAGAATCCGCAGTTGATTCTTCAGGAAAAGATGTAATGTCAGATTCAGAAGAAGTATCCGGCATAGATGAGAGTAGAGCAACAGATGAGCTAGGGGGGGCAGATGACGAAGCGGCGAATGACATCGCTCCCTCACCGGAAAGTGATGGGAAACAAACAGGTGATAAGAAAGGGAAACAAACACTATCCATGTACTCTACTGAACAGATTGAGTATGCTAGAATTTGGTTGCAGCTTGGCGCGAATCAGGATATTGATGAATTGAATGTGAGGCATTTTCCAGCAGGCACTCCGCTCAATCCTAATGATGACACAAGTGCTGCCTATCCAAAAGATGTTGTTCAGTTAGCAGGTTCTCGCTTGGTGGATGGATCCGTTACGTATTCTAGCAATGGGGACGGTACAATTCATGTATATAATGTCCCTTTACGCTGGGACGGGAGGTATCCTGCTGGTGAGAAGTTCTATACAGACATAATTACCCAAACAAAGCGCGTGTACGTTGACCCGGGTGAGGATGAAAGAATCATAGAATTAATCCAATTGTTACGGGTTCATTAATATCCCCGTGTTGATCAAGGGAGAGCAGTGAATTACCATTGAAACTAGAGGCACTTTCTTTTGTTCTATGAACGTCTAAAGCTAGAGATACCAGCAAGTAATGGGTTTAATCAAACGTTTGATTAAACTCAAAAAAAGGGGCGTCCACCCTCGGACACCCCCATTTGTTATTTCTTAGTACTGGCTTCTACCGGTACAGCGTTATAATATTCTTCCAATGTGCTGTTGGCCTCAAATATCTCTGTAGCGACATCGACACCGACGTAGCGGATGTGCCATGGTTCATACTTGTAGCCCGTGATATCCTCTTTCCCCTCAGGATACCGGATGATGAATCCATACTCGTGGGCGTTCTTTGCAAGCCATGAAGATTCTTCTGAGTCACCAAAGCAGTCTTGGGCAGCACAGGCCCCGTCATGTGTTGTGACATCAATGGATAACCCTGTCTCATGCTCGCTTGTTCCAGGCAGGGCACTATATGTTTTAGCCTTTTCTTCGCCGTCCTGTGCGACATAGTTGCTGAAGATGGCGATCTGAGTTTGGTGCGAGCGGTAAGCGGAAACGCCGGCTAGATGCATATTGTCTTTTTCAGCCGCTTGGAACATTTTCTCTAGCGCTTTACCGGCTTCTTTTCTCATCATCCGTTTCTCGATTTTATCCTCGAAGATGAAATCGACTTTTGGATAGATCAGGTCAGTCGGTTTGTAACTTTCGGGAAGGCTGTATTGTTTATTGACCAAGACTGGTATACTTTCAGGCTCGGCTAATGTCTGAAGGCCTTCCTGGGCAGGTTTTGCCGTTGTATCGACGGCAACTTGATGTTTGACTTGCCCTGCAGAATCATCCTTCTGCGTTTCTTCTGAGGCATTCTGGGATGATTGTTCTTCTTTTTGTTCTTTCTTCTCATCCGATGAAAAATCGAACGAACATCCAGCTAGTAAGATGAAGGAAGAAAGAGCGGTTGCGGTGAATATAGGTTTTAACATACGAAAAGCTCCTTGGTATAAATAAGATTTCCAAAAAAATAAGGTTCTAAGAATATTATCGGGATAAATAGTCCCTTGTTAACTCCCGCTGGTATTTATCTAGAAACAAGCCAATCCAGATGATCATCAATAAAAAAGGAAAATCATTACGGATGGCGGCTTCGACCACCGGGGTTGTCCAAAAGTGGGAAAGGAACCCGGAAGCACTGTTCATCGTAACTGTTTCAAAGCTGACAAGCGCATGTAAGGCGAGCCAGAGAATGGTAAGCGTATTCGTACCAAACCCTATGACGGCGGCTATGATACTCAATAAAAAGGCCGCTAATCCTAGTAATAAGACGCTGATGCCCGATTGGAAAAAGTCGATGCTGCTATCTGAAAGTCCATTATAAATAATAGCAGTAAAATAAATGGTTGTCGTGATATATGCAGCAAATAATAAATATCGGTTTCCATGATACTTGGCTAGCAGCAGTAGAAGTGGTGAGAGAATGATTAACAGGACACTTATTAAATTACTGCCGTTTGCCCAAAGGGAGTAACCGGCTACCGCGGAGAATAGGATGGTCAGTATATCAAGAATCCGGAGTATGGGCTTAAACATAGGAACACCTCTTTCTTCTCTTTTAAGTGAATTATCTCAAATTTCGATTCAAAAAGAAAACAATGACTATGAAGTCTAGGAATTCTTTCCATTATTCCATAACAATGATTGTGGATACCTTATGGGTGTGGTAAAGTTAAGGTAATTGTTTATTGGTTCTTCAGGAGGTGTAATTGCATGCATGCATTACTCATAACGCTTTTGGTGATTGTCAGTATCGCGCTTATCGTGACGGTATTGCTTCAATCAGGAAAAAGTGCAGGTTTATCAGGTGCGATTGCTGGTGGTGCTGAGCAGTTATTCGGAAAGCAAAAAGCACGCGGCTTAGACCTTGTTCTTCATCGGGCAACTATCGTATTAGCTGTTTTATTCTTTGCTTTAACTTTACTTGTTGCGTACTTTGATGTGTAATGGATCAAAAAATGAGTCTAGCTAAATAGCTAGGCTTTTTTCTTTGCACAATAGTTGCAGGAATAGCTATAGTTAATTTAGAAATTATAAAACAAGTAGATATGACAGTTACAGTTAAAGGAGCCTATTACATATGAAAATGAAGCTGCAAAAGCCCTTTACCTTTGAAGGTGGAAAAAGGGCGGTCTTACTTTTACATGGATTTACGGGTAATTCCGCCGATGTACGAATGCTTGGACGATATCTCGAAAAGAGAGGATATACCTGCCATGCGCCGCACTATAAAGGACATGGTGTCCCACCTGAAGAATTGGTGGAAACGGGTCCTTCTGACTGGTGGAAAGATGTGATGATGGCCTATGATTTTCTAAAAGAAAAAGGCCATACGGAAATTGCTGTTGCTGGACTGTCATTAGGAGGCGTATTTTCTCTCAAATTAGGTTACACTGTACCTATAAAGGGTATCGTATCAATGTGTGCGCCTATGTATATCAAAAGTGAAGAAGCAATGTATAAAGGAGTATTGGACTACGCTAGAGAATTTAAAAAGTACGAGGGAAAAGAACAAGATCAAATCGAAGAGGAAATGGGCCACTTTGCTGATAAACCCATGCGTACATTAAAAGCTCTTCAAGAATTGATAACGGATGTACGTGAGCACGTAGATCATATCTACGCACCGACTTTTGTCGTGCAGGGTCGACATGATGATGTTATCAATTCAAAAAGTGCCGATATTATTTATGAAGCTGTCGAGTCGCCCGTTAAGCAAATCAAATGGTATGAAGAGTCCGGCCATGTCATCACCCTTGATAAAGAGCGTGAACAGCTGCATGAAGATGTATTAGAATTTTTAGAAAGCCTGGATTGGTCCGAATAATAAATTAATCATACCCTGAATAGGAGGGTTTTTATGGAAGATAATATTCAAGAACATATAAATAAGCTTCTGACATACATGAAAGATGAAGCATATAAGCCACTTACGGTACAAGAATTGGAAGAGGCCCTTAAAATCGAAGACTCGGCGGACTTCAAGAATTTCGTGAAGGCACTAGTTAAGATGGAAGAAAAGGGGTTGGTGGTCAGGACGAGAAGCAATCGTTATGGCCTGCCTCAAAAAATGAATCTATTCCGAGGTAAGTTAACCGGACATGCAAAGGGATTTGCCTTTGTGACGCCGGAGGATAATCCGGGAATGGATGATATTTTCATCCCGCCGAATGAAACAGGAACAGCAATGCATGGAGATATTGTCATGGTCCGGGTTTCTTCGGAAACATCTGGTTCAAGACAGGAAGGTACAGTCATCAGGATCCTTGAACGTGGGATCAAACAAGTGGTCGGTACATATTCTGAAAGCAAAAGTTTCGGATTTGTCATTCCAGATGATAAGAAAATCGCCAATGATATCTTCATCCCCCAGCATGCTTCCCATGGAGCGGTGGAAGGGCATAAAGTTGTCGTCAAGCTTACCTCTTATCCGGAAGGACGCGTCAGCGCGGAGGGGGAAGTCATTGAAATCCTCGGTCATAAAAATGATCCAGGTGTAGACATTCTATCCGTCATCCATAAATATGGCCTTCCGATGGAATTCCCTGAAGATGTGATGGAGCAGGCTAATGCCGTTTCAGATACCATCAAAGAATCCGAAATTGGAAACCGCCGGGATCTACGCAATGAAGTATTGGTTACGATTGATGGAGCAGACGCGAAGGACTTGGATGATGCTGTTGGAGTGACTAAACTTGAAAACGGCAACTATAAGCTTGGCGTACATATTGCCGATGTCAGCCATTATGTGACAGAAGGATCACCGATTGATAAGGAAGCTCTTGAAAGAGGGACGAGCGTGTATTTGGTTGACCGGGTCATTCCTATGATCCCGCACCGTCTATCGAATGGGATTTGTTCATTGAATCCGCAGGTCGATCGCTTCACGTTATCGTGTGAAATGGAAATCACACCGGATGGGGAAGTCGTTTTACATGATATTTTCGATAGTGTCATTAAAACGACGGAACGGATGACATATGGAAATGTGAACAAGATTCTTGTCGAAAAAGACGAAGAACAAATGGAACGCTATGAATCCCTTGTTCCAATGTTTCAGAATATGGAACAATTGGCTGCCATCCTTCGTAAAAAACGGATGAATCGCGGGGCCATCGACTTTGATTTCAGTGAGGCCAGAGTGATTGTTGATGAAGAAGGCCACCCAACGGATGTAGTTTTACGTGAAAGATCAGTCGCAGAGAAGCTGATTGAAGAATTCATGCTTGCTGCTAATGAAACTGTTGCAGAACACTTCAACCGTCTTGATGTGCCATTCATTTACCGTATTCATGAGGATCCGAAACCGGAGAAATTACAACGTTTCTTTGAATTCATCACGAACTTCGGATATATCGTCCGTGGATCTGCCAATGATGTACATCCAAAGGCCTTGCAGGACATCATCGAAGCCGTTGCTGGTAAGCCGGAAGAAACGGTCATCTCGACCGTCATGCTCCGTTCCATGCAACAAGCAAAATATGATCCGGAAAGCCTGGGTCACTTTGGTCTATCGGCCGAGTTTTACACTCATTTCACATCACCGATCCGTCGTTACCCAGATTTGATCGTCCACCGTTTAATTCGGACGTATTTGATTAAAGGGAAACTTGATGAAGCGACTAAAGAGAAGTGGAATGCCATTTTACCGGATATCGCGGACCATACATCGAAACGCGAACGTCGCTCCGTTGACGCGGAACGGGAAACGGATGATTTAAAGAAAGCAGAATATATGCTTGATAAAATCGGAGAAGAATATACAGGGATCATCGGCTCCGTTACGAACTTCGGAATGTTTGTCGAGTTGCCGAACACCATCGAAGGGCTTGTCCATGTCAGCTTCATGACAGACGATTACTACCGCTTTGATGAGCGTCAGCTTGCAATGATCGGGGAACGGACAGGAAAAGTGTTCCGGATTGGCGACGAAATCGACATTCGGGTATCCAACGTCAATAAAGAAGAACGGGCGATTGATTTTGAAATCATCGGCATGAAAGTAAGCCGTCCGCGTCCTTCAGGCGAGAAGAAAATCTTCAAGGCCAATTCAGGTTCTGGCGGTCGAAAGCGCAAAGGCGGAGATTCAAGAGGATCGGAACGCAAGGGCGGCCGTAGTGGTGACACTCGAAACGGTGGAGCTTCCTCTGACAAAAAGCCGAAAAAGAAGAAAAAGTTCTTTGAAAATGCGCCGGCAGCGAAGCGTAAAAGAAAACCTAAAAAGAGATAAAACGGAAGAGAGGATGATCCAGTCATCCTCTCTCCGATTGGATAAAAGGGGAGAGTTAGATGCCAAAAGGCTCAGGAAAGCAATTAGCGCAAAATAAAAAAGCGTACCATGATTTTTTTATCGAACAAACATTTGAAGCGGGTATCGTATTGAAAGGGACCGAAATCAAAGCCATCCGTGCAGCACGGCTGAACTTGAAGGATGCCTTTGCCAAGATAGAAAACGGCGAAATCTACCTTTATAATATGCATATCAGCCCTTATGAGCAGGGGAACCAGTTTAACCATGATCCTTTGCGGACAAGGAAGCTTCTTTTGCACAAGAAGGAAATCAATAAACTGATCGGTGAAACGAAGGAAACGGGTTACACCATCGTCCCATTGAAAATGTATTTAAAAAATGGCTTCGCCAAGGTTTTAATTGGGTTGGGTAAAGGGAAGAAACAATATGACAAGCGTGATGACCTGAAGAAGAAAGAAGCAAAACGTGATATCGAGCGTGCTTTCCGCGATCGTCAAAAGATGTAGGGTTACCAAGACCTTACAATTGATTTTTTGATTCAATCTGTTATAATTAAACCTGTACCGATGACAACTGAATATCAGCCAACTTGCTGACTATTCTTTTCTCGTACGCTCCATTCTTATCATGGGGACGTTACGGATTCGACAGGGATAGTTCGAGCTTAAGTTGCGAGTCGAGGGGATCGGCCTCGTTAAAACGTCAACGCCTATAACTGGCAAACAAAACAACAACCTAGCTTTCGCTGCGTAACAACAGACGTTAAGCTGTTCCTCCCTCCATGGCCCACGTGGTAGGGTAAGGGACTCACTCTAAGTGGGATACGCCGGAATCCACCGTCTGAGGATGAAGGAAGAGACCAATCAGACTAGCTGCTCTGCCGCCTGTCGATAGGCTAATGAGTTCGCGAAACGCGAATATATCGACTACACTCGTAGAAGCTTAAGTGCCGTTATGTCTGGACGTGGGTTCGACTCCCACCGTCTCCACCAAATACATACGGTGGATTTCATTCTTTATGAAAACTCTTGTATAGCAAGGGTTTTTTATTTTGCACTGTCTCAAATGATTTCATTGAATATCAATCATCCATGGTCAAAACCATGGTCAGAAACTTTTATATGCTCATGAAAGTTTCTAACTTATTAATTGCTTCATCTTTGGCTTTTTCGGATACATGAGCATAGATATTCATAGTAGTCTGAACATCGGTATGCCCTAAGCGATCTTGAACCTCTTTTATACTGACTCCCGCCTCGAATAATAGGGAGCAATGTGTGTGGCGGAATCCATGGGTTGTTATTTTTGGAAGGTTAAATTCAGTTAATACTTTCTCAAGCCACTTTCTTGTTTTAGTAGGTTGTAAAAATTCGTTATGTTCGTTGCTGAAAACCAGTTGTTTTGGATTTAATGTGGTAAAGCCCAAAATAAGATAGTCTTCTTGTTGTTGCTTTTTCCATATTTTTAAAATAGCCATTGAATTTTGATCCATTTTTATTGTTCGAGCAATACCTGTCTTTGTGGTTTTTACATAAATTTTATTATTTTTACCTCTAGAGATTGCTTTATTAATGCGAATCTCATTTTTTTTGAAATCAATATCCTTCCAAGTTAACGAAAGAGCCTCACCTTTACGCATCCCACTGTAAGCAAGAAGATGAAATAACACATATGCTTTAAAATTCTTTTGTTGCTCCATACATCTAAGAAATTTAATGAGCTGTTCCTTAGTGTAGAAGTTTTCAAGTTCGTCTTCATCATCAATGCGGACAATTTTCAATTTTTTTGGCATTTCTACTAAAGCAAAGGGATTTGTCTCAATATAACCACGCTTAATTGCAAAGTCAATTACTTTTGAAGCGTATGCTTTGACCATTCTGTATTTCTTTAACTTAGAAGCCCATTCATTAACATGTCTTTGACATACATCAACATTCATTTTATCAATTTTATATGGTCCAAGAGTAGATAAAATATGATTACGGAAAATACCAGTTGTCTTAATAAACGTACTTTCCTCAACTGTTTTCTCATACTGAATGATCCATAACTCATAGATATCTGCATACGTTTCTACTTGTCGTTTTTTAAATTCTCCCTTGCTAATTTCAAGTTTAATTCGAGCTAATGCTAGGTCGGCTTCTTTTTTTGTTTTAAATCCTCGTCGAGTAGTATATTGTTCTTTACCAGTTAATAGGTCAATCCCGCAATACACTTTAAACATGTAACATTTTTCGTTATTTTTTTTTGTGTACATTTTAATAGCTGTATTTTTGGTTTTATTCATTTTTCTTCCTCCTATTATCTTACGGAGACAAGATGTAGAGGATGAATGTTTGTTACCTACCATATGAAAGCAACATATTTATCATATATGACTAAAGCGTTGATACTCAAGTATTCTATCGCTTAAATTCTACAAAATCTCTTCCTTTTTCTTAGTAACTAAATTTATTTAAAAAATTATCAATTTCTGTTTTTG
Organism: Peribacillus sp. NPDC097224; assembly: GCF_044761985.1. Lineage (NCBI taxonomy): Bacteria > Bacillati > Bacillota > Bacilli > Caryophanales > Bacillaceae > Peribacillus > Peribacillus sp. NPDC097224. The sequence continues at coordinate 259,031 of NZ_JBIWDK010000002.1, read as the reverse complement.
AAACACGTTTTATACCTTCAATCTCACAAACTTTTAATCCCATTTCACGATACTTAATGAACGTGTTATAAGATACTCCAATATAATCACAGGCTTCTTTTATACTCTTCCATTCCTTTGTGGTGGTGTGTTGCTTCTGATAATCCTTCATTGCATCAGTAATCCAGTTTTTTAATGGAATCTCGACAGAACTTAACGTCTCCAAATTGTTAATTGATTGGCTCAATTTATTTCCTCCTTTAACTTTTACTTTATAATTAAATTATAAAATGAATTTTATAATCTGTGAATAGAATAAGTGTCTAACCATGCTTGACCTCTTTTACCTGAATATGTAATTATTCGCTTTGCCAGAAAATAAAAAGTTCATAGAAACATTTTAATGAACAAATTATGATTTTTCTTATATTCGACGTGATCCTGATGAAAGTGAGAAATCTAAATCCAAGTTTAAGAAAATTAAGGAGCTAATCCGGGAATGCGAGATAACGTTCAAAAATAGTGTGAATTTTTTTTTATGGGATAGATAAGAAATGAAAAACGGGAAAAGTAATTAAAAAATAACATAGTAGGTGAAGGAAATGAGAATCATCTCTGTCTTTCCAACTCGGGATTTTGAGTTACTATTGGTGTTTGATACGCAAGAAGAATACCTTATGTTAGATATTCAACAATTTTTAAAAATGATAATGGTTTATTAGCTGATGTAAGAGATAATCTTGAACTATTTTTACAAGTAACCCTGGATGTTATAGCTTGAACAGTTTGTTGGCCAAAAAACCCCACCGATCTAGAAAATATGAAAAATTGACGAATCAAATATAGTAATCTTATAGATTTATGAAATAAAAAATTAATTAGTAATTGGAGGATTAGATGATGAGCTTTTTTGTTGGAGAATGCCTTGCAACCAGGGGGAAACATAGATAAAACGCTATATATAAAGGTTATGAAGAAATGAATCCTGTTTATAAAAGAATATGTGTAAATCTTTTAAGATACATTGTGTTACATTCAAAGTAAAAGTAAAATAAGAATTAAGTAAAACTGAGATACGAGGTGACAATCGTGGAATTGAGAAACTTCGCATTTTAGATACAAGATTATTCATGTTATCTCACAGGAAAAAAATGTACGTAAAGAATGAGCTGGGAATTGTATCTCCAAGCTCATGTATTTTACTGTCCGTGTTTTACTAAAGCCCCAGTTAGTTCATTAAGGATTATTGTCTTTATGGAGTAGTATCTCTTCCGTCTGCGTTGGGTTTCTCATTTTAGGGGTTAGTATAGACCTTTAATGGTAGTACCACCTTTCTCCGTTTCCTTCAGATATTGGCTCTTTTGTCTCAGCATCTTCAATTAAAAATTTATGAATCATATTTTCTTTTGTCTCTTTAATGGAACAAAAAAGATATATTTGCCTTTTAGGGTCTATATTTGGGTGTGTATTATTGTAAATATTAACTAGTGAATATTTTTCCGCATGTTTATTTACTGTTGATTTTAAATCTTTATACAGAAGTTTTTCTCTAATATTCAGGGTTGCAGTTTTGAATTCACTATAATTTCCTAAGTTGTTTCTTTTATAAAATTCATTTGCACTGATTAGTAGTTTATTGCTATTATCCGTATACTTTTCGGAAGTTTGTGCATTTACATTAACATTTATTAATATAAGCATAGTTAAGATTAAAACAGACAATTTAGTTTTCATTGGGCCTCTCTCCTTTAACAATATTAAAGGTATTATCCCCAATTTTTGATTTTCTTATAGAACTAAACTGCCCCGTTAGTTTAAGTATATTGCTTCACAATCTTAATAGCTACTTTAACATAAATATCGAATTGAGACTAAAATTATTTTATTAGATGTAAGGCAAGTTATCATACCCTTTTACGAAAAATAAACCATTTCCTATAACATAGCCAACTTTTTATAGAACTCAACCTGAGTTAGCTCGATGCGTATTGGTCAGAGGAGATTAAAGAAGAAGTATTAATAGAAGGAATAAAAAGTATGCATGAAAATAATCAGGATAAACTGATGAAGAATTATGAATTTACGAAAGTTATTCAACAGCAATGTGGAATATTAAGATTAGCAATAGTTACAAAAATATTGGAGGTAGTTCATTAGTCTTGTGTGAAAGGTTTGGTTAGATGACAACGGATTTAGAATATTCTTCTGTGTTAACCGGTGCGGGATACATGCTCTATGAAATTAAACAAATTTCTGTTTTAAAGAAAAAAGGGCTTTTGGATAAAGAAATAAGACAAGAAGTATTAGAAGAAAATGTATTTCAATATGAAAAAATGTCGAGTATTAAAAGGGCTCTTCCATATATTTTAAAGCGGGTAAACGTGTTAGATGAAACATTATTACAACTAATTACTCAGGAGTCGTTAGAAATAGCTAAGATAATTAATTTATATGCAATCATGAAATCTGATCGGCTATTTTTTGAATTTATGTATGAGGTGATTCAAGAAAAACTACAAAAAAATGATTACTTATTAGAGAAAAAGGATGTCAATTCATTTTTTATTGTAAAAGCTGAGCAGAGTGATTTTATAGAAAGTTGGTCAGAGTCAACAATAGAAAAGTTGAAACAAGTCTATAAGAAAATTCTACTGGAAACAGGTATGCTCAAGAGTTTAAGGACAGGTGAATTAAATCGACTTATCATCGACGAGCAAATTAAAGACCACCTTAGACGGATTGGCGATATCCAATATATAAGTGCGATAGGTGAGTAAGGGGGCAATATGGCAAATTTGAATGCAAGACTTGATAAAATAATACCGAAAATCAAAGAGGATAAGTTTATCGAAGGACGTGGACTTGGAAACGAAATCAGTTTTTATGTCTTCGATTATGAACCGGATAGTGAGCTTGCCGTGAGGGACTATATCAATCACATCAAGAAAGAGTTTAGCTATGAAGGAACGAACAGACGAATTATCGAGGTTGATTTATACAAAATGCTTATCGAGATTACAAAAGAAAAGCGGATTTTCGACCGTATTTTTGATATGGAAGAACGACAAGGAAAGGATGCATTATTCAAGGCAATGACTACATTTGCAAAACCAGGTGTATTCCTCCAAAAAATTAAGGAGCAAATGGGGGATCATAATGTTGTTTTTCTTACTGGGATAGGAAAAGTGTACCCGTTTGTACGGTCTCATAATATTTTGAACAATCTGCAGGAAGTATTAGATAAAACGCCTGTCATTATGTTTTTTCCAGGAAAATATGATGGACAGTCCTTGCAATTGTTCAGTAAATATAAGGATGATAACTACTACCGAGCATTTCGCTTAGTTGATTAGAAAGAGAGGGATTTTAGATGATTTTAAAAGATATGTTTTTAAAAGATATAGAACGTGATATACGTGGAGTAATTAAAGTTGCCCAAACAAATGAAGATGACATTTATCAAGAACTTGATGAATACGTCGTGACGCAAGAGCTACTTAAACATTTATCGAAGTTTTATGATAATTACCAAAAAGGAATTAATGGAAAGACTGACAAAATGGGTGTATGGATTAGCGGTTTCTTCGGGTCAGGTAAATCCCATTTTCTTAAAATTCTTGCTTATCTTTTAGAGAATCAAAAGGTGAAAGGTAAACAGCCAATTGAATTCTTTAAAGAAAAAATTCAAGATCCTCTTGTTTACTCTAATATGAAGCGAACTGCTGATGTCGATACAGAAGTGATTTTGTTTAATATTGATTCGAAAAGCTCCCTTGATAATAAATCTAAAGAAGATGCCATATTACGTGTCTTCATGAAGGTATTTTACGAGCATAGAGGCTATTATGGGGACATCCCTGGTGTTGCTGAGATGGAGAAGTATTTGGACAAACAAGGCGTTTATGGGGCCTTTAAAGCTGAATTCAGAGGATTAGCAGGTGAATCATGGGAAGAGCGCCGTAACAGTTTCTATTTCGATGCAGACTTTGTTATTGGGGCATTAACAAAAGTGACAGATATGTCGGAAGAGTCGGCTCGTAATTGGTTCGAAAACGGTGTCAATAACTTTGAAATTAGCATTGAGAAATTCTCTAAAGACGTAAAAGAATATATTGACGAAAAAGGCCCGAATTTTCACCTAATCTTTCTTGTAGATGAAATCGGTCAATATATTGGAGACAGTCGAAATTTAATGCTTAACTTGCAAACACTTGCAGAAGACCTTGGTACACATGCACATGGGAAAGTGTGGATTATGGTGACATCACAAGAAAGTATTGATTCTATTGTGAAAGTAAAAGGGGATGATTTCTCTCGTATTCAAGGACGTTTTGATACAAGATTATCCTTGTCTTCCATATCGGTAGATGAAGTAATTAAGAAACGTATTTTGGAGAAGCACTCACATGTTGATGACAAACTAAAGGTGTTTTTCCCTGAAAAGAGTGCCATCTTGAAAAACCTTATTAGTTTCCGTGAAAGTACAGCGGATCTTAGAGGTTTTGATAATGAACAGGAATTTGCGGAGGTCTACCCATTCATTCCGTATCAATTCAAGTTGTTACAAAAGGTGTTCGAGCAAGTACGGAAACATGGTACTTCAGGAAAGCACTTGTCCGAAGGGGAACGTTCGATGCTCTCGGCGTTCAAGGAAGCAGGGTTACGGTACAAGGATGCTGAAGAAGGTACGCTCATCCCGTTTCATGCGTTCTACGATACGATTAAAGAATTCCTCAACCCATCTATTTCAAGGGTGATAGAGGGAGCAAATGAAAATCCAGCGTTAAAAGACGACCCATTCAACATGGATTTACTGAAAGTATTGTTCATGATCAAGTACATTAAAGAATTACCAGCAAACGTTGATAACATAGCAACACTCATGGTGACACATATTGATGAAGACAAGTTACAAATGAAAGAAAAAATCAAAGTAGCCCTACGAAAGTTGATTTCGCAAACATTGATTCAAAAGAACGGCGACTATTACCTGTTTTTAACGGATGATGAGCAAGACATTAACAGAGAAATTAAGCAGATGAACATTGATGAAGACATCGTGAAGCGGGAATTGGCAAATTACATTTTCCAAGACCTATACGATGATAAACGGTTCAATTACTCGAGAGAGTATGCCTTTTCCTTCAATCAGAAAATGGATGAAAAAAATTATGGCAATCAAGCATCAAGTATTGGATTAAACATCGTTTCTCCATTATCTGACCATTATCATAAGTCAGATCAGGAAATAATGATGATGTCTTCGGGCATTGGTGAAATGATCATTAAGCTTGGTGGAAATGGGACATACGTAGAAGAAATGGAAGAAGCATTACGAATCGAGGAATTCCGTAAGAAAAAGAACATAACTCAGCTTCCAGAAAATATTCAAAATATCTTAAACAACAAACAAGCAGAAGTGCGTGAACGTAGACGTAGAGTGCGTGAACTACTTGAGGATGCAATTAAAGACGGAACCTTCTTTGTGAATGGAGATAAAATGGACATTAAAGGTTCTTCTGTGAAGGAGAAAATTAATTTTGCTTTCAAACAATTGGTCGATAATGTGTACACGAAACTTGGTTATGTGAAAGAGCATTTGGAAAGTGAAAGAGCATTGATTCCTATTTTAGCCTCTGACACAGATCAGATTTCTTTTGATGATAAAATAGGTACAAACCCGAATGAACTTGCAAAACGTGAAGTCTATGAATTTATCGACTTGCAAGATCAAATCCAGAAGCAAGTACGAGTGAAAATTGTCTATGACCGTTTCCAAGATAAACCGTATGGCTGGAAACTGCTCGACATCGCAGGACTTATTGCGGAATTACTAAAAGAGCAACGTATCCGTATTCGTTACAATGCAGAGTATCTGGAGCCAGAAACAGATACAAACAAATTGCTTACGGTATTTGCAAAAACATCCGAAGCTGATAAAGGAATCATTCTTAAACGAGTGAAAGTGGATGAATCTCTCATTCGTACAGCGAAGCGTGTATGCAAAGAGGTCTTCAATACCACAGATTTAGCGGATGATGAAGATGGCCTTGTTAAAGATATCCGTATGTTAATTGAAAAACAAATAGCCGAAATCAATGGATATATAGCACGGTATGAAGGTAGAAAATATCCAGGTAGAAGCTTACTTGACAAGGGATTGGATTATTTTGGATATTTTGATAATAAACTCGATAATGTTTCCTTTTTTACGAAGCTGAATGAGTTAGAAGATGATTTAGCAGATTGGGAAGAAGATATTGCCTATGTGAAAAGTTTTTTTGGTACGAATCAAAAAGAAATATTCGACCAAGGTTTAGCGGGACTGAACAACTATGAGGAAAATAAAGCATACTTGTCAGTGCAAGAGATAGTCGGGGCAATGAATCAACTCCGTTCAATTATTCTTGATCCAATCCCATATCGGAAAATTAAAGATATCCCAGAACTTGTTCATGCTTTGGAAGAACAAATCAATCTCGTTTTATCAGAGAAAAAAGAAAATGCCATAGAAAAGTTAAAGGTAGATTATGATGAATTGTCATTACAATCAAAGCAATATGGTGTATCAAAAGAAACGAAACAGCATGTAGACGATTACTATGATGGACTAAAGTCTAATTTGGATACATTTACAGATATTTTTAAGGTAGATGCTACTATTTCACAAAGTACAAGTTTCAAAGAACGAACAGAAATGGAGATTAGACGTGAAATCGTTGAATGGCAAAATAAAAAAGCGGAAGAGTATAAAAAACAAACTGGTTTACAAGTTGTGGACCCACCAATCATTGAACCTACTATTCTAAAACAAAATGTAAAAGTAACAGAGCTCGTTGCAATAAAAACACTATCTACAGAAGAAGATGTAGATCAATACATTAACACGTTATCCAATAAATTAAAGCAAATCATCAAATCGAATAAACAAATTAAGTTTATAGAATAAGCGAGGTGAGAAATGGTTATGAACAAAACAGCATTGAAAAAATTCGCAATAGAAGCACGGGTAGAGTTACTTGAAAGAGTAGAACTGCAAGCACGAAAACTCGGAATCACAGCAGAAGCAGTTCAAAAAGCAAACGTTGAAAGCTCGGATGCAGTCTTTATTGACGGTAAACAGCTTTCAGATACAGAAAGACGACAACGAAATAAACTTATTGTTCGTATTAATGAAATCAGTTTTGAAAGAGTAATGGATGAAACAGCATACACATGGTTCAACCGTTTCATCGCACTTCGTTTTATGGAAGTGAACGACTATCTACCAACGAAAGTGCGTGTTCTTTCCTCGAATTCAGGTAGTGCCGAGCCAGATATGATGAAAGAAGCGTTATCGTTGGATTTAGAGTTGGACAAAGAATATGTCTACGATTTGAAAATGAACAATAAAACGGATGAGTTGTTCAAATACCTGATTAAAATGCATTGTAACGACTTGAACCGGTACATGCCGTTTATGTTTGAAACGATTGAAGATTATACAGAAATTCTTTTTCCAGAGGGGTTGCTTGGGACGGATTCGTTTGTGAGACAAATGACGGATACTAATGTCATTCCTGAGGATAACTGGGAAAAGGTTGAGGTTATCGGATGGCTCTACCAGTATTATATTTCAGAAGAAAAAGATGAGGTATTCGCTAATCTGAAAAAAAACATCAAAATAACCAAAGATACACTTCCAGCGGCCACTCAGCTTTTCACACCTAATTGGATTGTTAGATATATGGTCGAAAACTCATTAGGGAGAACTTGGTTAGAAAGTTATCCAGAAAGCCAATTGAAATCCGAATGGAAATATTATTTAAATGAGGCAGAGCAAGAAGATGAGGTAATTAAGCAACTTGAAGATATTCGTTATAAAAACGTGAATCCAGAAGAAATTACATTTCTTGATCCTTGTTGTGGAAGTGGACACATTCTTGTATATGCATTTGATGTTTTCTACGACATGTATCTTGAAAAAGGTTATATGGAAAATGAGATTCCTCTACTAATTTTGGAAAAAAATATCTTCGGGTTGGATGTTGATGATCGTGCAGTCCAATTAGCATCTTTTGCAGTTGTGATGAAAGCAAGAGAAAAATCTAGAAGAGTATTCAGGAAAGCTATTTTGCCAAATATTTGTGCAGTGCAAGAAAGCAATTGGTTAACAGATGAGATGATTATGAATTTGTCTGGAAATAATGAACAGTTAATAGGTATGCTTAGTACTATCCGAGAGGCTTTTTTTAATGCCAAGGAATATGGTTCTATACTACATGTCGAGCCCATCGATATCTATATTCTTGAAGAATCCTTCAAACGGTACAAAGGAGAACAAGCAAATCTTATAGAGATGCTTGACAAACAGATAGTAGAGGAAAATTTACCTCAATTGTTGATGCAATATAAAATTTTAGGTGGGAAATATGACGTAGTTTGTACAAATCCACCTTATATGGGTAATGCAAATATGGGTAATGATTTGAAGAATTTTGTGCAACAGAATTATGAAAAAAGTAAAGCTGATCTATGTGCAGTGTTTATTGAATCAGCTTTATCCCAAACGAAAAAAAATGGATATTGCAGTATGGTAACAATGCACTCTTGGTTATTCTTAAGCTCATATGACATGCTTCGTAAGTATCTCTTAGATCAAACAACCATTTCATCAATTTTACATTTAGGAATGGAAGCATTTGAAGGGATAATAGGTAAAGTAGTCCAAACTGTTGCTTTTGTTTTACGAAATAATAATATTGATGAATTTAAGCCCACAGGTATTAGATTAGTAGATTTTTATGATGGAAGAAAATACGAGAAAGAATCACAATTCTTTAATCCGATAAATAAATTTAGTTCAATAAGCCAAAATGATTTCAACAAAATTCCCGGTAGTCCAATTGCATATTGGGCATCAGATAAAGTGGTAGCCTTATTTAATAATAATAGCCCCTTGTCTGAATTCGTGGAACTAAAAGTCGGTTTGCAAACAGGGGAAAATAGTAAGTATTTACGCTACTGGCATGAAGTGAACAACAATAAAGTCGGATTAAATCTTAAGAATTTAGAAGAAGCAAAGTATAGTAACAGAAAATGGTTTCCTCATAATAAAGGCGGACTGTTTAGAAAGTGGTATGGAAATCAAGAATATGTTGTTAATTATGAGAATGATGGAAGTGAATTAAAGAAGGATCCTAAAGCGAGTTGTAGCAGTAATCAATACTACTTTCGAGAAGGGATGACCTGGACTGATTTGACTTCAGGCGGGTTTAGCGGGAGATATACTGAACCTGGTTTCGTCTTTGATAATGGGGGACAAACCTTGTTTCCGAAATACTACGATGAGTCACTTTTATTTGAAACAATTGGGTATTTGAATTCTATTGTAGCTCAACACTTATTAGATTTGACAGTTACAGGGCTTCATTATCGAGTGGGGTATGTTGGAGCGTTACCATTTTTATCACTATCCGACAATGAAATTATTAAAAGGGTAAAAGACTGTATTAATATTTCAAAAAGAGATTGGAACTCATTTGAAAATTCTTGGGATTTCAGTCGGCATCCACTATTAATTCATAAAGAAGGTGTAAAGAAAATTGAATTTGGCTTTAAAAAATGGCAATACCGAAGTGAAGAACAATTTAAACAGCTGAAAAAAAATGAAGAGGACTTAAATCTTATTTTCATTGATAAATACAATCTGCAGGGCGAATTAAATCCAATGGTCGAAGAGAAATATGTGTCCGTCAGAAAAGCTGATTTGGAACGAGATATCAAAAGCTTCATCTCCTATGCCATCGGTTGTTCTTTCGGTCGTTACTCACTCGATGGAGATGGGCTAATCTATGCAGGCGGAGAGTTTGATTCTTCTCGCTATCAAACATTCCCAGCAGATGAAGACAATATTCTCCCAATCTTACCAGGTGCTTATTTTGAAGATGACATCATTACAAGATTCGTGGATTTCGTTCGGGTAACATTTAGTGAAGAAACACTCGAAGAAAACCTCGATTTTGTTGCTGATGCGATTGGTCGAAGAAAGAACGAAACAGCAAGGGAAGCGTTGCGTCGTTATTTCTTAAATGACTTTTACAAGGATCATGCACAAGTTTACAAGAGGAGACCGATTTATTGGAAGTTTACGTCGGGCAAGGAGAAGGCGTTCAATTGTCTCATCTATATGCATCGATATGATAAATCTACACTTTCTCGTATTCGGACGGATTATTTACATGAGGTTCAGATTCGAATGGATGGAGAGAAGAAGGACTTACTTAATATCATTGAAGGAGATTCCACAGCAAAGGAAATTAGCAATGCGAAAAAAGAATTGAAATCGCTCGATAAGAAAATCGACGAATTGAAAGTGTATGACGAGCTGTTGCATCATATGGCGGATATGCAGATTGATATAGATCTGGATGATGGTGTGCAAGTGAATTATGAGAAGTTTAAGGGGTTAGTGGCGAAGATTTAACTTTAGAATGAGAAGCGATTCCTATTCATGGACTTGCTTCTCTTTCATTCATACGTATTGTGACAATCGGGTCAATTGTTCTTTTTAAGATGTAGGGGCTAAAAAAATAGGGTGGTACTTAATGGTAATAGTTGGAGTGGAACACAGTTCTTACAGGTGTTTTATCTGGAAGTGCAGTGCTTATAATTGGAGCAGTAGGTGGCGGATTCTTTAGATACTTTCGCGGTAGGAAGAAATCAGCATTAGTAATTGAAAGGAATAACATGATATATCAGCCCTGGATGAACTGAATCCAATAAGTAATTTTGAATTGAATGTTTTAAAAAATATAGAAACCCCTATACTGATGGAGGTTGTTACAAATGAATATAAGTATTGATTATCGATGGAGTTACAAGAAAAGTGCAATTATTTATATTCACAAAAAGAGCAATTTAATAAAATCAACTTAGTTTCTGTTGCTCATAAGAAAAATTGTAAATATATTTGAAAATGGATATGAAGAAGTCTAATTAAAGGAATCAGTAATAATATGGACAGGGAAGGGAACGAATGGACGGTAGAGCATTTAGCCTTATCAGTTGAATTAATTCGAAGAGAGGATTTCAATAAACCTATTATTAATCTCCTGAATAATGAAGATATGTATGATAGTGAAGTTTGTGTAGATGAAGCTAATAATATTTTTGTTCCGATTTATGGAGGTTTAGTACATGTATACAATTCTGTTTTAAATGCAACTGTAAATGGTGTAAGTAATAAATTACCTCCATTTAAAAAAGAATTAGGTATGTCGCTTGCCGAGTACATGGCTCTTAATTATGACTTGCAGATACACAAAAGTTAAGAAAATATGAGCTAAGAGAAGAAATTATATTCAAATCGCAAGAAATAATAGAAGATTTAAAAGAAGTTATTAGAAAATAGTACTGATATACAAAGTTGAAGAAGTCTAAGTGGATAATTCGAAATTTATAGAGGTTGTAGTTAAAGTACCTTTAATTAATCAAAAAGATATATCTATCTTAATTGTTGTATCTTAGTTTTATTATGGATGTAGAGAGTAGGTGAATGCAATGAACATGACACAAATCGAATCTACCTTACAGGACATTTTCAATGAACCGTTAAAAGACGGAGAACAGCGAAAGATAGTGTTTTGGGTGGACAAAGATGAGGAATTTATAGAGGAGATTGGGCAATTGGAGATTGATGGGGTTAAATTCCAAACATTATCCAATCATAATCAGTTTTATATAAAGCATTTATTGGAGGAAGAAGATCCGACTTCTTCATATTTGATCTATACAAATTTGGAATTAGGAGTAGAGGATAACTGGCTGGCGGATACGGTGTTGTATTCAAAGACGTTTTTTGCGGATCGGTTATCACTTATTTTGAGTGAGCTTCACATTGATCCATCACTCAGAGCAACCGTTAAAAAACATGAGCGATTCTTTAACAACAAAGAACGTTTCCGTAAATTCCAGGCATTTGGAATCGAATCCTTTACAGAAGAAACGATTGAATTGGCAATCATGAGCATGTTGTGCAACGTGAAGACACCTGACTTTGAAGCTGTGTTAAAAGCGATACTGATGGATTCGCTGGACGATAATGAAAACAAATACTTATCACAAATGGAGAAATTCTTTGACCTTTATGTGTTTTGGACGTATGTGGAAAATCATTATGGGTACGAGCGTGAAACAAAGACGTTGAAGACGTTGTTCATTCATTTGACAGTTACAGCTTTTAATCATTCGGTGAGTGAAGATTATTTGATGACCGTGCAGGATTTTATTGCTGTGCGAAACAAGGCTAATGCATTAGTGTTCATCGACCATTGGATGCATCATAAAACAGACTATACAGTTTTTGATGTTTATGCTGAAATGGTTGAACAGGAAATCCAACTTTCGAGTATTATGCAATCTGTACCGATAGACGAGTTCAGGCAGGCGGATACATTCCCCTATATCGACCGAGCAATCATCATTCACATTGCAAATAGCCTAATGGAGAAGCTGGAAGATTACGAGGAATACACGAAACTCATTAAGCTAAGAAGAGCAAAGCATTACTACGAGAAGTATGCGTCTGTATACGAAGCACTTTATTACACAGTGAAGATGCATGAATTTCATAAAAAACATCAACAAGGCATCTGGCAAGGTCGGGCGATTGACCTGTACGAAGCGTATAGAAAAGAGTATCACGTCATGGATACATACTACCGCAAGTTTTACGTTGCGTATGATGAAGAAAGTAACCATGAATTATTGAAAAAGCTGAAAGAGCTTGTGGAACATCTGTATACGAATTGGTTTATGGGCGAGTTAAGCTCACATTGGTCACAGGCAGTGAAGTCGGAAATGACAGAAGATTGGTCACTTCCTGGTGTGCAGAATCAACAAGGGTTTTATTCATCGGTAGTTGCACCGCATATCCGAAAAGGTGAAAGAGCCTTTGTCATCATCTCGGATGCGATGCGGTATGAAGTAGGTGTTGAGCTGGCAGAACGGTTGAATAGCGAGACAATGGGTGTTTGTGATATACAGACTATGCTTGGGGTTGTACCGTCTGTTACAAAACTTGGAATGGCATCACTGCTTCCACATCGGAACATTGATTTTGATGAAAACGGGCGGGTACTTGTCGAAGGAAAAGATTCTGCGGGGCTTGAAAACCGTAAGAAAATCATCCAATCTTTTGAAGAAGAGAGTATCGCTGTACATTTCCAAGACGTGCTGGCAATGAATAAGGCAGGCAGACGTGAAAAGTTCAAGGGAAAGAAGCTTGTCTATATTTATCATGATACTATTGATGCGATGGGCGACAAAGCATCAACGGAAATCTACACGTTTAATGCAGTGGAAACGGCGTTGAATCAGTTATACGACTTAGTAAAAATCATTCGGGATGATCTAAGTGGAACGAATGTGTACATTACTGCGGATCATGGCTTCTTGTATCAGCGGGATGCACTGGAAGAGAGCGACAGGATTGGAAATGAAATAGTGGATGCGACTGAAGTGAAACGTCGATATGTGCTATCAAAAGAGAAGCGTGATGTTCCAGGACAATTGGCGATTGAGCTATCTTCAGTTGTGAAAAACGAACATCAATTGACGGCGTATGTACCGAATGGAACGATTCGTAATCGTATACAAGGGGCAGGTGTGAACTTTGTACATGGTGGAACAAGCCTACAAGAAGTCGTTGTTCCGTTACTCGCCTTCAAAAATAAGCGGGCAGGACAAAAAGGTTCCCAAGCCATTCAAAAGATTGATATCAGACTAACAAGCACAACACGCAAAATCACGAACAGCATTTTTAACTTGGATTTCTTCCAAACTGAAAAAGTGGGAGATAAAGTGATTGCTCGTACAGTCATTATTTACATGGCGGATTCTGAAGGGAATGTGCTTTCTAACGAAGAAACGATTATTGGAGACCGTGCATTTGATAACCCAGCTGAGCGCACATTCAGGATCCAGCTTGTCTTAAAAAGCATTTCATATGATCGCAACAAGACATATTATTTAATTGTAAAAGATACAGAAACAGGTGTTGTTACGGAGAAAGTACCGTTTTCTATTAACTTAGGAATCGTAAGTGACTTTGATTTTTAATTAAGGGGGTGTAATCATGGAAGAGAGAGAGGAAGAAATGATAACGCTTGACCTCGATAAAAAGCTGAATGAAGCATTTGCGGGTCGTGTCGTCCGTAAAGATTTGACGAAGCTTATTAAAGAAGGGGCAAACGTACCTGTTTATGTACTTGAGTATTTATTAGGGATGTATGCGGCTACGGATGATGATGAAAGTATCACTGAAGGTGTAGAGCGGGTTAAGAAGATCCTAACTGATAATTTTGTCCGTCCCGATGAAGCGGAAAAGATAAAATCAAGAATTCGGGAGCTGGGGCAGTATTCAATTATTGATAAAGTAACTGTTGCATTGAACCCGAAGATTGACACTTATGAGGCAGAATTTTCTAATCTTGGATTGAAAGGTGTTCCAATCGCGCCAAACTTTGTAAAAGAGTTCGATAAGCTTCTTGTTGGTGGTATTTGGTGCATGGTCAAGATTGATTACTATTATGATGAAGAAGTCCGTGCCATGAACCCGTTTAACGTGAGTAGTTTACAACCAATTCAAATGCCGAATATGAATATGGATGAGGTATTTGAAGGGCGGAAGCAATTTACGAAGAATGAATGGATTGACGTGTTGATTCGCTCGACTGGAATGGAGCCGACACAACTTGAAGAACGGGTAAAGTGGCATTTGTTATTACGGCTTGTTCCACTTGTCGAAAACAACTATAACATGTGTGAACTTGGTCCTCGTGGGACAGGGAAATCACATGTATATAAAGAGATTTCGCCTAACTCAATCTTAGTATCAGGTGGTCAATCAACCGTTGCCAATCTTTTCTATAATATGTCCACTCGTAAAATTGGATTGGTTGGTATGTGGGATTGTGTAGCTTTCGACGAAGTTGCAGGTATTCGATTTAAAGACAAAGACGGAATTCAAATTATGAAGGACTACATGGCAAGTGGCTCTTTCGCACGTGGGAAAGAAGAGAAAAGTGCTTCTGCCTCTATGGTATTCGTCGGAAATATCAACCAAAGCGTAGATGTATTACTGAAAACATCGCACTTGTTTGCCCCATTTCCAGAAGTAATGGCGAAAGATACGGCATTTTTTGACCGAATGCACTACTATATGCCAGGTTGGGAAATTCCGAAAATGAGACCCGACTTTTTTACGGACAAGTATGGATTCATCGTCGATTATGTAGCAGAGTTTTTCAGAGAAATGAGAAAGCGTTCATTTGCAGATTCGATTGACCGTTATTTCAAACTTGGTAATAACCTTAATCAGAGGGATACCGTTGCCGTTCGTAAGACGGTATCGGGTTTGGTGAAGCTCATCTATCCGCATGGTGAATATACAAAGGAAAATATTGAGGAAATCCTACAATATGCATTGGAAGGTCGTCGTCGTGTCAAAGAACAGCTCAAGAAAATCGGGGGCATGGAGTTTTACGATGTTATGTTCTCTTATATAGATAAGGAATCATTAGAAGAGGAATATGTCTCTGTTCCAGAACAAGGGGGCGGTAAACTCATTCCAGAAGGCATGGGTAAGCCAGGGCATGTTTATGTCGTTGGTCATGGTAATTCAGGAATGATTGGCGTGTACAAGCTTGAAAACCAAGTCGTAAGCGGAACAGGAAAGTTTGATAAATCAGGTGTTGGCTCATATCGTGAAGCAAAAGAAAGCTTGGATACTGCATTCAGATACTTTACTGCTAACAGTAAAAGTATTAGCAATGTGATTAGCACGAAAACAAAGGATTATCTTATGCATATCAGTGATCTTCAAGGCATCGGACTAACGAACGAACTAGCTATTGCGGAGTTGATTGGGCTATGTTCAAGTGCGTTGGACAAAACTGTTCAAGAAAGTACGGTTGTCATCGGTAATATGACTGTTGGTGGCACGATTGCAAAAGTAGAAGAGTTTGCGAACGTACTTCAAGTGTGTGTGGATGCGGGAGCTAAGAAAGTATTGATTCCTGCATCCTCTGTGATGGACTTGCAAACAGTTCCACCTGATTTGCTGGTTAAGGTACAACCCATTTTTTATTCGGATCCAATTGATGCGGTTTATAAGGCTTTGGGGGTAAGTTGATTATGGGGAATTTGATTCCAAAAGCTCAAGGCCAAAAAATAACCTATGCAGACGTAGAAAGTTTTCCAGAAAAGCAGACAGAGTTATTTGACGGGAATTTTAAGTTTATGGAAAATGAAAAAAAGCCTTGTTATTAGCTTACCTTACAAACTTTGGTTTAGAATATTTTGTAGGCATTCTTCCTTCCGAATCAGTGAAGGAACTAAAAGATTTATTAGCTAAAACCAATAAGGATAAGTTATTATAAGCTTTGACCATTCCTTATGCTAAAATAAAAAAGCGGGTTCATAACTTAATATCGATAGGACTAAAACAACTTTTTAAAAATTAAAAAGGTTACATTTAGTCCTTTTTTATAACCATTTATTTTCAATTTTGAATGATCTCTAAATTCTGAATAAATAAATTGAGAAACGAAATAATACAAAATGTTAGTTGGTTTCCTAATAGGAAAGCTCAACAGGAGGTATATTTCATGAGTGGGGATTTCCGGAAAAAGACTTGAGGAACGCAGAGTAGAAAAAGGGATTTCGATTGAAACATTGGGTAAGTGTGTATGGTTTCAGTAAAGTTATCGAAAGAATTGTACAGGGAGAAAAACAAGCAAGAATTAGTTATCCAATGATTATTGCTATAGCTGTTGCATGAAGTAGACGTAGATAGGTTAATTGAAGCTCCAGCGAAGATTAAATAGTAGTAAGATTTGTTTTATATCAGAGGAAATGGGGCTGTCTCATAAGTCCTTTTTCTAGTGAAATAACGCAAAATTGAAGAGGCAGAAATGTTGTTAAATCAACATTTCTGCCTCTCTCTGTTTATTTAATTTTGGCTTAATTACCCCTTTTGGGACAGCTCCTTGTTTTATATCAAATGAACATTGTATGGAGGGGAATCATGAATATCAAAGAGTATCGTAACTTGGAAAAATCTATTATCAATATTATTGGAGTGTTAGTAGGCGATGCTCTAATGATTATTCTTGCTCTCATTTCCGCATATTATGTTATTGTTGCTCTAATTTTGTGAAACAATTAATGAAAAGCTCATAAATATTCATACTATTTCAGTAAAATCACATGAAAGAGTAATGACCTTTTACATAATAGTAATGAAATAATTTTTTAAGGCTTAGTTAAAGTGTAAGGTTGATTTTTAACTCATTGAAGGATGGATAGTGGATTTCTCTTGCTTATATTTGAATTGGAAGTTTATTAAATATATGTTAAAGAGACTCTTGAGGGTGGTAAGATATGAACGGATTACAATGAAGTTCATTTTTATTTACACTCAAAAAAATATTCATTAGATAGATTACAATGAATTTCTAAGATGACGTCTCACTATTTTCATTGAGAACTGGATGAACTTATTTCTTTGGAATTCAAATAATTAATTGTAATAGTTAGGGAAGAGGCTATTAGTAAAAGTATAACTAAAATCAACGAAATACCTATAAATGCTTATTTTTAATACGCACCTTCCTTAGGTGGGTAAATAACCGTAACTAATACAAGTTAACTTCCAAATCATCCGATAATAATAATACTATTTAATAATCATCACACAACTTCGTTAGTTTAAGCAAAAATCTTCACTATTTCACTTTAACATTAATGTCTAATTATCTTATGGATTATTTTGAAAATAACAAAACTATAACATAGGCCTTTTTTTAAAAAAAATGATGAAAAATTCATACATGTTCATACTATTTTCGTAACATTTTATAAAAGAGTAATCATCTTTTAAATAATAGTAGTGCAATAATTGTTACGGCGGCTGAACGGGTGCATTAAAAAAAGATGCTACTTGTTTAGAAAACTTTTAATTTAATGATTTGATTAAAAATTGCTGAATTGAAGGGAAAATGAAACATGATGAAGAAAGCATATGAAGAGTCTCAAACGGGACATTTATTTCCAGCCCGTACAGATACAAAGTGGTGGCACAACTATTGTATGAAAGGTGAAATTCGGTTTGTAAAAGGTAGACTAAAATTCGGAAATAATAAAAACTCTGCACCTTTTCCCAGTGCGATTGTGATTTTAAGTGTACCAACATTAGAGAATGTAATTTCAGCATAATAAATTATAAAACTGCGTTGGTAAATGAATAAGGAATAAATAAAAGTGCTGGGATTAATCCAGCACTTTTATTTATTAGAATAAGTTGTTTATGGTGTTTCTCGTGCCTTCGCTTATTGTTGGGTGGTCAATGATACTTTTATTCTTGCTGGATATAGTGACTTTATCAATAAGTAGTAGTTGGAGTATCTCTTGTATTGCTTTTTCGGTAGCGTGGGCAGTAGTATCATTTAGCATTTCTTTCCGAATAAGACTTCTTATATATTCGCTTAAATTACAAGTTCCTCTTTTCCTCTCAATAAAATCCCACAAATCACTATCAGACGGTAAAAAGCTGATAGTGATTTTCTTGTGTGTGTTCACGAGTATTTGACCTTGATAATTTCTAAGAAACTTTTGACGTTGGCGAATTGTGGATTAATCAAAATAGACGCTTGAGGAAAGCTCTTTTGGATTTCTTTTTGCAACAAAAGAGATCCTCCTCCAGCGAAATAAATCCTATCCTGATTAAACGTGTAATTATGCTGTTTAGCATAGTTGATGATTTGTTCAAAGTGGCTTGCTTTTATATAATTGATTACACTTTTGCTGTCTTCATCGATTTTCCCCATATGGCTATAATAACCCTTCTGTATTATCTGCTCTAAGTCATTTGCAGATATGTTGCGGTTATATCTCTGTACCAATTCTTGCTCCAATTTGGCTTTTAATGTATTCATCCCAAGATGAGATACAGTCATGCTATTAAAATCTGGTTGGATTCCATTAAACGTACAGTAAGTTGTGTTTAGCCCCCCTATATCTAATACAGCAGAAGAGGAGATTTGTCGTTCTACGGTATTCGCATAAGTTAAACCCATACCCTCGAAACAAATGGTCACGTCATTTAAACTGAAGTTATATTGGCAGTTATTTAAACGGAAATAGATAGTTCTGTTATTGTTCTCTACAAATTTCTTAAATGAATCCTTCAGGGACTTAGATTTATAGACGTTTATGGGAACATTGACGGCCACGTGCAATTGAACATTATGAAAGTAAGAATTTGCTTTCTTCATCATTTCAACAATTACAGTATAAATGGCGAGTTTATGAATGAGAGTCTCTTTACTCAAATTAAAATCGCTCTGGTTTTCGGAAACCATATCCCCTAACAAATACTGTGTATCCTCATATTCAACCTTAAATGAATTTGGTTGTATCTCTACCCCTACATCACTTACTTCTTGAAGTTTGGTACGAAACAACATTGTGCTTGTTTTCCCCTTGTATTCCATCATAGCTTTTGTTGCGTATTTTCCAGAATCAATTGCTATAAATACATGTTCGTTCAAAAAATCGTCTCCTCTCAAATTTTATTACTTTGTATCTTATACAGATCGTAGACGTGATATAAGAAAATTTAAGAAAAAGAGGTCGAAGTGTGTTCGAGGATTTCTTAATTTTTCTTAAATGATAAAAAAGCTCGAACAGTATAAAGCATAAAATGCCTATGTTAGTCTCGTCTGTTTTTGTAGAATGGCTCTTGTATTAAGGTGATAGACATCAAAAATGAGCTCGAACATACTCGAACCGAAAAGCTATTTCTAGTAATTGTCAAAGTCATTATAATGTGGTTATCAACTAAAAGGAGGCTTTTAATGTATAAAAATATTCCAGAAGAAATGAAAAGAAGAAAACAATGGGTTTGCTATAAAGCAACTCTAAGAGGTAGCAAAATAACGAAAGTTCCTGTTAATCCAATTAACGGAACACCAATTAATTCAAACAGGGAAGATAACTGGCTTGATTTTGAACAAGCCATTCATTATACAGGTAACCATGTAGTCACAGGGATTGGATTCGTGTTTACAGACAAGGACGATTTTGTAGGAATTGATATTGATGCATGTGTAGATGAATCTGGAAAATTCAATCAAGTGTCAGAGGAAATCCTTTGCCAATTTGAAGGTAGAGCATATGCAGAATATTCTCCAAGTGGACAAGGAATTCATTTAATTACTAAAGGTATAAAGGAAACCAATCGTTCTAAGAACAGTGAATACGGATTAGAAATCTATCAAAATAAACGATACTTCACCGTAACAGGGAACATGTTAGACGGTTTCAGCGACATACAATGGTCTACGGATAAAATAAATTCCATTTGCAAAATATTTTTAGAAAAAGGAGAGGAAGAAGAGCCAGTGATGTTATCAAACGACA
Organism: Peribacillus sp. NPDC097224; assembly: GCF_044761985.1. Classification (NCBI taxonomy): domain Bacteria; kingdom Bacillati; phylum Bacillota; class Bacilli; order Caryophanales; family Bacillaceae; genus Peribacillus; species Peribacillus sp. NPDC097224. The sequence continues at coordinate 238,589 of NZ_JBIWDK010000002.1, read as the reverse complement.
GAGAGGAAAAAACAGATGAAGATTTATTAGAAATTATGTTTAGAAGTAGGAACGGTCATCGGCTAAGAAGTTTATATGATGGAGATTGGCAGGATTATTACTCCTCTCAAAGTGAGGCTGATTTAGCATTTTGCAACGCTTTAGCCTTCTTCACACAAAAAGATTCTAACGAAATGGACACATTGTATAGAAAGTCTGGGATGTACCGCAGTAAATGGGATGACATTCATTACGCAGATGGAAGCACATATGGAAATGTTGTTATAGATAAAGCAATAGAAGGTACGGGAGCTATATATAAGCCGTCGAATATCGGTGAAAATGTAAAGATTATGGAAACTAAGATTAATAAAAAAGAGAAAGCCAGTGAATTTCCTCTTTGGTATATGAAAGTCTCAAATTCACTAACGTTCATGCCAGGTATTTTAGCCAAGCACTTACAATCTGAGCAAAAGATGATTTACAACAATGAGTGTTTCTTTCTATATGAAAATGGGGTTTATCAAAAAATAGAAGAGCAACAAATGAAGAAGAAGATTCAAAAGCATTTATTAGATGAGCATAGTAAGTCTTCACATGTGAGAGATTCATTAGAACAGTTAAAAAATAGAGTCTGGTATGATGGAGATCTTTTCGATTCTCCATTACTCAAAAATAAAATTAACTTTAGGAACGGTATTTTAAATCTTACTACAAGAGAAGTGGAAGAACATTCTCCTGAATTTGTTACTACAATCCAAATAAATGCAAACTATAATGAGTCAGCGGCGTGTCCAATTTTTCACGGGTTTATTAATGGTTCTTTATCTGGAAAGGACGTTCTGATTGCACAAGAACTAATGGGATATCTGCTCATACCAGAAACGGTGGCAGAAAAAGCATTTATTCTATATGGACCAGGAAGAACAGGTAAATCAACAATCCTTAAATTGATTGAACATATTTTAGGGAAAAAGAATATCAGTAATGTAGCTTTGCAAGATTTATCTCAACAGTTTAAACCAAGCCTTTTATTAGGTAAATTAGCGAATATTTATGCGGACTTGCCAAATAAAGCACTACAAGACACTGGTATATTCAAAACATTAGTAAGTGGAGATACGATTGTTGCGGAAGAGAAATTCCGTTCACCATTTTCTTTTAGTAATAAATCCAGACTACTCTTTTCTTGTAATGAGCTTCCAGCAAACTATGTAGACAGAACGGATGGCTTTTACAGAAGGTTGATTATTCTTCCTTTTTTAAAACAAGTGGAAGTATCTAAAATTGATATAGCTCTACAGGCAAAACTACAAAATGAAACAGATGGAATTGTACGATGGTCTTTGGAGGGTCTTGAAAGACTTATAGCTAACAACTATCAATTTACGAAAAGTGACACGACAGAAAACCTACTGTCTGACTATAAAAAACAAAGCAACAATGTCATTTGGTATGTATCAGAGTTTTGTGAGCTAAAAGTAGATGGTATTGAATATAGCCAAAATCTATATCAGCATTATAAAAAAACATGCTTAGAAAATAATATGCAACCGATATCTCAGACCAAGTTTAACAAATCACTTGAAATGGAATATAAACGCAACATCCTAAAAACGGAAGATAGTAGTAAGAGAATTATTTTCAAAGGTATCCGTATCAGAAAAAAACTATAAATGATTATTTCCAGAGAGAAGATAACAACTACGAGGAAAGGGGTTCAGGCAAAAGAGAGAGTTTTATTTACTATTACAATTTTTTTAGAAAATAAGTAGTTAATAACTAACTTCTATAGAAGATACAAAAATACTCCCTCAAATACCCGCATATTCCCCTCCTTGTGGTTGTAATAATCCTCTTATATTGATTTTTTTTAAAGCTGATAATAGAGGTGAATTATTTTTCTAATATAAGTATTTTAGAAAAATAGTCGGTAATCCCTTTTTGACTACTTTTTCGTAAATATCTGGGTAGGCGACATATAGTCAAACAAAAGACGTAGGTTTTAACATATTGATTAGCCAGATATAAAAAACAGAAAGCGAGGAAATTAACATGCCAAATTGGTGTAGAGGTAACTTAGTAGTAAGAGGAACGAAGGATAATGTAAAAAGATTTTTGCTTGAAAATTTGAAGGAAGATGATTTAGAAATTTTAGAGGATGATAAGAAACTTACCATTCGTTCAAAGGAACTCATTTTTATCGATGGAACAACACGCAATTTTATTGCCGATGATATTGAGTTTAATTTTGCATCCGAAGAAATTATAAAAGAATGCACTATGAATGAATTCATGGCCGCATGGTCAATTGCCCCTGAACCATATATACAAATGTCAAGAGAATATGAAATTGATATTGATTTGTGTGTGGTTGAAATATTTAGGGGATTTACTCAAGAGATAAGAATTCAAAAGGGAGAAATCATTATAGATAAAGTGGAGGAAATAAATCTTGATTTTAGGGGTGGTGATGGTGAAGACCCTACTTCATTTAACGAAGATTTATCTTCTGATGATTGGAAACCTTCTTCTTTAATTGATGACCTTGATGATCTGCCCTTTTAGAACAATATGAAGACTACAATAGGGAGGATTCAGGTAAAAGAGAGGTTTTCATCTATCAATATAAATATCTTTAAAAGATATATTGGGTAAAAAATATTAAAATGACGAAAGAATAGCCCCTCATTTTCCTGTTACCCCTTTCCTTGTGGTTGTATATCTATGATTGGAAAGACAAAATCGCAAAACAAGAAACCAAAAAGTGAAAAATAATCTCGAACGTGGTACGCCATAAAAAGCCTTTATGAGCTTTGCTAATAAAGATATATTATGTTTACTAAAATAATTTCTATTAACGAAGGAGGAAAAATATTATGTTGTCAATTGGTTCAATTATAAATTCATGCAGTAAAGGAGTATTGGTAAGTAAGGAAGCGGTAGGTGACATTAGGAGTACATTTGTATGTGATGAACTTTTTAATATTGCTTGGACTGGATTGGAAAATCCTTGGCTTCAAAGTGCTTATGCAACATTGAACTTGCGAACTGGGGGATTAGAAGGTCATGATGAATTTTCCATGAACAGTGAGACACCATATATGATACTATTTAAAGTCGAATTGGCATCCTTAGCACCAGAAGATATTTTAACTATAGAAGAGATGGATAAATTCGAAGGTTCGGTTCAATTATTTGAACAATTTTGTGAAAATCACTTAATTAATATTAAGCAACGTGCTAAAAGTTATTATCAATCTAATTGGGGTATAATTAGCTGGTATTTTGATTCAGTTATTGAGGAAAACCTGTTTGATTTATACGAAACTCATAAAGTTGCTAAATGTATTGGAATGAAAAATTGATTTAGAGGAGAAAAAAACAAAGAAGCACTTAAACGATTTGGGTGTTTCAAAAGGACTTAGAAAATTTGTTTAAAAGTATGATGAAATTCCATAGGAGTTTCCATATAGCTAATCCAAGCATCTAAATCTATTTTGTTTAACGAAATCTTTTGATTTAGAAAAAAACTTATATTTAACAACGGATTATGATATTTGTAGTGAACCTAAGGTAAGGTGGATTTTCGATTTCCTGAGGATATATTATTGTCGCTTATCATAGGATTAGAAGAAGTACATTTTCTCTTCTTTTTGCTATCTTGAAAAACAGAGAAAAAGCTCTCAGAAACTTAATGAAATAAGTTCTGTGGTTGTAGAATGATGAAAAAAACATTTTAAAATAGTTATGTAAAGAGCTTTCTATTTTTATTTTGTTAGAGTAAAAATAAAGGCTTTCATTCCTTAAATGAAAATAAATCTCTGCATAACTGATAATTATGAGTTGAAAATTGTGAAAGAGAAAACTATAATATAGTTTATCGTATCAAAATATCTATAAAATAAAGCATCTATTTCAATGGGCAAAGGATCTTGTTTAAAAAAAACAAAATCCTTTGCCTATTGTCGTTGATGCTTATTATTTTGCCTAAAAAGCCAAGGGTATTAGATTCGATTCAAATATCCCACACAGAATGGATTGTTAACAAAACATTCTGAGTAAGTGAAACTCATAGTGAAAAGTCAGTTTCAAAGAAACCTGCATCATATTATAAGGAAGATAATCAAATGAAAAATGAAAAGGTGATTTTATGGAAAAGATAAACTATTGTCGAATAGAACGCTATAAAAATTTGAAGGTTGAATTAAAAGATAATATTTGCTTTATTTTCGAGTTTGATCATGAAGAGGATTTCAAAAAGGTTACTCGGAATTTCTTCCAGGAGTTAATATTTAAAGCTCCATATCCAGATTTAGAGGATAAGCTTAATCAATTACTGAGTTGGAATGCGGAATATTATTCAAGTTACTTACCTAACGATATAACACTAATTATACTGTCAGAATGTGATTTTGTTTTTGTAACAGAAGGCTTCCATTATAAAGGAAGGGTTGAAAAAGAAAACTTGAAGCTACTTGGATTTGAAAGCCTATTAGATTTAGAGGCAAAAAAGTATCGATATAAATTACTATTGTCAGCGAAAGATTTGAAAGTTTCGTTGCCTCATGAAGTCTATGTGAGAAATATTTTACTCTTTAAAAAATAATATCGAGGATTATTAACGGGGGGGGGGGGAAGAGAGTATATGGCCTTTGAGAGGAATAAAATTATTATGAATCCAAATCATAGAAAAATGGCTGTGGCTGATATGAGTAGTCCTATACACGGAGAAAATCAAAAGCTACTTGCTTTATTGAAAGAAATGGAGAAAAAGAAGTGTGTAAATATTATAAAGAGAAAGGCGGAAATGTATGAAGGTATTTAAATGATAGAGAATTTAGAGAGAAGTATCAAATGAATTTACACTTTGTAAGTTAGGTAGTTTTTAATTAATTATATTTGTATTCAAACTCTATTGATATGGAGGACTTATTATATGGATGAAAAAATTGCTGTTTTCATTGTCAGAGCAATAATCAGAGACATTTATGGGCGGTATGGCATGGAACAATATTTTAGAAGCACAGAACCACGCCTACTCATGAAAATATATGAAGAGTGGATTCGTGTTGTTTCCGTACAGCTTGAAAAGGCAGGAGTAGTAGAAAAAGTCTATGAACCTTTAAAAGTGGATGAAATGAGCTTCGTGGATGTTATAAACAGGTCTGATTACTACTTAAAAAACGAGGATGAATTGGGATAAGGAGGGGTGAAGAATGAGAAAGGGATTTGAGCAGGATAAAAATAATGAAATTACCAAACTGGCGGAGGAAATTTTATGTTTTGATAACTTGGAAATGGAGCAAAAAGAATTATTAGAGTTCTTAAAGCATATAAAAATCTCTAATAAGGAATTGAAAGACAGAATGGATAAAATAGAAAGCTTAATGAAAGCAAAACAACAAAACCCTAGCCCAGGTAACAACGGAGACATAGTGAGAAAGGGTATAAAATTTAATTCTGGACTAATATTACCTGAGATTGGTATCAGCCATACTACTAGAGCACTTTTTAATGAAAATAATAAAATTATAGAGAAATCAAAAAGAAAACGTACAAGTTGTTTTTTATGAAGTAAGTTTATTTACTAAAGAATTATTAGAAATTAACTTACTGAAAAAGAGCAATTGTGAAGGTGCGTTGAACGCTTAAATATTTTGTTAGATAGAAAGGAAATAGTTTATCTTATTAGGATCCAAGGGGGATGTTTGAGTAAAGATATGTAAACGAGATTAAGAATAAGCTAACAAGCGGTGAACTGTTTAATATCGCATGGAAGAGTTTTGTAAACCCTTGGACTCAAAGTGCTTATGCTACATTACATTTACAAACGGGAGTATTAAAAGGTAAGAAGAATTTTCTATATACACTGGAGCACCACAACTTTTGAAATCATTGATACCAGAAGATATTTTAACTGCGGAAAAGTTATATGAATATGAAAAATTGGGTCATTCACTTGGCCTTTTTTTTGTGAAAGTTATCCAGTGGATATGTGGGGGCAACAGTTCAATTTATCAAAAAACGTTTATAAACATTTAGGTTCCGCATTTGGTAGTGCAAATGAAGTAAGAGCAATCTTAGATGTAATTTACAGGAACTATATTTCTATAGACAGTACATAGAATTAGAAAAGGAATAAAAATATTCTACAAACAAAAGGGATATAAAGAAAAAGATTTTACAGTAAATATGGTCAGGGACTTCATATTGCAAAAGAAAGTTTAAATCTTGACTAATTAAAGTATTATATTTCTGGTTTAATCCCCTTTGTTTTATATGGTGAATATTCAGTTTTTATGGGTGTACTTAAACAAATGTAACTTACAGTGTTTTTGGCTATAAAAATATCTTTATATATTAGAAGGGTTCATATTATTTTATTTGACAATAATAGGTGTAATTAATATAAAACTTCACTTTATTCTATTGATTTAGTTAATACTTGACAAATTAACAAAAAAAGTAAATAATATTGGTATATTATGGTGTGGAAGGTGATGGAGTGAATAAGTTGATAGAAAAGTGTATGCTTACCAATGAACAACGAGCCTTAATTGTTAAAGGGATTCAAAGAGGAATTATGGAATACCAAGATCTTGTTACATCAATGCCTGTAACTAGAACAAAGAAGCATGCACCGCATTTATTATATGACATAGTAAATGAGAGTGTTGCTACAATGATTGAAGATAATCCCCATACACAAATGAAGGTTGGTTCAAGAAGAGCAGGGTTTCACCCATACATAGTGATACATGACACAATTCGAAACATCTTTATTCTTGTATCCAAACTTCAAGGGAAAAAATATATACCTACACCATGTAAATATAGAGGGGAATTCGCTTCAGCCAATGCAATACGTCTAAACGAAATGGGAATATCTATGGATGAAATCTATGGAGATACACCCTATCAAGAATCTCTTTCTTTGGGTATAGAAAACCAACCTTTTGGAATTATAGTTACTTATGATAGCAAGCAAGAATCCTATTACGAAGGAGCTTTAAGACCAGACCAAGAAGACTGGATATACAAAGAGGATATTTCTGATTCAATTAATGTTGATATTGATGTTCTTGTGCCACTCAACTACCACCATCTATTAGATATTCCAACACCATTGAAAACACCATTAGAGGAAGATATTGTAGTAAAGCTAAAAGGAAAGACTACATCTTAGAGAAACTTTTGTTTAGTTAGGGGCAGTAATTATGAACGTAAATCAGGAAACAATTTTTAATCCGAAGAGACTAAGAGAAGCAAGGTTGATAAGAGGTCTGACTATCAAGGGACTTGCTGACATGATTGGTGTATCAAAACAGGCTATTTCTCAATTTGAACTTGGCGAACATATGCCCAAGCAAGAAACGATGATGGCTTTAATTAATACCTTAGGTTTTCCAAAAAGTTATTTTTACAAGGATTTTAAAGAGCAATATGTTGGGAATACATTTTTCCGTGCAAATGCTACTGCTACAAAAAAAAGTAAAGAAATGCAATATAATAAGTCTCACCTTGCAGGATATATATACAGTTATTTGTCTAATTCAATAGAATTTCCTGAGCTGAATTTACCAGATGTATCTCAATTAAACACAAATTGGGATGACAATAATGCAATTGAAGAATTAGCTAAAAGTTTAAGAGAATTTTGGGGGATTGGTGATAACCCTATTGCTAACATTGTCCACTTGTTAGAGAGAAATGGCGTTATGGTATTTTCTGTTGATACCGATACTCAAAAAGTAGATGCATTCTGTCAACATCGAACAGGGAGACCTTTTATTTTTCTTGGAAACGATAAACAATCAGCGTTTAGAAGACAGTTTGATGGCGGACATGAGTTAGGTCACATTCTTATGCACGAAGATATAGACAATCAAGATATACTCAGTAGGGAACAAATAAAAGTTATGGAGAACCAAGCAAATCGTTTTGCCTCAGCACTATTGTTGCCAGCAGAAGCATTTGCTAAAACAGTTACTTCTACTTCATTATTACACTTTATAGAGTTAAAAAAGTATTGGCGAGTTTCCATAGGTGCAATGATATATAGAAGTTACGAACTAAATATAATTGATGAAAGTAGATATACGTCATTACAGAAACAAATGTCCATGAAAAAAATGAGGTCAAAGGAACCTTTAGATGATGTGTTTCCTTTACAGGAACCTGTAGTTCTGAAAAAGAGCGTCTTAATGCTACTTGAAAATGATGTGAAAAATGAGTTACAGCTTATTCAGGAAATAGGAGTACCGCAGGAGTTTATTGAAATCTTATGCAATCTCCCGAAAGGTACTTTAAATTACAAAGAGCCAGAGCCAACAATCAAGTTGGTTAAGAGGTAGACTATAAAAGCCCTCAATTTTGAGGGCTTTTATTTTTAAAATCTTAATAAAAGTCTTGTCTCCGTAAGTAATTTATTCATTCCATGGTCAAATCCATGGTCAAAAATGTATTGATTGCACCAAAAGCCTTATAAATACTGATATTATAATAATTTATAAAGATAGGGGTTCGACTCCCACCGTCTCCACCAATACATATATTGGTGGTTTTTTATTATCATGAACCTCAATAATAAAGGGTTTAGGTGTTTTTGTTTTTCATATAGTGTCATCTAATATCACTTGTAGTAGTTACAATCGTAGTTAAAAATTGAGAAGCTGATGCTTACTCTTTCCGCATACCAGAATAAGCAAGCAAACGAAAAAAAGTGTAGGCTTTGTAGTTGCTTTCTTTTTCGAAGCAAATGAGGAAAGATTTAAGTTATTCACGTGAGTAAAAATTTTTTTCTTCTAAATTGGAATGTTCGTTTAGTATTGTTAGGTACATCAATAATGAGAAAATGAGTTTGTCTGGATATAACCACCTTTTATTACCTCATGCGGATTTTTATAACCATTACTTAGTAAATACAAGATTCTAAGAAGCAATCTATCTCAGTACGAGAAACCAATTGAATGGAGGAAGAGCTGGGTTTGCTTACTTTTAGGCCTTCCAGAAAAAACTTTTTAAAAGTATTAATGCTTACTCCCGCATATTGAACTCCTTTTTTTAGTGTCATCCATTCATTAGTATTAAGTTGTTCTTGAAATTGCTGTATTGCTTGTTTAAGAGCTCACAACAAATCCTTTGATTGATTCCTTCCTCTACACCTACTGGTATGTCTAATTCGATTTCCATAAAATTATCCTCTTATAATAAGTTCTCTTTATCTGGAGTGGTTTTTAAAACAAAAAAGCAACCAGCAGATCTCCCATAAGAAAGGTTTCATATACAAAGCCCCAGAGGTAGCAAAGTGACTACCCTGGGGCTCTTCTTTTTCAACAATAAAATAAATAATAAGACTAGGTACCGTCAGCAAACTTTTACCCTAAATACTTTTTATATTGTAGAAGGGAGTGACCATAGGGGTTCGCTATATTAGCACGAAGCTTTCACACTTAGAAGTACGAGGTCGGTCCTTACACGTAAAGAATAATATTCAAGATTGAACAGAATTAAACCTTTGTTAGGAACCCGTAGCAACCTCAATCGTTCTCTAGTGATTTCTTCTTCTTTCGGAACAGGGATATGCCACGGACCGAAAATGGTGGTCTTTTTGTCATTCATAAAGTCAGTTCACTAAGAACAGCTAAAAGTTGTGGTTGTTTTTTTAGGTTATTCGCTAATCTAAAAATGGTTTTTGCCGATAGTAACACTAGAAATACGTAAAAAATATTTCCTTTTGTAATAACGAGAAATAAACTCAATCTATTAAAATTAATATATTTGGACTCCCATGTTATAACAAGTTTTTCTGTCTTTTAAAGCTCGGAATTTCAGGGTTTCAGCTGATACAAAAGATTCAGATACTCAAGAAAATGCGGCAGTTTTCGATAACTTTAGTCGTTCCATTAATTTTAATTGATTTTTTTATGTAAAAGGGGTTTTAAAGATGGTAACAGCAACAGAGGATGTCTTAAGTAGGATTCATGAAACAAATATTCTCTTAAATTCCAATATGCTTGATGCTCAAGATACAGCAAAGGAAACCAAAAAGGTTTCGCAGGAGGTTCTTGTTAGAATTGACTTGTTGGATAAAGAGACAGAGAAAAACATCAACCAAGCAAAAACAGAACTTACGAAACAATTACAAAATCTGGAGAACGACCTAAACAAGGAAATCAGTGAACTCACGAATAAATCGTTACAGAGAATCAGCAAGGATAATGAAGAGTTGAGGGAAACGACGAAGTTCTCCTATGATGTGATTCAAAAGGATCTTGAAAAACAACAGCAACGTCAGGATCAGCAATTTCAAGCTTTGCAAAATGCATTAGCTAAACAGGCCCGTGAGCAAAAGGAACTCATCTTAGAAATCCAGAAAAATCTATTTACTGAGATAGAAGTGGGTTTTACCAACCAAGAAAAGCTGTTAAGGAACCTTAGCGATTTGAAGAAAACGATTATTAGTCTCAATAAAGGTCAAGTAAAAAAGCTGAATGAGGAGAATCAAAGCCTTAAGAAGTTCCAGAAGAAATGGTATATAACTACGTTTATTGCTATTTTATTAGGCTATTTCTTGTAGGGAGCCAGGCAAATGAAAATAACTATTTCTAAACATGAGATTACGCTAGCAAGACAGGAAATCTTTGAATCGATATCTCCTTATTTTTATCACCACAACCACAAAACGATAATTGGAGATAAGATAGAAAAAGCGATCAATTTATTTCCGGAATATATCTTTAATTTTTTTATAGAGAAAGACCAGGCAAAAATCGAGGCTTTCTTTAATGAACTAAAACATTCACTGAAAGAGGATGTAAGTACGATTCACTTGCATCCCGTATTCAAGCGTTTTGAGAAGGCGTTAAAGGAAGTCTACCCAACAGCTTCCGTGAGCATCGTCGGTCAGCAAGCGGAAACAACCAGAAAACTGCCGATGGATTTGGAATATCAGTTTGCTACTGTGTTCGCGAGTACATTAACTAACGAAATCATCAACACTTGCCATCTCCCGGGACGAATGTATCCCAAATTAAATCAAATCATTCGTGTAAGGCTGCCTTTATATTTTAAACAGCTTTTTCAAAAAGGGAAAACAACGGTCGACCTAAAGGTGGTCGATGGTTCAACAAATGTCTTCTCTGTCAGGGAAGAGCTGGACCAACGCATACCATCGATTCAACGGCTGCTTGAGATTTATCGGCGGTCTTACAATAATATTGACCAAGTGGTGCAAGCGCATTATCAGCTCTACGATGGGAATTTCAATGTTACCTTTATAAGTCCGTTTTCCTTTGGAAAATCGACGTTGATTAACGGACTTCTCGGCGAAAAAATGCTAAATATGGATATCCGCGCTGAGACGGCTATTATTACTAAGGTCGTCAGTGCCGATTCAAACCGGCTTTTTGTGAAGTACGACAATACCCGGATCGTTATGGAGCCGTACGAGGACCTGCCCGAATTAAGAAGGAAACTGCAGGATCTTACTGGTGTAAGAAGTAAGGAAACACCTTCGGAGGTGCAAATCCATCATCATCTGCCGCATCTGCCAGGGATCACGATTATTGATGCGCCTGGGTTAAATTCTCGGCATTCGGATCATAACCAAATTGCATTGGAAGCGTTCCGAATGAGCGATTTGATTCTTTTCATATTTAGTCCTACGCATATTGGCGAGGTTAATTTTTCTAGTCAAATTAAAGAATTTCTAGAACAAATGAAAGAAACTGATAAAAAATACGGTTTTGTTCTGTCTAAACTCGATCTATACAGTGATGACTATGGGGTTATTATGAAGGAGATGAAAATCGTTTTGAAGGATTTGGATTCTAATTATGTCGACGAAGATTTATTTTTTATATCCGGCTATTTTGCTCTTTATGGAAAGCTGCTGGGGAATGAAAAGATGGATCTTCATGAGATCCGCAGGAATCGAGGTCTTTTTATCATTGAGGATGATGAGATTATTATGGGGCGCGGAATTGAAAAACACCATGCCGAATCACTTGTGACATTTAGTCAAATTGAAAGGCTTGAACAATTCATAAGGGAAAGAGGTGAACATTATGCCCCAAACAAACTCAATCTGGATCGTAGAAAATCGGCGGCAACTGGAGTCCCTTCAGCAACTGAGACCACGGCTTCAATATAAAAAGGCAGTTTTAGAAGAAGATTGCGATATTCAGTCTCTACCAAACTATGATATGGTATTTTTTCTGCTTACTCCAAGCCAGGTTGGCAACAAGTTCTTTATTCAAGCGATTGACGAAGTACTTAGAGTTCGTAGAAGTAGTAAAACGATACTTCTAGCAATTGATGATCTATATCGCCTGGACGAGCAAGAGTCCTATAAAGTAATTCTCGAACTAAAGGATTCAATTAAACATCTGATACCGAACCCTACGATACTCACGGTTTCCTCCTATTATGCGGCACTCCACAGGCAATATGAGAGCGGGGAGATTAACCTTGAGGGCATCCGACAAAATAGAGATATTATGATTCCTGCGGCAGACGGTGAGTTTCTGACCGGCCGGCAAATTATAGAGGAAAATCTCGAGCAATTGAAGTCATTGAGCAAGATTGACCAGCTTTATCAGTTGGTTGCCAGTTTGTCCGTAGGCATCCAAGCAGCAGGGATTGATATCACGAAGAAAAACTGGCTCGTACTTGGTCAGGAAAAGACGGGGAAGAGTATCGTCAGCGTGCTGCTTCAAGAATCTTTAGGAGAATCCTTCTATTTTATTGACAAGATTCCTGAAGTAACTGATTTGGCTCAATACTATGAGGGAATGATTCTTGTCGTAGATTTAGAGATTCAAGACAACCTTCTTTATCTTGAAAGCATTTGTTCGAAGTATGTCGATATCGAAAAAGTTATTGTTGTAAATAAACTGGATGAATTCATGTTTTATCACAAGAGCCAGCAGGAGCTGCAAATGGATATCCAAAAGAAGATTAAGAGCATAACAAGCGATCCGGTCTATTATATTTCTGCTTTTTATTATAAGCAATGCCTTCAATTAAAACGAGAGGACATGCAGATCTTTGAGATCATTGAAAATCCTGCGATTGTTTTAGTTGATTCGTTTAATTTTCCAATATCCAAGGGAAAAAGCAAAACCACTCTACCGAAGCTATTATTAAAACAATCGGGTTTTGACCGTTTACTACAACATTGGGAGTGAAATGAATGTTAGAGAGATTTAAAGAAACAAAAAAATTCCTTTTAAACTTTACTAATGAGCTAGACAAATCGAAGAATATAGATCGCACCATACTGGAAAACTCATCCCTAAACCAAGAAATAGACCGCCTTGAAAAAGGTAATTTTAAGATAGCGCTTGTTGCTCCATTCAGCGCAGGAAAATCGACTTTTATTAATTCTATCATTGGTAAAGACCTGTTAAGTATGGATATTCGTGCGGAAACTTCGGTCATTACAAAAATCAGTTACTCGGATCAAATCAAGGTCGAAGTTACTTATTTTGAGAAAAATAAAGTCGAAATGTTTGATACTGATGATTTCGGAAGTCCGCTTACTTATACGACATGTAAAGAAATTCTTAAGAAGATTACAACGGTCCGAGATGAAACAAATGAAGAAAAAATCAAGGAAGTTGTTGTGTATTGTCCGTTAGATATCTGCCGTGACAATGTTGAAATCATTGACACCCCCGGGCTGTTTTCGAGACATGAGAAGCATGAAGCGATTACTAATAACATTATTCCCCAAGTGAACGCTGTTATTTTTATGATTGACCCTGACAGTGTTGGCGAGGAGCATTTTACCGAAAAAATACGGAAATACGTGAATTCAGCTAAGACTTCCAGCTTAGAGGAAGATGGCCGCCATATTTTCTTTGTTATCAATAAAATAGATGTCTTTGATCCAGAGGATATCACGAAGGCTCGCCACGAATTGAGGCAGGTTCTTTCCGGCATTATTATGAAACCGAATATCCACGAGGTTTCTGCTTATTTTGGAATGAAGGGCAAGCAGCTACATACAAAGGATATTGATATTACTGAAGTTCAGAAGGATCGAAAAATTAAAATTCCGGATCCGCTTGATCCGGAATATACGATAGCTGGCCGCCAAATAACGGAAGAAAATGCTACCGATATTATCGCGTTTAGTAAAATTAATGAATTAGAGAAGTCACTCGGTGAGTACCTCCAAAGTAAAAATCAATACTTAATAACTGACGTTATGTCGAGCATTAGAACTGTACTTTCCGGCACCATCAACAAGATGAAATTTGAAATTAGAGAAGTAGAAAAGATGATCACTGAGGATAAAACCGCTTATATCAAGAAGATTGAAGCACTTCAAGAGGAAATCGAATTGTTAAAGGAAGAAACTTTATTTAACGTAAAGACGATTATTAGTAAGAAAATTGTTGGTGGCACTTCTGGCCGTGGCTTAGACGATGAAATTTATGATGAAGTAGGTGGGAACCTAGTCGATGTTGGTAAGGATATAGATAGGGAAATTTTTAAAAAATGGTCAAAAGCCAAAAAAGGAATTACCCGCGATAGCGGTGAAGACGTTGTAAAAGAGGTAATTCTCGATGCCGAGGAATTTCTCGTGTTAAAAATTAAGGAATTAGTCCGCACATCATTCATTTTTGTAAAAAAAGAAATCTCCTCATTAATCAGTGATATTCAGGAGCAGTTGGATATCGTTACAGAGAAGTTAGAGGAAGCAGAATTAAAAAACCTTGGTATAAAAATGGATACGATCAGTAATATGAATGTCGATAACTTAGTTGGTTCGACAATAAATAAAATTGAACGCGAATTCTCTGACATTATTGTCGGTATTGCTAAGGACTGTCAGGAAAAGGTTCAAGGAGCCTATAATTCTTCCATATACGACGTGAAAAAAGAAGGGTTTGTGAACTGGTTTAAAGGTTTGTTTGGCTATGAAGAGTATGAAGAAAGATTTGATCTATATCGCTTTAAGCGTGAGCTTGATCAAATAATCGATGATTTGACTGCAGTGATGCAAGATAAGGTGCTAGAGAGCCAAGTTGAAATTGCGAAACCAATTTTTGATATGTCACAAAAGATTGTTGAGGATATAAAAACGGAATCGTCAAATATCATTATCAATGTCATAAAGGTTAAAGAAAATGTCCTCAAGGAATTGAAGAAGGAAATGTATAAGAATGAGGATGAAAAGCTAACGTCTATCAGTCAGAAGAAGCAAAAAATTTCTAATATGAAAGTCATCAGCCAGCGCTTTGAAGAGAAAGCCTTACAATTTTCAAAGGAGGCGTTTGAGAGTGAACTTCACGAACAAAGCCCAGTCTATCAATAATTATTTAGACAATTATTATAAAAAGTTGCTTAAAGATGGAAGTGCGGTTAGAGATTATCAGACATTAGTGAAACAATTCAATCTCGAAACTACTAAACTATTTAACTATAAATTTGCGATTAAAGAAGAAATCGAGAATGAACTTGTTCAATCGCCTGATTTTAAGAGTTTAGATGATGCAGCTAAACAGCATACCTTGTTTATGTTAGACAAGATTCATCAGGATTTGAGAATTCCGGAGTTTAGAGTTGCGAAACAGGACTGCCTGGAAATCGTGACGGTATCAACAGAAACGAATATTGCTGCTACTCCCAAAAAACAGTCTCAAGCAATTGTTAACATCGGAACAGCAATCGGTGCGGTCGTCGGTTTAGGGGTTGGCTTAATTATTGAAAAAAGCTTTCCTGTTCTTTTTATCGGTGGATTTGGAGGCGCGGCGATTGGTTCGTTTCTTGGGAAAGGAGCGGGCTCCAATGGTATTCCAAACCAACAAGCTGTTCCTGTTTCCACCGAGCCGAAGCAGATGTTCGAAAAAATGAGTCCAGCGAAACTCGAAACGGTTATTCAAGCAAGGAAGACAACAATCAAGAGTCTTTTCAGCCAATACTGTAAGCAATTAGAAGCCGCTGTTAGACAAGTCTAAAAGAGGAAGTGGATTTCAGCTATCATGATTGAAGACATTGTTCAAATAAAAAGAATATCTAAGAGTATCAACGAAGACCGCTTTAGCAGCAATCTCGTTAACAGGGCTGACTATCAGTTTTTCCGCATCAATAAGATCTCAATTTCCGATGAAAATGAAAAAGAGGAAATTCAAACGTTTGTGAATGATAGCATTCGCCGTTTTCTTTTATCGTTAACGAATAGTCTTTCTCCGATTATTTTTCGGATAAAAAGCGGCGGTGCTGACCAATCCGTTTCTGTGTATATCGGAGCAAAGCGGAAGTATGGTCAGTCGCTTGCAGAGAGATTTGGTTCATTTTTTCAGGCGGTTAATTTCTATGAGGTCCATGACCAGGAGGACCAGAACCTCTACCAATCTCAGGCCCTGATTACGGGAATTCCGGCAAAAAATGATACGAAAATCTTTACCTATATTGAGCCATTTATCCGCTATATCCGCGGCAAGGATGTGATGCTGGAGGTTGTCGTGAAGCCAATCAAAAAAGTATCCATCGTTCAACAATTAGATAAAATTGCAGAATGCAGGTCCAGCAATTCTGCTCTGTTGAAAAATACACATCAGGAAAGCGTCGCTGACTCGGATACGTCGTCCACCAATTCCGGGCAGACGATGACGGATGGAAGCAATAATGGCGGAGGTTTGCTTTTATTCAATACCGGCAACTCGCGAAGTGAAGGTTCAACAAGTACCTATACTGATTCTAAGGGCCGGACTGAGACAGTAACGAAAAGTATTGAAAAAGCGGACCATCGGGCATTGGAGCTCGATCAATTATTAGAAAAGTATACGGAACGGCTGGTGCAGGCATTGTCCTCCGGATTATGGAAAACGTCGATTTCTATTTTTACAAAGAACCGTAGCATGCTTGCTGAGGTTTGTGATGTCTATAAATCGAGCTATAGTTCTGAAGCGGTCGAGCCTTATCAAGTGTTTCCATTGAGGAATGTTTATGAGCCGGCAGTCTGGTTCGAAAGGGATGCCGTCGGTCACTCTCTCGATCTTTTTGATGAAGAATCACGCGGCTTTAGCTTTTTAACAGGGGAGGAGCTCTCCTATGTGTTTGATGTCCCGAAAGAGGAGTATAAGGGTTATGAGTTTTCGTTAACGCCGAGGTTTAGCCAAAACCTTCCTTATTCCAAAGGGATTCCGCTTGGCAATATTTATGATGGCGACAAGAAAACACCGTCGCTGTATCATTTACAGCTGAACCAGCTTGTGAAGCACCTGTTGGTAGCAGGGATTACCGGCAGCGGTAAAACAAATACAATTTTTAATTTGCTTAAAAATATTGATGTACCATTTTTAATCATTGAACCGACAAAGAAGGAGTACCGTGGGCTGAGAAAAATTATTCCTGACTTACGGATCTATACCCTCGGAAATGAAGAGGTTTCGCCATTTCGAATCAATCCTTTCTATTTTCCGCCCAACGTCAACATCCAGCAGCATATCGATAATTTGAAAGTGATTTTTAATGCTTCATTTACAATGTATGCGTCGATGCCGAATATTTTGGAGCAATGCTTAACAAATGTTTATATGAAAAAAGGCTGGAGCCTATCAACTTCAAGGAATATTTATCAGGGAGACGGCCTTGCTTCTGAAAAATACTTTCCGACAATTGAAGACCTTTATTACGAGATTGACAGCTATACGAAGGAACTGGGCTATGCTCAGGAGCAGATGCAGAACATTCGTGCTGCCTTGTTAACACGGATAAAAAGCTTAATGATTGGTGGAAAAGGCTTCATGCTTAACACCGTAGAGACGATTGATATTGGTGAGCTTCTTCAATATCCAACCGTCTTGGAGCTGGAAGCAATCGCCGATGATGATGAAAAATCACTGATTATTGGGCTGATTTCGATTTTTATTTATGAATACTTGAAGGCGAAGGAGAGCAATTTTTCAGGAGAATTGAAGCATTTACTTGTCTTTGAAGAGGCCCACCGAATCTTCGCCAATGTTAATCAGCAGGGTGGACAGGAAGATGTGAACATCAAAGGAAAAGCCGTAGAAAGCTTAAGTCATATTCTCTCGGAAATTCGTGCATATGGCGAGGGGATGATTATTGTTGATCAGGTGCCAACGAAGCTTGCTCCTGACGTATTAAAAAATACTAATACGAAAATCATTCACCGCATTGTTTCAAGGGATGATTGTGAATATGTATCGAATTCACTGGGCTTGACCGATGAAAAAGTTGATTTTATCAGTAAGTTAACTAATGGTGCGGCACTTCTTTTTACTGACGGTATGAGTGCACCGGCACATTTGCAGATTCTTCACGGAAAGGAACATATTCCATTCTATAGCGATGTGGATGTTCACCGCTTTAGTCAAGCTTTCAATCTGCAGCTGGAATATTCGAAAAAAATGCATCCGTTAACGGAGATTATTATGCAAAACCTGCTTGGTTATCCGGAGTTGGAGGGAGAAGTTAAAGGATTCTACCGTTTCTTATTGAAGGAAAACTTAATCGGCTTGCAGGATGAGTATCAAGCGACGAAGGAAAAAATCATCCGTTTATCGATTCAGGCAGGGTTTGATATGAATATCGATGTTGAGGAGTTTGTATTTTCTTTCATTAAAGAGGCTTTGACGCGGTTAGTTAAAACGAATGAAAAGATAAAGAAACAAGTTAACAAACTAATCTTTATTGGGAGATATATCGAGGCTTGTCTCGACCTTCTTTCAAAGGATTATCAGGTCCATAAAAAGGAATACGTGTTGATTGCAATGAACCAACAAAAGTTAGGGGATGACTACACTGTTTGAAATTGCGACGATGATTGAGGCTTTAAAAGGTACAATGGAAACAGTAGAGACGGCGGAAGTTGGCAAGCTCGAGCCAGTCAAGGAAATCCCGTTTGATGAAGGTCTTCTGGATGGTTACATCTTGACTGACATAAAGCCTGACCAAGAACTGCAAGAGGTCATTGAAGTTGATCAATATATGTCCGACGATATCGGCTTGAAGGGGAAAAATGCCGAGTTCGGTGATTCTGATTATATCGGTGAAATCCGCAATGAGAATGAGAAAATCAATCAGGTATTATCAAAGGCTGAGGTATCATTGCAAAATGATTCCTCTGACCTGAACTTTCAGCGGGTGTCTGAAAATCTTGAACGGTATAAAGGGACGATTTTTGAGCATGAATTAAAGGACAGTCTCCAGGAAAAATTTGAAAAAGTCGAGGATAAGCAGCAAATTGTTTCAACGGAATGGGGCGAAACGAAGCCGGATGTAATCCTCCGCGATGCACAAGAGGATATGATGATTGGGAGATTGGAGATTAAAAAGGCTGAGGACCTTTATATTGAAGCGAAATGCGGGTCGCCTGAATATATTCGTAATGAAATGGGTCATATCTTAAAACAGGTGGAAGGGCATGAGGGCAACTCCTTGGTCGTTGTGACGAAGGATTATTTAGACCTCAGTCCAGGGGTTCGCGCCGATTTTGAAAAGAAACTAGCCGAAAAAGGCAGTTATATTTATGTGACCGACGTAACGGCATCTGAAATAAGTGTCGGATTATTCAACAGTCTTCGTCTGTAAGGAGAGGTGAACGATTATGAGACAAACCTATTATGGTGTAAATCAGGAAAAATACGACGGGTTAGAAAAGGACATCAGGAAATACAGCCAACTGACAAGAGAAATGTTTAATAAATCGATTGATGCTGAAGAAAAAACAGCGATCCAAAAGCAAAAAGAGGCTTTAAAAGGAGAGATTCAAGATCGCCTGCTCGAGAATGGGACAATTCTTGGGTTTTTAACGCCGGATAAGATAGAGGAACTTTCGGATGCGATTCAAGAAGTGAAGAATGAAGAAATAAAGGGATATTTACAGTCAAATTTTATTTCGAGGGAGAAAATTGAGGACGTTCTAATCACCTTAATGAATCTACCTGCAACCGAGTCTGTGAAGAATGTCATGTTCTTTTTAGAAAAAGCAAAATCAAAGAAGCAAAACATCATTATTTGGATAATGTAGGTGATAAAGTGGATTTTCAAAAATTACGAAGAGATGCGGCTAAATTTCTAGAAGAAAACAAACAAAGAATTCATGATAACCCTCACAGCATCGAATACATCCTGGAGAAAATTGACAATTACATCAACACCTTACGAAACGAGATTAAGAGATTGTTTCCTATAGATGAGAATTTGATGATGGAGATTGAGCAGAAATTACCTAGGCCGGGGGCTGGAGAAATAGACAAACAGAATAAGTTTAATACTATTAAAAGTAAATTAGTATCGGTTTCTAACAAACTTGAAAATGAATTAAAAGCATTTCAACGAAATTTTAGTAGTATTAGTATACTCGGCCCAGATGAAAATGCATTAAGACAATATAAAGCAAATGTTAATAAAGTCTTCCAAAGTGAGATTGATTTCCCATACCAGGATACTAAGTTGCAGGAGATTGTAGGTAAAATTAATAATCAGAGCCGCGAGCTGTATTATTCGAGAGATCTCAAATCTATGATGACCCTGTATCAAAGAATCCGAAGTGAAGACACGATTGATGATTTTAGAAAAAGAGAAGAATGGAAGCTACATTCTAAGGTCGATGAAATCATAAGCACCTATCGCAAGTATTTATCTAATTATATCAATGTTTATCAAGAATACTATCAACGGTTTTCCAATGGGGATTCAGCGATAACGGAAACATTTATGATTAGTGGAAAGGAAGAAACCTCCGGTTTCAATGTTGATGAGGAATTCGAAAGTACGGAAGTCAAACAGGAGACAAATGAAATGATACGGGAAGCAGAACCTGAAACGGTGAGCAAACTAGACGAAGGATTGGAAGAAGTGGGAGCAGTTGAAGCTGGAGTGGTGCATCAAGAGGAGCCGCAATTCATCAAGACCGTTACCATCACCTATAATGACGGCTACACTATCACATTGGACATCCCAACAGACTCTCGGGAGAAGTTGAAAGCAAAACTTGCAAAGATGGTATTTTAGACGGTCGTGTCACAGACTGAACTAATCCTTAAAGAGCAAAAGCTAAAGGGTTACAAATCTTTAAGTGAGGACATTTTTAATACTTAAAAACATTAGATATATATAATTGGTTGATGGATTTAATAATGTTGCCTTAATCCAGTTAATCTACCCAAGACCTGCAGTGACAGAAAATGATATTATCCCTTCTGTGTAGGCAGTATGAAAAAAACATACTGTTGTCATAGGAGGGATTTTTATGATTAAAAAAGGACAAAATAAAGCGGATAAAGGAAATGAAAGAAAGGCAAACAACAACGAATGAAAGAGCAGGTACTTGAAGTCCTTAGATTTAATGAAACTGCTAGTTCTCTTCCTAATGCATTGCTAGCAATCCGAAATGATGCTGACAGTGTACCAGAACAATTCAGAGGAGCAAATAGCGAGCGTAGTTATGAAATACTTAAGGATAAGTTCAACGAGTTTATTGCTAGTCTAATAGACATTAATGTGAATCATTTGGGATCAGTGAACCATTCTTGCTATAACTCCATTCCTTTGCCAAGTCTGGTCGTTTATTTTGTAAACAATTTCCTCTGTTGCTATTTTCCTACTACAATAGGGACAACGATCACTTCTTCTAGGCCGTTTGCAACACTAGCTTTCTTTTGAAGCCCATGTTCACACTGCCACCAAAATACACTTGTAGTCGCTCTAGAATCTTCTTGAGGACAAATTTTATTCTTGGGTAGGGTGCCATTGAGTCGCGACTGGAGGGTGGGTAATTGTAGACTATTTTCTGGTTTGAGAACTAGACCAGATCAATATGGACATCCTGATCCTCGCTCCCGGTGATCGAGTCTTGTTTCCCATTCATGATTTTTTTAGTATCGATAAATCGATATATATTACGCCATTACGAAGATAAAAGGGTCACTTCAGAGGATAAAATCTTGTTTGTGAAGATGAAAAAGAGGCTGACTCCAATTGAGCCAGCCTCTACCTATTAGGATTGATTAACTAAGTCTTCCGCTAATGATGCGAAAGTTTCACCAATGTAGGATTCTTCATCAAAAACGTTGGCGTCGTTGTTTTCTTTACGGTTCGAGAATGGGATGGTCGCGATCACTTCTGTTCCAAGACGTTTCGCAAGCATTTCTCCGCCGCCTTTTCCGAACAGGTAGTTCTTCGATCCATCTTGTTCTTCAAAGTAAGCCATGTTTTCGATTATACCGACGATTTCGTGTTTCGTATGCTTGGCCATTGCACCTGCTCTTGACGCAACAAAAGAGGCGACATTATGTGGTGTAGTTACGATGATTTCTTTACCTTGTGGAATCATGGCAGCGACATCAATCGCTACGTCACCTGTACCAGGAGGTAAGTCAAGCAACATGTAATCTAATTCTCCCCAGTGCGTGTTCACAAGGAAGTTTTTGATCCACTTGTTCAGCATTGGTCCGCGCCACATTACAGGGTTATCATCGGCTGCAAAGAAGCCCATCGACATGACTTTCACACCATGGCTCTCAACCGGGATGACAGTTTGGTCGATCATCGTCGGCTTTTGGGTGATGCCCATCATTGCAGGAACGCTGAATCCGTAAATGTCAGCATCCAGAATACCGACGCGCTTGCCTAGACGTGCTAGTGCAACCGCAAGATTGATTGTCACGGTAGATTTACCGACGCCGCCTTTACCACTTGTGATGGCAATGAACTTCACGCCTGAATCAGGAGCAAGCATCTTTGGCATACCGGTTTCGGTCGTCGCATTGCCTTTTAATACTTTCGTCAATGTTTCCCGTTCTTCTTTGGTCATTGAACCAAATTTCAAGGATACACTTAAAGCACCGATTTTTCTTAAAGAGCTCTCGATATCATCTTGAATCTTAGCTTTTAGTGGACATCCTTGAATGGTAAGGACTACTTCTAGTGAAACATGTCCCTCCATGATTTTAATGTTTCGAACCATATTCAGTTCAACGATACTTCTATTCAATTCCGGATCTTGAACGTGTTTTAAGGCATCTATGACGTTTTCTTTTGTTAGCATTTCATCCGTCCTTTATAGTTATTATTTTAAAAAAGACTCAAAAGAGGCTGATGCCTCTTCTAAGCCTTCATTCTATTTATTGTTTACATTCGACTTGGGGATAGTCTGTTTAAATTATTGTTACTATTTTAGTTCTTTACCCATTCCTTTTAAGAAATGGACGCCGAAACCAATTGCTCGATTAATGTCGGGGTCGTTCAATACTTTTACTAAACTCATCACACCGATTTTTTTATCGGTCTCAATGAATTTGCTACCTTCATCGATGCCGGCAAGTGCGCTGCTAAGAAGCTTTGTCACTTGGTCGGTATCAGCCTTCATCAAGGCTCCAGTTGCACCCATAAGCGTATTGATTAAGTTGGTTACGGGTTCTCTGGTTACTTGTCCAAGAGCGACTTTTGCTATTTGTTCTTTTCCTCTAAGCATAGAAGTGGCGGCATCAAGCACGCCAGAGTCGTTCAGCTCACCGAGGATGTTAAACAGACTGTTTAACACCTCTTCATTATCGGTGACTAGCATTTTTAGTTCTTCGATTTTCTGTAACTTGATATCTTCCTCTGTTATAGGATTATGGATTTCCGTGATAGGAGCTGCCATGATCTTTACCCTCCTTATTATTTATCAGTTAAGTGTACATAACCCGGACGTGCCCACTTACGTTGAACCTCAACACCATTTTGAGGATGACGTTTTTTATTACGTGGGTTAGATCCCGGCAATGGAATTTCTCCGCTTTCTTTAAGCACTTCCATACGTACCTTTGTTTGTTTATAAGCAGGTGTACTTGTACGTTGATCATATATAGGACCAGTCAGGAAGTTGATGGCTGAATCCTTGTCGACTGAATTCATCGGAAGGAATAGTTCATTTTTCTTCACTCGGTCTGTAATAAGCACTCTTAATTTGACGGCACCATATGGTGATACCAATCGAACTAATCCGCCATCACTCACTTGACGTTCCTTGGCTAACTCCGGAGAAACTTCAACGAAAATGTCAGGAACTTTAGATTGAATTCCGTTTGATTTGTTCGTCATATTTCCTTCATGGAAATGTTCAAGCATACGTCCATTATTGATATGAAGATCGAATTCTTCAGGGAATTTATGTGGTTCTACCCAGTCAGCTATGGCAAAGCGAGCTTTTTTATCAGGGAAGTTGAAGCCATCCGTATAAAGAAGCGGTGTGCTTGATCCATCATGACTTCCCCATAGGAAGCTGTTCCAGCCTTCAAGTACTTCGTAATTGGCTTGGCTGAAAATAGGTGACAGGCTTGCCATTTCATCATAGATGTCACTAGGATGAGTGTAATTCCAATTTGCACCTAAGCGGTTAGCGATTTCTTGGGTGATTTCCCAGTCCGCTCTAGAATCTCCCAAAGTAGGAAGTGCTTTATATAGACGTTGGACACGGCGCTCTGTATTCGTGAATGTTCCATCCTTTTCAAGAGAAGGAGCTCCCGGTAATACTACGTCTGCATATTGGGCTGTTCTAGAAAGGAAGATATCTTGAACAACAAAGAAGTCTAAGCTTGATAATACTTTATCAACATGGTTTGCATCAGAATCAACAAGTGCCATATCTTCACCGACAAGGTACATCGCTTTCATGTCGCCTTTTTCAATGGCTTCCAGCATTTCAATATTGTGCATACCTGGTTTGTTGTCAATTTTGACACCATATGCTTCTTCGAATTTAGCACGGGCAACATCATCCGTAACACGTTGGTATCCTGGTAGGAAGTTCGGTAGAGTTCCCATATCACAAGCACCTTGAACGTTATTATGGCCACGAAGCGGATAAGCTCCAGCCCCTGGACGACGGTAGTTACCTGTAGCCAATAGAAGGTTAGAGATAGCAGCCGACGTATCGGAAGCACCAGTGTTTTGTGTAACACCCATTCCCCAAAGAATACAAGTACCATCTGCATCGCGAATCGCTTCTGCAATTTGGATCAATGTTTCTTTTGAAATTCCTGTGTTTAACTCTGCATAATCAAGGGTATATTTTTCTAGTATCTCTTTATAATCGTCAAAGAAGTGAACATTTTCATCGATGAATTCTTGATCATGCCAGCCTTGGTCGATCATATATTTAGTAACGGCCATCAACCAAACTTGGTCAGTACCTTGTTTTGGACTGATATGGATGTCAGAACGCTCAGCCATTTCGTTTTTACGTACATCGGCAACGATCAGTTTTTGTCCGTGTAGCTTATGTGCACGTTTTACGCGTGTGGCTAGAACAGGATGTCCTTCGGCTGGATTTGCACCGACGATGATGACAAGTCCTGCTGCAGCGATATCTTTAATCGTACCAGCATCTCCACCCATACCGACTGTGCGGAATAATCCGTCTGTCGCAGGAGATTGACAATAACGAGAACAGTTGTCGACGTTATTTGTTTCGAACATTTGACGTGCTAATTTCTGAATCACATAGTTTTCTTCATTCGTGATTTTAGATGAAGAAATGAATCCTACGGAATTGCCACCGTATTGTTGTTTGATTGAACCAAGTCTTGATGCAACCAAGTCAAGGGCTTCATCCCAGCTTGATTCAACGAATCTACCATTTTTACGGATCAATGGTTTAGTGATACGTTTTTCAGAGTTTACGAAATCCCAACCAAATTTCCCTTTAACGCAAGTGGAAATCGCATTAACTGGTCCTTCATGCGTAGGTTGAACTTTAAGGATTTTGCGCCCTTTTGTCCAAACTTCGAATGAACAGCCGACACCACAGAACGTACAAACCGTTTTCGTTTTCTTCGTACGTGTATCACGCATAGCTGCTTCTATATCAGAAACAGGGAAAATTACGCTGAAATCAGGCTCGACATCTTTAACTAGGTCGATCATTGGTTCCATAATATCTTCTTTCATGGCTGTCATGAAGCCAGCCTCTCCAAGCATGGATTTCTCCATTAACGCATTACATGGACAGATAGTTACACATTGTCCGCAACCCACACATGATGAATTATTGATTTCAGTTCCTTCATCCCAAATAACACGTGGACGTTCTGCTTCCCAATCGATGGATAGCGTTTCATTAACCTGTAGATTTTGACAAACCTCTACGCATTGTCCGCAAGCGATACATTGGTTCGCATCATAGCGGTAGAATGGATGGGACATGTCCACAGCCAAATCCGGTGTAGTTTTAGGCGTAAAGTCTTGGTGCGGGATTTCCATTAATTCTACAGTGTTGTGCAGTTTACAGTTGCCGTTATTATTGTCACAAACTGTGCAATATAATAGGTGATTCTCAAGAAGACGATCCATCGCTTCATTTTGTGCTGCTTTTGCACTTGTTGAATCCAATGAGATATCCATGCTGCTATCGACTTTTGTCGAGCATGATCTAACAAGTTTCCCATTCACTTCCACGATACACGTATCGCATGTTTGAATCGGGTCCACTTCAGGAACATAACAAACCTGTGGATGGGCTATCTTATTTTCATTGATAACTTCCAAGATTGTCGATCCAGTTTTTGCTTTATAATCCAAGCCATTGATTTTAATAGTAATTGAATCGCTCATAATTTTTCCCCCTCTTATTACCAAAAAACACGAAAAAAACCACCATGATTACACCTCTGTCTCTGAACAGTGATGTAAGTCATGGTGGAAAAGTTTAAAAGCAAATCTTGCCAATATACCAATCCAAACCATTATATAAATGATGGATAAAAGATAGAAACATAACAAATCTTATTATGTGACCAACTTTCACAAAGGTATTATACCTTTAATTATAAAAAGAAACAATCAGTATGAGAAAAGTAGTTATTTTCAATAAACTTTTTTTTTTAATCTTATTGCTTTATGATAAGGAAATACTAGATGAAATATCATATGTTAGGAGCGAAATCAAGATGTCAAAAGTAATCCATGAATTCAATGATATGATTCGAAAGCTCCGAAAAGAACTATTCGGAAAAGGGCCAGAGCGTATTCATACGGTTTTTGTAGATAATATGGCTGTTTCCACGCTATATGGGAATTTGACTCCGACGGAAATATTCATTTCGAGTACGGAAGAGGGCAAAGACATGGTTCATTCAGCTAGGACAAAAATGATTCAGGATCTTTATTCGGTTGCTCCTCCAGAGGGAATGGAAGAGTTGGTCGGTGCGAACCTGGTTCATTTGTTTTCTGATATTAAAGTGAAGGAAAATATAGCCATCTCTGTGTTTGTATTTGACCAGGACATAGCAGGAAAACTAAAATCGAACTGATATCATTTTACTGTTTTATATAAGGGGCATGAAGTTCGTGTAGATAATGAGGAGTGAAGGCATGAAGGAGATAGAGAAAAAACGGGAGATCATCCGCATTAGCAAAGGGGAAGTCCAGCAGACGGAAGACACGGTTGTGACGGAATTTCCCGTCACGGTGAAGATCAATGGGCAAGAATTCGTGACGATGGTATGTACACCGGAATACATTGAAGATATGGTCATCGGTTATTTAGCCTCGGAAGGGATTATCCGTAAATATGAAGAAATCAAAGAAATTTGGTTTCAGGAAAAAGAAGGATATGTTCACGTCAAAACGGATAAGCTGAATCCTTATTACCAAGAGTTTCAGAATAAACGTTATATTACTTCATGCTGTGGAGGAAGTAGACAAGGTTTCGTCTTCGTAAACGATGCTCTGACCGCCAAGAAGATGGAGAATATGACGGTAAGGCTAACACCGGAAGATTGCTTCCGCTTAATGAAGGACCTGCAACAGTCCGCGGTGACGTTCCAACAAACCGGTGGTGTCCATAATGCGGCATTGTGTGATGTGAATGGGCTTGTATTAAGCCGAATGGATATCGGGCGCCATAATGCATTGGATAAGATCTATGGGTATTGCTTGAAGAATGGTATATCTTTAGAAGGAAAAGCGATTGTATTCAGTGGGCGCATTTCATCGGAGATACTGTTGAAAGTGGCGAAGATCGGATGCGAGTTGATCCTTTCTAAATCCGCACCAACTGAATTGGCGTTGGAGCTAGCGGAAGGGTTGGGAATCACTACCGTCGGATTTATCCGTAATGATTCCATGAATATTTATACCTGCCCTGATCGGATTCAACTAAATGAATAGAAGTTATTAGACCCGAGTGGATGGCTGATCCACTCGGGTTTTATTTTGACGTCTTTTAGCTGCAAATGAAAAATCAGTTGATAATAAAATGAAACTTGAAAGTTGTCATACCTGTTTGTAATGAATAACTAAGGGGTATATCAATTATCGTTAATACAACAAAATATGCATGATTAATGCGAGAGTTTCATTTAAAAAATACACATTATAAGTAGGGACTATTATTAAAGTGGTGATAATCGCTTTAAAATATCTCTGCTTTTTCACCTTTTTAGAGGAAATCGTACAAAATATTAGAAGATAGGAGGATTCTATGTCATTTTTAATCACTTTGCTCGGCTTATTAGTTTCCACAATAGTCGCTACAATCTTAAATGCTAAATGGCCTCGTATTCCGCTCCCGATATATCAGATAGCCATGGGGGCAGTCATTTCATTTTTACCGCTCCACTTATCATTAGACTTTCATTCTGAATTATTTATGATTTGTATTATTGCTCCCCTCCTATTTACAGAAGGAAAAAACACATCTCGGAAAGAAATGCTTGAGTTGCGTAAGCCGATTCTGTTATTGGCATTTGGGTTAGTATTCGTGACTGTTTTTGCCGGTGGCTTTTTTATCCACTGGTTAATTCCAGATATGCCTTTGGCTGTGGCTTTTGCCTTAGCAGCGACCATTACCCCAACGGATGCGGTAGCGGTACAATCCATTACAAAAGGCTTGAAATTGCCCGGAAACATGATGCCCATCCTTGAAGGAGAATCGCTTTTCAATGATGCAGCCGGAATCGTTGCTTTTAAAGTGGCTTTGGCAGCTGCATTGACGGGCGTCTTTTCTATAAAAGCTGCTTCGCTTAATTTTTTATTTGTGTCTTTAGGTGGGATTATTATAGGTCTCCTTCTGGGCTATTTAATCGTTAAATTGCGATTGTTCCTACGGGTTCATGGACTAGAGGAAATTCCTATGTCCATTGTTATTGAGCTGATTACACCATTTGTGATTTATATGGTTGCTGAAGAGTTCCATGTTTCTGGAATCTTAGCAGTGGTTACCGCAGGAGTCATACATGGCATTGAGCGGGATCGCCTTCAGAGTTCCACAACCAAGTTGCAAATTATATCTACGAATACATGGTCTGTATTAGGTTATCTTTTGAATGGTCTTGTATTTACTTTATTAGGATTCATGATACCGAGTGTTTATCAGGAAATTGAGTCCAACTTAAATAGGGGAACTCTTTTTGGAATTAGCGTCTTGATTGTACTTTTATTATTGGTGATCCGTTTTATTTGGGTATACATTCTTCATGATACTTTCACGAAAAACAGAGTGAATCCATTGGAACAATTTATTATGTCCAGGGTTCATCCTGAAGATAACGATGTCGTGGATGTTAAGAATGTGTCAAAATCGCGATATGCCCTTTTGGCATCAGTTTGTGGCATACATGGTACCATAACTTTAGCTACCGCTTTATCCATACCAACTTTAATGCCGGATGACACGACGTTCCCGATGCGTAATACAGTCTTATTTATCGCGGCCTGTGTCATTCTGTTAAGCGTCTTTTTGGCTACCGTTCTTTTACCGATATTGATAAAGAAACCGACTGAATCTGATGATGAACGTCTTACTACTGAAGAAGCTTATAAAATAGTGTTAAATAAGACAATCCAACTGCTGAGTAAAGAGGCAACCATGGATAATCAGAAAGCGATTCATCAAGTAATGGAAGATTTAAATGAACAATTGATAGATTTGGAGCGTGGAATAACGAAAAGGCCGGATAATCGGACCATACAGGATTTGATGAAGCTAGGGACCAGCAAGGAAATGGAAGTCGTTTCTGGGTTAGTTCAAAAAGGGGCTATCTCCGAAACAACTTTTGAGCTTTATAAGGTGTATATTTCAAGAACGTTAAACTATATGCAAAAATCACCTCTGAAAAGAGCGTGGATTAATTGGAAGACCCTCTTTATCAAAAACAAGATCAATGTCAAATGGGATAAAAAGTGGGAAAACAAATTAGAGAACTCTATTAATGAAAATGCGGACCTGATCCGGGAGTTCCGTAAAGCACAAAAAGAGGCACAAAAAGAAGCGATGATGGTAATCAAACAACAAACTACTCCAGAAAACCGTCATGAAGTCATGCTGGTCATTCAAAGATATAATCATTATTTGTATCCATTCGGAACACTAAGTGAAAAAGAAGTTAATCGTTTCGAAGAGATGGTCAGTCGTTTTCAATTGAATGCGATGCAGATCGAACGTGATATCATTCAGCAAATGGTTGAAGAGGATCAAATATCCACTAGAACAGCAACGGAGCTTAGACAAAACTTGGTTTATGATGAAATGCTCATGATCCAAAGTCAGTAAAATGATGATTCCCAGTATGCGTTTCGGCCGTTCGAGGTGAATCTGCTTTTTTCTGGATTATCAGGTAGGTTCTTGGTATTTCCTCCATTTCATGCGTAAAACAAGAAAAAAAGGAAATAATAGGGTGGTTAAATGCGACTGTAAGACGGGTATATGACAGATGTCATATGAGGTCATTGACGTTTATGACTACAGTAGGTTGAAGAATGTAACTATAATTGAAATATAGAAAAGAAAACATTCATCACTACTATATAGAAGTTGATTCATGCCATTGAATAGACGTTATTGAAACACTCCATATTTTTTACATTTTAAGGAGGAAACTATGAGTAAACACGATCAAAAGCAGTTAAGAAAAGAAGTTGCGCCTTTTGAAAAGTCGAATACGAAATCAAGCGTGAAGCAGATCATCAATACATTTCCACCATTTTTTCTACTCTGGTTCTTGGCTTACCAGAGTTTGAGCATTTCCTATTGGCTGACACTGGCATTCGCCATTCTTTCTTCAGGGTTCGTCATCAGGATTTTCATCATTTTCCATGATTGCTGTCATTCCTCTTTTTTCAAAAGCAAGAAAGCGAATAATATCCTAGGTACGATTAGTGGGATTGTCACTTTATTTCCTTATGAACAATGGAAGCACAGTCACTCGATTCACCATGCAACAAGTAGTAATCTGAACAAACGTGGCACAGGCGACATTTGGGTCATGACGGTTGATGAGTATGTTGCGGCTTCATTCTGGGGACGTCTTGCTTACCGTTTATACCGGAATCCGATTGTCATGTTTGGATTAGGACCTTTTTATCTATTCCTCGTTACCAATCGTTTGAATGTTAAGGGAGCAAGAAAAAAAGAACGGATGAATACGTATCTTACAAACGCGGCTATCGTGTTGATATACGGCCTATTATGTTTGGCAATCGGTTGGCAGGCATTCCTTATGATTCAATTACCGATCCTTTTTGTATCGGGTTCATTGGGCATCTGGTTGTTCTATGTTCAACATCAGTTCGAAGATTCTTATTTTGAAGAAGAATCTGATTGGGATTATGTGAAGGCAGCTATAGATGGAAGCTCTTATTATAAGCTTCCAAAGGTTTTACAATGGGTAACGGGTAACATCGGTTTCCACCATGTGCATCATTTAAGCCCTAGAGTGCCGAACTATAATCTGGAGAAAGTCCATGATTCGACGCTGCCCTTACAACAGGCTACGACGATCACGCTCGGCTCAAGTTTGAAATCTCTCCGTTTCCGCTTATATGATGGAGAAAATAAAACGTTTGTAAGCTTTAAAGAGATTAAGGAACGTTTGAATGCAACGAAAACTAAAGTTGAAATGACTTCTAAACGACCAAGTTTACAAGAAAAATAAATATCCCGACAAAAAACCATTCAGTTTCGATTGAATGGTTTTTTGACAAAACTTCGTAGTATATACTAGAAGGAAAAGGAACAGAGGGACGCTATGCAAAGTTGGTATCATATTTTTCCGAAGAATACTGGATTAAGCCCGTATGTCTGGATTATTTTCTGTATTCTTCCTTTTTACTTCATTTTTAGATCATCCTCGATGTCCGAAATCATTTTCGGTATAATTATGATCATTTTATTTTTCATCTCCTACGGATTTTCGTTCGCCTCCAAGGGATGGGCCGTATATGTTTGGACAGGGATACAAATTGCCATTTCCATATCGATGACCATCTTTTTCGGTTTTATTTACTTTTCTCTTTTTCTAGCGTTCTTCGTAGGCAATGTTCAAAATAAGGTAGGCTTTTTTGTCTTATATTCGGTTCAACTATTGGCTACCATCGTGTCCGTCAATATTGGGTTCATCATGAAAGACCCCATTTTCTTTTCACAGTTTCCCTTTATGCTTATTTGTATAGTGGGCGTGATTCTACTCCCGTTCAATACGTATAATCGAAATAAGCGGGATAAGCTAGAAGAACAGCTCGAAGATGCCCATAAGCAAATTTCGGAACTTGGGAAGATGGAGGAACGTCAGCGTATCGCGCGTGATTTGCATGATACATTGGGGCAGAAGCTTTCACTGATCGGATTGAAAAGTGACCTTGCTGGAAAGTTGATTGATTTGAATCCTGAGTCGGCTAAGAAAGAGATCAAGGATATACGTCAAACGGCGAGGACAGCGTTAAAAGAAGTGAGGGAAATGGTGTCGGAAATGCGTGGGGCTAAGCTTAGCGACGAAGTCATTCGGGTCAAGCAGATTTTGAAAGCTGCCCAAATAGATTTTGAATTGGATGGTTCTACGGATTTACGAGCAACACCCTTATTTGTCGAAACGGTTTTGAGCATGTGCATAAAAGAAGCCGTGACCAATATCGTTAAGCATAGTCAAGCCACGCTTTGTAAAATTTCCATTGAAGAATTGAAGACGGGCGTAATGATTAAAGTCGAAGATAATGGGGTGGGTCTTACTCAAACCTCGGATTTCTATAAAGGCAATGGACTTCAAGGTATGAAAGAAAGGCTGGAGTTTGTGAATGGAAGCCTGGACATAGAATCAAACAACGGGACCATCGTTTATATAAAGGTTCCGAATGCAATTAAAAATGAATAGGTGGGATTAATTTGATTCGAATCGTGATCGCTGAAGACCAGCGGATGTTACTCGGAGCGCTTGGGTCCATCCTCGACTTGGAAGAGGATATGGAGGTTGTCGGGAAGGCCAGCGATGGAGAAGAAGCCATGAATCTCATAAACCGCTTGCAACCGGATATCTGTGTCACGGATATAGAGATGCCAGTGAAAACCGGACTGGATGTTGCGGAAGAGATTAAGAATAAAGGAATCCAATGTAAGGTCATCATTTTGACGACATTTGCCCGTCCCGGTTATTTTGAAAGAGCCAGAAAAGCTGAAGTGGGCGGCTATTTACTTAAAGATAGTCCAAGTGAAGAACTGGCCAATTCCATCCGTGTCATCATGGATGGAAGGCGCATCTACGCCCCAGAGCTTGTGGATATGGCCTTTGAAGAAGAGAACCCATTGACTGAACGAGAAACGCAAGTGCTTGGGCTGATAGCGGACGGAAAAAATACAAAGGAAATTGCCAACCAGCTTTTTCTTACCAATGGGACGGTCCGGAACTATATTTCGGTCATTCTCGATAAACTCGATGTCAGTAATCGTGTGGAAGCGATTGTTCGGTTCAAGGAAAAAGGCTGGTCTAAAGATTAAATAGGATGGGCCATATGGATTATCCTATTTCTTATGAAATCAGCAACCACTACATAAAACAAATGGTTATGGTATATTGGTTTTTATTACATTAGATGAGTAAAGGGGGACGATTGGTATGGAAAAGGCAATATTTGCTGGTGGTTGTTTTTGGTGCATGGTTACACCATTCGATGAACTGCCAGGCATAGAAGGCATCATCTCCGGTTATTCAGGTGGACAGGTTGAAAACCCCACCTATGAGGAGTTGAAAACGGGGACGACGGGGCATTATGAAGTTGTTGAAATTACGTTCGACCCTCAAGTTTTTGCTTATGAGAGATTGCTTGAATTATATTGGCAGCAAATTGACCCAACCGATGATGGAGGACAATTCCATGACAGAGGAAGCCAATATCGGACGGCCATTTTCTATCATAATGAGACACAGCACCAATTAGCTCTTGAATCCAAAGAGCGACTAAGTGCCAGCGGAAAATTCAAGAAACCGATCGTTACGGAAATCCTTCCGGCCCAAACTTTTTATCCTGCTGAGGAATATCATCAGGATTATCACAAGAAAAACGAAAAACATTATAAAGAGGACCGTGAGAAATCTGGCCGTGACGAATTTATCAGTCAGAATTGGACGGGTAAATAATTCATCACGATTCCCAAACCTCTTGTTTCAATGTGAAAGCAGCCCTCTTCTAGAAAGATGGCTGTTTTCTTTTTAATCTTTTCAATGGGAATCGTCCATTTCTCATGATATTTTCATATTTCTTCAGTACACTAAGATTTAGGTGGTGTTGAATGATGGATAAACGAATTTTGATCATAGAAGATGAAGAGAAAATCGCAAGGGTGCTGACGTTGGAGCTCAACCATGAAGGGTATCAAACCGAATCGGCTTTTACCGGAAAAACAGGACTCGAGAGGGCGGAAGCGCAAGACTGGGATTTGATTTTACTGGATGTGATGCTCCCTGAGTTAAATGGGATCGAAGTATTAAGACGATTCAGGAAAAAGAATGTTCATACGCCGGTCATCCTTCTGACGGCAAGGGATGCGGTACCGGATAAGGTGAATGGGCTTGATCATGGAGCGAATGATTATGTAACCAAGCCTTTTGAAATAGAGGAATTGCTGGCCAGGATCCGTGCGTGCTTTCGGAGGCAAACTGGTGGCGGCATTAAAGATGTGAAAGAGGATAGTCTAACGATTCACGATTTACAATTGGAACTGGGCACAAGAGATATCCTACGTGCCGGTAAGCGGATTGAGCTGACTTCCCGTGAATTTGATTTGCTGGTCTATCTTTTGCAAAATAAAAATCAGGTTCTGTCACGAGATCAGATCATCTCCCATGTATGGGGATATGATTTTTCTGGAGATACGAATGTGGTGGATGTGTATATCCGGTATTTGCGTAAAAAAATCGACTATCCTTATGATGTGCCTCTCATTCATACTTATCGCGGTGTGGGGTATAGCCTGAAGGAGCCGCTATGAAGATCCGGACAAAAATCCAATGGTACTCGAGTTTGTTTTTGACCATCATGCTGGTCTTGTTAAGTGTCTTCGTCCTCGTTGCTTTTCTTTGGATTTCTATCGAGCGGGAACAGGATATACTCGAAAATCAGGCAAAGCTACTAGAAGAAAACGTAAAGGTGGGAGCTCTCTTTTCCGGAGATTCAAAGGCGATTGAGCCCTATACGCCGGACGATGGGATGGTGCGGATTTTCAATTCGAACGGTTCCTTGGTAAATCGCTTTGTTGATGAAGATGGACTTGAGGAGCTAGCGGTGAAATCATTTGACGATAAGGGGTATAACTTCGCAAAAGTGGATGGTGAATACGTATTGACTTACCGATCGCCCTATCCGGAGGAAGGCGCTCCGTCGGGGATGATAGAGGTCACCCAAATACAGGATGCCCTCCTTGAACAGTTATCCATGCTGGCGCTTGTGCTCGTTGGTTCATCCTTATTTGTCATTCTCTTATCGGTTATCGCCGGGAAGTGGTTGGCAAACCTTATCCTAAAACCGATTTCCATCATGAGCCGGACCATGTCGGATATTGAGGAAAGCGGAGAATTCAAAGAGATCCCATTGCCGGAGAAATCAAAGGATGAACTTCAGGTAATGGGGGTTGCATTTAACAGGATGATTGGAAGACTTGAACGGAACTTTAATCAGCAACAGCAATTTCTTTCGGATGCCTCGCATGAACTGAAAACGCCGATAACCGTGATAGAAAGCTACGCTTCCTTATTAAAACGTTGGGGCATGAAGGATGAGGCGATTCTAGAAGAGGGAGTTGAGGCGATTCATCATGAAGCGCTCAGGATGAAGCAGCTGACGGGACATCTACTGAAGGCGGCTTCTCAAACGGAAACGTCTTCCGATATGAAGGAAGAGATCGAACTGATTTCATTTTGTGAGCAAATTGCCCAAACGTTCAGACGGACTACGGAACGGGAAGTGACTGTCAGTTCAGAGCTTTCTTCCATCCATACGGAGACGGTTTCAAGTAAGCTCGAACAGATTCTTATAATCTTATTGGACAATGCGATGAAATATAGTGATTCAGCGATTCACATTTCCATTCATGTGAAGGACGGAAGACTGTTGATAGAGGTACAGGATCAGGGTGTAGGCATTTCTGAAGAGCATCTGCCGCACGTGTTCGAGCGTTTTTACCGGGTAGATTCCTCACGGGCAAGGAAAACGGGGGGGAATGGGCTCGGTCTATCGATTGCTCGCTCCCTAGTTGAGTCTCTTGGAGGAAGATTGGAGATTCAAAGTGAAAAGGGAACGGGTACAACCGTCACGATTAGTCTTTCTCATCAAATTCTAATCTAGCATTCATGGTGGCCTCATAGAGAATGGTTATCCTTAAGGTACAACTTAAAGGAGGAATTCATTCATGAAAAAGACATGGGGCAAAATAAAAGAAAACATCAACAAAAGGAAAAAAGCGATCATAACGATATCAGGGGCAGCGGTTTTACTATTCGGTGGTGTTGCCGGAACGGCAGTGTATGCGGTCAACCAGGGAACGTTATCTGAAAAGGATGCTATCAACATGATATCTGGAGAACTTGGTGGCGAGGTTGTCCAAGTCGAAAAAGAGTGGGACGAATATCCGATCACGTATGACATGACCGTTAAAACGGAAGAAGGTTATCAGGATGTGGAAGTCGATGCGAAAGAGGGGACGGTCCTATCTCAAGAGATGGACGATGATCAGGATGAGGACGTATTGATCCAGGAAGCTTTGAAAACGGCAAAAATCAGCATGGAAGAAGCTGAAAAGATCGCCCTGAAGCAGGTGGAGGGTCAAATAACGGATCTAGAAGCGGATATGGAAAATGGCATCCTTGTTTATGAATTGGAAATCAAGCAAGACCAGAAGGAATACGATCTAGAAGTTGACGCGAATACAGGCAAAGTGTTAAAAGTGGATTTGGACGATTAAAAAGACCGGGCTGCCTTTCAACAAGAAGAAGCACCTATTAGCTTAATGACTGATATAGGTTCACCCCCGTTTAAGATAAACGGGGGTGTTTTCATGTCTCGTTCATGTCTTGGAAGTATTTCCGATTATAGAGCACGGCAGGGTGATTAGGCACGAATTCAGATGCTAACTCATTATGCTTGTTAGCTTCACCGTACTTTCCAAGACGGTCATAGCACAAGCAGAGCTGGATATGAGGCAGCCATGTATAGCAACTTCGGTCAATGAAGGGGCTTTTATTTTCTGGAATGGCAACTTGTGTCGCTAAATTGTACCAGAATATGGCGCGTTCATAATCATTTTGCTGCAGATAAATAGAGCCGAGCCGGCAGCAGTTTTCTCCTCTTGGGGTATCGTATTCAAACGATTTTAAGCAACTTTGGATGGCTGGAAGCCAATCTTTGGTCTGGAGAAGGCAATCGGAAATCTTTCCACATGCTTGAATATTATCCTCGCTCCAGCCCTTGCCCTCATCCAGGAACTTTTGATACCATTCTATGGCTCTTTCGTAGTGGCCGTGGTCCTTGCACTCATTTGCAAAATAATATTTGTCACGTGGTGTGAAAGGGTGGCCTGCTTCGAGTGCTTTTTCATAGATCTTCAAATTCCGGTCGCTATGGACCTTTTCCTTTTTATGAACAATCGCAATATCCGATTGAAAAATATTCCCCTTCACATCGAGGTATTCATGAACGAATCCAATCCACCGGAAGTTCTTTTCTCGTTTTACGAGCCGGTTTCGACGCGAGCTGAAGCTAGGGTTGCCATGCTCATCAAATGAGAGATGATAGAACATCATGACGGAGTCAACATAACTAGGAAGCGTTTCTTTGAGCGTTAATAACTTTTGCTTATTTTCCATTGTTAAAATGTCATCTGCGTCGAGCCATAGAATATAGTCCTTTGTCGCTTTCGAAAAAGCAAAATTCCTCGCTGCGGCAAAATCATCAATCCATTCAAAATCATATACATGATCTGTGAAAGTGGCAGCGATTTGTTTCGTCTGGTCTGCAGACCCTGTATCGATGATGATTATTTCATCTGCCACTTCACCTACGGAAGTAAGACAGGCAGCAAGCGTGTCTTCTTCATTCTTTACTATCATGCAAAGACTAATCGAGATAGCCATTTTTTCACCTCCGCTACCAGCATATTAATGACTACTCGTATGGGTGTTACGCGGTAAGGTAAAAGGGCATGGGTTTCCCCATTTATAACCTTTGAAAGGTATCCAATGAAAGAGTCATCCCCAATCTATCCACAAAACGTACAGGTTGAGCTCATATTAGAAGGGGATGTGCACAATTTTCGGCCTATAGATTCTTGAAATGTGATACAGATATTGAAATTTGTGGATAAGTGTACTGTTTTAAAAAAAATCCGACGTCATTTGGTGTGGATAACCAAGGAATGTGGATAACTGAACCGGTATCCAGGATTGTTTTCCACAATTCATCCACATCCTAACACCATTCCTTAATTGAATGGTGGATAACCGGTCTTTAATCATTCATGAACTTATTTTTGTAGTGACTTAATGTTAATAAGGGATAAATATAACGATAACTGTGATAATGAATATACAAAAAGTTGGCCATTGCTTGGCCTGCTGGATACTCATTGGCCCAGCACTCTTTTGACCCTTCACGAATGAGATAGGTTATTCCCTTCTTGATTTCAGGTGTTGGCTC
The DNA here is from genome assembly GCF_044761985.1 of Peribacillus sp. NPDC097224. Taxonomy (NCBI): domain Bacteria; kingdom Bacillati; phylum Bacillota; class Bacilli; order Caryophanales; family Bacillaceae; genus Peribacillus; species Peribacillus sp. NPDC097224. The sequence goes on along the minus strand of NZ_JBIWDK010000002.1, from coordinate 199,685 downwards.
TTCTGAAGTGGATATCAGGGCGTCCACTGCCCAGGCCGTATGGGTCAGAGTACTGGTACCGAGTGGAACATATTTTTCTTTTATATCGCTATAGCAAGACTCCCCCCAACCACCATCTTTATTTTGGATTTTCTTCAACCAGCCCACAGATTGCTTTATGGCAGGATGGTCTGAAGAGTGTCCGGCCGCCTTTAGTCCTGTCAAAGCAGACCAAGTCCCATAAAGATAGCAAATTCCCCAGCGTCCATACCATGATCCATCCGGTTCTTGATTATCCAATAGCCAATTGACGGCTTTTTTGCTGACTTTTTCAGGTTTCTTCATATTTGTATAGTTACCTAAGAATTCGAGTGCCCTCCCTGTTAGATCGGGGGTGGAGGGGTCCGTTAACAGGTATTTCGATCCTTCGAAAGGAACAAGGTGGAGCCATTGATGATCATTATTCCGTTCGAATGAAGGGAATCCCCCATCATCATTTTGCATGGAAATCATGAACGCGACTCCACGTTGCCAGCTGTCCTGATTCGTTGGATTGTGCTTTAATTCATATGCCAATGCGCGCAACGAGGCACTCGTATCATCGACATCGGGGTTCATGGTATTCAAATCGGAAAATCCCCAACCGCCAGGAACAGCTTTTGGGTTATGGATCCGCCAATCGCCAAAGATATGATGCTGACGGCTAAGCAAATATTGATTAGCAGCCTTCACCGTTTGGTCTTTTGAAGATACGCCAGCTTCCTGTAAAGCATAGCTAATCAATGAGGTATTCCATACATGAGGCGTAGTGAACTGGATATGGGTATGGCCATCGATTGAACAGGCCATGCCCTTCAAGCCTTCAACAGCTTTCAGGATGACGGGGTCATCTTTTGAATAGCCGACTGATAGCAAGGCAAAAATCATGAAGAAGGTGGAGCCAAAATAATTATAGAGCGTTCCATCGGGCTCAAGGCGGTCAATCATAAAGCGCTTTGTTGTTTCAAGGGCTAGCGAATGAAGGTAATCGGGAAATCCAATCAAGGACTTAACGGCATTCTGTACGGTAGAGAAGAAGGACCGGTACTCATCAGTTCGATATTCTTCCCATACGTGTTCCTTTGATCGTTCCTCCCGGGTGTGATATAAATCTTTTAGATTAGGAGTGATGGGAGATTTGATCTGGAATTTTTTATGACCTAGAAGAAGTAGCGGAATCATGTTGACCCGTCCGAATACGGAGAGGTCATACATATTAACGGGAGAGACGGGCGGCAATAATATAACTTCTAGAGGCAACGGGAAGATGAGTGGCCATTTGTATTGGCCGGTGACGGTCAGCATCATTTTCGTTAACATTTTGGCTTTTTTGATTCCGCCATGGGCAAGGATGAATTGCTTCGCCTTTTTGATATGGGGATCTTGTTTTTTCCGGAGGCCACTATAGAGAAGCCCATAGTAAGCCTCGATGGTAACGGATAGGTTTCCGTCTTTTTCATCATGGAAGAGTTTCCACGAACCATTTTCCGTCTGTCTGCTTTCAATCCTGTTCACCAATGCCTCTATAAGCGGTTCGTCCTCTATTTGCAGTATTTTCAGTAAGATAATCATATAGGCATCCGCCGTAATCCCGGTGTCAAACGGATAATTCCACGATCCATCCGAAGACTGATCTTGCTTTAACCGGTTAACAAGGCGGTTGATTTCCGTATATACATGCTCGCTCAAAGACTTTCCCCCTTTCTAGTCATCCTTTTAAATATATTCACCCACCACTGTTCCATTCCAAAAGAAACGAAAACACGCCTGAGCACTAATGCTCAGGCGTGTTTTCGTTTCGGGTTCTCAGTCTATTTTACCGGTAAGGGTGGTTGTTTCATGTAACGGTAAATCGGAAGTTCATCGCCTTTGGCCGCAGGGATGAAATTGAAGGTCACGTAACTGTCGATGCCTTCGGGCTCAAGGGTTAGGGCAATGAAGTTGGCATCAGGCTGGGACATATTGAATACATAGCTACCTTTTGGGAAGCTTTGTTTCTTCGTATGGACGGAGGTCGTCACTTCTTTCGTTGCATGTCCATTTTCCAGTTCGTCGGAAACTTTCAAATCTGTTACTTTGTAGCTTTCAACCGGTATAGTGATGGACTTTTTAAGTGTATTCACTTGAACACCCAATCGCTCCAGTTTTTTTGCTACCTCTTTGTACTCGGAAGGGAGGATATAAGCCGTTGGACGATTTCTGACCAGTGTAGGGTAAGCGTCGGTCGAATCAAACCAATCGATGGACGTATCCACCTTTTTGGCTTTTTCCAGATCGATGACCGTTAGTTTTTGGTTCTTGATTCGTTTATTTTCACTTTTTATGACAACCTTATCATTGTCATTTGCTTTTGCGCCTTTTTTGACGACTTCACTTTCTGATTGGCGAACCACTTTTTTCACTTTGGTTGCCTGATCAGCCGTTGCTTTTATGAAGGCAGCCTGTGCTGTAGCGTGTGCATGCACACGTCGCGTGAAATCCGTCCGACCAATATTGATTCCGCGAGTTTCTATTAAATAAGACATCGTATTCTTCAAGCCTAAAGCGTTACGTCCAATCCGTGCCTCCGTGCTTCCTTCTGTGGCCGTCAGCACCCCATCTTCAGAGGTAGCGAGAGTATAGTAGTCCTTATAGGATAGCTTTTCTTTTTCCAATGTCTTAAAAACCTTCGGCAAAAGCAATTCATCGGATGCTTTTCGCAGCTGCTGCGGGATATTTAGATTCTTTGCTGAAGAGATGAGCAAATCATATGAAGCTATTGCGCCATTCTTGCCGACTTTTTTAAGCGGGGCAGGGTTGACCGTGTACTCATGTACGTCAAGAATGACCTCTGGTTCGTAAGCATTTATTGCCCGGTGGATTGTCTGGACTTCAGGATGCTCCACTTTTAAATAGTCCCGATTGGCATCCAAGTTAGTGGCCGTCGTGCGTTTAAAGTAATAGGATCCATCCGGATTCACGCGTGGGACGATGGCGATATTCACTTTATCGAGGACATTGCCAAGCTTCCCTTCTGCTAACCATTGGGCAATGACTAAGGTGGATTCCCCGGCAGCGGGTTCATTGCCATGAATTTGTCCCTGAATCCAGATCAATGGTTTCTTTGAATTCTTTTGCAGTTTTTTTGAGTCCTTACTGAAAAGAAGCATGGGAATATCGCGACCTTCTGTGGATTGACCAATGGTCTTCATTTGAATATGCTTATTTTTATGGGTGAGACCTTCGATGAATGTGTTCATTTCTTCTTGACTGGTAAAAGCAAGTCGATCTTGTTGAAAGGCAGGCGTCTTGAATGAAGTGTCAGGTACAGGAAAGAGGTAGGAGAGATTATCAGGTTGAATGTAACTTGGCCCACTCCCATAGTAAGGAGTGAATTCTTCTGCTTGAGCGACGTTGCTATGGCTCGGCAATCCAGTGGCAAGGCTAAGAGAGATGACAGAAACTAAGGTAGGTACGATTTTTTTCACAGATAGTCCTCCTGGAAAAGTCATTTACCATAAATTAACATAATGTGCACAAGAAAAGTAGTCAAAGCTAACGATATGGTAAAAATGATTAATAGAACCTAAGTGTTTATGCCCATATATTATTTTAATGTGTTTTGTAACTGGCTTAAAAGGTCGTCTGTGTCGGCCCCAATAACCAATTCTCCATTAACCTTGGCGTAAGGAGATTTCTTGCAAAGCGCACATTCACTTAAACATTCATATTCTTTATACTGAATCCGGGGACTCTTTAAGAATTTTCCATAGACCTCCGAAGTTTGTTCATTGAGGAAACGATCAAGATTATTTTGGCAAAATTCTATTTTGACATGTTCTTTTTTTGTGAAAAGTTTAGTTAGAAAGGTTTTCATCATATCGCTACTTTCGTTGAAGAGTAAATAGATGTTATTTCCATTTTATCATGTAGGAAGGGGGGTGCATAGGTAGAGCTGGACGAACGGTCCTAAAGAATGAAAGGAATTCTCGGTAAAGAGTCATCCAGACAATTACATTATACCCAAGTAATTAGATTTATTAAGTTGACACATAGCGGAGACATGGTAGAATGAAAAGGTAATAATGATAATGAATCTCATTATCATATTTAAGTGACAAACATCATTCTATCGTTCATTTGAAATGAATTTTCATTCAAGCATTAATACATAGTTTCAAATCAATCATATATCACTGTATATTTACTGAGATAGGAAGAGTAGGAAACGTAGATGAAGATTAGATATTTAGTTCTTATGTTAATCGTTTTATCCTTTACTTCTCTATTTATAGGTGTTAAGGATATTACGCCCTTGGATTTATTGGACTTAAGTGATGATAAAGTCCAAATTATGTTGCAAAGCCGTTTTCCTAGAATGGTAACCATTATTATAGCTGGTGTCGTCATGAGCATCAGTGGTCTTATCATGCAGCAATTGAGCAGGAACAAATTTGTATCACCTACAACTGCCGGTACGATGGATTCAGCAAGACTAGGTCTTCTTCTTGCTCTGATCATCTTCCCATCGGCAGCCCTTATAGAGAAAATGGCATTTGCCTTCATCTTCGCCTTGGCTGGTACTTTTCTATTCATGAAAATACTGGACAAAGTAAAATATAAGGATACTATTTTCATACCATTAGTGGGATTGATGTTTGGTAATATCGTTGGATCCATTTCAACTTTCTTTGCTTATAAGTATGATTTAATCCAAAGCCTCAACACTTGGATGAATGGGGATTTCTCGATGATCATGTCGGGTAGGTATGAATTGATATATGCTAGTATCCCGTTAGTCATCGTCGCATATATCTTTGCCAATAAATTCACGGTGGCAGGGATGGGGGAAGAGTTTGCCATCAATCTGGGCCTCAATTACAAATTTGTGGTCAACCTTGGATTGGTTATCGTGGCGCTTGCCTCCACGCTCGTTTTATTAACGGTAGGAACAATTCCTTTCATCGGGTTGATCGTACCTAATATTGTTTCCCTTTACCTTGGTGATAACTTGAAGAAGAGTCTTTCTCATACAGCATTGCTAGGGGCTGTTTTCCTATTAATCTGCGATATTTTGGGCCGGATCATCATTTATCCATTCGAGATTCCGATTGGCCTTGTGGTGGGAGTAATAGGAAGCGCCATATTTATCTATTTGATAATGAGGAGAAAGGCATATGAATAATAAGAGTAAGATCATAATATTGGCGGTTCTTGCCGCCGTTTTAACAGCCTTTTACATCTTTTGGGACCTTGGCCCGAATTGGGATTATTCCCTTCCGAGGCGGGTCTGGAAAATTATCGCCATCATCGTAGTGGGGTGTGCGATAGCCTTTGCTACAGTGATATTCCAGACGGTCACCAATAACAAAATACTGACACCAAGCATCTTGGGATTAGATTCCATGTATATGCTCATCCAAACAGCGGTCATTTTCTTGCTTGGCTCGACGCATATCTTGATCACGAATAAAAACCTTAACTTCCTGGTAACGTTGGCCATCATGCTCATCTTTGCCAGTTTGCTTTTCAAATTCATGTTCAAGCAGAACCGGAACATTTATTTCCTACTGCTGATTGGAATCATCTTTGGAACATTATTCGGTAGTATGTCATCCTTCATGCAGGTGTTGATTGACCCGAATGAGTTCCAAATCATACAGAACAAAATGTTCGCGAGTTTCAATAATGTCAATACAGATCTTTTAATCTTGGCTATTGTACTCATGATCGCGGCTATCGCTTACTTCTTTAGATTCATGAAATATTTAGATGTCATGTCCCTTGGTAGGGATCAGGCCGTCAACTTGGGTGTGGATTATGATTACGTCACCAAACGAGTATTGATCGTTGTCACGATACTCATCTCGATTTCAACGGCCCTGATCGGTCCCATCACATTCCTCGGTTTGCTGGTTGCCAATGTCGCGTATCAATTCATCAATTCCTATCAGCATAAAATCATCCTTCCGGGTGCGATGCTGATCAGTGTCATCGCCTTGGTCGGCGGTCAGTTCATTGTTGAGAGGATCTTTACCTTCTCGACTACATTAAGTGTCATCATCAACTTTATCGGCGGTGTATATTTCATCTATCTTCTATTAAAGGAGAATAAATCATGGTAGAAGTTAAAAAATTATTCAAACGGTACAATAATAAAACGGTCGTTGAGGATGTCTCTTTGAAAATCCAAAAAGGAAAGATCACTTCTTTCATTGGACCCAATGGTGCAGGAAAAAGTACGGTCCTCTCCATGATAAGCCGGCTCATTGCCAAAGATTCAGGGGACGTCCTGATTGATGGAAAAGATATGAACAATTTCAAAAGTAACGAGCTTGCGAAGAAGATTGCCATTCTAAAGCAGGCCAACCACATTAACATTCGTTTAACCATTCGTGAACTCGTCGCTTTTGGCCGTTTTCCTTATTCACAAGGGAAACTGACGAAAGAGGATTGGGTATATGTCGATGAAGCGATTGAATATATGGAACTTGCGGATATGCAGGACAAGTTTCTAGACCAGCTTAGTGGTGGACAGCAACAACGGGCATTCATTGCCATGGTCATTGCTCAAAACACAGAATATGTGCTTCTTGACGAACCATTAAACAACTTGGACATGAAGCATTCCGTTCAAATCATGAAGGTTTTAAGAAGACTGACCGATGAATTGGGAAAAACGGTCATCATCGTCATCCATGATATTAATTTTGCTTCTTGTTACTCCGATTACATCGTTGCACTGAAGGATGGAAAGGTTGTCCATAATGGACCGACCGAACAGGTCATCAACTCCAATGTCTTAAAGGAAATATATGATATGGACATTGAAATCCAAAACATCAATGATAATAAGATTTGTGTGTACTTTACTTGAGTTAATCCGTTCATATTGATTTAAAATCACCTAGGATTCAAAGCTTGAACATACTTTAATCTCTATTTTTCAAACTGTTTCAGTAGGCAGGCGCCCAAGATATGGCTGGCTGAAAGGGTTTATAGAAGATATGGTTACAGAAGGCTAATGGTTTCAAAGGTGATTTCAAATATAAAATAACTTTCGAGGTGACTATCTAATGATGAAAAAATTATCTTTATTGCTTTTATTGGCAATGTTGGCAGTCGTAGCTGCAGCTTGTGGATCGAATGATGAAAAAGAAGAATCAAGTACAAAAAAAAATACAAGTGAAACAGCTAAAAGTGAAGAATTCACCGTTAAACACCAATTAGGCGAAACAAAAGTTAAAACGAACCCTGAAAAAGTTGTTGTATTCGATATGGGTGCCCTTGATACTCTGGATAAATTAGACGTAGAGGTAGCGGGTGTTCCTCAAGATAGCCTTCCTAAATACCTTTCTGACTACAAGGAAAGCACTGAAAATGTAGGTGGCTTGAAAGAACCTGACTTCGAAAAAATCAACGAAATGGCTCCTGACCTTATTCTGATCTCAGGTCGTCAATCAGAAGCATATGAAGAATTAAGTGAAATCGCCCCAACTGTATTCGTTGGTGTGGATACTACAAAATATATGGAATCATTTGAAGAAAACGTTACACTTTTAGGTAAGATCTTTGGTAAAGAAGACCAAGCAGCTAAAGAACTTGCAAGCGTTGAAGAAAATATTGATGCTTTGAAGGGAAAAGTTCCTGCTGATAAAAAAGGTTTAATCGTTCTTGCTAATGGTGGAAAAGTAAGTGCATATGGTCTTAACTCAAGATTCGGTATCATCCATGATGTATTCGGCGTTCCTGCTGTAGACGATAAATTAGAAGTATCAACACACGGTCAAAGCATTTCTTTCGAATATATTGCTGAAAAAAACCCGGACTACCTTTTCGTTATCGATAGAGATGCTGTAGTGGGTGATGGTGCTGCTGCGAAAGAAACTGTTGAAAATGACATTGTGAAGAACACAAACGCTTATAAAGATGGCCACATCGTTTATCTTGACCCTAACTACTGGTACTTATCAGGTGGCGGATTAGAATCCGTTAATGAAATGGTTAATGAAATCTCTGAAGGCCTTAAGTAATTCATGAATCCCGAAATGCCTGTTCCCACTTTATGTGAGAACAGGCATTTTTTTATTGGCTAACACAATCGCAGAGGTGGAAACATACCTTTAAGAAATCAACGAAACAGAGTGCGTAAAATTATTTTTCTTCCTATTATAATGCTCCTCACGGAGTGCTCATGAAAACGAGTAAGATGGTGTGTATCTTACAATAAATCGAAATGAAAAAAATCTCATGCAGGTTACAAAATTATTTTTTTATGGAGAATGAATCATTTTCGAGGACAATCCGTATATATTAAGGAATGTCTTAAGGGAAATTGGAGAACCAGGAAAGAAGGAGAATGGTGTCGATAGAAGACGATATCTTGTGGATAACATTAGCCCGCTCATAATCGTATGAGCCATCTCAAACCGTTACGAAGTGGGGGGAGGAGAAAGGGTTTTGGATCTTCATTGGGCGAAAACTACAGTTGGTTTCAAGATGTCGAATGATCGGACAAGAAAAAAAGGAATTATAGTAAAGGGATGACAAAATAAAACGATGAATTTTCCGATAATTTCCGAAAAGCTGTTTACATATTTTGTAAAGTTGTGGTCTTTTCGTAAGGAGTCGTTTATAATGGTAAAGGCTTAGGAGATTTGAAATCGGGATGGAAATATCATTCGTCGTTGCCAGGAAACATGGGTTATATTTATTGGAATATAACAGGAGCTTCCTATATATTTAAAGGTATAGGTATTGAAACTTTTTTGGATGGGGAATAATGACAGACGAGAAAAAACACGTGACATTTGAAAGTTTTGTGCATTCTTGACTATAGAAGCAAAAGAGTGCTATCATAAGGTTTGCGAATTTCCGTCTTCTGTAAGAAAGTAAAAGTTTACTATATACCACTAGTTTAATAGAGGTGAAAGCATGAAAAATTTCTTGAAAAAAGGCCAGCATTTATTTATAAATAACATACTAGGCTTTTTTGTTGTTGCTATAGTCTTGTTTTGGATAAAAACCTACATTGGTTATCGAATGGAATTCAATTTAGGCCTAGAGAATGGATTACAACAGTTCTTACTTTTCATTAACCCAGTTAGCTCAGCTATCTTGTTTTTCGGCTTGGCATTATTGGTGAGAGGTAAAAAGTCGTTCAAATGGGTTATCAGGTTAAACCTATTGATGTCCTTATGGTTATTCTTTAATATTGTGTATTACCGTTCCTTTACGGATTTCATTACACTACCAACCTTGACGCAAGTGCAAAATGCCGGAGATTTGGGACCGAGTGTTTTAGCATTATTTAAATCTTATGACGTATTTTATTTCCTAGATACGGTTCTTTTAATGGTTCTATATAAATTCAAAGACGTTAAATTGGAAAACGTTAAAGTTAAACGTCGTACAATAGCATTGGTCTACCTTACTGGACTTGTGATTTTCGCTATCAATTTGGGACTGGCTGAAAAAGACCGCCCCCAATTATTATCAAGAACATTTGATCGGAACTACATTGTTAAGTATCTTGGCATGTTCAACTATACTGTATACGATGCCGTTCAAAACACTAAAACGTACGCTCAGCGTGCAACGGCCAACAGCACGGATATTGCAGAAGTCGTCAACTATACAAAAGCGACAAGTGCAGAGCCGAATCCGGAATACTTCGGTAAAGCAAAAGGCAAGAACGTTATTTACTTGCATTTAGAATCAATGCAGAATTTCTTGATCGACTATAAGTTGAATGGAGAAGAGGTTACTCCTTTTCTAAATTCACTTGCACATAATGAGTCGGACTTCATGTATTTTGATAACTTCTTCCATCAGGTTGGTCAAGGAAAGACAGCGGATGCTGAATTCATGCTTGAGAATTCATTGTTCGGTTTACCACAGGGAGCAGCATTCACTACTCAATCGCAAAATACGTATCAAGCAGCACCAGCTATCCTAGGACAAAATGGATACACTTCCGCCGTGTTCCATGGTAACTATAAATCCTTCTGGAACCGGGATAAGATGTATAAGTCACTTGGATTCGATAATTTCTTTGATGCCGCACATTACAATATGGACAACAAAGATGAAGTGTTGAGTTATGGATTAATGGATAAGCCTTTCTTTAAAGAATCGATTCCTATGTTAGAAACGCTTCAACAGCCTTTCTATACAAAGTTCATAACTGTATCCCATCATTTCCCTTATGCCATGGACCAAGAGAAAACAACAATCGAAAAACATACAACAGGGGATGCATCGGTTGATAGTTATTTCCAGACAGCTCGCTATGCTGACGAAGCCCTTAAAGAATTCTTCGATTATCTGAAGGAATCAGGTTTGTATGATAACTCTGTCATCATCATGTATGGTGATCATTACGGTATCTCGGAAAATCATACAGATGCGATGTCAAAAGTGCTTGATAAAGAAGTGGGCACGTTTGAAAATGCTCAGCTACAACGTGTACCATTATTGATTCACGTTCCAGGTGTTGAAGGTGGGGAAATGCACCAATACGGAGGTCAAATCGATCTTCTTCCAACCATGCTTCATTTACTCGGAATAGAATCCAATGATTATGTACAATTCGGTTCAGATCTATTGTCAAAAGATCATAATGAAATTGTACCTTTCCGGAATGGAGACTTCGTATCGCCAGAAGTTACTTCTATCAAAGGAAAATACTATGATTCGAAAACTGGGGAATTGGTCGAGGAAAATGAAGACATCCTCAACTCTAAATCGAGAGTGGAGACCATGCTCAATTTGTCCGACAAAGTCGTGAATGGTGACTTGCTTCGTTTCTATTCACCGAAGGGCTTTGAACCAATCGATCCAGCAGATTACGATTATACGTACAAAGAAGATGAATCGAACCAGGTTGATCCGGATAATAAATAATAATGAAAGAAAGCAGGATGGGAAGCAAATGCTTCCCACCCTGCTTTTTTTTAGGTACGTTAAGACTTTGAAGTCATCATGGCAATGTACTTTTTGATTTCTTCGGGATTTCCGGCGTATTTTTCGGCACGCTGTTCATCTTTAAGTAGTTTATCTTTTGCCTTTTTTAAAATTTCCTCACCTTTTGACTGAGGGACGACGACTACTCCATCCATGTCCCCAATAACCAAGTCCCCTGGGTTTACGGTGACTCCACCACAGGAAATGGGCAAATTGGTCTCTCCCACTCCATATTTTCCACTTGAGGCAACGGTGGTGCCTTTGCTGAATACAGGAAAATCAAGTTCCTTAATAGCACCGAGATCACGTATCACTCCATCAACCACGAGTGCCCCAATTTGCATCGTCTTCATCATGCCAATGACGAAGTCACCAGCAATGGCCCGGTATGTATCTCCTTTACTGTCGACCACCAATATATCCCCTGGACGTGCCTCGCCGATTGCTTTTAACACGGCTGAGTTATCACCAACGGGTAATTGAACCGTATATGCCCGGCCGGCAAACCTATACCCTTCCTTTAAGGGCTTAATGCCTGAATCTACGTTGTTCATGCCCTCCATTGCATCTGAAATGGCCGTGGTAGGAATCTCTTTGAATTGTTGAATTAAATGATCCATATTCTTCATCCTCCTCATTTTAAAAAGACACCTTCATTATACATGTTATTTTAATTTTCTGATAACTAAATCCGGCTAGGTCCCAGAGGATTTCGCTAGTCGACCTGCTCACATTATTCCATTAGTAAAGCCCATCCTTATACAAGGATGGGCTTTATATATCAGTTGGAGACGAGTGATAATTGACCGTCTTCCATCTTATACACTTTATCGCAATATTGTAGCATGCGTTCATCATGGGTTACCATGATGGCTGCTTTCTTCCGTGACTTAACTTCTTTGGCGATAAGTTGGACGACTTCATGTCCTCGTTTGGAATCAAGGCTTGCAGTTGGTTCATCTGCAAGTATGATATTGGGTTGGTTCATGAAGGCTCTGGCGATGGCTGTCCGCTGGCGTTCTCCACCTGATAACTCGTTTGGAAACTTACTCATTTTACTTCCTAGACCTAAGTCAGTGAGTAGACTTTTAGCAAATGCTTTATCTTGCTTTGTGATCTTGCCTGCCATTTTTTTCACGACAAGTAATTGGTCAAGTACCGTTAAATACGGTATGAGGTTCGATGTTTGTAAGATAAAACCGATATCGTTCAAACGGACATTGGCCAGTTCTTTCGCATTGAGGCCACCTAGATCCTTACCATTCAGGCTGACTGCACCTGCAGAAGCTTGAAGGAGGGCTCCTGCTATGGAAAGGAAGGTACTTTTACCAGAACCGGATGGGCCAATGACGGCCACAAATTCCCCTTGTTCGACGGATAAAGAAACATCTTGAAGGGCCGCTATCTTATGGCCACCCTCTTCGTAAAATTTCGATACATGTTCAAGTTGTAATCCAGTCATTATTCTGCCCTCCCAATAGCTTGCAATGGATCGATTTTCGTGATTTTACGAACTGAAATCCATGAACTTACAACGGATATGATAAGTAAAATTATGCTGTAGATAATCACTAACTTCGTATCCAGTTCAAATGGCATGCCTGCTGGTAAGATAAGTGCCGTACCATATGTTAAGAGGATACCTACGATTATACTGATAAGTGATAATAGGAACACTTGGGAAACAATCGCTTTACCAAGGAACCCATTGCTTGCTCCAATCGCTTTCATGATGCCAAATTGGTTGGATTTTTGTAGCGTTAGTACATAGAAGAATACACCTAGGACGAAAGCTGAAATCGCAAGAAGGAAGACAAGCATCATAACGATTGTCCCATTTTCTTCCACGTAACCTGGCATACCTTGAACCGCTTGGGATTTAGTAACGATATCATAACCCTTGAATTCTTTATTTATGGAATCAACGTCAATATCTTTGCCTTGAAGCATAATGGCGTTAACAGGTTCATTGACTCCATTATCGGAACCAGGAGCTGCATAGTGAATGCTCCGCCACTTATCAAGTGTTGTAAAGACGGATGTCACATGGTTGTATGTTTGATTTTCTGTAAATCCAACAATCGTAACTTTCTCTGTCGTTCCTTCCAATTCCAAGGTATCGCCAAGCTTAAAGCCTTCTTCCTTGAATGAATCATTTACGACAACATCTTTGGGACGATCTTTAGATAGAGCATGTCCTTCGATGATTTCAGGCTCCAGGAAGCTACCGGGTTCTATCGCAAGCAAGGCGATATCCGTTTTTTCCTCCGTTGCGTCAGTATCCCCTTTTAAAACAGTTGCCATTGAATGTCCCATGGGAGATACAGCTTTGACTTCCGGGAATTCCTTTAGTTCATCTGCAAGATCTCCACTAAACATGGACCGTGTCATCGAGTTTCGGGATCCTTCTTCAAAGACTACATAATCGGCATCCATATTCTTGAAGGATGCGGCACTTAATGTAGAAAGTCCATTGCCAAGTCCTGAAAGGATGAAGACTAGCCAAGATATGAGCACTAGGATGATACCTATCATCATGAATCGGAATTTTCCGTGCTTGAGTTCCTTTAGTGCAAGATACATCGTAACACCTCTTTAGTTTTATAGTGATTAGTCAGTTATGACTATTACTCCTAAAGTATAGTACCGTCTGTATTAATAGTCAAATAGAAATTCCATGCAAACAAAAAACCCCACCGAGTAGGAAGTGCACGCTACTTGGCAAGGGTTTAGACTATCATGTACTTTTCAGTTCTTTCAGCTGATCCTTAAGTGTGAGTACGGTGTTTTTGATGAATTCCGTTTCTGCTTCAAGCATGGCAATCTTATGAGCTACGGCAAAATCGACGCCATGTCCTGAACCGTGTACGGGAGTCTTTTTTAACACGGTAATCAGTTTCGCATTCTCTGTGAGCTTGTTTTCAAGAGCTGGAATGACATTTTCCAAGGGGAGGTGATCAATGAACATCAGGCCGATATCCCCGCTGAACTTTACACTTTCCGCAGAGGAGAGGTTTTGAATGAGCAGCTCGTAGAAATATTGTTTTCCCTTTTCATTAATGGAATACACTTTACGAGGTGGTCTGTTGCCTTCTTGCTCAGTGTGTACCTCAATGTAGCCTTGTTTACTTAATTTATCTAATGTTGCATAAGCGGTTGGCTTCTTCATATCTGTAATGGTACTTAAGTTTCTTTCTATGAATTCATTAATTTGGTAGCCATGTTGACTCTGGGCCATAAGTAATCCAAGTAAAATAAGTGATCGCGTATCCATAATGGGGCCCCTTTCCGATGGTATCTACTCTTATAGTAGCATGTTTTACATCAAATCTATAGCAAGAGTTGGCTTGATAAACGGATGAAGCGAAGCCCATAGTCTTTTCTGAAAAGAGACCAATGGACGAAGCGGGTCTACCGGGGATTGCATCATTCGGTGTTTCTGCTTCGCTTTGTTAAACCCAGGCTTATGAGAAATTACATGTGTACTGTTTTCTAGCGGGTATAATGGGTATAGTAGTGGAAAGAAGAGAAGAAGAAGGAGGAAACGATACGTGATCATTGTATATATTAGTCTGGCCCTCTTTATTGGTTCGATTATTTATTTAGCATTTTTTGCTTTTAAGACATTTAAGGATTCTAAACCAACCATTGATAATGTAAATGAAACTGTTGCGCGCATGCAGGCGAAAACAGATCAGATTAAGTCGGAGACGGATCATCTTGCGGAGACACAGCAGGAAATCACAGAAGATGTTCAATATAAAAAAGAAGCGGTTCAGTATACGGTGGATGCCGCGAAACAAACACCACAACCATTTAAGAATATCTGGCATACTATTAAAGGCGAAAAAAGGACAATGACGAGCAGAAGAAATGGGTAAGAAACGTTTGACCCCCATTAAATCGAAATGATATAGTACAGGTAATTGAAATGTTTCTAGGGTTCCGCGGTCCAAGGCCGGACTGGACCGAGAGAGACGCGCAGAGAAAAACTCTGCGTACACGGAGGGATAAAAGCCCGGGAGGTTATGTTCGTGACCTCCCGGGCTTATTCTGTATTGGAGGAAAATAAGATGGCTTGGATTCAACTCGTTATTGCTGGGTTATTTGAAGTGGTTTGGGCTACAAGTTTGAAATATACGGAAGGCTTCACGAAATTATTTCCTTCTGTCATCACGATTGTAGGCATGATTATTAGTTTTTATTTTCTGTCCTCAGCAATAAAGACGCTACCGATGGGAACGGCGTATGCGATATGGACGGGAATTGGAGCAGTCGGCGCCGTATTGGTGGGCATCATTGCGTTTAACGAACCGAGGGATGCCATACGCCTGGTCTTCGTTGGTTGTATTGTCGTAGGGATTCTCGGGTTGAAAATCACTTCTTCTGAATAATTCCTTCCCTCCTTGCAAATAGTAAGGGAAACCATATGTGAGGAGGGAAAAAAATGAAAAAATACAAAGCGTTAGTGACAACCGCAATGGTGGCTTTATTCATTACAGGATGTTCCGCGAATGAAAATGAAGGAGCAAACGAAAACCTCGGGCTGAATCGGACCAATCAGGATAGAGATTTGAGTCAAACTGGTTATAATCCTACGACGGTGAACGATAGAACGGATACTAAAACTAATAATAATAATAATAATAACGACAACAACAACAACGCTGGTCAAGGTAACAATCAGATGAGGGTAACTGAGAATATTGCTGACCGAATCGAGGAATTGAAGCAAGTAAAAAGAGCAAGAGTTATCGTGATCGATAATGATGCATATGTGGGTGCCGTACTCAGAAAAGGGGAAGACTCCCTTACCACGGAAGTGAAAAACAAAATTGAAGGTGCTGTAAGAAACAGTGATACTTCCATCAATGATGTTCATGTATCGACCAACCCCGATTTTGTAAAGAGGATGGATCAATACGTGAAAGATGTTAAAAGTGGAAAACCGGTTGAAGGGTTTACAGATGAGTTTCAGAATCTTGTACACAGGGTTTTCCCTAGTTAAACTAGCATATATCCATTCATGATCAAGGCTTGTCCGATTGATTTTCAGCTGAAGAGCTTGAAGATAAAGCGGGTGAGCCTTTTTTTAGGTGTAGAAAATATGTTATTGGTAATATTCTGAAGTTTCACTCTTTATAATAGAAAGATTATTGTATAATTATGTAAAGGTTATGGAGGGAGTGGTAGGTATGGAAAAGACGTGGTGGAAAGAGTCGGTTGTTTATCAAGTGTACCCTCGTAGTTTTATGGATAGCAATGGAGATGGAATAGGTGACTTGAAAGGAATCTTACTCAAGCTTGATTACTTACAGGAGCTTGGTGTGGATGTAATTTGGCTTTCTCCCGTATACAAATCACCGAATGATGATAACGGGTATGATATTAGTGATTATCAGTCAATCATGACGGAATTCGGGACGATGGATGATTTTAATCGGCTTTTAAGTGCGGTCCATGAACGGGGAATGAAAATCATGATGGATCTCGTAGTGAATCATACGTCAGATGAACACCCATGGTTCCTGGCTTCTCGTTCCTCCGTGGATGACCCGAAGCGAGATTACTATATTTGGAGACCTGGTAAGGATGGAAAGGAACCGAATAATTGGGAGTCTGTCTTCAAAGGTTCAGCATGGAAATATGATGAGGGAACGGATGAATATTATCTACACTTATTTAGCCAAAAGCAGCCCGATTTGAATTGGGAGAACCCTCAACTTCGTGAGGAAATCTATAGCATGATGAAGTGGTGGCTGGATAAAGGGGTTGATGGATTCCGGATGGATGTCATTAACTTTCTATCGAAGGACCAGCGATACATGGATGGAAACATTTTGGATGGAAAACAGCACGGCGATGGAAGTCCCTATTTCCTGAATGGACCCAGAATTCATGAGTTCTTGCAGGAAGTCAATCAACGCGTCCTTTCTGATTATGATGTGATGACAGTTGGAGAAATGCCCGGTGTTTCACCAGATGACGCGGTACTCTACACAGGGGAGGATCGTGGGGAATTACATATGGTCTTCCAATTTGAACATATGGATATAGGGGGAGGACCGGAAGGAAAATGGAATAATGAAAAATGGGATCTGAGCGATTTAAAAGGGATTCTCTCAAAATGGCAATATGGGTTGGAAGAGGTAGGTTGGAACAGTTTGTACTGGAATAACCATGACCAGCCAAGAGTTGTATCAAGATTCGGAGATGATGGGGAGTATCGGGTGGAAAGTGCGAAGATGCTTGCTGCTTGTCTTCATATGTTAAAGGGGACACCCTATATCTACCAGGGGGAAGAGCTGGGAATGACCAATATCGCTTTTGAAAGCATAGAAGAGTATCGTGACATAGAAACGATGAATTCCTATGAAGAATTAGTGAATACGTATGGATGGTCAAAAGAAAAGATGATGGCTGCCATTCATGCACGTAGTCGAGATAATGCGCGAACACCCATGCAGTGGAATGATGGACGGAATGCGGGATTCACGACAGGAACTCCATGGATCGGCGTGAATGCCAACTACCCGGAAATCAATGCAGAGAAGGCCTATAATGATCATCAATCCATTTTTCATTTTTATAAAAAGCTCATTCAATTACGTAAACAACATGACATTATCGTATATGGTCGTTTTGATTTACTTTGTCCGGATGATGAACAGATTTTTGCCTATACGAGGACGCTAGGTGAGGAAAAGGTGCTTGTGCTATGCAACTTTAAGGGACAAGAAGCGACTTTGACGATACCGACGGCGTTACATTCATTAAAGGCTACCCTGTTGATCGGCAATTATGAGCAGGAGGAAAGCGACACGGTCTCCAGTGAACCGTTGCGTCCATATGAATGCCGTGTCTACCTTTTGAAATAAGAAAAGACCTGAACTTCTCTGTTGAAGAGAGATTCAGGTCCTTTTTTTTATTTCACTTTTAGATCACATTCCTCAAGGGGAATGATTTTGGATTTATGTTTAATTTTATATCCGAGCCAGAGAACGAAGAACAAAAGAAGACCAATGTAGGAAACAAACATGGAGTTCCAATCAATTCCGTCTGTGCTGAAAGCTTGATAGCCTTGTCCAAGGATGATGAAGAGGCAAAGGACAAGCGCAAAAACCGGACCGAACGGAAAGGTTCTTGAACGGTATGGGAGGTCATTTAAATCCAGACCTTGAGCGATATAAGCTTTTCGGAATCGATAGTGGGCAAGGGCAATCCCGACCCATGTGACGAAACCAGCCATACCGGAAGCGTTCAGTAACCAAATATACACGACTCCATCCCCGAAGAAGGAAGCCAAGAAAGCAAGACATCCGACTAAAGAAGTCACGATAAGAGCATTTACAGGTACGCCTCTTTTATCAAGCTTGCCAAGGAACTTCGGTGCTTTTCCGTCACGTGCTAAATCCCATAGCATACGGGTTGAGGCATACATGCCAGAGTTACCAGCTGAAAGTACGGATGTTAAAATGACTGCGTTCATGACAGCAGCGGCAAAGGCAAGGCCTGCGCGTTCAAAAACCAGCGTAAATGGACTGACGGCAACATCTTCACTTAGTAAACGTGCATCCGTGAAAGGAATGATCATTCCTATGACAAAGATTGCTAGGATATAGAATAAGATAATGCGCCAAAAAACGGATTTGATCGCCCTAGGGATGTTTTTCTCAGGATCTTCACTTTCTCCAGCGGTTACTCCAAGCAATTCCGTTCCTTGGAAGGAGAAGCCAGCTGCCATGAAGACTCCTAGAATGGTAAAGAAGCCTCCATTAAATGGCCCATCACCCATGGTGAAATTAGAAAAACCAATCGGATCATTTCCGCCCATGATGCCAAAAATGATTAAAAAACCAGTAATTAAGAAGATAATGACGGTCACGATTTTAATCATTGCAAACCAATATTCGGCTTCGCCAAAGCCCTTAACGGACATATAGTTAATTAAGAACATGATGAGTAATGCAACGGCACTCCAAATGAATGATGGAGTATCCGGGAACCAAAATTTCATGATCAGGACAACGGCCGCCAATTCAGCTGCTATTGTGATGGCCCAGTTATACCAATAATTCCACCCAATCGCAAAACCGAAAGAGGGATCGACGAATTTGGATGCATAAACGCGGAACGAACCGGCAACTGGCATATAAGCAGCCATCTCGGCAAGGCTTGTCATTAAATAAAAAACCATGGCGCCAATTACCGCATAAGCAACTAATGCACCACCGGGGCCAGCCGTATGAATGGCACCACCACTCGCTAAAAATAGTCCGGTGCCGATTGTTCCACCTAGAGATATCATCATAAGGTGCCTAGCTTTCAGACTCCTTTTCAGTTCAGTAGGATTTGAATTTTGTTGTTGATTTTTCAATTGATGTTACACTCCTTTTTATGGGAAGGGGACGGAATATAAAAAAAACAGCAGTCGAAAAAGATCGACGGCTGTATATAGATACCCGTTTAATCCTTCCGAAGATAGCTCCCCACGTTTTATGAAAACGTGACAGTGATGTTCCTGTTCGAAAACATCGCCAGCCCAGAAATACAAGGAATATTTCTACACTTCGGCAACTTATCCTTTCATACGGAGTCGTCAACTTTCCTGAATCTCGTCCGTGTTACTTTTATAAGCCGCAGCCTCTAACTCATCGGTAAATGAGGAAGTATTCAATTCGTACTGTTAATAACGCGAATTTTAAATGGTGACATACAGTTGGTGAGTCACCGAGTGAAATTTGCTATATTAAAATTATAAAATATTCCTCTAGAGAGCGCAATGTTTATTTTTCAAGTATCTTTTTCCCTAATTAGACATGAATCAAACCATTTCGCGCTCAAATGGATAATATAGGTGAATAATAAAATCAAATAATTCTGACTATTATACACTTTTTCGCGTTATAAGGCTGAAACCTAGCTTTACATGTTTGATCGTGGCGGGATCTTCAAAAAGGTCAACAGCCATTCTCCCAATCGAATCCAAGGGCAGGGATATGGTCGAGATGTCCAGCATTTCGCTGATACTATCGTTATTGAAACCGAGGATAGCGACGTCTTCAGGTATCTTCACTCCCGCTTTTTGGGCGGAAATGATGAAGCCAGCTGCCGTATCATCGTTCGTTATAATGATGGCCTCCGGCTTATCCTGCATGGCGACCCATTCTTGAAAGGCCCTTTCTCCGTCTTTGATATAGTAACTGCCTTCAAAGAGCCATTCCTCTTTACTGATAAAATGATGTTTTTTCATGCTATCTTGAAACGCTTTTATCCGAAGTGAACTATTCCTGCTCTTTTTTCGCCCAAGGCTATAGCCTATTTTCTTATATCCCTTGTTTACCAAGTAGTCGAGGGCTGAGGAAAAGGCGGCATAATGGTCGATGCTGATCGAAGAAAATTCTGACTGCGATGTATCTTCACATAAGATAATCGGACCGTAGACATGATACTCCAAGAGCACTTTCATTTCTGAGATTCTAGAACAGACGATGATGCCATCGAGTTGCTTCATTTGTAACATTTTCAGTGCTTGGATTTCTTTCTCTCTTTCATATTGTGTTTGGAAGATGACAATATGGTAACCAAGGACATTTGCTTGTTTATTAATTCCCTGGATGATTGCTCCGTAATAGGGGTGATTGGTGTATGGAATGATGACGCCAATCAGATGAGTCTTGCCTTTCGAAAGATGGATGGCGTTGATATTTCTCGTATAGTTCAATTGCTCGATGGCCTTTAGTACACTCTTTCTCTTTTCCTCACTTACATAAGGATGGTTATTCATCACGCGAGATACGGTCGTAATCGATACACCTGCATATTCAGCGATTTTTTTTATGTTCGTCATTAGATCACCATTTTTCGTTTTTTACAGTCTACCCTATGAAACCCATTTCAGAGCAAGAGAACGAAAGCATAAAGGGGAAATGCCTTCATGCTGGGACTTGTTCTGGTATGGGTTTCATCCTTTAAGATTAATAAAAGTCTTGAAGGAGGGATGAAGATGTTAACGACTTTGCTTTGTTTGATCGTGCTTTGCGGGATTGAGTTGGGGTTAGCTTATCTAGCAGTAAAATTCGAAGCAAAAAAATGATTTAAAGCTTTGCTTCATAATAAAAAACGGAAATCGCCCATGACCCGAGATGAAGAAGTAAGAGAATACCTAGAACAGGGGCAACAGAGAGTTTTACGCCAAAAAATAATAAGAAGAAAAAGATATAGATCCCAAAAAGGGTGAAAAACCAGCTGGTTGCCCGTGCTTTAGTTCGGATGAGGTCAAATCGTTCATCCAATCCCCGTCGCTTGGCAGCGGCACGGCGACCTCCCCTTAATCCAGCCAGCCCTCCGATGATGCCAAGGGTACTTCCTAAAAAAGCCCACCAGTTAAAATCCATTACATTTCCTCCTCCTCAAATAGAAATATATCCTCAATGGTCAAATCGAACACTTTTGCCAGTTTGTAAGCAAGCTTGATGGATGGATCGAATCTTCCGGATTCTATAGAAATAATCGTCTGCCGGGATACGCCCGTTAGTTCGGATAGCTTTTCTTGTGTAAGTTGATGAGACTTGCGCAAATCCCGTAATTTGTTTTTCAACCCCTCCGGCTCCTTTCTTTAATGTAAAGCTCACTGTACGTAAAGTATACTTTACAAAAGTTGTTTTGTATATATTTTCCTGCATTAAATTTCTTCAGTCCAACATTTAAAAATTTGCACTTTTTACGAATAATTGTGTATAGTATAAAATAAGTTGTATAGAGGAAACATTCTAGCGCGTAGGACAAAATATAACGGATTTTTTTTGGCCTAAATCTTGCCCTTGGTAAACTTTTTTATATAGGGCTATAAAATGGAGGGGAATACATGAAGTTTTTGAAATGGGTTGGAAGCTTGCTTATGGCAGTGGTCATGATATCAGGATGTAGCAATGAACCATCGAATCACGTTCAAGGAAAGCTGAATGTAGTAGCTACGACGGGGATGATTGGGGACTTGGTCGAGAATATCGGCGGTGAACATGTGAAGGTCACAAGTTTAATGGGGCCGGGAGTCGACCCCCACCTATATAAGGCAACGCAGGGGGACGTGAAAACACTTGATTCAGCTGACATGATTTTTTATAACGGTGTGCACCTTGAAGGGAAAATGACGGATATCTTTGAAATGATGAGTAAGGAGAAACCGACGATTGCGGTGACGAAAGACTTTACGGGGGATCAGCTTCATAAGGTCAGTGAAACGGAACATGACCCGCATGTCTGGTTTGATGTAAAGCTTTGGATGGTGGCAGCGGAAGCCGTGAAGGAAGAGCTGATTGCAAATGACCCGGACCATGAAGCTAGTTATCTAGAAAATTATGAAGCCTATGTTATCCAGTTGAAGGAACTTGATGAATATGTCCATGAGGAGATAAATAAGATTCCGGAGAATCAGCGGGTCCTCGTCACGGCACATGATGCTTTTGGGTATTACGGCAAATCATATGGATTGGAAGTGAGAGGGCTTCAGGGGATGAATACTCTATCGGAATATGGTTCGAAGGATGTAACGGATATGCGTGAATATCTTGTGGAAAATGAAATCAAAGCCATTTTCGTGGAATCAAGCGTACCGAAAAAGGCTATCGAAGCGGTCATTCAGGGAGCTGAAAAGCAAGGCCATAGCGTGGAAATAGGCGGCGAGCTGTTCTCGGATGCAATGGGGGAAAAAGGCACGGAAGAAGGAACCTATATCGGAATGGTCCGGCATAATACCGATACGATCGTGAAGGCATTAAAATAGGAGGAAATGGGATGAATTATGCGTTGAAAGTCGAGAATCTGACGATAGCTTATCATAAAAAGCCGGTGGTCGAAGATGTTACATTCGAGGTTCCGGAAGGGAATCTGATTGGTATCATCGGTCCGAATGGGGCGGGGAAATCCACCTTGATCAAGGGGATTCTTGAATTGGTTCCAAGACTAGCCGGGAAAGTCACGATCCATGGTGCTTCTTATAAATCCATGAGGAAGAGTATCGGTTATGTACCACAGCGAGAATCGGTGGACTGGGATTTCCCGACAAATGCACTCGATGTCGTGATGATGGGCAGGTACGGGCACCTGGGCTGGTTGAAGCGTCCCGGGAAGGCTGAACGAATGAAGGCGATGGAATGTCTGGAAAAAGTAGGGATGGTTGAGTATGCTGACCGTCAGATTAGTCAGCTTTCCGGCGGGCAGCAGCAACGGATTTTCCTGGCACGGGCGTTGGCGCAGGAAGCGGACATCTATTTCATGGATGAACCATTTGTGGGCGTTGATGCCGCAACGGAAAAGGCAATCATCCAGCTATTGATGGAGCTGAAAGAAAAAGGGAAGACAGTTCTTGTAGTGCATCATGATTTGTCGACTGTGAAGGAATATTTCGATTGGACGATGTTGCTGAATAAAAAGGTGATGAAGATTGGTCCGACAGAAGAGGTCTTCATTCCTGAGTTTTTGCAGGAGACATATGGAGGACGGTTAGCGATATTATCCGATGCTGAGTCAGGCTTGCTATTGAAATGAGGTGTACACGATGAACGTTCTGGATATACTTGCGGACCCCAACACAAGATGGATATTGCTAGGCACCATGTTCCTTGGCTTAAGCAGTGGAGTCATCGGAAGTTTTGCTTACTTGAGAAAACAATCCCTATTGGGTGACACGCTCGCACATGCGGCCTTGCCTGGGATTTGCGTCGCTTTCATAGTAACAGGGGTGAAGTCGACCTCCTTCTTTCTGATCGGAGCGGCCGTCGCAGGTTTAGTGGCGGTTTTTCTGATTAGCATACTGACGAGGTACAGTAAAATCAAACAGGATGCGGCACTAGGCATCGTATTGACTTCATTCTTTGGATTGGGAATCGTATTGCTGACACAGATCCAGCAGAGTGAATATGGCAACCAAAGCGGACTGGACACTTTTCTGTTCGGGCAAACGGCATCGATGGTGATGTCGGATGTGTATATGATGATGGCCGTTTCCTTTATACTCATTTTCACTTGTACGTTATTTTTCAAGGAATTTAAGCTATTGTCCTTCGATCCTGGATTTGCCAAGGGGATGGGATTGCCGGTCGTATTCCTCGACTATTTCATCATGATGCTGATAGTGGCGGCTGTCGTCATCGGCATTCAGGCGGTAGGAGTGGTGTTGATGGCATCCTTGCTGATTACCCCAGCCGTTTCCGCCAGGTACTGGACGGAGCGGCTGCATATCATGGTCATCCTCTCTGGAATTTTCGGTTTGCTGAGCGGGGTGTCCGGGACATTAATCAGCACGTCGGTCAATAACCTGCCAACAGGCCCTTTGATTGTTTTATCGGCCACGGTCTGGTTTTTCTTTTCCATGCTTTTTGCTCCTAAACGTGGAGTCATCTCCAAGACGTGGAGAAGGGTTTCGGCAAAAAAGATCTATGTAAATGAACAGGAAAAAAGGAAAGGAAGCCATTCAGCATGAACGATTTTTGGATTATCTTAGTCGGGGCGCTTGTAGCGAGTTCCTGCAGTGTACTGGGGTGTTTTTTAATAGTAAGGAAGATGACCTTGATTGGCGATGCAATCAGTCACTCGGTTTTACCCGGCATCGTATTGGCGTTTTTAATAACGGGGTCGCGTGATTCGATTCCCATGCTGATTGGTGCAGCAGCACTCGGTTTACTTACCGTATTCTTAATCCAGCTATTCCAAACATCCGGGGTTCAATCCGACGCAGCGATAGGCATCGTGTTCACTTCCCTATTCGCAGTAGGGATTGTATTGGTCAGTTTATATACACAGCAAATCGATTTTGATCTGGATCATGTCCTGTATGGCGAGATTGCATATACCCCATGGAATATGATGTCAATCGGTGGGGTTATGGCAGGGCCAAAGGCCGTTTGGATTGTAGGAAGTTGTTTCATGATCAATCTTCTCTTACTTTTCCTTTTCTTCAAGCAATTTAAGCTGGTTTCCTTCGATCCCGCACTTGCTGCAGCGATGGGCATACCGGTTATACTTTTTCACTATTTACTGATGGGTCTCGTTTCGCTGACAACTGTGGCGTCGTTTGATAGTGTCGGTTCGATTTTGGTGGTGGGGATGCTCATTATTCCTGCGGCAACGGCCTATTTGCTTTCGGACCGATTAAGTCGGATGATTGTCGTCAGCATCGGGGTCGGGATCTTGAGCTCGGTCATTGGGTATTATTCAGCAACTTTTCTTGATGCTTCCATCTCAGGGTGCATGGTTGGTTCAGCCGCTTTCTTATTCGGCTTGGCTTTCCTTTTTTCACCGATCAACGGGGTGGCCACTAGGTTTATAAAACGAAGAAGGGCGAGGGAAACCCATTTATAGTACATTCCACTTAGAGGCTGCATGATTTTCACTTCATGTGGCCTTTTTGCCATCAAACTATCCTTAGATATAGTTGTGATTTTCTTTGTTTAAAGTATAATGAGTAAGTGTAATTTAAAGAAGCAGGAACCTTTTTAAGGGAGAGTTCATTATGGAAGAACAAAATAAATTTTCATCGCGAATAGATTTTTCTTTGGTCACGATATTATTGTTGTTATGTATTGGTAGTTGTTTGGCCATATACAGTGCGCAGACTACTGGACAATACGAAGAAAACTTCTTAATAAAACAAATATTTTGGTATGCGGTTGGAGTCGGGATTGTTCTGGGAATCATCACGCTGGATTCAGATCAGTTGAAGAAGATATCTTGGTATGCATATGGGTTCGGATTATTGCTATTGTTATTATTGCTTGTCATGCCAGATTCCATTGCGCCCGTACGTAATGGTGCGAAAAGTTGGTTCATCATTAAGCCACTGGGATCGATACAGCCCTCGGAATTCATGAAGGTTTTTCTCATTTTGGCCTTGGCGAATGTCATTTCAAATCATCATCTCAAGAATACGTTGAAAACCATCCAAACCGATCTCTGGCTTCTTGTTAAGATAGGGCTTGTGACGGGAGCTCCGTTGCTGTTGATCATGCAACAGCCGGATTTAGGTACATCGCTTGTTTTAATGTCAATCATGATCGGAATGATCTTCATTTCGGGGATATCATGGAAAATCTTGCTTCCAATCGTGACAGCCGGTCTCGTTGCCGTTTCCACCATCATGTACTTCGTCCTCTGGCATCCGGAATTGCTTGAGAAAATAGGTGTGAAAACGTATCAGTTCGGCCGTATTTATTCATGGCTGGATCCTTATAACTATGCGAGTTCGGAAGGGTATCATTTGACAAAATCCTTGCTGGCCATAGGTTCGGGGCAGACCACAGGTAAGGGCATAGGGTCAAGGGAAGTATATTTACCGGAAAGTCATTCGGATTTCATCTTTAGTATCATCGGGGAAGAATTCGGCTTCATCGGTTCCAGTATCATTATCTCCTTGTTCTTCTTATTGGTTTACCATATTACAAAAACCGGCATGGAAACGCGGAATAATTTCTATACATATATTTGTGTGGGCATCATCAGCATGTTAACGTTTCACGTGTTTCAAAATATCGGAATGACGGTCGGCGTATTACCGATCACCGGAATTCCGCTTCCATTCATCAGTTACGGGGGAAGCTCGCTCATGGGGAATATGATGGCCATGGGCTTGATATTCAGCATAAGGTATCATTATAAAAAGTACATGTTTTCGACGGATATATAAAAAACGCCGGCCATTCACCATGGCCGGCGTTTTTTATAGTTATTGAAGCTTTGAACCGGATGGGAATTGATCTTTATATCCAGAGAACTGCTGGTAGGACTGGCCTAAACTATCAGTTTGTGCCTTTTCCAAGCCATACCATCCTTTTTCGAACATCAGGTTATAAAGTTCCCGTTGCATTTCCTGGGTTTCCTTAGAGACCGAGAAAATATCTTGAAATAAAGCTTGGTTACTCATCTCATGGAGGGCAACTGAATAAGAGTTACAGAAATACTTCTCTGTTGCCAACATATCATTTGTAAAATCGCGATCATTCATTTCTGGCGTCTTGGCAATGGTTGATTCGGGATTTTGGACCTTGTTTTGATTAGGCATCAAGAAACCTCCTTTACTGGAATTGTTGTTGGTTTTGCTGTTGGTTTGGATTTAAGTGGGACAAGATGGTGTCGTAATGACGTTGATGCATCTGTCCACAGCGGGTTAAAGCGTCTATGATTTGAGGATCTTTACATTGTTTCGCGTAAAAGTGTGCTTTTTTAATCGCAATCAAGTTCCAGGAAAGCATATCGGTAAGGTACATACTATCTTTTACAGATACCATTTCGGGTGGCTGTTTCATGAAACCGGTCGTTTGTTGCTGGTTGTTCATCGAGTTTTGTTGTTCCATCATCTTACCTCCTTCATTGTGGTCTGAACGAGATTAATTTCCCCTGTTTTTAATTTTATATTCGAGAAGAGCAAGTGACTGAATATACATGAAGGATATAAGAGCCTAACCCTAACATCTATTTTTCCAAACGGGGATTTGGAGGGAACGCAGATGGAACTAATGAGGAACTTCTTTCTCTACCTATCGAAGAATAAACCATTAATTAAGGCTGCACGGAGATATGGATTGCGTTTTGGGGCAGCCCGCTTTGTTGCCGGAGAAACTTTGGATGAAGCGACCAAGGTCATTGCAGAACTAAATCGGAAAGGGTTATCTGTGACGATAGACTATCTAGGTGAATTCATAGATCATGAGCAGGAAGCAGAAGAGATGGCAAACCAGTGCATCGATGCGATTCGAGCCATTTCCGAGCATGGTCTCGATTCCCAATTATCATTGAAACTTACTTCGATGGGTTTGGATATCTCGGAACATGTTGTCATGAAGAATATGAGAAGGATTTTAGAAGAAGCAAAAGCCGCCCGGGTATTCGTTACGCTAGATATGGAAGATTTTCCGCGCTGTCAGCCAACATTAGAAGTGTTCAAAAAACTAAAAGCTGAATATAATGATCTTGGTACGGTTATACAAGCATATCTTTATCGGACGGAGAAAGATCTCGACGAGTTGAATTTCCTCCATCCGAATCTTCGACTGGTTAAAGGAGCTTATAAAGAGCCAAGTGACATCGCCTTCCCAGAAAAAGAGAAGGTGGATGCAAACTTCAAGAAAATCATTAAAAAGCATCTGCTAAATGGGAACTATACGGCGGTCGCCACCCATGATGATAAAATCATTGATTACACGAAAAACCTCGTCAAGAGACATGGCATCAGCCCGGATCGGTTCGAATTTCAAATGTTATACGGCATCCGGAATGAAAAGCAATTGGAATTAGCTGATGAGGGTTATAAGGTTAGGGTGTATGTTCCATATGGTACGGATTGGTACGGATATTTCATGCGCCGCCTTGCGGAGAGGCCAGCCAATGTTGCCTTCGTTTTAAAGGGGATATGGAAAAGGTAGCAGGTGTAAGAGCCGGCCCGGATAAGGGACGGCTACTCTACTTTGGACTCTATTTTTTAAATTGATTGTTCTGGCTGTTCACCTTATTCTTTCCGTTGTTACGTTCACCGCCAGGACCCGCGTTTCCTTTCACGCTTGCGGCACTTACGGCTCCTTTGGAAGGATTATCTTTATGCTTCATGAGTATACGTCACCTCCTGTTCGTTATTTTCTTCTAAAGAGTGAAAACTAACCAGGGGTTTTACGATAAAAATATTTAATTTTTCCTGTTTAATCATTGCAGAATTTCCAAATTTATTCTATATTAGTAATAAGAATAAATATTCAAAAAATTTTTGGGACAAAAATGAATGAGCATTCATTCAATACATTGTGTAAGGGGGATATGAACTTGGTTCGACAAATACGAAAGGCTGCTGTTCTAGGGTCAGGAGTTATGGGATCAGGGATTGCTGCACACCTTGCTAACATCGGCATTCCGACTTTATTATTGGATATTGTACCTCGTGAACTCACGGAGGACGAGAAGAAAAAAGGTCTTACATTAGAAAATAAACAAGTACGTAACCGCATTAGTCAGACTGCGATTACTAAACTTCTAAAACAAAAACCAGCTCCGTTATCAGCAAAAGGCAATCTGGCCTTGATTGAAGCGGGGAACCTGGAAGATGATATAAGCCGTTTAAATGAAGTAGATTGGGTAATTGAAGTGGTCGTGGAGAGACTTGATGTGAAGCAGAGTGTGTTTGCTCAGGTTGATAAATACCGTAAATCGGGCAGCATCATTTCTTCCAATACATCAGGTATATCAATTGAGGCGATGGCCGAGGGACGTTCTGAAGATTTCCAAAAGCATTTCTTGGGAACTCACTTTTTCAACCCTCCACGCTATTTGAAACTTTTGGAAGTCATTCCTACGAAAGCCACTGCTCCTGAAGTGCTTGAATATATGAAGCAATTTGGTGAAGACGTTCTTGGTAAAGGAGTGGTCGAAGCCAAAGATACACCGAATTTCATCGCCAACCGCATCGGTACGTATGGGCTGCTAGTTACCCTTCGTGAAATGCAAAAAGGCGGGTACAGCGTGGGTGAAGTGGATTCTGTAACAGGTCCATTGATTGGCAGGGCGACGAGCGCAACATTCCGTACGCTTGATGTAGTTGGTCTTGATACTTTTGCACATGTTGCGAAGAACGTATATGACCAGGTTGAAGGAGAGGAAAAGGAAGTTTTCCGCATTCCTGACTTCATGAATAAAATGCTTGAAAACGGTTGGCTTGGAAGTAAATCCGGACAAGGATTTTTCCTGAAAAAAGGCAAGGAAATCCTTGAGCTGAACCCTGAAACACTTGAATACGAACCACGGAAAAAACTGAAAACGCCTTCTATAGAAATGGCGAAACAGGCAAAAGGTCTTTCTAATAAAATGAAAGCGCTTGTTTATAGTGATGACCGTGCTGGCCTCCTGCTTTGGAATGTGTTGAATCCAGCCCTTGTGTATTCTGCACAACTGCTAGGAGACATTGCTGACGATATTGTGGCAATTGACCAGGCAATGAAATGGGGCTTCGGTTGGTCTACAGGACCTTTCGAAACGTGGGACGCAATTGGTGTCGAAAAATCAGTAGCACGCTTAGAACAAGAAGGTGTCACTGTTCCTCAATGGGTGAAGGAAATGCTGGAAAAAGGCATCACTTCATTCTATAAAGAAGAAAATGGTGTAGTTTCCTACTATCACAATGGTGAATATAAGGAACTTCTTGAGAATCCAAAGGTGATCAACCTGAAAGCGATCAAGAAGCAAAAAGGCGTAATCAAGAAAAACAGTGGTGCAAGTTTGATTGATATTGGCGACGGTGTCGTACTTCTTGAGTTCACGTCACCGAACAATGCAATTGGTCTTGATATCATGCAGATGATCAATGCGGCTGTTGATGAGGCTGAAGCAAATTATAAAGGCTTGGTCATTGGAAACCAAGGCAAAAACTTCTGTGTAGGTGCCAATATCGCCATGATGTTGATGGAAGCCCAGGATGACAATATATTCGAATTGGATATGGTGATCAGCCAATTCCAAAAAGCGATGTTGAAAATTAAATATAGTGCGGTCCCTGTTGTCGTAGCGCCATTCAATATGACGCTTGGCGGAGGTGCAGAAGTTTCCCTTCCTGCCGCACGCATTCAGGCGACTACGGAAACGTATATGGGTCTAGTGGAAGCTGGCGTTGGCTTAATACCTGGTGGTGGCGGAACCAAAGAACTTTATGTGAAAACATTGAAGAGCATGCCAAAAGGCGTCGACTTTGATTTGCAGAAGGTAGCGAATCGGGTATTTGAAACGGTTGCCATGGCTAAGGTTTCTACTTCTGCCGAAGAGGCGCGGGAAAATAATTTCCTTGGTGCTTCCGATCGAATCAGTGTGAATTCCGACCATCAGTTATATGATGCGAAGCAGTCAGTCATTTCGATGTATGACCAAGGTTACACAGCACCAACCCGCACGAAAATCCCTGTGGTTGGTGAGACCGGTTATGCCGCACTTCTTTTAGGGGCAGAAGCGATGCGTCTTTCAGGCTTCCTCTCCGAGCATGACCTAGTCATCGCTAAAGAGCTTGCGTATGTCCTGGCTGGTGGGAAACTTCCATTCGGTACAGAAGTAGATGAACAATATATCCTGGACCTAGAAAAACAAGCATTCTTAAAATTGATTTCAACACCGAAATCACAACAAAGGATGCAACACATGCTTGTTAAGGGAAAACCACTTCGTAACTAATTGATCGTCCAAAGATAGAGTCAAATAACTAAAGTTCAATAGGTTGATAGCTTAAAAATGAAGTAAGGGGGATCCTCATGAAAGAAGCAGTAATAGTAGCTGGAGCAAGGACTCCGGTAGGAAGAGCAAAAAAAGGTTCTCTTGCTAACGTTCGTCCAGATGATTTAGGGGCTCTTGTTGTAAAGGAAACGTTGAAGCGTGCTGGAAATTATGAAGGCAATATCGATGATTTGATCATCGGCTGTGCGATGCCAGAGGCAGAGCAAGGCCTGAATATGGCAAGGAATATCGGAGCATTGGCTGGCTTGCCATACACGGTGCCGGCCATTACCATCAATCGTTACTGTTCGAGTGGTTTGCAAAGCATTGCATATGGAGCGGAACGAATCATGCTCGGCCAAAGCGATACGGTCATCGCAGGTGGCGCAGAATCTATGAGTCTAGTGCCTATGATGGGCCATGTTACCCGTCCGAACGCACATCTTGCTGAAACGGCGCCTGAGTATTACATGGGTATGGGGCACACAGCCGAAGCTGTAGCGAATAAATATGGGATTTCCCGTGATGACCAAGATGCATTTGCTGTACGCAGCCATCAAAGAGCGGCGAAGGCCATTGCAGAAGGGAAATTCTCTGATGAAATCGTTCCGGTAGACGTAACTCTCCGTTCTGTAGGTCCGGATTTGAAACTGCAGGAAAAGAAATTTCAATTCACTCAAGATGAAGGCGTCCGTGAGGGGACGACAGTCGAAGTCCTTAAAAAGCTAAGACCGGCATTTTCTGTAACTGGATCCGTTACCGCAGGAAATTCATCGCAAACAAGTGATGGAGCTGCTGCCGTCATGGTGATGGAGGGAGAGAAAGCTTCCTCTTTAGGCATGAAGCCAATTGGTAAGTTCCGTTCCTTTGCGGTAGCGGGAGTTCCGCCTGAAATCATGGGGATCGGCCCAATCGCTGCGATTCCTAAAGCATTAAAACTTGCAGGGCTTGAGCTATCTGATATTGGTTTGTTTGAATTGAATGAGGCGTTCGCTTCTCAATCCATTCAAATCATCCGGGAGCTTGGCTTGAACGAAGAGATTGTCAACGTCAATGGAGGGGCCATCGCCCTTGGTCATCCACTTGGCTGTTCGGGTGCCAAATTGACCCTAAGCCTGCTTCATGAGATGAAACGCAGAAACCAACAATTCGGAGTCGTCACCATGTGTATCGGCGGCGGTATGGGTGCTGCCGGAGTATTCGAATTATTAGCATAGAACCTTTTATCCGGATGCAGGTGTAATCACTGTATCCGGCCTTCAATGAAACTTACGATAATGAAACTTACCATATAGGAGGAATTTTTATGTCCAATCCAACAACAGAAAACTTGATTAAAGGTGGAGCATTTTTAGTCGAAGATATTACGTATGATCAAGTGTTTACACCAGAGGATTATTCTGATGAGCACAAAATGATTGCCAAAACTTCTGAAGATTTCGTAGTGAACGAGGTCCTTCCGCAAGTTGAACACTTAGAAAACCATGAATTTGACCGTTCTGTAAAATTGCTGAAGCATGCTGGGGAAATTGGCTTACTAGGCGCTGACGTACCAGAAGAATATAGCGGTCTTGGCCTTGATAAAATCAGCTCTGCATTAATTACGGAAAAAATGGCACTTGCTGGCGGATTCGGAATTACGCACGGTGCGCACGTAGGAATCGGCTCTTTACCAATCGTATTATTCGGTAATGAAGAGCAAAAACAAAAATACCTTCCACTACTTGCAACAGGTGAAAAAATTGCGGCATATGCTTTAACTGAACCGAGCTCGGGATCTGATGCGTTGGGTGCGAAAGCAACGGCAAAATTGAATGCAGAAGGCACTCATTATATTTTAAATGGAGAAAAACAATGGATCACGAATGCAGGATTTGCAGATGTATTCTGTGTTTACGCAAAAATCGATGGCGAACAGTTTTCCGCTTTCATCGTAGAACGTGAATATCCTGGTGTATCTACAGGTGCCGAAGAAAAGAAAATGGGCATTAAGAGTTCTTCTACACGTACATTGATCCTTGAAGATGTAGCCGTTCCGGTTGAGAACCTTCTAGGTGTCGCGGGTAAAGGCCATGTCATTGCCTTCAATATCTTGAACATCGGACGTTATAAATTGGGTGTCGGTGCAGTAGGCGGTTCAAAACGTGCTCTTGAACTTACAGCTGCTTATACAAATCAGCGTCAGCAGTTCAAAACGAAAATTTCTGATTTCAACCTAACAAAAGAAAAATTAGCGACGATGGCTTCTAAAATCTATGCCGCGGAAAGCTCTGTTTATCGTACGGTCGGCCTTTATGACCAAAGACAAAGCAAACTGACTGATGAGCAAGTAAAAGACGGTAAATCGATGGCCGCAGCCGTTGCTGAATACGCAATCGAGTGTTCATTGAATAAATTCTTCGCTTCGGAAGTGTTGGATTATGTAACTGATGAAGGGGTTCAGCTTCATGGTGGGTATGGCTTCATGCAAGAATATGAAATTGAGAAAGCGTACCGTGATTCTCGTATTAACCGCATCTTTGAAGGGACAAATGAGATCAACCGCTTGCTCGTTCCAGGCACATTCCTGAAAAAGGCACTTAAAGGTGAACTTCCTCTTCTTCAAAAAGCACAAGGCTTACAAGAAGAGTTAATGATGATGATGCCGGAAGAGCCAGGCGATGAGCCGTTGGCACAAGAAAAAATGCTGGTTAGAAATGCTAAGAAAATTGGCATCCTGGCTGCAGGTCTTGCTGCACAAAAATTCGGTAAAAAACTTGATCAAGAACAAGAAATCCTTTCAAATATTGCTGATATCGTATCTCTTGCCTATGCTGCTGAATCAGTGGTGCTACGTACGGAAAAAGCAATCGCGACTACAGGTCTAGAAAAGAACCAACAAAAAGTGCTTTACACTGAAATCTTCGTTCAAGAAGCTTTCAATGAAATCGAGCAGCATGCAAAAGAAACGTTGATTGCTGTTGAAACTGGCGATACGTTGCGCATCATGCTTTCTTCCCTTCGCAAGTTGACTAGACATAATCCAATCAATGTCATTGCGAAAAAACGTGAAGCTTCCGTCAAAGTAATCGAAAATGAAAAATATGCACTTTAATTCTTAAAGTCTTAATTAAGGGGATGCCCATATCGGGTATTCCCTTGATTTATTTTGTGGGTTTTTCATGGGGATGCGAATAGAGAGTCTATCGTTGTATTGCCCCAAAAAAACGGGTATTCTAAGGGAAGGTGGTGAAACGATGGGCTTAACTTTATACTGGTACCCAAAATGCGGCACATGCCGTAATGCAAAGAAGTGGCTGGATCGCCATGAGTTGCAATATGAAGCGATTCATCTCGTGGAAAATCCCCCTTCTCGGGCAGAAATTGAACAAATATATAAAAGTAGTGGACTAGAGTTGAAGAAGTTTTTCAATACGAGCGGGCAAAAATATCGCGAGCTCGGTTTAAAAGACAAACTGAAAGAAGCTTCAGAGAAAGAGATGCTCGATATATTGGCTACGGATGGCATGCTTTTGAAAAGACCAATTGTGACGGACGGTTCAAAAGTGACAGTAGGTTTCAAAGAAGAACAATTTGATCAGACCTGGAGCTAAGACTTTACAAAACATTTGGATAATTCCTTATCATAACAAAGAATGTACCTTATAATGTAATAGATAAAATATAAGCTGTAATATGGAGGGAATTAATATGTCAACGCCAAAAGAACTTCGTTATACAAAAGAACATGAATGGGTCAAAACGGAAGAGGGTACAGTACGCATAGGGATTACTGCATTCGCCCAGTCTGAACTTGGGGACATCGTTTTTGTTGAACTTCCAGAGGTCGGATCTGAACTGAAAGCGAACGAGCCCTTTGGTAGTGTGGAATCCGTTAAAACGGTTTCTGAACTTTATGCTCCTATTAGCGGCAAGGTCGTTGAAATCAATGAAGAGTTAAATGACAATCCTGAATTCGTTAATGAATCTCCGTTTGAAAAAGCATGGATGATCGTCCTTGAACCATCAGACAGCAGTGAAGTTGAAAAACTGATGAGTGCAAACGAATATGATAGCCTGATAAACGGGTAAGTAAGGTGAGGGGGAGGCTTTAATTAAGCCTGCTCTTTTTCAATTTGAGTGGAGACGGGGTGATGAGATGGAATGGGATGTACCCGATAAAGTGATCATGGTTGAAGGCCTTTCAGACAAGCGCAAAGTGGCATCCGTTCTGGACGAAGAAGTGGAAATCAGATGTACCAATGGCACCATTTCTTTAACGAAGTTGGATGAAATGGTGGATGAATTGATAGGCCGGGACGTTTATATCCTTTTTGACGCAGATGCGTCAGGGGAAAAGCTAAGGAAACAATTTCGTCGGGAACTGCCGGAAGCAAGGCATTTGTACATAGATAGGATGTACAAGGAAGTCGAGGATACCCCAGAACATCACATCGCTTCCGTGCTACTGACTGCAAATATGAAAGTGAAAACTAAATTTACAAGTAAAAGGATGGAAGAGTAACTGATGGAGGAATGGAAAGAAGAAGACTTTAAGCAAGCTGTTGATCAAGGGAACACTTTTAGCTTATATCTATACACACCTTTGTGTGGAACCTGCCAGGTGGCTTCAAGAATGCTTTCCATAACACTAGAGCTGTTCCCGGAAATGAAGGCTGGAAAAATGAACATGAATTATGTCCAGACATTGGCTGAACGATATGAAATTGAGAGCGTACCCTGTCTTTTGCTTTTTGAAAAAGGAAAGATGACAAAAAAAATATATGCCTTTCAGTCTGTTCCTTATTTGTATGGATTGCTGAAAGAGATAAGCTAAAAGCCGATCCTACATGGATTGGTTTTTTTGTTGAAGTCATGGGGGGGAAATAGCATTCGTATTAATGATTGAATATTCTAATAACTAATTGACTACCTGCTACTAAAGTGCTATATTTTGTATGAAGTACATACGTTATAGACGCATCATACACGAGGATGGAATGTCTGCCATTTACAAAACGCGCTTATCCAGGCGACATCGTTCAATAGGGAAATTTCTATGGACGGTGGCGGGAAGTTCCGACTTCTTCATATTATAAGGTTCCTTGCATATAACAAGAGAAGAGGCAATATCGCTTTAATCCCTACTAAAACAATGGAAGAAGGGGAGAATATAATGACAGAAAAAAATTACCGCTTTGAGACGTTGAGTGTGCATGGCGGTTTAAAAGTCGACGAAACGGGTGCCCGCGCCGTGCCCATTTATCAAAGTAATGCTTATTTGTTCAAAGATACAGATCATGCAGCGAATCTGTTTGGATTAAAAGAGAATGGCTATATCTATACGAGGCTTCACAATCCCACTGTCAGTGTCTTTGAAGAAAGAATGGCCCTGTTAGAAGGGGGAATCGGTGGATTGGCAGTTGCAAGCGGCATGGCCGCTATATCCCTTTCCATCCTTAATATCGCTGGTATGGGGGATGAAATCGTTTCTGCTTCAACACTGTACGGCGGGACCTATAATTTATTTGAAAATACACTCCCTAAATACGGAATCAAAGTGAAATTCGTCTCACCTGATGATCCGGAAAATTTCAAACGGGCAATCACTCCACGAACGAAGGCCATATTTGCCGAAACAATCGGCAACCCAAGCTTAAGGGTTCTTGATATCGAAGCAGTGGCGGAAATAGCCCACGAAGCAGGGATACCTCTTATTATTGATAACACTTTCGCAACGCCGTATCTGTGCCGACCAATAGACTTTGGGGCGGATATTGTCATCCATTCAGCTACAAAGTGGCTATTGGGTAATGGTACGACATTAGGGGGAGTCATCATCGACGGTGGTAAATTCGATTGGAATTCGCCTAATTATCCAGGCTTTACGGAACCTGACCCTAGTTACGATGGACTTGTCTATTCCGAAGCGGTAGGGCCTGCTGCCTTTATCACGAAAGCGCGTGTGCAATTGCTTCGGGATTTGGGACCGACGTTAAGTGCTCAAAGTGCATTCCAGTTCACGCTTGGCCTGGAAACGCTCCATGTCAGGATGAAGGAACACCTGTTGAATACGAGGACGGTCATTCAATACTTGGAGAATCATCCGGCAGTCTCATGGGTTTCTTATCCGGGTAACGATGATCATCCCGATAAAGCCCTAGCGGATAAATACTTGCCTAAGGGAGCCGGATCTGTGGTGACGTTTGGAATTAAGGGTGGACGTGAAGCAGGTTCCACACTCATCAATTCGGTTGAGTTATGGTCGCATGTCGCCAATGTCGGGGATGCTAAAAGCCTAATCATCCACCCAGCAAGTACAACTCACCAGCAATTGAATGATGCAGGACTGGTCAAGGCCGGTGTCAGTGCCGACCAGGTTCGCCTTTCAATCGGTATTGAAAATGTAGACGATTTACTTGAAGATCTAGAGCAAGCGATTGAAAAAGCGACGAATATCGTGTCAGTGAATTCTCAAAGAGTTTAATGGAGAAACAGGTACACCCTAGGATTTTACATTGCACTCCTTTTTTATCTGTGTTAAAATTTCAGACATAGTAAAGTGAATGTTAAGACAAAAAAGAATAGTCCATATATAGCTCTTATCAAGAGAGGTGGAGGGATGTGCCCGTTGAAACCCGGCAACCGACAAGGATTTTCCTTGGAAAGGTGCCAATTCACACAAAGCGTAGAGGCTTTGGGAGATGAGAGGAAGGCCTGCTTTTCCCTGCCTTTCTGCTCATGCAGAAGGGCTTTTTCTATTTTCTTTGAATCATAGAGGATAGATTCATCAGGAGGCCATAAAAATAAATCGACTAAATTCATAGGCTTAATTGGATAAAGAGGTGAGCATACATGATTACATTGTCAAACGTCAGTAAACTTTTTCGAACAGGAAAAGGAAATAGCGAAACGATTCATGCCGTGAATAGTGTGAATTTAGAAATAAATAAAGGTGAGATTTTCGGAGTCATCGGATACAGTGGGGCTGGCAAGAGTACGCTCATACGTATGCTGAATGGGTTGGAACGGCCTACTGAGGGCTCCGTGAACGTTGCGGGAAATGAAGTTTCAACAATTAAAGGGTCTAAGCTTCGTAAAGCCCGTCAAGAGATTAGCATGATTTTTCAGCATTTTAATCTCTTATGGTCAAGGACCGTTCAAGAAAATATATCCTTTCCTTTGGAAATTGCGGGCATCTCCAAGCAAGAACGCATCAAGCGCGTCAATGAACTCATTAAGTTAGTTGGATTGGAAGGAAGAGAAAAAGCGTATCCATCGCAGCTAAGTGGTGGACAAAAGCAAAGGGTGGGAATAGCGAGGGCTCTTGCCAATAACCCGAAAGTGCTTTTGTGTGATGAGGCCACGTCCGCTCTAGATCCCCAGACAACCGATTCCATCCTGGAATTGCTTGTGGATATAAATCAACGCCTTGGTTTAACCATTGTCTTGATTACACATGAGATGCATGTCATTCGGAAGATTTGCAATCGAGTGGCTGTGATGGAAAGTGGACGGGTAGTCGAACAGGGAGCTGTCCTGGAAGTATTCAGAAACCCTAAAGAACAGATGACTAAGCGTTTTGTTCAGCAGGTGACGGAACCAGAAGAGACAAAAGAAACGATGGAGCATTTGTTTGAACGGTATCCAGCAGGAAAAGTGATTCAACTGACATTCGTGGGGGATCATGCAGAAAGCCCGTTGATCACAAAATTGGTACGTAATTTTGAGTTGGATGTGAACATTGTCCAGGGGAAGATATCACAAACGAGAAGCGGCTCATATGGAACATTGTTCATCCACCTTGATGGCAGTGAAGATGAAATGCTCCGCGCAATCGAATTCATAAAAGCACAGCAGGTAGGCGTGGAGGTGATTACTCATGCTTGAAGAATTATTGCCGAATGTAGATTGGGAAGACATCATAGAAGCGACGAAAGAAACGCTGTATATGACAAGTATTTCAGTTGTAGCGACCTTTTTTATAGGGATACTATTGGGGTTGCTTCTGTTTTTAACAGGCAAGGGGAATATGTGGGAAAATCGGGGCGTTAACGGTGTGTTAAGTGCTTTCGTCAATATTTTCCGTTCGATTCCATTCCTTATCTTGATTGTATTATTAATTCCGTTCACCAAATTACTTGTCGGTAGCATGATTGGTGAGAATGCGGCATTACCAGCACTCATTATCGGTGCAGCACCGTTTTATGCGCGGATGGTCGAAATCGGCCTTCGTGAGATTGATAAAGGCGTGATTGAAGCGGCTAAATCAATGGGAGCCAAAACCAGCACCATCATTTATAAGGTCCTCCTTCCAGAATCGATGCCGGCCCTTATATCAGGCATCACGGTAACATCGATTGCATTGGTTGGATACACGGCAATGGCAGGTGTCATCGGGGCTGGTGGATTGGGTAACTTAGCCTATCTGGACGGTTATCAACGGAATCACAACGACGTTACCCTGGTAGCGACGATTGTCATATTAATTATTGTCTTCATCATACAGATTATCGGTGATGTGATTACTTCTAAATTGGATAAAAGATAAGGGGAGATGAAAAGGATGAAAAAGTTTTTAGGGTTTGCATTCGTTCTAGTTTTATCAATTGCATTGGCGGCTTGCGGAACGGATAAAGAGAAAGATACAGGTAGTGGCGATGATACGAAGAAGTTAGTGGTGGGTGCATCGAATGTACCACATGCAGAGATTCTTGAAAAAGCGATTCCTCTTCTTAAAGAAAAAGGCATTGAATTGGAAGTGGAAACATTCCAAGACTATATCTTGCCAAACAAGGCTTTGAACAATAAAGAACTGGACGCGAACTACTTCCAGCACATTCCTTATTTAGAATCTCAAATTAAGGAAAATGGATATGATTTTGTTAATGCAGGCGGCATCCATATTGAACCAATTGCTTTGTATTCACAAAAATATAAAAGCATTGATAAGCTTCCAGAAGGAGCAACAATCATTTTAAGCAGCTCTGTTGCAGACCATGGACGTGCCTTATCACTTTTAGAAAAGAATGGCCTGATTACTCTTAAAGAAGGCATTGATAAAACGACAGCTACAGTAAAAGATATTGTCGAGAATAAGAAGAACATTAAATTCGATGCAGATTATGAAGCGGCATTACTTCCGAAGATCTATGAAAGCGGCGAAGGAGATGCGGTCCTAATCAACTCTAACTATGCAATCGACGCTGGCTTGAATCCACTTAAAGATTCCATTGCAATAGAAGATTCTGAATCACCATATGTGAACGTGATCGCTGTTAATAAAGGTGACGAAGACAAAGAAGAAATCAAGACGCTTGTGGAAGTATTACATTCCAAAGAAATTCAAGATTTCATTCTTGAGGAATATGAGGGTGCAGTCGTACCTGCAAAGGAATAAAGCAACGAAAGACGACCTGGATTTCCAGGTCGTTTTTAAGTTGGGGTTTAAAGTTGAAAGCAAAGGGTATAGAATAGACGAAGAAACAAAATGATTCACAAATTTGAAAGGATGGTTCACTATCAATACTTTAGATTTAAACGTAACGAGCGAAATGGAAAAAGCTATGCAGTTATCACATGGGGTTGGGTACAGTGAATACAGCAGAAATTTAGACCTTCGTATCGAGGTTGAAAAAGTAAGAGATAGGGAACATGAGCAATGCAATAAAATGGTTCTGGAATTACAACGTAAAATCCACGGATAAGCATATATTAGAGTCTTTCAAAAATCGGTCTGTAGAGGTAAAATGAAAAGTGATCTGTTGACGTACCGGATCCTGCTCATTACTCCTGCAGATCGATTTTTTTCATGATAAGGGCCAACCGTCTTCCCCTTGAACTTTTCGGGAATATCTTATTATGAATGGAATCCCGAATAATTAGCTAACATTAACGAAAACTAAAATAAGGGCATATTTGCAGTGAAAAGCCTTTATACGGTCGTTTTATAACAATAGGGCAGGTTTCCACTCCCTAGCGAGTAAAAACCTTCATCTATATTAGTTGATTCTAAATTGGATTTGTTATAAAATTGTAATGAGAATAAAGTGAGAATGATTTTTTGAAAACTATAGTCAAGAAAGTGATTTTCACTTTCTGTAATAAAATAGGAATTAAGTTCACGGAGGTATTATTATGTCAGGTTCAACATTAACGGTAAAAGATCTTCATGTATCAATAGAAGGAAAAGAAATTTTAAAAGGGGTTAACCTGGAAGTAAAAGGCGGAGAAATCCATGCAATCATGGGGCCGAACGGAACAGGTAAATCCACTTTATCTTCAGCAATCATGGGTCACCCTAAATATGAAGTAACAAGCGGAAGCATCAGTTTTGATGGTGAAGACGTATTGGAAATGGAAGTTGACGAACGTGCTCGTGTTGGTCTTTTCCTTGCTATGCAATATCCAAGTGAAATCAGTGGTGTTACAAATGCAGACTTCTTGCGTTCGGCTGTCAATGCACGCCGTGAAGAAGGCGACGAAGTTTCACTTATGAAATTCATCCGTCAAATGGATAAAAACATGGAATTCCTTGAAATGGATGAAGATATGGCTCAACGTTATTTGAATGAAGGATTCTCTGGCGGAGAGAAAAAACGTAATGAAATCCTTCAATTAATGATGATTCAACCAAAAATCGCCATTTTGGATGAAATTGACTCAGGTCTTGATATCGATGCACTTAAAGTCGTTTCTAAAGGAATCAATGAAATGCGTGGAGAAGACTTCGGTTGCTTGATCATCACTCACTACCAACGTCTACTAAACTACATCACACCTGATTTCGTACACGTTATGATGCAAGGTCGCGTCGTTAAATCAGGCGGTCCTGAATTAGCTGCACGACTAGAAGCAGAAGGTTATGACTGGATTAAACAAGAATTGGGAATTGAAGACGAAACTGTTGGCGAAGAAGCGTAAGTAGGAGGATTTGCAATGACTACAGAAATGAAATTATCGCTTGAAAAAGAGGACATAAGCTCTTATTCAACAAAAAATAATGAGCCATCTTGGCTATCAGACCTTCGAATCAAAGCTTTTTCAGATTTAGAAGAGCTTCCGATGCCTAGACCGGATAAAACGAAGATAGATAAATGGAATTTCACTTCATTCAAAACCCATACGGTTGAAAGTGAAGCATTTGCTTCTTTAGAAGAACTTCCAAAAGAGATTAAATCGATCATTGAAGAAAATGAAAATCTGTACATTCAACGCAATAATACGCCGGCACATATTAATTTGTCAGCAGCTATAAAAGAACAAGGCGTTATCTTCACGGATATTTTCACAGCGGCTCGAGATCATGCTGAGTTAGTACAGAAGTATTTCATGAAAGATGGCGTGAAAGTGAATGAACACCGTTTAACGGCTCTACATGCTGCATTGCTTAACGGGGGAGCATTCCTATATGTTCCGAAAAATGTAGAAATCAAAGAACCAATCCAAGCAGTATTCTTGGTGGATAATCCTGAAACTACACTGTTCAATCACGTATTGATCGTAGCGGAAGATAATAGTTCTGTAACATACGTGGAGAACTACTTCTCGGCCGTTGAGTCTAATGAAGGCATCGCTAATATCGTAACGGAAGTGTTTGCGAATGCAAATGCGAAAGTGGAATATGGCGCTGTTGACACTCTATCCAAAGGATTCACAACATATGTGAACCGTCGTGGGGTAGTTGCACGCGATGCTCGTCTTGAGTGGGCACTTGGATTGATGAACGATGGTAATACGATTTCAGATAATACAACCAATCTAATAGGTGATGGCTCTTACGGAGATACAAAATCCGTAGTGGTTGGACGCGGGGAACAAAAACAAAACTTCACGACAGCCGTTGTTCATTTCGGAAAACGCTCTGAAGGCTTCATCCTTAAGCATGGTGTTATGAAAGACAGTGCATCAACCATCTTTAATGGTATTGGTAAAATAGAGTATGGTGCAACAAAGGCCAATGCGGAACAGGAATCACGTGTATTGATGTTAAGTGAAAAGGCACGTGGAGACGCTAACCCAATCCTGTTAATCGATGAGGATGATGTTACGGCAGGACATGCTGCGTCTGTCGGCCGTGTTGATCCCCTTCAACTTTATTACTTGATGAGTCGTGGTATCGCGAAAAAAGAAGCAGAAAGACTTGTCATTCACGGATTCTTGGCCCCTGTTGTAAATCAACTTCCAATCGAAGGAGTTAGAAAACAACTAGTCGAGGTCATTGAAAGGAAAGTACAGTAATGAACCCATACGAAATTCGTAAGCTTTTTCCGATATTAGATCAAGAAGTCAATGGTCAGCCATTAGTTTATTTAGACAGCGCTGCAACATCTCAAAAACCGGCTGCTGTCATTGAAACGATTGAAAATTATTACCGCGGTTTCAACTCTAATGTTCACCGTGGTGTGCATACACTTGGAACAAAAGCTACGGATGCGTATGAAGGTGCACGTGAAAAAGTTCGTAAATTCATCAATGCATCCTCTACTGAAGAAATCATATTCACTAGAGGAACGACTACATCCTTAAATACCGTAGCGAAGAGTTACGGTGGTGCAAATATTAAAGAAGGTGACGAAATTGTCATCTCCTATATGGAACATCATAGTAATATCATTCCATGGCAGCAGCTCGCTAAAGAAAAGGGTGCTGTACTGAAATATATTCCGCTACAAGAGGATGGAACGATTTCGCTTGATGATGTGCGGGCTACCATTACGGATGCCACGAAAATCGTGTCTGTCATGCAGGTTTCCAATGTGCTTGGTGTGATTAATCCTGTTAAGGAAATCGCAAAGATCGCGCATGAACATCATGCAATCATGGTGGTGGACGGAGCGCAAAGTACACCGCATATGAAAGTGGATGTCCGTGATTTAGATTGTGATTTCTTTGCTCTTTCAGGCCATAAAATGGTCGGTCCGACTGGAATCGGCGTATTATATGGTAAAAAGGAACTTCTCGAAAAAATGGAGCCGATTGAATTTGGTGGAGAGATGATTGACTTCGTAGGTTTGTATGAATCTACTTGGAAAGAACTCCCTTGGAAATTCGAAGCCGGAACTCCAATCATCGCAGGTGCCATCGGTCTTGGTGCTGCCATTGATTTCTTGGAAAAAATCGGCATGGATCAAATCGAACAGCATGAACACAAACTTGCTGCCTATGCGATCGATAAGTTGTCTGAAGTGGAAGGCCTTACGATTTATGGCACAAAAGATCCGAAAAAACGTGCCGGTGTAGTAACCTTTAATATAGATGACGTCCATCCACATGACGTCGCTACCGTCCTAGATGCAGATGGAATCGCTGTCCGTGCCGGTCATCACTGCGCTCAGCCTTTAATGAAATGGCTGGACGTATCATCGA
The DNA here is from genome assembly GCF_044761985.1 of Peribacillus sp. NPDC097224. Lineage (NCBI taxonomy): Bacteria > Bacillati > Bacillota > Bacilli > Caryophanales > Bacillaceae > Peribacillus > Peribacillus sp. NPDC097224. The sequence continues at coordinate 155,144 of NZ_JBIWDK010000002.1, read as the reverse complement.
CAGCAAGAGCAAGTTTCTATCTATATAACACGGAAGAAGAGATCGATAAGCTAGTGTCCGGGCTTGTCAAAACGAAGGAGTATTTCAGTAATGTCTTTTGATAACTTAGATACACTTTACCGTCAGGTCATCATGGATCACTATAAGAAACCCCGTAACAAGGGTATGCTTGAAGATGGAAGTTTGACCATCGATATGAATAATCCCACATGCGGCGACCGTATTCGTTTAACGATGAAAATCGAAGACAATAAGGTCAGTGATGTTAAATTCGATGGCGATGGCTGTTCGATTTCAATGAGCTCGGCTTCCATGATGACTCAAGCCATCAAAGGAAAAGATATAGATACGGCTTTAGCGATGTCCAAGACTTTTTCAGAAATGATACAAGGAAAAGAGTATGATGATGAAATCGACCTTGGTGACATTGAAGCACTTCAAGGGGTCTCTAAGTTCCCTGCACGAATCAAGTGCGCGACTCTAGCCTGGAAGGCCATGGAAAAAGGTTTAAAGGAATAATTAAATTTAAATGAGCTGTTGTAGATTCAGCCATTTGAAATGGAGGAATACAAGCTATGGCTAAAAAGATGCCTGAAATTGGCGATTATAAATATGGCTTTGCGGATAAAGATATTTCCATCTTCCGTTCAAAGCGCGGCCTGACAAAAGAAATCGTGGAAGAAATTTCACGCATGAAAAGTGAACCACAATGGATGCTAGATTTCCGTTTGAAATCATTGGAGCATTTTTACAATATGCCGATGCCTCAGTGGGGCGGAGACCTAAAAAGCTTGAACTTCGACGAAATCACTTACTATGTGAAACCATCTGAGAAGTCCGAGAAATCATGGGATGAAGTGCCTGATGAAATCAAGCAAACGTTTGATAAATTAGGAATTCCTGAAGCGGAGCAAAAATATTTAGCAGGGGTTTCTGCTCAATATGAATCCGAAGTGGTTTACCACAACATGAAGGTAGAATTAGAAGACATGGGTATCGTATTTAAAGATACGGATTCCGCTCTTCGTGAAAATGAAGATATCTTCCGCGAGCATTTCGGTAAAACGATTCCGCCAACGGATAATAAATTCGCTGCCTTGAATTCAGCTGTATGGTCCGGTGGATCATTCATCTATGTACCAAAAGGCGTGAAAGTGGATACACCGCTTCAAGCATACTTCCGTATTAACTCAGAAAATATGGGTCAATTCGAACGTACGCTGATCATCGTCGATGAAGGAGCATCCGTTCATTATGTTGAAGGTTGTACAGCACCAGTTTATACAACCAATTCCCTTCATAGTGCGGTCGTGGAAATTGTCATCAAAAAAGACGCATATTGCCGTTATACGACAATTCAAAACTGGGCTAACAATGTGTTTAACTTGGTTACGAAACGTGCGGTTTGTGATGCGAATGCAACGATGGAATGGATTGATGGAAACATCGGTTCTAAACTGACGATGAAATACCCAGCCGTCATCTTAAAAGGCGAAGGCGCTCGTGGTATGACATTATCCATTGCCATTGCTGGTAAAGGTCAACATCAAGATGCAGGAGCGAAAATGATTCACCTTGCTCCTAACACTTCTTCAACAATCGTATCAAAATCGATTTCTAAACAAGGCGGGAAAGTAACTTACCGTGGTATGGTCCATTTCGGACGTAAAGCCGAGGGAGCCCGCTCAAATATCGAATGTGATACATTAATCATGGATAATCAGTCAACATCTGATACAATCCCATACAATGAAATTTTAAATGACAATATTTCTCTTGAGCATGAAGCGAAGGTTTCCAAAGTATCAGAAGAGCAATTGTTCTACTTGATGAGCCGTGGAATCTCTGAGCAAGAAGCAACAGAAATGATCGTCATGGGCTTCATTGAGCCATTCACAAAAGAGCTTCCGATGGAATATGCAGTAGAAATGAACCGCTTAATCAAGTTCGAAATGGAAGGTTCTATTGGTTAATCATCTATATATGTTTTTAACAAACGTTGTAGATGGAATAAAGTGAAGGAAACCGGGTGTGCACATGCCATTTCGGTTTTCCTTTGCCCGAAGAAGGCGAACTTAGTTCGTCTTCTTCTATTTTTTTCTGTTGATCCTCTTAAAGGGTTTAGACGATTGAAGGGAAAGTACCAATCAAGCAGGTACTTTTTTTGTCTTTAAAAGAAAGTACATATAGGTAGAGGTGGATATTGTGGATTGGCTGATTCAGAATAAAGAATGGGTTTTCGTAGGAATCGGTGTTAGCCTTGTTTTAGGGCTGACTGGGATATTCCTGAAAAAGGGGGAACCGAACTCCCAGCCGGTTTCCGGAAGTCGTTCTAAGAGTCATGGAAGGGATCATAGTGGTGCGATTAGGCATCATGATGAATAAACTGAACCGTTTTGGCTAGAATGGTTCTAAAATATTAAGTCTGAAAAAGGTCCTTATCCAAGGGCCTTTTTCATTTACTCATTATCTGCACGAAATCATAGGTTAAAAGGGAAGAATCCTTGCTGGATGTATGTGTAACAACCGGTAGATTTTGATATGATAAAGGAATAGGAAACCAGTCGTATGAGAAGCAGGAAGAGTGAATCGAGTGACAGTGCTTATACGTTTTGAAGTCAGTAGTGAAAGGGTAAAAAAAGTATAGTGTAAGTGGTTTAGGAGGGGTGAAGAGTGATATACATTGGCTTAACAGGTTGGGGGGACCATGATTCATTATCAATCGATAAAGTTCCCACTCGTGACAAGCTGAAGGTATATGGAGCGCATTTTCCAACGGTTGAGGTGGATGCATCTTTTTATGCCATTCAGCCGAGGCGGAATATAGAGAAGTGGATAGCCGAGACACCAGATTCCTTTCAATTTGTTGTAAAAGCCTATCAGGGAATGACTGGTCACCAAAGAGGTGAGATTCCTTTTGAAAGTAAAAAAGAGATGTTCACTGCATTCCGGGAATCTCTTGAAGCTTTTCAAAAGTCGGGTAAACTCGCGATGGTCCTTTTTCAGTTTCCGCCATGGTTTGATTGCAAACGGGAGAATGTTCAGTATCTCCGATGGTGTAGGGCGGAGATGGGGGATATTCCTGTGGCCATTGAGTTCAGGAACCAAAGTTGGTACCGACCGAATAGGGTCCAGCAGACACTCGAGTTCATCGAGCAAGAAGGGTGGATTCACACGGTATGTGACGAACCACAGGCAGGAGAAGGTTCCATCCCCCTTGTCCTCAAGGCTACGCATCCAGATAAAACGTTAGTACGCTTTCATGGACGCAATATCCACGGTTGGCAGAAACCAGCCTCTGGAGCAAACTGGCGGGAAGTGCGCTATTTATATCGCTATAACCAACAGGAATTAACCGACTGGGTGGAGAAACTTCGCCTATTAGAAAAGCAGAGTAAGGATGTATATGTATTGTTCAACAATAACTCTGGTGGGGACGCGGCGGATAATGCCAAACAATTTATCGATTTGCTAGGCCTTACATATGAAGGATTGGCTCCTAAGCAACTTGGTTTGTTTTAATTTGGACTATATAATGAATAAAGACTGGGTGGGCAAACTAGAAGAAGGGCTTTAGCTCACAAATCGATAAAGGCGGATTTCTTCATGATATGGGTATTATTAATTAGTGTGGGTTTATTGGCAGGTACAATCGGGGCCCTTGTAGGATTAGGGGGCGGAATCATCATAGTGCCTTCGCTCTTATTTCTAGGTAGCTCCACAGAGGTGATGGGCGCCTTGACGCCACAAGTAGCGGTCGGTGTTTCAACAGTCATCATGATTTTCACTGGATTGGCCTCCACTTTATCTTATATGAAGCATAAAGTGGTGGATTATAAGGCCGGTTTCATTTTCTTTGCTGGAAGCGCCCCAGGGGGGATCATCGGAGCTTATGTGAACAAAGTTCTCAATGTGGATGCATTTTCGCTGTACTTCGGCCTTTTTATGATAGTGATGGCCATCGTCTTATTGGTGAAAGATAGATTGCGACCGATCACCTTCAAACCGGGGACCGGAAAAATCACCAAGACTTATATAAACAAAAATGGACAGGCATCCACTTATGGATATCAGCCCTTGGTGGCCATATCCATCTCATTTGTCGTGGGGATCAGTTCCGGGTTATTTGGCATTGGCGGAGGATCACTCATGGTCCCGGTCATGATGCTGGTATTTTTCTTCCCGCCCCATGTGGCTGTGGCGACATCGATGTTCATGGTATTTTTGTCTTCCATTACGAATTCCATCACGCATATCTCTCTGGGGAATGTTCATTGGCCATATGTGATTGCCTTGATTCCAGGGGCTTGGCTTGGTGCGAAACTTGGAGCTTTTGTGAATACACGCCTGAACAGCTCAGCACTTGAGAACATGCTGAAATTGGTTCTGATCATTATTGGGCTACGTCTTATTTACCAAGGTATAACAGGATAACGAGGGGGAAAAATGATGTCAGAAATCATACATCTATATCACACCAATGATTTTCACAGTCATTTTGAAAATTGGCCTCGTATTGATAAGTTTCTTAAAGAAAGAAGACAACTTCATCAAGAAACGGGAGAGGAAGCGGTCATACTAGATATAGGAGACCATGTCGACCGCTGGCACCCATTCTCAGAAGGTACGATGGGTAAGGGGAATATTGACCTTCTGAACGAAGCGGGTTATCAATATGTAACGATCGGCAATAACGAAGGCATTACATTGCCTCATGAAGCGTTGGATACTTTGTATAATAAAGCTCATTTCAAGGTATTGGCAGCGAATATCTATTACCTGAACGATACTAGGCCCCAATGGGCGCTTCCTTACTGGATACATACCACGAAAAAAGGTACAAAGCTTGGCATGATCGGGCTGACCGCCTTTTTCCAAAAGTTTTATCGTGCATTGGATTGGCATATTGCCGATCCATTTGCGGAGTTACAAAAACAAATAGAAAAGATCAAGGAAATGGCGGATGTAGTGATCGTTCTTTCTCATCTGGGCATACATGATGACGAAAGAATGGCAGAAGACTTTCCGGAAATAGATATCATTCTTGGTGCTCACACCCATCATATTCTTCATCAAGGAAAACTCGTCAACCAAGCATTACTTTGTGGTGCGGGAAAATATGGGTTTTATATTGGTCAAGTGGAATTGACCCTTAATGACCAAAAAGAAGTAATCAAGAAGACGGCCATGCTCTACGATACCAACGACCTTCCCGAATTGGAGGGCGAGCGGAGCTGGATTGAAGAGATGAACCAAGTCGGGAGGGATGCTCTCAAGCAAGTTGTCCTATCCTTACCTGAACCTTTGGAGAATGATTGGTTTAAAGTGTCGCCGCTTACGAAGATTCTAGGTGAAGCGTTACGAGAGTGGAGCGAAGCTGACTGTTCCTTTGTGAATGCTGGGCTGTTATTGGAAGGCTTGCCACAAGGTCCCGTCTCCAAAGGGGATATTCACCAAATATGTCCCCATCCGATCAATCCGTGCATCGTTGAAGTGAATGGCCGGGAATTGAAGGAAATCCTCATGCTTTCCCGAAATGAGGAGTGGCCCCATATCCAGGTGAAGGGCTTCGGATTCCGAGGAAAGATCATGGGAGTCATGCACTATGATCAAATAGAATTTAAACGGACGAAAAACGGAATCATTAAAGAAATCAGCGTGAAAGGTACAAAGATTCAACCGGATCAAACTTATAAACTAGCCCTACCAGATATGTTTACATTCGGGCACTTCTTCCCAAGCATTCAGCGCTCCAAACAAAAGGAGTACTTAATGCCAGAATTTTTACGTGATATCCTTTTATGGAAGTTGAAAAAAATGTATCCCGACAACTAGGTATATATCACGGTTCCTCCCTCTTATTCATAATATATGAGAAAGAGGGGGCGAAACCAAATGATTAACATGATGCCAATAATGATCGATAGCAAAACATTCTTAGCCATCTCCGTCCAACTGCCCAAAACCAATCTGCTTGCCGTAGCATCCGAAAAGGGATATATCATGTGCGGAGCATTAGACGTCGGTCTTTTGAATGAAACGTTAAAGGACCGGAAAATCCTTGCAGGAAGGGCTATAGGCGTTAAAACGATAGAAGAGTTACTGGATGCACCTCTCGAAACCGTTACGTGGGAGGCTGAAGAAAAGGGCATTTACCGGGGAATGATTGGGAGGAAGGCATTAATGAAAATGATTTAATTATAAAGGCTTTCCTTTAAATAGAGGGGGCCTTATTTTTAATTGAAAAAAATAAATATGTTTCAGGTTGAATTTCCACAAATATAGCCGATATTTCCTATAAGGAACTATTTAAAATTTTGAATCTGAAACGGAGTATTAGTATGAGGCTATCCATTACAGCGTCGCTTAATCCGGGAGAGCGGCTCGGTATGAACATCTATAATGAGCAGGGCACCATCCTTTTGAGCGAGGGGCTAACATTGACACAAAAAATGATCAATCGATTGGTTGCCCTTAATATTCCCTTTGTTTATATTCAAGATTCTAGAACGGATGACATCATGCCAAAGCCACCGATTTCTGGGGAACTAAGGCGAGAGGCCCTTCAAACGATAGAAGCCACTTTTCTGGAAATCAAAAATGGCGTCAAGGTGAATAGTGCATTTACAATCGAGAAGGCCGCGTTGAAATTCACCCATCTCGTACGAAGTATCATGGAAGAGTTGAAAAACAGCAACGAATTGCTGACTTTACTGGCTGACGTCTATACATATGATGATTATATTTTTACTCATTCCTTTAATGTGACGCTATACACACTTGCTTTAGGTATGGAATTGAAGCTAGAAAAAAAACAGTTAGAAGTTCTTGGACTGGGCGCCATTCTACACGATGTCGGCAAGATGCTTGTACCAGTGGATATCTTGAGAAAGCCGGGTAAGCTAACCGAGGAAGAGTTTGAGCAAATTCAAAAGCATCCCGAGTATGGATTTCATTTAATTAAAAACGTATATACGGTTTCACTCATCGTCGCGAATTGCGCCTATCAACACCATGAAAGGCTGGATGGGTCTGGATATCCCCGTGGGGTCAGGGGAGACGAAATTCATTATTACGGTAAAATCATTGCGGTCGCCGATGTATTCGATGCGGTTACATCTAATCGCGTTTACCGCAAGGCGATGCTTCCCCATGAGGGCTTGGAAATCTTATATGCAGGTGCAGGGAAAAAGTTCGACAAACAGATAATCGAGGCTTTTCGCCGGGCGGTGGCCATTTATCCTAACGGATTAACTGTGGAACTGAATGATGGGAGAAAAGGAATCGTCTCTTCCCAAAACGAGGGAATAGGGGATCGACCCATTGTACGTATCCTTGAGGAACCTAACCATAAAGTAGTGCATCCATATGAGGTGGATTTACGGACAGACCTCCATTTGCTGATAAAGGAGTGCCTGAATATACAAGAAAACAGCTTAACCTTATAAAGGGCAAGCTGTTTTTTACTTCTTATCTTCCTTCTCGTCCTTCATGATGGCAGGAGCGACCGTGCCGCTTCCGTTGCTATAATAACTTGGGACATCCCCCTGCATCAAAATGCTGCCAACCTTCACTTCCTGGCTGACTTTGGTTTCTTTTGTGAATGAGGGGATGACAATCTGGATATTGACATTGAAATCGACGGACATTTCGTAATACACATTATTGATGCCGGCGTTTGTGAGTTTGGTTTTTAAATCCGACTGGACATTCCCGATGACGGACATTTTCACGGGAATCTTGGGTCCATAATTGGAAAGAAGGCTATTTCCGGTTACCACCCCTAAGGGGACATAATACACCACCGTTTTATATTGTTCATCATTAAGTTTGGCTGGTTCCTTTTTGTTGAAGGGATTTCCCTTTTTAATTCCGAGATTATTTTGAATATCCTTTGTGATGTTGGAACGTAATTCATTATAGATTCCAGGGTTAAAGCTGTAGGAGGGGTTGGCATCGTCATTTTTGTTGGTGACGATGATCTTTTCCATATCGACTTTAGAGATATTGTCATCAACAGCTTCGTGAATGGTCTCGGTTGCAATCCGCTTGATTTCATTTTCTGCCACTTTCATGATGACCGGTTCAATTTCCTTATCAACGTAACGAAGCGTCAGGATGCTTGATAGGATAAAAAGGATGAATGAATAAAGAAAAACCTTTCTGGTAGGAAGAGGTCCTTTTTTGCGGAACTTTTTTGGGCGGAATCTTTTTCGAAACACACTTTAGCCCCCTTTACTAATACTTATGCATAAAGTTCGGGGGTTTATGTTCGTTATATAACAAAAAGCAGCGAAGGAACCCAACGCCGCTCATCTTGTTTTTTTTGCTAAATCCTTTCGTTCCCACATTTTCAAATAAGGATAGGGATCAAAACTCCACTCGGTGATTCCATTATCTTTATACATCCCATAATGGAGATGAGGCGGGAATTTTCCGGATGTCCCGGGCGGTCCGTAACCCGTACTGCCCACACCGCCGATGACCTGACCAGGCTCGACGATTTGTCCCACCTTCAAACCTTCAGAAAAACCGCTTAAATGGGCGAAGTAATGGTACGTATTGTTTAGGTCACGTATGCCAATCCGCCACCCTCCATATTTATTCCACCCCTTCATTTCAATGATCCCATAACACGTAGAACGGACGGGAAGGCTATAGTCCGCGAATATATCCGTTCCTTCATGAATCCTTCGGCCTCCCCATCCTCGAGCACTCCCCCATGTATTTAAATACGTATAATGAGTCCGTACGGGTACAGGGAAGGCTTTTTCCTGTAAATCTAGCCTGCCATACTTTTTATAGATATGGGCGTGGCCAACGATGATGCTGACTGTCTTGTCCCTTTTATAATAATCAAATAGTCCAATCCGGATATTATCTTCATCTGTGCCGTAATACAGGAGATGCTTGGCAAAGGCATATAAACGGTCGGTGTCGTTTTCCAGTTCCGCTTTTCCGTCCCCGTTGCCATCCTGCCCCAATCCATCGAAGAAAGAGATGGAAAGCGGGTTTGAGTCGGTGAGGTTGGGATTGAGGGCCCCTCTCCACCTCGAAGGCTCCATGTGGATCCCTATCAGGCCCTTGGCCGGTTCCAAATCGTTTCGGGAAAGTCGCAGGCTATGTTCGTATTGGTCGGCTCCTGCAAGGTAATACCAAGGAATCTGCAAGGTGGCCTCCATGTTTTTATATAGTTCCATCCTCCCTTGATAGGGATCCGGGGTTTCGGCTGCCGATACTGATGGTATATGGGTATTCAAACAAAACAAACAGGCGATGAAGAAAAGTAATCCCTTTTTCAAAGAGGCAGCTCCTTTCGTAGACAATTCGTATTCATCCTTTCGTGTAGCTGGACATCGAGCCTAAATGCTTTTCTTTCTGCTTCTTCTATAGTTTTACTGATTTAGCTTTAAACATGAAAAATAAATAATGGTAAACCTCCTATAACTTGTATATTTGCGTTATTATTGTTAAAGTAGGGTGTCATAATTTCTCAGAATGGAGTGACTTTCTTGTCTACTACTAATAAAGAAATTCTTCGTAAACCAGACTGGCTGAAAATTAAATTAAATACAAATGAAAATTATATGGGTCTGAAAAATATGATGAGGGAAAAAAATCTTCATACCGTTTGTGAAGAGGCAAAATGTCCGAATATCCATGAATGCTGGGCGGTTAGACGGACAGCCACATTCATGATTTTAGGTGAAATTTGCACGAGGGCTTGCCGGTTTTGTGCAGTCCAGACAGGCCTTCCCAATGAATTGGATTGGGCCGAACCTGAACGTGTAGCGGATTCCGTCGTGTTAATGAATCTAAAGCATGTGGTGATTACGGCCGTGGCCCGTGATGATTTAAAGGATGGGGGCGCCGCTGTTTTTGCTGAAACAGTCCGGGCTATCCGGCGTAAGAATCCGTTTACATCCATTGAAGTCTTACCTTCTGACATGGGTGGCGAATACGACAATATTAAGATGTTGATGGATGCTAAGCCTGATATACTGAACCATAATATCGAGACGGTAAGAAGCCTTTCCGATAAAGTACGGGCTAAAGCGAAATATGAGCGATCATTGGAGCTATTAAAAAGGGCAAAAGAATTACAGCCGGAAATACCGACAAAATCCAGTTTAATGGTAGGGCTAGGGGAGACGCGTGAAGAAATCCTTGAAACCATGGATGACCTTAGAGCACATCATGTGGATATCATGACGATCGGCCAATATTTACAACCGACGAAAAAGCATTTAAGGGTGTTGAAATACTATACACCGGAAGAGTTTGCGGAATTAAAGGAAAGGGCATTGGAAAAGGGGTTCAGCCATTGTGAATCCGGTCCGCTCGTCCGTTCTTCCTACCATGCAGATGAACAGGTGAATGCTGCGGCCAAGCATAAACATAGTAAAGGTGAAGAGTTACTGAAATAAAAAGGAAAGGACCGATTCTTATTCGGTCCTTTCTTAGGTTCATGCTAGTTAATCCATGGTCTTTTGACGAATGTTATCATGACGATCTCTTTTGTCATTCATCATTTCTCCATTTTCATTTTCTACATTACTCATCTTGTAGCCTTGAGGGGACTTGAGCATATTTTTGATGGTTTGTTCAATTGTATAATCCATTCCTTGACTGCCAGAACCCAGTGTGGCGAAGTTCTCGATATCCTGTGCGTGTGTTTGGTCGTCACTTACATATACATGATAGTAACGGGGTACGACGCCCATGGCAGTACGTTTCACCTGGTCAGCCGTTTCAGTCCGGTTTTTTGAATCCGTATCATAAACGACTAGTACTTCCTCATCCGTGACGAGTGTAGCGACGTCATTGACATTTGGTAGCTGAACGCTTAGTGTTGAAATCATATCAGCTAGCTGTTCGCGATCGATGGAGGCCGTTTTATTGTCGATGTTTCTTCCATCAACGGTCGTTTTATTCGTACGGGTAAAGCCGAAATCGTCACGATTGGTGTCTTGATTACGATTATCCTCGTCATAATACTTCGACGGGTTATTTACATTTTGTGGGTCACCTGCACCCCTGTCATTATTCATCAAACCGTTGCTTTGATCTTGATTGCCCGAGCAGCCCGTTAGAGCAATAATTGAGCTTAAACCTACCGTTAGGATCATTTTTTTCAACGGAAACACCCCCTTGTCTAATAGGGTGAACATATTTCTTGATTTTTCGCTTAGTAATTAATGGGGAATCAGTTATAATTTAAAGAAGGAATGCATTTTAAAGAGGTGAAACGTATGATCAACATCAATAACCTGACGTATGAAATCATTGAAGACGAAAGAGAAGGCTATAATGAAGAAGCATTTAAAGCAAGATACAGTGAGATATTAACGAAGTATGATTATATTGTCGGGGATTGGGGTTACGGTCAATTGAGACTCCGCGGTTTTTTCGACGACACTAATCAGAAAGCCACCTTTGACACGAAAATTAGCACGCTCAGTGAATATCTATATGAATACTGTAATTTTGGTTGCCCGTATTTCGTCGTAAAGAAAATTAAAAAGTAAAAAGAGCCAGAATGGATTCTGGCCTTTTTCATTTCTCTCGATCACGAGTTTCCGTACCCTTTATATGGAGGTTGAATATGTTTTTCCGGGTCATCATGAGTAGGATGAGCACCGGGATACTTCCGCTGTAGGTTTTCATGAAGCGATTTATTTTCATAATTGAATGCACTCTGATAACGTTGTCCTTCTAGCCACGGCGTGGTTTTATTCTCAACGGGAGCATCCTGATTTATGGGCGATCCGAACGGTCCCTCTGGAAACTCTTCTGGAATTAGAAAGTCCTGTTGTTTTTGCACGGTTGAAAAATCGTGGTATGTTTCCTCTTTTTTATCCAAGGCAATCCCTCCTCATGTACTCCATACATTCAGTAGGTTACCCTCTTTTAAGAAAAAACGGCGCACTTAGATGATTTCCATTAAAAAGTGGGTAAGTTCCTCCGCTTCCGCTTCTGTCAGTGAAAATGCATGTTCAAGATAGCCTTCCTCTTCCAAATCATCCGGCCCGATAATGGCAAAACGATTGCTCTGCATATTCAGCACAAGTTTTTTTCCATAAAAACGGTCGGTCATCGTAATGGCAAAATCATATCTGGATTCCTCTCCCATAAAACTAATGAACCTGGTTTTCGTATCAACTAAATCATTGTATAAATAAAAACGATCTTCCACAGTATCACACCTTTCCCCTTGCCTGCAATTGGTAGTACCATCATCATAACAAAACGGTTGCCATAGGGAAACAGACATTTTTGTCGCCTGCCAAGTTGCCGTTTCTTCAAGAAATGAGTATTTAGTATGAAGTTTCTGATAAAACGACAAAATTTTTCTGTTTTAAGCTAAAAAAATCCCTATTTATGTTAGAATATAGGAAAAATAACCCGGAATAGAGGAAGATTCTATGACATCGTTAAAGGGTAAAGGGTATATATTACTAGGAAAATGGTTCAAGGTATTTTCCTCATCAGCCAAACTTCGGTTCTACCCGCCACAGTTCGCCCTAAGAAAGCCAGTGGTTCGCGCGGTGGAAGCGGCTATTTCCCATGATTATGAAGTGGCAGTCATAGTTTTTAACGTAAAAGAATTGCTCGAACTTAAAGAAAAGGGCCAGCACGAAGAACTTCCCCAGTTCATTACCAGTTTGAAACAGGCATTTAAAAAGGTTGTAATAGATAAAGTACGGGAAGAAAACCTATTAACGATACATGACTATTATTCAGACGGCATTACTCTCTTAATGAACATAAAAGGGTCGTCGAAATCATTGATCTATATGGATGAATTAATCCGTTCCATTTCCAGGGAAGTGAAAGAAAGGTTGCTTAGTGTTAACCCTGAACAACCGGTCACTTTAAACACAGGATACATGTTCGTGGAGCATAAGCATTATTCGATTGAGGGAGCCCTTGATAAAGCGCATAGGCAAGCGGTCACCATGGCAGAAGCTGAATCACCGATGAATGAAATGCGGGAATCGATTAATCAAATTATCGAGAATGGGAATATTAACTTACTGGCACAACCCATTTTTGATGTGGCGACCAATCAAATCAAGGCATATGAAGTGCTGACCCGTGGCCCGCGTGGTACAGAGCTAGAGAACCCATTGGCGCTTTTCGCAGTGGCCAGGCAGACGGGGCGGTTATATGATTTGGAGAAAATCGTTTTGGAAAAGTCCTTCAGACAGATTTCCGAGAATGAGTCCCCCCAGAATGTGTTTATCAATTTCACCCCGGTAACGCTCAGTGATCCCCGGTTCGTAAATGAAGTAAAGGATATGCTCAAGAAATACAAAGGTGTGCATGCTAATCAGATCGTCATGGAAATTACCGAAAGAGACCCGATTCTAAATATAGAAGAATTCATTGAAAGCATTAGAGGGTTACGTGAATTGGGGTTCCGTCTAGCAGTGGATGATACGGGAGTAGGATACTCAAGTCTCTACGCGATCATAGAAATCATGCCGGAGATCATAAAAATCGATCGATCGGTCATCGAGAATATCGATCATAATGCCGTGAAAGAATCGATGTTAAAAGGACTTTTACTGATTGCCAAGGAGACAGGATCCGTTGTCGTGGCAGAAGGAATTGAGAGTATAGGAGAAGCTATGGTATTATCAAGGAATAGGGTTGATTTGGCGCAGGGGTATTACTACGCTAGACCTTCAACTGTAGATAAAATTTCTATATCATCTTAAGAATCAGAAAGGATCTGGGAGTATGTACTTTGTAGACCGACAAAAAATCGGACGGATTTTAGAGTATCTGGAAAAACAATTGGAGCTTTTTGAAGGACAGGAAAGTTGGAACGGGAAACTTATGGAACATAGCGTCGAGAGGATCATTCAAACCTCCATTGATTCCGTATTGGATGCGGGGAATGCCATGATCGATGGTTTCATTATGCGTGACCCAGGCAGCTATGAAGATATTGTCGATATCCTGCTAGACGAAAAGGTCATTACCGAACCGATTTCCTTACAATTTAAAAAGGCATTGCCATTAAGAAAGATGCTCGTTCAGGACTTCATTGAAGTGGATCATACAGTGCTCCTAACCGTTTTCAAGGAAAACATTGAAGCATTCAAGCAATTCCCTGAGTTAATAAGGAACTATTTATTAAACGAATTGGGCCCAGTTTCAGCATTCAAAAACTAATTTGGTTAAATAGGGGGAATGTGCATGAAGGCGTATAAAGGATATTTAATTGACTTAGATGGCACAATGTACCGTGGCACCGAGCAAATAGCGGAAGCGGCCGGTTTTATAAATGAGTTAAGAAAAAGGGACATCCCTTATTTATTCGTGACCAATAATTCATCCAGGACACCTGAGCAAGTGGCCCAAAAGCTGCGCAGTATCGGAATTGCGACTGACGATGCCCAGGTATTCACGACAAGCATGGCAACGGCAAACTACATTGCTGAACAAAAGGAAAATGCGTCCGTCTATGTCGTGGGTGAAGAAGGCATTACCGAGGCGTTGAGAGAAAAGGGTATGAAACTTGTTGATGAACATCCTGATTTCCTGGTCATGGGCATTGATCGTGGCGTGAATTATGAAAAGCTATCCAAAGCATGCCTTGCCGTCAGAAATGGAGCCGTTTTCATTTCGACGAATGGCGACATCGCCATACCTACTGAGCAGGGTCTTTTACCAGGGAACGGGGCGTTGACTTCCGTTGTCTCCGTTTCTACGCAGGTTCAACCGATCTTCATCGGTAAACCGGAATCAGTCATCGTCGAGCAGGCCCTTAGGGTATTGGGCGTGCCTAAAGAACAGACAATCATGGTCGGCGATAATTACGATACGGATATTTTGGCAGGGCTGAATGCTGGAATTGATACCTTACTTGTACATACGGGCGTCACGACAAAGGAACGGTTAAAGGAATACGAAAAACAACCGACTTATGTGGTGGATACCCTTGATTTATGGGAGTTTGAATAAAAAAGGATCCAGGTTTGCAGATGCAGACCTGGATCTTTTTTGTTTTAACCTACGTGCTCCCCGCTTTCCATTATGGCGTCATTCCACGTTTTCGACCCTGTGTGCGAGCCGGCTGGATGCAGCAGCGGCTATGGCACCGACGATATCATCCAAGAAGGTATGGACCTTGCCGGTGCTTTTATCGTTTAAATATTTTAGGATACCCGGTTTTTGCTTGTCGATAAATCCATAATTGGTGAAGCCAATCGACCCGTATACATTGACTATGGATAAAGCCAATATTTCATCCACGCCATATAGTCCTTCATCGATCTCAATGATGCTTTGAAGGGGTTCTTCAAGCAGTTTTTTTTCGGCTAACATATCCAGTTGGATGCCGGTAAGGATCGCATTCTGCACTTCGCGTTTCGAAATGACCCGTTCAACATTGTGGAGGCAGTCTGCCATTTGCAAGTCTTCATGGTAGCTTGATTGTAGATACATGACCAGCTCTGCGATATCCTCCACTTTCACTCCTCGTTCACCAAGCCATTTTCGAGCTGTTTGTTCAGACATTGATTGTTTTATATTAGTCATTTCATCATCCAATCTCCATAGTTATAGGATAAATTTTTCATGCGTGAATTTTCGGTATCGATAGTTATTCAGAAAAGAGCGTATTCCTCATATATATAAGTATATGATGCCCAATTTGTTTGTATCCATTTGATAAGGGAGGAAAACGCTATGATAGAAGAAATCATTTTTAATAATTACGGAATCGAGGTGGAGCGGGAGGAAGCCAATAGCCGGTTTCCTAGCTTTCGTTCCGGGCCTTTCATTTACAGCATCGTGCCATTAGAAGACAGGGAACAAGAGGAATTGGCAGAGCGCCATAGAATGGCTGAGCACATGATTGCCCTAGGAGATCGTCATGTTTCAGCGTTCGTCCTTGCCAATCACGGCAGTTTTGTTTCGGAAGCGGAGGACCAATTATTTATCCTCCTTGCCAATGAGGACTTGGAAGGGCCGAAAAATTTCAATCCGGGACGTCACATAGCAAGGTTCCACCAACGTGGAAGAGCCATAACGGAGACGATTCGATCCTGTTCACGGATTGGCAAATGGAAAGAACTTTGGGAGCAAAGAATCGATCAGCTGGAGAACATTTGGAGGGACAAATTAAAAGCCCATCCGGATAACCCATTCGAAAAAATGTTTGTAGAAACCTTTCCCTATTATATGGTACTAGGTGAGAATGCGATTCAATATTTAGTCGACACGGAAATCGATGATACACCACAACCTATCGACAGCGGTACGGTGTGTTATGAGCGGTTTTTAAATGATACCTGGAAGAACAATAAGTGGATGAAGAATCCGTTTGATTGGGTATTTGACCATGGGACACGGGATGCCGCGGAATGGGTGAGGGAGCATTATTTTCAAAATGTGCATACGCATCAACGGGGCATCACCACCTTTTTTCGTGAATATCAAGGCATTGAACCATTCTCCAGTTTCTCGGCACGCTTACTGTATTCAAGAATGCTGTTTCCCATTCATTACTTTGAGGCAGTTGAAGAGTATTTCTCAAAAGTATCAGAAGCAAGATCGAATGAATTGGAAGATAAGCTGTCCTCCATCACGAATACATCGGAGAAGTATGAGACGTTTCTCAAGCAGTTTTACGATTTGGCCGAAATTCCAGTTAACCACTTTAACCTTCCGAAGATTGATTGGATTTAAAAAAAACTGGAAGAAATATGATACCACCTCATTTACTATGTTATGATAATAATATGATTTTTTAGAATAGTTCGATAAGTGGTTTCAAAACTTGTTCAAGTGGAGAAAGGATGCATGCAATGAAACATGCAATGCTGGCTTTATTGATTGTCCTATTCGTTTTTCCAGCTGCGGTTTCTGCCAAGACAACAATCAAAACCAGCTGTGATGCGACGCAGTTCAAAATTGTACTTAAAACGACAACGGATTTGAAAGAGTCGGCATCGACGGACAGTAAAACAGTAGAGACATATCGGAAAAATAAAGAGTTATCGGTCATTGGGAAGACGCGTAATTGGTATAAGGTTTGCCATTCCAACCATACTGGTTTTATTGCCATGAAAAATGCCAGGGAAGTATTTAGCTCAGGCGAGAAGACCATCCTCAAGAAATTGGATAAGCGGAAAGATATCAGCCAACTCGTAGCCGCCACAGGCAAAACCATGGGTGGGATGAAGGTGACAATCCGAACCTATGAGAAGAAGAAGGGTGAATGGCGGCGAGCCTTAGGCGATATGAAGGGCGTTACCGGGAAGAATGGATTCACGAAGAATAAGAAAGAGGGCGACGGGAAAGCACCTGTCGGGATGTATTCTTTCGGAACGGCCTTTGGAAGCACATCCAAGCCAGATAAAGTGAAGATGGATTACCGGAAAACAACCAAGTATGATTATTGGATCGATGATCCGGCGTCCAAGGACTATAACAAGTGGGTCACGTATAAAGGAAAGAATCCGTATGAGAAATGGAAATCTTTCGAAAGGATGAACCATGAACTTTATAAATATGGAGCCGTCATCAATTATAATAGGAATCCGATCATCAAGGGAAAGGGCAGTGCAATCTTCCTTCATATATGGAGAGGGGAAAACAAGCCAACAGCGGGTTGTACAGCTACTTCCGAGAAGAATGTCCTTAGCTTGCTGAAGTGGATGGATCCCGAGAAGAATCCGCACATAATCATGGGGACGTATGATTCGTTGAACTCTGTGAAATAAATACGAGGTTCGCCCTTAAACGTCGGTTTTTCCTGTCATACCTAGCAAGGACTTCGAAAAAGAATTGAAAACTGTATATTCTAACTATTGATAATTGAACGAATAAAACATATAATGTCTACTATACAAATACAAATGTTTTCTTGGGGAAAACAGATACTTTAAGGGGGAACCAAAATGAAAGCCATCTCGATCGGATTATTGGGGCTGGGCACTGTCGGGTCCGGAGTCGTACAAATCATTGAGAGACATCAAGACAAGCTCATGCACCAAGTAGGTTGCTCAATCACCATTAAGAAGATACTGGTCAAAGATACGTCAAAGGAACGACTCGTATCGGTGGATAACAGTATGCTAACTTCCAATCCGGAGGATATTCTTTCAAACCCTGAAATCGATTTAGTTATTGAAGTGATGGGCGGAATTGAAGAAACGCGTGAATACTTAATCAAAGCCTTGAAAAATAAAAAAAATATCGTAACGGCCAATAAGGACCTGATGGCCCTGTATGGTCCGGAACTTTTGGAGTTAGCCACGGAAAACCAATGTGATTTATTCTATGAAGCAAGCGTGGCCGGGGGCATCCCGATATTGCGCGGTTTAGTTGATGGGTTATCCTCGGACCGGATCACAAAAATGATGGGGATCGTTAATGGAACGACAAATTTCATCCTAACGAAGATGAGCAAAGAAGGAAGGGCTTATGAAGACGTGCTGAAAGAAGCTCAGGAACTGGGTTTTGCCGAGTCCGATCCGACCGCGGATGTAGGTGGACTGGATGCCGCACGGAAAATGGCCATCCTATCGACTCTCGGTTTTTCCATGAATATCGGCTTGCATGATGTCGAAGTGCAGGGGATCACAGAAATAACCGAAGAGGATCTGAGATACAGCCAAAAGCTTGGCTATACCATGAAGCTGATTGGCGTAGCGACTAGAACGGGGGATAGGGTCGAAGTTAGCGTGCAGCCGACTTTGCTTCCGGAGGAACATCCACTAGCTTCTGTAAACAATGAGTATAATGCAGTGTACGTTTATGGTGAAGCAGTGGGGGAAACGATGTTTTACGGCCCTGGGGCAGGTAGCCTGCCAACAGCAACGGCTGTCGTTTCGGATATGGTAACGGTCATCAAGAATATGAGATTGGGCGTGAACGGGAGAAGTGCCGTTTCTCCTCAATACCCGAAACAATTAAAAGATCATACGGAGATTCTGGCTAAGTTCTTCATTCGACTCCATGTACAGGATGAAGTGGGTGTCCTAGCTAGGATCACGAATTTATTCGCGGAGCATGGGGTCGGTTTCGATAAGATCCTACAATTGCCGCTGGATGAAAAAGAGTCCTCGGAAATTGTATTGGTTACCCATAAAGCCCCAATGGCGGCTTTCGATCAAATTAAATACGAATTGAATGATTACAATATGGTAAAAGAAGTGAAAAGCACATACCGTGTAGAAGGAGAGGACAACAAATGAGTTGGCAAGGACTAATTAGCGAATATAGAGAATTTTTACCTGTAAATGAAGATACACCGGCATTATCCCTTTTAGAAGGAAATACACCTTTGATTAAATTGGACCGTTTATCAGAAGAGTGGGGAATTGAGCTCCATGTAAAATACGAAGGAGCCAATCCAACGGGATCATTTAAGGACCGTGGAATGGTCATGGCTGTTGCCAAAGCGATCGAGGCTGGAAGTGATACGATCATCTGTGCATCCACGGGGAATACATCAGCTGCGGCTGCTGCTTATGCGGCGCGTGCCAATATCCGTTGCATTGTTGTCATTCCAGAAGGAAAGATTGCCATGGGTAAATTGGCTCAAGCGGTTATGTATGGAGCAGAGATCATTTCGATTGAAGGCAATTTCGACCAAGCTTTAAAGATCGTCCGGTCCCTTAGCGAACATTCACCTATCACTCTAGTAAACTCAGTTAACCCATATCGGATTGAAGGTCAGAAGACGGCTGCGTTCGAAATTTGTGATGCGCTTGGATCTGCGCCTGATATTTTGGCATTGCCAGTCGGGAATGCGGGGAATATCACCGCGTACTGGAAAGGGTTTAAGGAGTACAATGAAGGAAAACAGACAGGGCTACCTGAAATGAGAGGGTTCGAAGCCGAAGGGGCAGCAGCGATTGTCCGTGATGCGGTCATTGAAAACCCTGAAACGATCGCAACCGCGATACGAATTGGTAATCCTGCCAGCTGGAAGTTTGCTGTGGAAGCGGCAAGTGAATCAAATGGTAAAATTGATGAGGTAACGGATGAGGAAATCCTTGAAGCCTATCACTTCCTGGCTAAAAAGGAAGGCGTATTTGCTGAACCGGCATCATGTGCTTCCATTGCCGGCGTGTATAAACAATTAAAAAGCGGCGAAATCAAAAAAGGAAGCAAAGTTGTGGCTGTCCTTACTGGAAATGGATTGAAGGATCCGAACGTGGCTGTCGATACAAGCACGATTCATCCGACATTACTACCAATGGATGAAAAAATCATTTTAGAACATTTACAAGGTGTGAACCAGGCATGAGTGCGGAATCGGAGATGTTTTTGATCCGTGTGCCAGCAAGTACGGCTAATCTTGGGCCCGGGTTCGATTCAATCGGTCTTGCCCTTGGATTGTACTTGGAGATACACGGATCCCTATCGAATCATTGGGAAGTCATTCCGCTTTCTGAGGAAATGTCCGTTTTCCCGAAAGATGACACGAATTACATCATTCAAATCGCAAAGAAAACGGCGGCATATTATGGGAAAGACCTGTCACCGTGCCGGATTTCCGTTTCTAGTGAAATCCCGCTTGCCAGGGGACTTGGAAGCAGTGCTTCAGCCATCGTAGCCGGGATTGAATTAGCGAATCTAGTCGCTAAACTGAACTTATCCGCTGAGGAAAAAAACAGACATGCCTCTACTTTTGAGGGACACCCGGACAATGCAGGGGCCTCTGTTCATGGTGGGTTGGTCGTCGGTATGCATACGGATGAAAAAACGGATGTTCTTTCATTTCCGATAGAAGGGGTAAACGTCATTGCCGTGATCCCTAACTTTGAATTGCTTACGGAGGATTCAAGGAATGTCCTTCCCGAAACACTTCCGTATAAAGAAGCAATAAGCGGAAGTGCGGCAGCTAATGTGCTACTTGCGGGAATCTTGACGAATAACTGGGATCTTGTCGGTCAAATGATGCAGAAAGATCGGTTTCATCAACCCTATCGCGCTGGCTTAGTGCCGCATTTAGCGGAAATCGAAGAAATTGTACGTCGGGAAGGCGGCTATGGTGCCGCTCTAAGTGGAGCAGGTCCGACCGTCCTCAGCCTAGTGTCTGGCGAAAAAACAGCACAACTGCTAAGAAGTTTGAAGGAAGCATTTCCTGACTTTCAGGTGAAAGAGCTGAGGGTCGACAATGATGGAAGCCAGACGGCGATCCTATCAGAGGAAGAGAAGAAGGAATGGAGCTTTAATAAATCATAGATGTTCATTGCAACAGTAAAAAAGCTGATTCCCTTTAAGCCGTATCAATCAAGGATTGATAGGACTGATAAAGCGGAGTCAGCTTTATTTCTATAGCAGACTAAATATATTTAGTCTGTATGTGTTGTATCTAATATGGTTGAATGCTCAACCCGTTATTAAAGGCTAATTAGAAAACTTGCTCAACTTCCACTACCCCGGGAACTTCTTCAAGAAGTGCGCGCTCAATCCCAGCTTTTAGAGTAATGGTCGAACTTGGGCAGCTTCCGCATGCTCCTAGTAATCGTAATTTTACAATTCCATCTTCTACGTCAACTAGTTCACAGTCACCGCCATCACGAAGTAGAAACGGACGAAGTTTATCTAGAACATCTTGAACTTGTGTTTCCATTTGTTGGTCAGACATTGCAATCGACTCCTTTCCTAATCATATTATAATGCGAACATAGTAAAAAATCCAACTGTAACTTTGCGGAAATTAAATCTATTCTTTTCGAATCTGTCATTAATAGGGAAAAGATTCCAAAAATCACAGAGAAAATACATGGTGGAGGTAACAGATGATAAAGAAAAAAATTGAAATAGAGGTATATGGGGCGACGCAAATATGTGCGAGTTGTGTTAATCTTCCCTCTTCGAAAGATACATATGAATGGCTTCAAGCCGCATTGACACGAAAGTTTCCAGAGCAACCATTTTCCATTACTTATATTGATATGTTGAATCCGCCTGATGTTGATAGGCAAAAAAACATGGCGGCGAAGATGGTCGAAGAAGATTTATTTTATCCACTTGTCCTCATTGAAGATGAGATTGTGGCCGAAGGGAACGTTCACCTGAAAAAAGTTGTGGAATTAATGGAGAACTACGGATATAAAGGGAAATGAAAAAACTGACCCAGGAGGAAGCTTTATAGCAGCTTTTTGAGTCAGTTCAAGAATAGGTTCATGAAATTTTAGATTAACCGTTATGGTATTTATACATCCAAAGTATCCCGGATTTCATTAGGCGTGCCACTCTTCCTGTGATAGGACGGTTAGCGACAAGTCCAAAACCTTGTTTCTTCCCAAGAGAACCTAATGTCCCTTTTAATTTTACGGGAGGGAAACTTTCAGGAAGTGGTTCATTGGCCCATTTTTTCAAGAGAACTTGAACAATCTGTTCGGCTTGAGATTCCGCTAATTGAGCACTCGGTGCATGTGGCAAACTAGCGCAGTCGCCGACTACAAAAATGCTGTCATTGGTAGGAAGGAAATGCTGTGGTGTAAGAACGGCTCTTCCTTGACGGTCTTTTTCGATATCCATGTCACGAATGATCTTGCTTGGTTGTATGCCGGCTGTCCAGACAATAACATCACTATGAACCGCTTCATCCCCATTATAAAGCAGGTTAGGTTCAACTTTAGTGATATTAGAATGATGAACGATTTCGATGGTATGTTTATCAAACCATGATTCGACAAACGTACTTAGTCTTTCTGGGAAAGCAGATAGAATATGTGGTCCACGGTCGAAAAGCTTTACGTTCAAATCAGAACGACTTTCAATTAATTCACTGGCTAACTCGACACCGCTAAGGCCTCCGCCAACGATTGATACGGTTGCACCAGCGCCCAAATTATTCAAAGCTGAATAAGTGCGACGTGATTTATCGATGGTTTGGATGCTATATGTGTGTGTATCAGCACCAGGAATATTGTGATATTTATCTTCACATCCAAGGCCGATAACTAAATCGTCGTAAGCAACGGGCTCTTGGTTCTCGATAATGACTTGTTTGTTCTCCATATCAATGGAAAGTACTTCTCCGTATACGTTCTTTAAGCGAGGGTGTTCTGGAAATGCAACACGGATGTGCTGATCAGGAATAGTACCTGCTGCTAGTGCATAATATTCGGTTTTTAAGCAGTGATAAGGATTGCGGTCGATTAGTGTGATGCTCACGTTTTCAGGAAGCTGATTAGGCAGCAATCTTTGTAACATGCGCATACCACCATACCCACCACCAAGTATGACTAAATTCTTCATATGTTTTTTCCCCTTTGTTTGATCTCTAGAAATAATGTTAAGTATTTCACTTGTGAAAATAAATTATCCTACTATAGGATTCCCCATTTGTATCCTATGGAATTATGTGAATAAATATATGCCTAATTTGTAGAATAATAAAAATATTATATGATTTCTTGTTTACATACCCCGACAAAAGTATAACGAATATAACTGTAAATCACAACCGATATCTTAAAAACGGCGTATTTTTGTGCGTATTTATTGACTGTTAATGTGAAAAGGTTTAGGATAAACTGTTAATGACAGCGAGGTGAAACGATGTATCCAATCATTGAGTTCTGTGTAAGCAATCTGGCCAGTGGGGCACAGGAAGCTTTCGAAAGATTAGAGAAGGATCCTAATTTAGATATTATTGAATATGGTTGCCTAGGATATTGTGGGAAATGTTCCAGTTCTTTGTATGCCCTTGTTAATGGCGAAGTAGTTTCTGGGGATACAACGGATGAACTTGTGAAAAATATATATAAATTTATTGATGAATATCAAATGTTTTAATCGACATAAATAAAAAGGAGGCAGCCGAATAACATGTTGGGCCGCCTCCTTTTTGGTGGAGGATACATTTCCTCAGGCATTTGCCGCGATACCACCCATTTCCGATTCTTCCTTGATTTCATGCCACCGGTCTCTGGCCATTTGGATAATGGACGATTCCATGGCGTGTTTTTGCCTTTCAAGTACCATGGAAAGAAATTTAATGGCTGCCTGTGTATTTCCGATCCTTTTGGATATATCTCCGGCAAGGTATAAAATCCTGACTTCCGATACTTGCGTGCCGCTGAAGTCCCCTGATGAATAAGATGCTTCATATTCCTGAAGAGCAAGTCGTAGGAACCTATTTTCCTGCTCCTGTTTATTTTGAAATCTATACAGCCAGGCAATCCGTAAATGAATACCGGCCAGGATGATATGTTTCTCCTTTTTCAAGGAACCGCAATAACTGGCCAGTTTATAGGTTTTGATTGCATCTTCAACGGAACGTACATCACTGAAATGATGGGGATTCCATTTAGAACAGATTTTCTCTTCGATGACTTCTTTTGTGGTAGGTGGGAAATATCGTGAGAAATCTTCAGAATAGGAAAAACCGCAGTGTCGACAAACGTGAATATAATAGTAAAGGGCGTTAGCGTCCGGGTTTTCATATATAGGACAAAAATCAGTGTCATAACGGGATACTTTAATAAAGCGTGAACGTATTTTCTTAGTGGTTGATGTTTGTTTACAATGAAGACATTCTATACTTTTATCATATAGAGGCTGTAATTCTTCGATAGAGATTACCTCCTTCATAAAATCTTGTAAGACTAATTACACAGGTAATTATACCCATAAATCACGATTTAATCTAGTTTTTTCATGAAATGTGGGGGGATAATGATCTGGAACATTTAATTTTTTTCAAGCTGGAAAATTGAGCAGGGGAATTTCTTTGGTATATACTATAAGTAAAGAAAGATTCTATCTCACATCTTTAGGAGAGGGAGCGGTTTATAATGAGTGAAGTTGTTCAGATTACGGAAGCAGCTGCTTTTCAGATAAAAGAAATGATGAAGCAAAACGAAGAAGAGGGATCGTTTTTAAGAGTGGCTGTAAAAGGCGGAGGCTGCAGTGGATTATCCTATGGCATGGGGTTGGAACAGGAACCTGGCGAGAAGGATGAGAAGTTGGAGCAATTTGGGATCCATATCCTTGTGGACAAAGAGGATGCCAGCATATTGAATGGAACGGTCATCGATTATAAACAAACGATGATGGGTGGAGGATTTACGATTGAAAATCCTAATGCCATCGCGTCATGCGGTTGTGGATCTTCCTTCAGGACGGCTACCGAAAAAGGTACGCCGGAGAACTGTTAATGGTTGGTTGACGGTCAGTGATCGTTAGCGTTTAGTTAATTCGATATCAACGTTTATATCTGGCGCTTCTTGACGTATGTAACGATACGTTGGGAGGCGTCTTTTTATGTCAGGATAAAAGACTTATCCAATAAACACGTAGAAGCGAGCATTCTAAAATGATAATGAAATGCTTATGTGGATTCGTCGTCTTTTGTCGATTAAAGCATAAAGTCCCTTGCTATGTTAGTATTACGTGTGTGCACGAACCGTATATATGGAAGGTTAGCAGGACACAAATAAAGTAATAAGGTTTACTTCACAAAAATAAGGTATGATATATTTATTGAATAGATTCTCTTTAAAGACAGGAAAAGTAGGTGAACATAGTGGGAAAATATCAATTGGATTACAAAGGCCAGGCAGCTGTGACAAGATATCAGGAAAAGCAGACGACTGCCAAATTTGATAAAAAGCAGCATATTGAAAATCTGCGTGCGGAGTATTTGAAAAAAAAGCAAAAACAAACAGATAAATAATATGAATGAAACCCTAGGAAGACTAAAATCTCCCTAGGGTTTTATTATGGAAAAAGGGAGACACATTTTGAAGTGTCCCCCTTTTTTTCATCATTCTTATAGGGTTTTCAAGGCTTCCTTGATCGGTTGGTCACCACTATGAATTTCAAACGTTTTATTGAAGGTGTTTTTTTCGGAGATGGCTTGGGCCAATACTTTAGCGACATCCGCTCGTGGTATGGAAGTATCGACATGATCGACTTTTGCATCTGCCTTAATTTTCCCAACCGCTTGGTCATTGGTCAATGCGACGGGACGGACGATGGTATAAGTGAGACCGCTCTCCTTTAAATGTTCATCCGCATCATGCTTGGCTTCGAGATAGTGTTGCATTCCTTCGGGGCCTTGTTGGGGCTGATCGGAACCAACGGAGCTTAACATGACAAAGCGCCCGACGCCTTTTTTCTTAGCGGCATCAATCAGTTTGATTGCTCCGTTCTTATCCACAGCCGTGGTCTTATCAGGTCCTGTCTTCGGACCTGAACCAGCAGCAAATACGATGGCGTCCATGTTATCCACCGCTTTATCCACATCTTCCTCTAAATCAGCGAGGATGGGCTGTCCGCCAAGGTCTTTTATCCCTTGTGCTTGTTCTTCTTTCCGGATCATTCCATATACCGTATCCTGTTGGGTTTTTGATAGTTCTTCGATGATTTTCTTACCAGTCGTTCCATTCGCGCCTGCTATTAAGATATTCATGAATGTAAACTCCTTTCTTTTTCTTCTCTTACATTCATTACCCTTTATCGAAGAGTCCGAAAACATCTAGAACCCATTATGGATAACTGCTTTCCCGGAAGTTATCCACAAGTTAATAAAACAAATAAAAAAACCAGCTCAATTCAGAGCCGGTTAATGAGTGATGGGATGCTAAAACATGGAAGAGCTGTGCATGGGCTGCACTTTTGCTTTTGGGTCAATGTATTGCTTCGCATGATTGACGGCAGTAGGGGCTTCGCCAAAGCCGCTGGCAATTAATTTGACTTTGCCATCGTAGGTTGCGATGTCACCAGCCGCGTAGATTCCGGGGATGTTCGTTTCCATTCTGGAGTTGACTAAGATGTTGTTTTTCTGAATATCGAGCCCCCATTCTTTGATGGGACCAAGAGAGGAGATAAAGCCGTAGTTGACGATGACTGCATCAACATCCAATGTTTCGGTTTCTTCTCCATTCGTATCCTTAAGGACGACTGTTTGAATTCGATCTTCCGTACCAATTAAATCTGCAGGTATGTAAGGGGTTTTAATTTCTACTTTAGAATTTTTTAGATTTTCGACACTATGTTCGTGAGCGCGGAATTTATCCCTTCTATGGACAATGCTCACCTTTTCAGCGATAGGCTCTAACATGAGTGCCCAGTCCACTGCGGAATCGCCGCCTCCGAAGACCACCACTTTTTTCCCTGCAAAACGGTTAAGGTCATCAATGAAATAATGAAGGTTCGTACCCTCATATTGCTTAGCATTCTCGATTTCGATGCGTCGAGGTTGGAAAGCCCCGTTTCCGGCAGTGATTATGATTGTTTTGGAATAATGTACTTCTTTATCCGTGGTTAACATGAAGACGCCATCGGCCTGTTTCTCCACTTCTTGAACGGATTGTTCCAAGACGACGGTTTGTTCGAATTTCGCCATTTGCTCTTTCAAATTATTGACTAATTCCTGAGCCAGCACTTTAGGAAAACCTGCGATATCATAGATGTATTTTTCAGGATAAAGAGCGGATAATTGTCCACCCAATTGTGGGAGGCTTTCAATGATTTTGACTGATGCCTGTCTCATACCACCATAGAATGCGGTAAATAAGCCTACAGGTCCACCACCAATGATGGTAATATCATATACTTTTTCATTTACTTCCAACGCTATCCCTCCGATATACTAGGTTTGTTGAAATTCTTTCTTCATTTTAACATAGTTGAAGTTAAAGAAGATGGATAAATTTTTTGAAAAATGAGAAAGTTTGTGCGCAAGTAGACGGATTTTCCATTAATCAAGGGGAAATCGGTTTCCTTGAAAAATGAGAGAGAATGGAATAATATTCAATTATATGGAATTTGTTGGTTCATTCGTGAACTTTAATTAGTGAAAGGCATCACATATGAATAGGATTGCCTTCTTTAATGGAAATTAAGGATATCGCATAGAAATTGAGATGGAAAGCGGGATAAAGAAAAATACTGTAAAGGTGGAAGATTACTTGAAAAAACCAACTATCGTTATTTTGGGAGCAGGTTATGGCGGTTTGATGACCGTAACCCGATTACAAAAAGCATTGGGACAAAATGAAGCGGAAATCATCTTAGTGAATAAAAATGATTATCATTATGAAACAACCTGGTTGCATGAGGCGTCTGCCGGAACCCTTCATCATGATCGTGTGCGCTATCCCATCAAGAATGTCATCAACAAAAGTAAAGTGAGGTTCGTTCAAGACTCCGTTTTAGAAATCAAGACCGAACAGAAAAAAGTCATTCTAGAAAATGGCGAAGTTTCGTATGACATCTTAGTGGTCGGGCTTGGCCCAGAATCAGAAACATTCGGCATTCCAGGATTAAAGGAATATGCCTTCTCCATTTCCAATTTAAACTCGGCCCGGAAAATACGGGATCATATCCAATTGCAATTTGCCACATATAGCTCGGAAATGGAAAAAGACGAAAATCGCTTGACCATCGTAGTCGGTGGAGCTGGGTTTACGGGCATTGAATTCCTTGGGGAGTTAGCCAATCGTGTTCCTGTGCTGTGTAAGGAATATGATATTGACCCTCAGAAAGTCCGCATGTACTGTGTAGAAGCTGCACCAGCGGTACTTCCTGGTTTCGATCCCGAATTAGTGGATTATGCCGTTTCATATCTTCAAAAAAAAGGAGTGGAATTCAAGATTGGCACGCCCATAAAGGGAGCTACCCCTGAAGGAATCATCGTGGCAATTGGTGAAGAGGAAACCGAGGAGATCAAGGCAGGGACCGTTGTGTGGGCAGCTGGAGTTCGTGGGAATTCCGTCATTGAAGCTTCGGGATTCGATGCAATGCGTGGTCGCATAAAAGTGAACCTCGATATGCGGGCACCAGGTCATGATGATATCTTCATCGTGGGTGACTGTTCATTGATCATCAATGAAGAAATAAACCGGCCATATCCCCCTACCGCACAGATTGCCATGCAGCAAGGAGAAGTCATTGCGAAGAACATTACCAAGTTGGTCCGCAACCAAACCGACCTAGATACCTTTACGTTCGAAAACAAAGGGACGGTATGTTCACTTGGTGAGCATGATGCAATCGGGGTTGTTTTTGGTAAGAAAGTGACGGGGAAAACGGCCTCGTTCATGAAGAAAATGGTGGATAACAGAGCGTTATTATTGATAGGCGGCCCTTATTTGGTTGCGAAAAAGGGTAAATTCAACATCCTGTAATTTCATAATAAAGGTATGAGCCATTCAAGAAATTTCCGGGATGGCTTTTTTCTATTGTGTATGACTGAAAAAAAAGGTTTATAATACAAATATTGAGAGAAACGAGGAGTGAAATGATTGGAACGCTGCAAAAATGTCTGGTTGGCTGTATCGGGTCTCGTGATTTCCGATAAAGGCGAATGGCTTGTCGTTAATAAACGGTATGGAGGATTGGAAGGTCAATGGTCCCTCCCCGCCGGCTTCGTTCGAAATGATGAAACGGTGGATGAGGCAGTCATTAGAGAAGTGCTGGAGGAGACGGGGATTCATACGGAAATTGAAGGGATGGTAGGCGTCAGGAGTGGAGTCATCAAAGGGGAAATAAGTGATAATATGTTGGTGTTTTTACTTAAGCCGCTTAGTTTTGATGTATCGGCTCAAATGGACGAGCTATATGAAGCTAAGTTCTATGATCCGGAAGCCCTCATTGCGGAAGGCAAGCAGTCTGTGTTATTGAATCATCTTTTATCCTTTAAAAAAGAAAGAATGCAGACGATGCTCGACGGAGTCAATCCAGGGAATCATTTCGGATATACCTCTTATAAATTATTTATGTAAGACAATGATGCATCACAAGGGATTAATTGGTATTATGTCGTTGACGAACCAATTATGTATTCTGTAAACTAAAAGTGGTTCTTTTAAGGAGGTCTAGAAGATTATGCCATTACCGGTATTGGTCATCTCAATACTTTTATTCTTTGTATTGTTTTTCGGGATAGGCTTTTTACTTAACATGCTTTTTCGATCATCATGGATCATGGTCGTCCTTTTTCCTATCGTATTCCTTGTCATAGTGAATAAAGCCAAGTTGATTGAATATTTCAGACAACCCAGTGACACGTTTTCCGAACTTGGGACGAGCCTAGCATCCTTGCATGCGGCGGATCTGATGATTTTATCAAGTGGATTAATTGGTGCAATAGGGGCTGGAATCACGATTAAGATATTGAGGAATAAGGGGTACCAAATGTTTTAAATAGGTGGGGCTGCCATTTAGTGGTGGTCCTTTTTTCTGTTTTTCTAGTGATATGTAGTCATTTTTGGGTCTATATGAATACTTTTCCTCATGTTAGGGAACAAATATCCTTGTGAGAGGAGTGGAATGACATACATATGAAAATCATACGGACATTATTTTTGCGGGTTGCCATCATCCTATTGTTTTTCTTGGCTATTGAATCAACCGTTCATCATGTTTTTGGAGCCGAGCCTGAAGTCCATCCTTTGGAAGAAACGATTAGGAAAAATACGGTATTCGAGCTGGAATACAAAGCCTTTCATCGTGGGCACCATAAAGCGACCTTTATAGCATCGTCCACGAAAAAAAGTGGGGGACCGCCAACGATAGAAGAGGCTATAGAGCTTTCGAAGTATCCAAAACATAAGGTGTTGGCAACGGGATATACAGCAGGCTATGAATCCACCGGTAAATATCCGGATAGCCCGTCTTATGGCATTACCTATTCTGGGGTGAAGGTGAAGCGGGATATGTTTTCGACCATTGCTGCTGATCTATCCGTGTTTCCGCTAGGTACCATCCTTTGGATCCCTGATTATGGTTTTGGGGTGGTAGCCGATAAGGGTGGGGCGATTAAAGGGAACCACCTTGACCTGTATTACGACACGGTGCAAGATGTATATGAGAAGTGGGGAAAGAAAACCCTGGAGGTCTATCTTGTACAAAAAGGAAACGGGCGTTTTTCAGAGGAACAGTTATATGAGTTGAATGAAATGAAAGTGAGGCAGGTCTTCAAACATACGATCGCCGAAAAAGCGGTCCATACAAGCATGTCTTCCTTTGTGTTTTAAATACATGAATGCTCGCAAAAAAGCCGACTCAATGTAGAGCCGGCTTTTTTGCCGTTCAATCTGTAGGGATGTGGAGGTAGGCTTCGGGATGAAGCGTCCTAGCCAGTTTGGATAGTCCATCCAGCAATCTGGGGGACGGCCGGCAGAATAAGGGTTCTTCCATGATATGAATCGCATGGTTTTGGACGGCTTTCATTTCCGACCAGCGCTTCCGTTTCTTGATTAATTCAGGGTTGACCTTATGTAACGGGACGCCGACCCATGCTAAACAAATGTGGTCCGGGTCCTTTTCTAGGACTTCTTCCGATGGCACTTGAATGCTTGCCATGTCTACTTCTTCAAAGAGGTTATACCCTCCAGCCAGACGGCTGATTTCCGTTAACCAATTGACCCCGCCAGGTGAGAAAAGGGGATTGGGCCACCATTCCCAGTAGAGGGAAGGGGGATGGTCGATGCTGTCCGCTACCATCTTATATTGCCGGATGGTGGAACGGAATTTGTCCGCCTGCAACGCGGCCTTTTCCTGTACCTGAACGGCTTCCCCAAGGGTCAGTAAATCCTGGGCGATATCTTCAAGCGATTGCGGATTAAAGATGATATAAGGAATCTTTCGTTTTTTGAGTGCCTCGATGTTTTTTTCCATACCAGGTACGCTGAGGGAAGCAAGAACCAAATCAGGTTTTAATGATTCCACGAGATCGATGTTAATGGACAGATCTGGACCGACTTTAGGCAGATGCTGTATGGAGTCGGGCCAATCCGAATAGTCATCGATGGCAATCAACTGGTCTTCGATTCCGAGATATGTACAGAGTTCGGTATTGCTTGGGCAAAGAGAGATTAATTTCATTTATAAGTCACCTACCCTTGAAAGATTAAAAAGTGAAGAACAAGTGCGATGAATACTCCAGTCAATGCGCCGAAAAAGACTTCAATCGGTTTATGGCCCAATAATTCCTTCAATTGCTGCTGCTTCTGCTTCTCCTCTTTCTTCTGCCAATTCTTCGCTTGTTCGACAAATAAATTGAAATCTGTGACAAGCTGATTCAGGACGGCAGCCTGTTCCCCTGCCTGCCTCCTAACACCCGTTGCATCAAACATCGTGATGATGGCAAAAAGTGTCGCAACGGCAAAGATGGGTGAGTCCATGCCCGTTTCAATCCCCACTGCTACGGTAAGTGCAGTCACGGCGGCTGAATGTGAACTTGGCATACCGCCCGTTGAGTTGATCAACGACCAATCCCATTTACGAAAGGCGATGAAATGAATCGGGACTTTAATGAATTGGGCAAAGAAAATGGCGATTAAAGCGGCAATTAAAGGGAAGTTTAAAAAAAATTCCAAAAGTTTCAGCCTTCTTTCCATTTATAAAGTAACGGTGAGACGGGAAAATATTCATCCTTACTAATACTTTCCATCATATCCTATCGATTCCCTGCTTATTGGAAATAAATATGATCTTTCTTATACTATTTCTCTAAAGGGCGGCTTTCTAAACTACTTCCTTACTAGGCAGGTGAAATAAAGCTAAGATTTAGAAAGAAGAGGCGATTCTTTAGAAGGTCTAGGTAGGTCGATAAAGAATATGAATAGTAATCATATGTTTTATAAGGAGGAGATAGTATTGTCTATTTCAAAAGACCCGGTTAGTTACATGGTTCGTCCTGGAAAACTGGAAGACTCCGAGGCGATTTTAGACATCCAGAAATCCGTTGTGTCAGAAGGTGAATTCCTAATCGCGTTATCCACAGAGTTCAATAAAACATCTTCCCAACAAAGCGAATGGGTTCAGAGCATATTGGATCATGAAAGAGAAACATTACTGGTAGCTGAAAGTGAGGGAGAAGTCGTTGGTTGGATAGTATTCGAAATGGCCAAAAATAGAATGCGATTGTCCCATACAGGCACCTTTGGCATGATGATAAGAAAGGGTTATAGAGAAATGGGGATTGGAAGTATGCTACTACAGGCATTATTGGATTGGGCAGAGAGCAATCCCTTCATCGAAAAAGTGAGTTTAGGCGTTTTCGCATCAAATCACGGTGCTATTACTTTGTACAAGAAAATGGGGTTCATTGAAGAAGGTCGTAAGGTTAAAGAATTTAAAATGAGTGAAAATGAATATGTCGATGATATCCTGATGTACAAATTGGTTAAGTGAAATCGAATGGATCATCTTGTTTAAATGAATGAAGCGGGCATTTCAAATCCACTTTGTGCATTGAATTCGGAAATTTCGGGGAATTTGGTTATAATAGGAGTATTCGAATGGAGGCGTATCAGAATGTTTACAGTGAAACATACATTAAACTTAGATGTTACGGAAGAATGCCTGTTAATGGGTGTGTTTGATCGGCCGATTAAATTCACGGGGATTGGGCAGGAAGCGGATGAGAAATTATCGGGACATCTTACACAATTGGTGAAGGATGGTGATATCTCTTCCAAGAAGAAGTCCATCACTAAAATACATACTTTAGGAAAACTAGGCGTAAAGAGGCTGATTTTTGTCGGTCTAGGGAAAGAAAAAGAACTATCTTTCGAGACTTTAAGGGAAGCTTTAGGGAAGGCCCGCAAAGTGGTGGCTGAATCAAGGCTTACGACAATCAGCATCGCTTTGGACACCTTCACGACTGAACAGTTGGACGCACTGGATGCGGCGCATGCATTCTCCGAGGCATTTGAGCTGGCAGGCTATAAATTTGCCGGGTATAAACAGAAATCGAACCAGATAGAAAAAAGTTTGGAAGCCATCACGGTTTATAGTGAGTGCCAAACGGATGAAGTGGGAGCGGCCCTACATGTCGGCCGTGTGTTTGGGAAAGCGACGAATTCAGCGAGGACGCTAGTTAATACACCTGGGAACTTACTGACTTCCACGGATTTAGCGAACTATTCCATGGAATTGGGGGACCGGTATGGATTCGAGGTTGAAATCCTCGAGAAGGAAGACATGCTCAAGCTTGGAATGGGTGCTCTTCTAGCGGTCAATCAAGGATCGGTCGAACCACCGAAAATGATCGTCCTCAAATATCAGGGAAAAGAAGAATGGACGGATGTAATCGGGTTGGTCGGAAAAGGAATTACCTTTGATACAGGAGGTTACTCATTAAAAACGAAGGCTGGAATCGTTGGAATGAAAACGGATATGGGCGGTGCAGCGGCCGTCTTGGGTGCGATGGAAATCATCGGGGAATTGGGCCCGGATCAAAATGTCGTTGCCGTCATTCCTTCTACCGATAACATGATCAGTGGAAATGCATTTAAACCGGATGATGTGATTACCGCCATGAGTGGTAAAACCATCGAGGTGCTGAATACGGATGCCGAGGGACGGCTTGTATTGGCGGATGCCGTGACATATGCGAAACACCATGGTGCGGAATACCTTGTCGATGTTGCCACCTTAACGGGTGGTGTTATAACGGCCTTGGGCAATGATATGACAGGTGCCATGACCAATAACGTGGAATTCTATGAACAAGTTCAAAAGGCCTCTGAGGAAGCCGGTGAGCCAATGTGGCGCCTGCCGATTACCGAAAAGGATAAAGAGCGTGTGCGTAATAGTAAGATTGCGGATTTGAATAATTCGCCGGGAGGAGCCGGGCATGCCATCATGGGTGGTGCCTTTGTCGGTGAATTTGCCGAATCGACCCCATGGGTCCATCTCGATATTGCGGGAACATCCACGACAGCGAGCGCAAATGAACTGGGTACGGCCGGGGCGACTGGAGTCATGACCCGTACCCTTGCCCTTCTTGTGGAAACATTCAATCCGGGCAAGAACTAGGATCGATGCCGAAGCCGGAAAGAGGCTTCGGTTTTTTCATATGTTGCTCCACTTCAAACTGATGATGACATGGCAATTTATCTCTCCTTTTTTTGGATAAAAATCAAAACGGATGCCATCGGGATTGTACTTGATATCTGGTTCGTTTTTAATACCTGTCTTTTTGATCATGTCGGTGACGGCAGCCGTTTTCGATTCTTGGGCGGCGGACATGAGCCGTGTCGAAAATGGTTTGGACGAGGCAATCATATCCACTACTTTTTTTGCATCATCCATTAACGATTGCGAAGATTTAGCCGATTGAATCAAGAGGTCGGGGTTTCCGGCGGAGAAAGGGCGAAGCAGCGGATCTACCTGATTGCGATAAGGCATTCCCCAATCACGGTTTCTCTGAAAAAAATCTTGGTCGAAAAAAAAATAAGGGATATCAGCCAAAGGTTTGCCTCCCTTTCCTATGTCTTTCCATAGACAGGTTTATTATATAGGTTAAAATATGAGTGGATGTAGAAGATTATGATAGTGTTTTAGAAAGCCGTTTTTCTTACTTGGAAAATAGAAAGAAGTGTACACTATTATTTGTAAAAATCCTCGCTTGGTAGTATACTTAAAATACTTGCTTACCTTAAGTAAGTAGCGAGACCGTACTATATAAAACTAAAAAATAGGTGATTTTACTATGAAAATAACAAAGCAAATAAAAGACCTTTTAATAGATAAAATGAACATCCTGAAAACACCGGGTAAAGATGATCTATGCCTGGTCGGTCCCGTGAATCTCCCTGTTAAGCAAGGTGACTTTTCGGCTGTCTTCCAATGGTACACCTGGCTTCAGCTTGATGGCGAGGATAATGATGAAGAAGCAGTGCTCGAATCGCTTTCGACTGCCAACTTGGCTTTTGGCCAGCAA
This sequence comes from Peribacillus sp. NPDC097224, assembly GCF_044761985.1. Classification (NCBI taxonomy): domain Bacteria; kingdom Bacillati; phylum Bacillota; class Bacilli; order Caryophanales; family Bacillaceae; genus Peribacillus; species Peribacillus sp. NPDC097224. Next base: position 119,473 of record NZ_JBIWDK010000002.1, on the reverse strand, counting down.
TCTTCGGTATTAGTGTATGGTGATTTCGAGAAAGCGGAGGATGCACTCGTCCGTATGCACAGCATCTGCCATACGGGGGATATATTCGGCAGTCAACGTTGTGATTGTGGATACCAGCTTCACCAATCGATGAGGATGATTGCCGACGACGGAACCGGCGCCATTTTTTACCTTGCGGATCATGAGGGAAGAGGTATTGGCTTATTTACAAAATCATTGGCTTACTTGCTTCAGCAAGAAGGATTTGACACCGTTGAAGCGAACCATGCTTTGGGATTCGAAGATGATACAAGATCTTATGAAGGAGCGATCACGGTGTTGAAAGCTCTGCGTCATAAACCCGTAACGCTGATTACGAATAATCCTAAAAAGCTGGCAGCGCTTAAGGAGCATGGCTTGACGGCGAAGAATCATATCCCGCTTTGGGGTGGTTTGACTGAAACGAATAGTTTCTATCTGGATACAAAAATCAAGAAATCCGGGCATATCCCACTAGAGGATCCCACTGTAATTGTGTGAAGGGGAGCTGTGATGATGAATAATGATCAATATTACATGAAACTGGCTTTGGACCTAGCGGGCAGTGCTAAAGGGAAGACGAACCCGAACCCCATCGTCGGGGCTGTTATTGTGAAAGACGGCGTGATTGCCGGAACAGGGATTCACCGCAAAGCCGGTGAACCGCATGCCGAGGTCCATGCATTCAAAATGGCGGGAGAGTATGCCAAAGGTGGAACTTTATATGTGACGCTTGAACCTTGTTCCCATTATGGGAAAACACCACCATGTGCGAACTTGGTGAAGGAATCGGGAATTAAACGGGTCGTAGTGGCCATGGAAGATCCCAACCCGGAAGTTGCAGGGAGAGGAATCGCGCTTCTTAAAGAGGCAGGCATTGAAGTGGAAGTGGGCATTTTGGAAAAAGAAGCACGAAGGCTGAATGAACGCTTTATCCATAATATGACGACAGGGCGGCCTTTTGTCCTGTCCAAATTTGCGATGACGCTCGATGGGAAGCTGGCGACCCACACTGGACATTCGAAATGGATTACAGGGGAAGAATCCCGTCACTCGGTCCACTTGCTACGTAATGAGGTCGATGCAATTTTAGTCGGCATCGGAACGGTCCTGGCCGATAATCCATCCTTGACGACCCGGCTTCCTGAAGGCGGGGGAAAAAATCCGGTCCGCATCATTTTGGATAGTGAACTCCGCGTACCTCTAGATTCCCATGTCTTACAGGTAGAAGAAGCGAGAACGGTCATTGTCACGCATGAAAATGCCTCGTTGGAAAAAATCGCCTCCCTAAGCGAAAGAGGAGTCGAATTCATCATGGTCCCCAAAACAGAAGCAGGGTTGGATTTGGAGATCCTGATGGCCGAACTATATAAAAAGGGGATAACGGATGTCTTGCTTGAAGGCGGAAGCGAGGTAAATGCTTCATTCTTAAGGGCAGGACTCATCGATAAATATCTAATCTATGTAGCTCCTAAACTATTGGGTGGAAGAAACTCACTTACTCCTTTTTCAGGGGACGATGTAAATCAAATGGATGAAGCCTTGGATGTTTCCATCTCTCATGTTGATACGTTTGGGGAAGACATCCGCATAACGGCTTATCCAAAATAAAATAGACAACAGGTGAGAAGCATGATGGGTAAAACGGATGTTTGCATTGTTGGTTCAGGACCTGGAGGGGCGCTTTTAGCCTATTTATTGGCCAAACAGAACATTTCGGTCATCCTCCTTGAGCGGAATCAGGCAGTCGCACAGGAATTTCGAGGGGAATTCTTAAACGATGAAGGGGAGAGCATCCTTAAAAAGCTTGGCTTATTTGCGAAAGTGGAGAATCTGGGCCTGCTTAGAATGGAACAGATTGAATATTGGCAGGAGGGGCGACTGGTAAAAGAGATTTATCCGGACGCCCATCAAGATAATCTGGGCATTCATGTTCCGCAGAAGCATCTGTTGAAGGTGATCTTGGATGAAGCTGAAAAGTTAGATTCCTTCCACTTGATGCTGAACACGAGGGTGACAGATCTCGTCCAGGACAAAGAGGGGCGGTTCTGTGGAGTGAAAGCCGTTAAGGATGGGAGTGAATTCACCATTCAAAGCCGATTGATTGTCGGGGCGGATGGAAGGTTTTCAACGGTCCGGAAAAAAGCGAAAATCCCGGTTGAGGTCAAGAACCACGGCTATGATTTACTCTGGGCTAAAATACCGGCCCCTTACGGATGGAAGCCATCGATCAAGAATGCATTGGTCAATGGTTCCCAGTTGGCACTCTTCACTCAGGCGGGGGGGTTCATCCAAATCGGATGGAATATAGAACATGGTTCGTACGCTCAGCTTCGGAAACAGCCTTTTGAACCTTTTATTGAAAAGTTGATCATGAATTTCCCAGAGTTACGGAGTGTGGTCCGTGAAAATATCCAATCCTGGCAGGACTTCATTTTATTGGACGTTCATAGTTGCTCATGTGAAACGTGGACCAAAGATGGTGTTCTGCTAGTGGGGGACGCGGCCCATACTATGACCCCCACTGGTGCTTTCGGACTCAATTGTGCCCTGGGTGACGCTGAACTAGTGGCCCAACAAATTTATGAACACATCCTTCTGGGAGATAGCGGATTAACGGGGCTCAAAAGGGCGGAGCCAAAAAGAAGAGCTTATATTGAAAAGCTACAGGCCTTGCAGGTGGACATGGAGAAATCTTTTGAATCCTTGTTTACCGCGTATGTTTAAATGGAGAGTGAAGAAGATGAGATTCGGTTTTGATATAGATGATACTTTGATTAATTTAAGGGAATATGCATTCCAGTTATATAATGAAAAGCTCAATAAAAATGTAGAGTTAACAAAATTCAAAGCCTTGAAAACCTTGGAGATTCATGAATTGTTCGAGATGAGTAAAGAAGAAGGCGGAAAAATGTGGAATAGCCTTGCCGAAGAAATCTATTATTCCTCGTGCCCGGCGTTTGAGGGGGCAGTGGAAGCATTACAGACCCTTGAAAACGAAGGACATGAAATCTTTTATATTACGGCAAGAAAAGCCGAGCATGGTGAACGGACGAAACAATGGATGATCGAGAATGGATTCCCTGTAAAGGACGACCATTTTTATTGTGGCATGAAAGACCATGAAAAAATTGAAACGATCAAGAAATTGGAGCTGGACTATTATTTCGATGATAAACCGGCCGTTTTGGAAACGTTGGTGGGCATTCAAACGAAGGTATATGCCATCGATAATTCCTATAACCGTGAGATAGAGTCCATCCCAAGACTGACAAACTGGTCGGAGCTGAAGCAGGTTATATCCAAGTAAGACAGGCATGTATATGAGATGGAGGATGACTGGAAGGTACCCGGATCATCCTCTTTTTTCATCAATAATGAATGGTTATTCATTTATATCTGTTATAACTCACCCAGACAAGGTAGAATGGTTTTAATGATAGAATTCTAAAATGAAAGGGATGGGTCTAAGATGGATATCAATGTGGAAGGTTCGTTGATTGGCGCACTTGGGATAGAAATGAAGGAATTGAGTAATGGGAAAGTCATTGCGACCATGCCCGTCGATGAACGGACAAAACAGCCATTTGGTCTATTGCATGGAGGCGCATCGGTCGCCCTGGCCGAGTCGGTTGCGAGCATCGGTGGTTTCCAGCTGGTCGACGGCACGAAACAAGCGGTCGTCGGGCTTGAAATCAACGCAAATCATGTAAGGGGTGTCCGTTCGGGCCTTGTCACTGCAGAAGGGAACATCCTTCATCATGGGAGAACAACCATGATATGGGATGTGAAGATCCGGGATGAAGAAGGAAACCTGGTCTGCGTTTCCAGATGTACGCTGGCAGTCATCGACCTGCCAAAGTGAGAGTGAACAAAAAGGAGCTGCCGTTGGGTAAAACGGCAGCTCCTTTTTTGCTTCATCGGCTTTTCTTCAATTCATCCTGGACACTTTGATCCCACATTTTAACGCCAGAATGGTAGGCGGAGCGGTTGATCAAATGTCCGGCTACTGGACTGGTCATGAAGATGAAGATGATGGCTAGTACGACACGGAAATCGAAATGACTGTGCTTGTAATAAAAGTATAAGAGTGTCCCAATCAGGATGAACATGATCCCGAGGGTGGAACTTTTGGATACGGCATGATTTCGTGTATAAACATCAGGCAACCGGATAATGCCGAAGGCGGATACCAAGAATAGAAAGACACCGATCAAAATAAAGCCTGCAGAAAGAAATTCAGCGATTTCGGTCATTTTCGATGATCTCCCCTTTCTCAAGGAACTTGGCGAAAGCGACCGTTCCGATAAATGACAGGATGCCGAGCAACAGGATGGCTTCTAAATAAGCATTCGTATCCATGACGATGGATGCGAGCGCCACGAGAGCGATGAGGTTGATGCCCATCGCATCCAGGGCAATGACCCGGTCAGGAACAGAAGGTCCTTTAATTAACCGGTATAGAAACCCGAGCATGGATAGTGAGACACCGAGCAAAGCGATTTTAAGTAAAAGATCGAACATTATTTGCTCACCTCCATGATTGCTTTTTCAAATGTGTATTTAATGCTGTCGACGGCTTCTTCTTTATCAGCGATATCCATCGCGTGGATATAAAGGATGCGATTGTCTTCCGAAACCTCCACAACCAGGGTGCCTGGGGTCAGCGTGATTAAATTGGATAGGACGGTAATCTCCCAATCCTTCGTAAGCACGGTCTCGTATGCGAAGATACCCGGTTTCATATCGAGCCTTGGCTTAAGTATGACCTTAAGTACGCTAATATTGGATAACAGGAGCTCCCTGGCGAAAATGAAGAACAGCCGGATGACGGCATACACTCGGTTGAGATAAAAACGGCTGGTGAAAAAATGACGGAAGATAAACAGGATGCCAAGTCCTAAAACATAGCCAATGATGAAGGTGCTTCCGTTGAATTCATTTTTCAAAAACATCCAGATGATAGCCAGGAATACATTCAGTAAAATTTGAAAGGACATCAGGCATTACTCCTTTAAAACCGCATCGATATAAATATCGGGATTCATTAATGTGTCAACGGCTTGTAAAATATAGGGGTAAACCGCTTCTGTTCCCACTCCGTATAAGACGGAAATGGCGACAAGCAGGACCGCAGGGACAAGCATTGTGTTGACCGTTGCCTTACCTAGGGTATACGCGACTTTCGGGGTTCCCCAAAAACCGTGTATGAAAATTTTCATCACAGAATATAGGACCATCAAACTTGATAGCAAGACCATCGCCAAGCCAATATAGGCTCCTTTGTCGGCTGCCCCTTGAAGGATCATCAGCTTGCCGGCAAATCCGCTGAATGGAGGGATTCCGGCCAGTGATAAGGCTGCGATGAAGAAGGTCCAGGCAAGGCCAGGATATTGCTTGATCAATCCGCCCATATTCCGTAAATCATCAGAGCCACTGATCTTAATCATGATGCCCACCAATAAAAACAGTGCGGCTTTGATTAACATGTCATGAATGATGTATAAGATCGATCCGGATAAGGCTGGTTCATTCATCAACGAAATTCCGAAGATGATGACGCCGACGGCAATGATGATATTATAAATGATGATCTTTTTAACATCCCAATAGGCGATTGCACCGATGACTCCCATGATGATGGTTAAAATCGCCAGGACTTGGAGAAACATATGGGTGAAATCTTGGTCATGATGAAACATGAGTGTATAGGTCCTGAAAATGGAATAGACCCCGACTTTGGTCAGCAAGGCTCCAAATAAGGCCATCACGGGGATAGGCGGTGCATAGTAAGAACCCGGAAGCCACTGGAATAGCGGAAAAATGGCTCCCTTCAAGCCAAAGACGATCAAGAAGCCGATCGCGATGACCGATAGGATGGCAGGTTGTCCTGCCTCTGCTATCCGCTGACTCAGGTGTGCCATATTCAACGTGCCGAGCACTGAATACAGATAAGCGACCATGATGACGAAAAAGGAGGAAGAAAGAACATTGACGATGATGTACTTCAATGATTCCCTCAGCTGAATTTTCGTTCCTCCCAAGACAAGGAGTACGTAGGAGGCCATCAGCATGACTTCAAAAAAGACGAATAGGTTGAACAGGTCACCGGTAAGGAATGCCCCATTCACGCCAATCAGTAAAAATTGAAAGACAGGATAGTAATAATGGGCCTCACGTTCTTTCCCTATGGAGTAAAACGAGTAAACCAGTATCGCCAATCCAATGATATTCGTGGTCAGAACGAGTAAGGAGGCAAGCATGTCAGCGACAATCACAATACCGAAAGGCGCATCCCAGCTGCCGACTCCCAGTGTCAAGATCCCTTCATTATGAACGGAAAGGACCAAATAGATAGCAATCCCGATTCCGATGAGGGATGAAATGAAAGAAATCCCTCGTTGAAGCTTGATTTTTTTTGAAAAGAAAATAAGGATGATGCCTGTAAAAAGCGGTAATAAAACAGGCAAGAATGGTAGATTAATCATTTGTGTCGGTACCTCTCATTTCTTCCATATCGTCCGTCCCCAGTTCCTGGTAGGTCCGGTAGGCAAGTACTAATAAAAAGGAAGTGACACCGAAGCTGATGACGATCGCCGTTAAGATGAGAGCTTGTGGAAGCGGGTCAACATAAGACGTCGCCACATCCCCAAGCAATGGGACGGAACCTCCTTTTAAACCACCCATCGTTAAAATCAAAAGATGGGCCCCATGACTAAGCAACCCTGTACCGATGATGATCCGCAAAATGCTCTTGGATAGCATCAAGTAGGTTGCACACATAAATAGAATTCCTATGACAATGGCCATTAAAAGTTCCATTATTCACTCTCCCCTATCGTTTGAATAATGGTCATCGTTACACCAACAACCACGAGGTAAACGCCTAAATCAAAAAGTACCGCTGTATGAAGCGAGATGTGACCAAGGATGGGAAAATCGATATAACGGTACACATGAGTCATGAGCGGAACCCCGAACAGGAGCGAACCGGCTACAGTCAGGGCAGAGATGAATAAACCTGCACCTATCATCAGTTTATAGTCAATCGGCAAGATCTCCGCGACGGTTTTAATGTCATAGGCGAGTAAAAGAAGGACAATCGCCGCTGATGTCATCAATCCGCCGACAAACCCGCCCCCCGGTGAGTAGTGGCCGCCTAAAAAGATGGAAACGGAAAAAAGTAGGATAACAAAGGCCGCAACCTTTGTCACCGTTTGAAGAATCAAGTCATTTTGTTTCATGATTTATCTTTCCTCCCAGTCAGTCGCAATTTAATCATCGCGAAGATCCCGAGTGCTGCGATGGAAAGAACACTTATTTCAAACATCGTATCAAGTCCGCGGAAGTCAACGAGAATGACATTGACCACGTTTTTTCCTCCTGCTTCCTTATACGCATTTTCAAGGTAATAACTTGAAATGGAAGCAAATAGCTTATTGCTATGCGCTGATAAAGCAATCAATGTGACGATCACGCCAACGCCAATTGAAATCAAGGCATTATTCAACCTGAATGTCATCCGCTCTTCCTTCCTGCTTGCAAGTAATGGTAAATGGAAGAAACAGAGCAGGAAAAGCGCGACGGAGATGGTTTCAATGACAAGTTGCGTCAATGCCAAATCCGGTGCTCTAAGCAAGACGAAAAATAGGGAAATGGTATAGCCGACCGCCCCTAAGAGGATGATCGATGTTAAACGGGATTTCGCAAATAGAATGGCAATCGATCCAATCACGATGATAGCCGCCAAAACGACTTCATAGACGCCGAATGGAGCAAAGTTTCCTGTATCGAGTACAAAGGCATCTTTCCAGTAAAGGGAAAAGCCTAAGGAAAGGATGAAGAAAAGGAAAATCGAGAGCAGATAGTTTCGAATCGACCCTGTCATGAGAAACTTCATGATGGTAGATGCCGAGCGTTCCATCCCCTTTAATCCATGATCATAAAGGGAGTTCAATGAAAAACGGTCTGGCACTATCCGATAGATGCCGTTCCATTTGGATAACGTTTTGTATAAAATGATCCCTACCACAATGATTCCGATCGTCATCCATACTTCCGGCTGGAAACCATGCCAGAATGCGATATGAACATGATAATCCGGGTCTGCCAAGCTTGGCTGTATACTCGCCACAGCCGGCTCGATGATTGACGAAGATAGTAGATTAGGGAAAATCCCGAATACAAGGACCAAAGACGCAAGGATAATCGGTGAAATCAACATGCCAATCGGTGCTTCATGCGGTTTCTTATCCAAATGTCGAAGTTTCCCTGTAAAAGGCTTAAGAACGACAATCATGCTGTAAATGAAAGTGAAAACACTAGCAACCCAAGCCACTACCGGGAATAACACGCCCCATGTCTCCATATTGAATATATCCAGTTCCAATACATTCACCATGGCAGCCAGGAACATTTCCTTACTTAAGAACCCATTGAACGGAGGAAGCCCGGCCATGGAAAAGGCACCGATGATGGCCACCGTAAAGGTGATGGGCATCAGCTGCATCAAGCCACCAAGCTTGCGGATGTCCCTTGTACCAGTTTCGTGGTCAATAATACCTGCCACCATGAATAGACTTCCTTTGAAGGTTGCATGGTTAATCAAGTGGAAGACGGCGGCCACTGTTGCGGCCAGGTATATATTGTCCCCCAGCGTGTCATAGTGAAGGGCAGCGGCTCCGATTCCCAATAGAGACATGATCAAACCAAGCTGACTGACGGTGGAAAAGGCAAGAATCCCCTTTAAGTCCGTTTGTTTCACAGCTGAGAATGAACCCCAGAATAAGGTGACCAACCCGGCAATCGAAACGAGCCAGAACCAGACACCGGATTCCGCAAACACCGGGCTTAGACGGGCAACCAGATAAATGCCAGCCTTGACCATTGTCGCGGAATGGAGATAGGCACTGACTGGTGTCGGTGCTTCCATGGCATCAGGTAGCCAGATGTGAAATGGGAACTGTGCCGATTTAGTGAAGGCACCCAGTAAAATGAGTAGAAGAGCAGGGATGAAAAGCGGATGATCCAACAGTTCGCCGCTTTGAGCTATCAGTTCCCTTATGCTGTAGGTGTTTCCCATGATGGAAAGGAGCACGATTCCCCCAAGCATGCTTAATCCGCCAAAGACGGTGATCAGCAGGGATTTCTGAGCTCCATAACGTGAGCGTTCCCTTTCGTTCCAATACCCAATGAGTAAAAAGGATGACAAACTTGTAAATTCCCAAAATGAATAGAGAACGATTAAATTGTCGGAAAGGACCACACCAAGCATGGCGCCCATGAATAGTAAGAGAAAGACATAAAACTGGTTCAGTTTTTCTTTTTCTTTTGATAGATAAAAGATGGAATACAAAATAACGAGTGAACCAATCCCCGTTATGAGCAGAGCGAACAAAAGACCTAGTCCGTCTACATAAAAGTCAATATGTATTCCTAGTGAAGGAATCCAAGTAGCCCGTTCAGTTATGGTCTCCCCTTGTTTGGTTGAAGAAATGAACCGGGAAAAATAGCTAAATAGAAGAACGGGTAAAATCAGTACAAACCAGCCAGTATGTATTCGACGTAAATACTTGTATAAAAACGGTATTAAGATGGCCAAAAGAAATGGTGATAATACCGCCCAATGAAGCAAAGACATAAACTCCCCCCTTATAAACGAAGTCATCGCCTTATTATGCATTTTTTTACACAATCCTAGACGGTAAAGTATCTTCGTTGAATGTGTTTTTTTTATATGTGTTACGTGTCATTCCTAAAAGTATAACCCAATTTTTGAGGGTTTGCATGACATTAGGAGCGAGGAATACTGATTGATATCGAGTTTTATATATAGGTAGAAAAGGAGCGTGAAACGGCTCAAAAAATATTTTCAGAGGGGTGCAAAGAGGGGAATATATGTAAAAATCCATTGTGAAATCCTTTTATATCTTGCATAATAATAGGATAAAAGATACATGGATGGAGAAAAAATGAAAAACACGTATTTACTTAGTTATTTCCCGATCATTGCGATACTACTGTTTAGTCTGTCCTTTGCGATTTATGGGGAAATGCAGGTGCTTATCTTATTCGGGAATTTAGGAATCTATCAAGGGATGTTGGAGTTCTTTTCCGAGACAGGAATTAAGCTTGCCTTGATGATTGTGTTGTTGTTGGTCATGTTCATGGTCTTTGCAGCGCTGAAGTTAATCTCGGACACGGTCATTGAGCTTTCCCTTCTATTCTTTTCCAAAGATTCGGATGGGAAAGCATTGACGAGCATCAGGATGGGGTCGGTCATTTATGTGATCGGCGGAGCTTGTTCATTGTTCAGCGTCCAATTCCTCCCGGGGCTCATTTCCATCTTCCTTATCACGAATGTCGTGGCCCTGATTTACTTTGTGTTTAAGTTAAGCTCCAGTGTGAATGTATCTGGGCTGGTCGGACTCATCTTCTTTCCCATCTTCGTATGGACCGCGTTAGTCGCCATCGTCGCTTATTCAGGGTTGAAGTTGTATAACAGCGTGATTGCCAGCCTACCGATATAGGGAATACTCATCCATATACGGAGAAAAGAGCTGCCGGGAACATCCAGCAGCTCTTTTCATCGTGTACTTGGTTCCTTATATCCGTGCGTTGATCTTGTTTTGTATGGAAGTGGCATTCGTTGTGAACAAGATATACGTATCAGATACAGTATGAAGCACGATACGATCCGTTGTAGCATATGGCGTGCCAATTCTGATCGCACGTTTATCTTCACCCGCATATGTATCATCTTGAGTCACCCTTATGATTTCGGAAATGGGTATTTCTATTGTGGATAGTTGCCATTTAATGAGTAAATGATCCTGTGATTTTTCAATTGCGATTCCTAGCATCATAATCCCTCCGTCGTCTTATCATGACTTGCTTTTACCATTCAGCGACTTGGCTGATTGCCTTCCATATCTCTATCTGGGGCTGTCGCGAATAGACGGCTTGCAGGTTGGCTGGCTTATCTTTCCCAACCCAGACGCCGGTTGTATAGTTTCCTGTCAGGCCGACGAACCAAATGTCTTTGGCATCATTGGTTGTGCCTGTTTTTCCCCCGATATATTCAGACGGGAAATAGGCTGAGCGTGCCGTCCCATTTGTGGTGACTTCGTGAAGAAGCTGCCGCATTTTGCTGACGGTGTTTTTATTCCACACCTTTTTCGATTGATTTTTCCATTTATAAAGAACGTTTCCTTCTTGGTCCGTGACCTTCGTGATTGCCCGTGCAGGCTGGTAGCGGCCATCATTGAATGATGTAAAGGCATTGGTCATTTCGAGAGGGCTCATCCCGTATTCAAAACCGCCGATGGCCGAACTGATGTGGTGATCTTGGATGGACACCTTTTTGAATTGAAAGGCATTAAGATAGCTGAAGCTCTTTTCTATGCCGGTCTTTTCAAAAAGCCTGATGGCCGGCGTATTATAGGATTGTGCAAAAGCATTCCTTATAGTGACCATGCCGTAGCTCGCCCCATTGTAATTTTGTGGACAGTAGCTGTTGCTACAATAGTTTGCCCCGCTAACAAGCTGATTGATATCCGCTCCCGTTTCTTCTATATAAGGTGCATAATCCAGAAGAGGCTTTATGGTCGAACCAGGTTGCCTGTAACTTTGGTATGCCCGGTTGAAAGAATTTTTTTTATAATCCTTTCCCCCAATCAAAGAGACAAGCTGGTGCGTATGATGCTGTATAACCACTGATGCACCTTCGATATCATTGAATCCGATTTTCGATTGCATGGCCGACTTGGCCTGGGTCTGTAAATTGATATCGAGTGCCGTGTGAATGGTCACGCCAGATTTCAAAAGCTGTGTGACCTGTTCATTCAGTTTGGCTTCCGCTTGATTGCGTGTGACTTCATCCGAGCTTTTCAATGGTTTTGTCAGACCTTCCGCCGAAGCGACCAGGTTTTTCAACTCTTGATGGACATATGTCACATAATCAGGGTATAAATCGATGTTGGTGGACAAGTCCAACCTGATTTCCTTTTTAATGAGTTTATCGAACTCCTTCTGCTCCAGTTTACCTTGGACAACCATTTGTTTTAGTATCCGCTCCTGACGCTTTTTCGTGTTATCAAAGTGTTTAAGAGGGTTATAGAGTTCGGGATTATTAGGAATGGCTGCAAGAAAGGCCACTTCGGCCTTTGATAGATCCTTGATCGATCGGCTGAAGTAGAGTTGGGAAGCCGCCTCGATTCCGTAAGCCCCGTTGTTGAAGTAAATGGCATTCATATAGAGCTCGATGATTTCGGACTTGGACCGTTTCCGTTCTAGCTGGTAGGCGTAAAAGAGTTCACTTAGCTTTCGGTTATACGTCTTGTCATGGGTAAGGAAAACATTCCTGGCCAATTGCTGGGTGATGGTACTCCCGCCTTGTTTGATTGCACTCTTCTGTGAATTGACAAGCAAGGCCCTACTGATCGCGGTTATATCAATTCCCCTATGCTCATAAAATTTTTGATCTTCCGTGACAATGAACAGGTCTTCTAGAAACACGGGTATATCGTCAAGCTTCAAATAGATCCGGTTTTCTCCATTGGAAATTTCACTAATCACTTTCCCATTTGCGGCCGTCATGTAACTGGTCTGAGCCAGGTCAATCTGATCGAAGGGGATGCGTTCATCCAAGACATGATGGGGAGTTTCAGCTAAAGACCACTCCTGATAGGAAAGAAAGATGAAGATGGATAAGACAGGAACTAAGAAGAAAATCGTGATATAGCCAAGGTACACGCGCATAGTTCAACTTCCTAACTAATATATTTTTAGTAACTTAATGGAAAAGATGTGGGTAAAAAAGAGTGGTCCTTTCGCTCCGTTTCATCCATCATAATCCAATTAAGGAAGATGATAAAGGGTTTCTTCTGAAGTTGCTTAACGCAATGGGGAAAAACTGGCTGGGTGAATGGCTCTGGCTTAATGAAAATCAAATAAAAACTTATTTCAATCTTCTGTTATAATATTCTTACGGAAAAAATAACCAAATTTAGTCGGTGGAAAGATGTCATGAATAAGGAGGGTTCGGAAAATGGATGGACAACAGCAGTATGTATTCATTGATTTTGAATTTACAATGCCCGAAGGAAAGGCAAATCCAGTTGGTTTCTACCCAGAAATCATTGAGGTCGGTTTAATCGCAGTCGTAAACGATACAGTCCAAGAACAGTTTTCTTCCTACGTTAATCCGTCAAGGTTTCCAGAATTGACGAATCGATGCAAGAAATTCCTGAATATCACCCAAAACCAGGTGGATCGTGGAATTTCATTTGAAGAATTGGTTTCCTTTTTAGCAAAATTGGATGAGAAGCATCCAACGACCATCGTCACCTGGGGTAACATGGATATGAAGGTGCTACGTCAGAACTGTCAAAAAGCAGGTCTGAATTTCCCTTTCACGGGGAAACAGAGCGATCTTTGCCTGGAATACAAGCGTTTCTTCGGAGATCAAAATCAAACGGGATTATGGAAAGCCGTACAGGCCTATGGAAAAGAGGGGACAGGTAAGCATCATAGGGCCCTTGATGATGCCATTACCACGTATAATATCTTTAAACTGGTGGAGAAAGACAAAAGTTATATGAAAAATCACGAACCGACGACAATCGGTGACCGCATCGATTTATCCAAAGTATTGAATCATTTAGCGTTATAAAAGCCAAATCAATTTCTATTGATTTGGCTTTTATTATATGTTATTTAAAATAATCCGCTGCTAGGTCTTCAAGCAGCTCCAAACTTTTGTTGTTCCATTCTGTTTGGCTTTCGGTTAAAGTGCGGGCCATCTTCTCAACAGATACCCGTAAGGATTCCTTATAATCTGGAATGTCCCCATCGTATACCCTCACCATATTCATCGGGACATTGGTTTGTTCCCGGAATGCCAGGGCACGTCGTTGATGAAACATGGATACTTCCGTTTGCTTCGGATTATGAAGGTCTCCCTGCATAGGATGCTTCATGACTGCCAATACTTTTACAAGATATGCAGAAGGACGGATATCGGTGATTTCCCCGATATATTTCCCTGTTTTATAAATGGCGGTTACCTTATCGCCAACCTTGAATTCATGCTCGGACATTCCTTCATCCACCTTTCTTGTTCACTCCCTACATGATACATAAGTACGATGATTTTATACAATGAATTTGTTTACTGTATCAAAGATGCATTTTTTTCCGAAGTCGTGTAAAGTGTAGAAATGAAGGTTAAAGAATGGAGATATGAGCCATTTATTTAAAAACGAAAGAGGTAATGAACCATGACAACATTTCCACAATTAACAACCGAAATATCGGAAAATGAAAAAGCGGTGATCATGCAGACGACGCTTGGTGATATTAAAATCAAGCTGTTTCCCAAGCATGCTCCTAAAACAGTAGAAAACTTCTTAACACATGCCGAGAATGGATATTACGATGGAATCATCTTCCACCGTGTCATAAAGGATTTCATGCTACAAGGCGGAGATCCGACAGGTACAGGAATGGGTGGGGAAAGCATCTGGGGCACGAATTTTGAAGATGAATTCTCCATGGAACTGTTCAATCTGCGCGGAGCCCTTTCCATGGCGAATGCGGGTCCAGGAACGAACGGAAGCCAATTCTTCATCGTTCAGGCACAGCATGTAGACAGCAGAATGGGTGAACAAATGAAGCAAGCCGGATATCCGGAAGAAATCATCAGTGCGTATATGGAAAATGGCGGAACACCATGGTTAGACCACAAACATTCCGTTTTTGGCCAAGTTATCGAGGGCATGGATGTTGTCGATACGATCGCCAATGTAGAGACGGTTGCGGGAGACAAGCCAGCTGTGGATGTAGTCATTAAAGGCATTACGATTTTATAAACGAAGGTACGTGAAGCGGGGGGCATAGGGCCTCTCGCTTTTTAGTTTCTAGGGGAGGAACTTGACTAGTGGATTGATTCAATAATTGCTATAATGAGGAAAAAGATCATTTTTCAGGAAGGATGAAATAGATGGACGTTCTCTACTCCGCACTATTAGGCATGTTTCTTTATTTTCCGGAAGACAAAAGTGAATATATTCCCGCAGGCATTACCTGTGTCATCTTTTTGATTGCAGCTGGGTTTACGATGAGGGCCATCATCAGATACTCGAAGAAAGAAGAATTGAAGACGAAGAAGTTCGAGGAGGAAGTGACGAAAAGAAACCGGCATCTACAAGATGATTCCCTTTCTTGAACGGCTTTGTGCTTCTGACTACCTCGTTTTAGCAAAACGGGAATACTTTAGAAAAAAATGAAACAAATAAACTAGTTCCCATTTTGGCATAAGCATTTTATACTATAAGCTATAGAGAGAGAGTTTTGGGGGCGGAAAGTGTTATGCAAATCATAGCGAAGAGAATGATTGCGACAGATACGGTCAAGAGCTTCTTCATGGAACACTGGGAGACGACACAAGTCGTCTTTTCAATCGGCATGTTCCATTATGCGGAACTCGATGGATTTGCGGTAATGGATGGGGATGAGAAAATCACGGGGATGGTCACGTATAAAGTGCTGAATCAACAATGTGAAATCATTTCCCTGAACAGTGAGCATGAGAATCAGGGCGTGGGCTCATCCTTACTTTATGTGATTGAGAATATCGCCAAGGAAAAGAATTGCCACTCCATTAAAGCCATTACCACGAATGATAATTTACAGGCTTTGAAGTTCTTTCAAAAACGTGGGTATGTCATTTCCGAGATTGTGAGGAATGCCGTGGAAGAGTCAAGAAAGACAAAACCGGAAATCCCGTTTTACAGCTCCGATGGCATTCCAATACGGGATGAAATCATTCTCGAAAAACTAGTTTAAATAGGAGGAATGGATATGTTTAAGAAAATGGCAGCAGATGCTCTGGGTCTCAGTGATATAGGAAGTGTGATTAAGCCTGCTGATTATGATAAGGTCGATGCTGATGATTACATCATGCATGAAGATGACGAGAAAATTTATTTCTTGATTAAATCGAAAACGGATGAATATTGCTTCACGAACCAAGCGTTCATCCATCTCGACGGAACAAGTGCCATCAGCAAGAAACGGATGCTGACCAGATATAGCTATAGCCAGTATGAGTTTTCGCATGTGACATTAGAAACCGCTGGTACCGTCGATTTAGATGCTGAGATTAAATTCTCGATCGGTGCTAAAACCTTCTCGATTGACGTGCATAAGAAATTCATCGAGGAATTGAAGGATCTATTTAAATCACTCGTTAAAATTTCGGAAATTTGCCATGAGAATGCCTATGCCCTTCAATTTGCGCAACAAAGCGTAAATTTGGCCTCATCGACATTGAATCAAGTCCGTACAGATGGCAGCCAAATGGTGTCCAGCTTCAAGGATATCAATGCCGCTGCGTTTGACTGGTTGATGGATAGCCGCAAGAGGTACCATGTGAAAGATTTCGGGTATGTGTTCGAAAAATATATCAATAATTAATATCCACAATCCATACAAAAGCGGACACAGCGATGTGTCCGCTTTTTCGTTTAGTTATTGAGGTCATTCAAACCTGGAGCATGTTCACTAGGCATGTCCGGCATCTCTGGAACTGGAAATCCTTTAGGTGGTTCCATGACAGAAAGATTGCCGCCATTACGGCTTGGTGTCTCCCCTTGGAATACTTCGCCGATCTGGGTTTGGTCAAGCCTGAAGTTGAATTGGGCATTATGGTAGCCCAAATCTACATATTTCCGGCATTCCGGATATTTATTCAGGTCATAATTTGGGACAGGGAAGATTTTACCCCAATCCACTCCCAGTGTTTCTAAAGCCTTTGCAAACGCATTTTGATGGGCGTTGTCACGTACCATGAGGAACGCAATGGTTTCACGCAAGGTTTTATTGGAGCTCATTTCATAAATTCTCGATTTTTGGAGTACCCCCGTCGATTCAAGCATCACATTGTTTAAAAGGTTGGCAATTAAGTTTCCATGATCGTATACCCATGACCCATTCCAAGGGTTACCTCCCGCGTCTACGGGAAGGGAAGCTTTGGCACCGATGATAAAATGGTGGGGGTTCGCACCAGACTGAATCACTTCCTCAAGTGGTGCACCATTCGGACCTGAATTTCCCGGTAGATTTCCACCCGCTTCATTTAGCAGCTGATTGATTGTGGTCTGAACAAGCTCTACATGGCTTAGCTCCTCTATAAAAATGCCGCGTATTAAATCTCTATATTTTTTTTCCTTACCACGGAAGTTGGCGCTTTGAAACGAAAACTGCATCAACGTACGCATCTCTCCGAATTGGCCACCGAGCGCTTCTTGAAGGACTTTTGCAGCATGTGGATCCGGTTTGTCCGGTACGATCATATTAATTAGATCCTCTTTATAAAAATACAATGATTAGCCTCCTTTAAGATTTGGTATCATTAGTTAGTTTTTGCAGGATTGTTCAATTTATTCTCGAGGGAAAAAATACCTTTATGGAATGCGCCAAAGAGAGAAATACTAGGGAAAGGTTGATTATGAAAGGGTGTTGCATATGCTATCCAATCAGCAACTAAATAGCTTCCAACAGCAACTTCAGCAAACGAAGCACCGGTTGGGAGAGCAATTAGAGGAATCTTACGCACTTGGCTTAAGAAAGAACGTACGAAATTGGACAGGGGAACTATCCGTGTATGATAACCATCCGGCGGATCAAGGAACGGAATTATTCGAACGTGAAAAAGATTTGGCACTTGGGGAGCATTATCGTGATGAAATCAGGGATATCGAACGAGCGCTTAAGGCCATTGATGAAGGGAATTATGGAAAATGCGAGGTTTGTTCGAAGGAGATTCCGCTTGAAAGGCTGAATATTGTCCCGACCACGACTTTTTGTGTGGAACATAGCCCATCTCAAGAGACTTCCCATAATCGTCCGGTCGAAGAGGAGGTGCTTGGTCCAAGCTTCGCCACATATGATTGCGATGGGACGAGCTCTGTCGGATATGATGCGGAAGATAGCTGGCAAGACGTAGCTAGATATGGTACATCGGAGACGCCTTCCGACTTTGCCTATCCACCAAGTGATTATGAGGATACGTATATCGATTCGTCTGAAAATGTAGGATTCGTCGAGAACTATGAGAATATAGCCGGTGTGGATCTATATGGGGAAAACTTAACGGTTTATCATAACGTCCAATACCAGGAAATAGAAGATGACTTAATAGAAGAGGATACTCAGACTCCCTTTGGAGATTTGCCGCGTTATGAAAAAGATCCGTATGTCGAGGAAGAAAACCAATAGCCAAAAGCAAAGAACCAGGCAATTCGCCTGGTTCTTTGTCTGTTTTATGAAAAAGCCAGTTTGAGACGAGTTAATCCATCTTGCAGCAGGCTGCGTGAACAGCCGATATTCATCCGGACAAATCCTTCTCCGCCTGCACCATATTTTGTTCCAGGCTCTAAGGCGATTTTTCCTTTATGGATCAGTCGTTCTTGTATTTCCTTATCGGAAAGACCGAGTTCGCGACAGTCAATCCATAGGAGGTAAGAGGCATCAGGATGCATGACGCGAAGGGAAGGAATTTCAGTAGAAATGAACGCCTCGGCCACTTTAACATTTTCTTCAATATACTCAATCAAATCGGTGAGCCAACTAAGCCCATCCCGGTAGGCGGCTTCCATGGCCGTTAAGGCAAAAATATTCAAACCGTGAAAGGCCTGTCTTGTTTGGGCATTCTGCAGTTTGACCTGGAGCTCTTTATTGCTGGTAATCAAGAACGAGGCCTGGAGACCAGCGATATTGAACGTTTTGCTTGGTGCCATTAACGTGACCGTGATATCGGCTAACTTGTCCGCCAATGAAGCGATAGGATGATGCATGGCTGTTGAGTGAAAGAGGTCTGCGTGGATCTCATCGCTGACAATGGTGACATGATGGGCCAAGCAAAGTTCCCCGATGCGCAATAACTCCTCCTTTGTCCAAATGCGACCGCCAGGATTATGAGGACTGCAAAGGAGGAATAGCTTAACGCCGGTCTTCAACTTTTCCTCAAAATCTTCAAAGTCGATGGCAAATCCGTTAGCTTCCAAGAGAAGGGGACTATTGACCACTTCCCGTCCATTGTTTTTAATCATGTCGAAGAAAGGGGTATAGACAGGAGATTGCACCAGAATCTTATCCCCAGGTTCCGTAAAGGCCTGAATGGTGGAACCGATGGCTGAAACGACGCCAGAACTGAATGTGATCATGTCTTTTGTGATGGACCATTGATGCCGGTCTTTCACCCATTTTTGAATCTCGCCGTACACCGACTCTGAAGGGACGGTATATCCGAAGACCGGATGATTCGCTCGTTCGATTAACGCTTTTTGAATAGGTTCAGGAGAAGGGAAATCCATATCGGCCACCCACATAGGCAGGATGTCTTCCCTGCCATATAATGATGTAAGGGCCATTTTGTCCCACTTTACAGAACCGGTATGTTCCCTACTGATGTGTTCATCAAAAATAGATCTGTTCAATATATTCACCGCCAAATCATTTTTTATCATGCCCTGTTAACGTCTTAACGAAAAGATACTTGTTATGATACTATGATAACATGTTCTTTCCGAAATTATGGAGCAGGTGATTATAATGGATACACAACAAATGAATATAGCGTTTGTGGCTACTTTGCAAGAATGGGATCCGTATGGGATTGGCGGGGAACTATATGAACCGGAGATTGCCGACACGGTAGTGGCCTTACGCGATATAGATGACCTTCAGGAACTGGCGGAAAAAATCAAGTCCATCTACGAATTTGCATTTGCTGAACCCGTCCAGTTGGAACGGTGTCTACAGGTTGCACAAAAACTGCTGATCATCAAAAATGATGCCAGCTGCTCGATTTAAAGAAAAGGGATGACTCCGAATTCGGGTCATCCCTCTTTATAATTCGGGTCATCCCTCTTTATAATTCGGGTCATCCCTCTTTATACGGTTTCGTCTATTCGTCTAAAAACTCCTTGATTAACTGATACACTTCTTCGGGTTTCTCCTCAGGAAGTAAATGGCCCGTGTTTTCCATGACAATGAGCTTGGAATTGGGGAGGTCTTCATGTAGTCTTCTTCCAATGTCGAGCGGAACCACTCGATCATACCGCCCCCAAACAAGCAGGCAGGGCGTATCGATTGAATGAAGTTGTTCGGATGATAAATCGCTTTCCTTATCACGTAACATCCTTCCTAAGGCACGAAATATATCATGCTTCTTCATGAAAGGATCGAGATAGCCCTGGCGCATTTCATCGTCGATCATCGTCTGATTATGGACGACATTCCTTAGATTCTTTTCGATGCCGGACCTTTGGAGATATCCCTTTACCCCAAATGAAAAGAAAGGGAAGTAGCTGAGCATCTTCATCTTTCTCGGGAAGCTTGGCTCGTACCCGGATCCGGCAAGAAGGACGGCGCGCTCGACCAGGCCAGGATAGGCTTTGATGAGTTGCAAGGAAACCTGTCCACCCATGGAATGCGCAATGATGCTGAACTTCTTGATGTTCTTTTCTTCCAAAAGCTGTACGACGGAACCTGCGATGTTCCGGAAAGAGTATGTATAGCGATTAGTTTTCCCACTTTGACCGAATGGAGGCAAGTCTATCGAGATGACATTATAGTCTTTCGTTAAATGGGGTATCAGTTTCCGGAAGCTAAAGCTTGATGATAAAAACCCATGGATTAATACCAGGGTGGGGAAAGAGTCATGAACATGAATGTGTTCATAATACATATCGATATCCCCGATCTGCTCAATGTCTTTCTTTACGTAACTTTCCATATTCGTGTTCTCCTCTACCATTCCTAAGCAAAATAAGAAGCTACTGCTGTTGCTTATCTTCCTTAGTTTTAAATAATTTCCTCTTTATCCTGTTACATAACAATACCAGAAATTATCCCCATTAGAAAATACAATTACTATAACAGATATTACGTGAACTTTGGTATAATAGTGTAAGTTTATCCTGACAGAATAGAACTTATTAATTTAATCGTGACATACATGCCTTTAAACAAGGCTTTAAAAGGAAATTGATCGGGCTTTCTGCCAGCCAAACCATCATGTCTACATTTATGAATTCTAATAGGGAGGTTTTCCAATGCATTTGAATGAAGGGGAATTGGAAGTCTTAAGAATCATTGAAAATAACAGCCGGATCGATCAGAAGGATTTGGCTAAAATGACCGAGTTATCTGAAGCGGACATTGAAGCAACGTTGAAGAAATTGGAAGATATGCGTGTGATTGTACGCTACTTGACCGTGATTAACTGGGCAAAAGTAGATGAATATCACGGTGTGACAGCCATGATCGATGTTAAAGTAACCCCAAAACGCGGAGTTGGTTTCGATGAAGTCGCCAAACGTATATATCGATTCAAAGAAGTGGAGTCCGTTTATTTGATGTCCGGTGCGTATGACCTTTCCGTCATCGTGGAAGGTCGTTCAATGAATGAAGTGGCAAGGTTTGTATCGGAAAAACTTTCGACGCTCGATTCTGTCATTTCCACGACAACTCACTTTATTATGAAGAAATATAAGCATGATGGGACAATTTTTGAACAAACAGAAGAAGACAGAAGGATAGTGGTATCACCATGATTAAAACGAGTTTCGTGTCAAAAACGGTTTCAGAGCTAAAACCATCGGGTATCCGTCGATTTTTCGACTTGGCTGCCAATCTAGAAGGAGTCGTTTCACTTGGAGTGGGAGAACCGGACTTCGTTACATCCTGGGCAGTCCGGGAAGCGGCAATCAACTCATTGGAAGAAGGATACACCTCTTATACAGCTAATGCCGGCTTGATGGAATTGAGGCAGGAAATCAGTGGATATATGAAAAAGCAGTTTGAGGTTTCGTATGATCCCGAGAATCAAATCATTGTTACGGTGGGTGCAAGTCAGGCCCTCGACATTGCCCTTAGGACAATCTTGAATCCTGGTGAGGAAGTCATCGTCGTCGAACCTTGTTTCGTTGCCTATGCACCATTGGTAACGATGGCAGGAGGGGTGCCGGTCACTGTCCAAACTTCCAGGGAGCATGACTTTAAGTTAATGCCGGAGCAACTCGAAGCGGTCATTACACCAAGGACGAAGGCAATCTTGATTTGTTCGCCGAATAACCCGACTGGAACTCAGTTAGAGAAATCGGAGTTGGCAGCACTTGCTGAAATCATCAAAAAGCATGATTTATTAGTCCTTTCCGATGAGATTTATGCGGAGCTTGCATATGATGAGAAATATACGTCATTTGCCGCCATCGACGGCATGCTTGAGCGTACGATCGTCATCAACGGGTTCTCTAAAGCGTTTGCGATGACTGGATGGCGTCTTGGATTTGTATGTGCGCCTAAGGACATTTCCGCAGCGATGCTCAAAGTCCATCAATACGCGATGATGTGCGCTCCGACCATGGCACAGTTTGCAGCATTGGAAGCTTTGAAGAATGGAATGCAAGATGTGGAAGATATGCGCCGCAGCTACAGAGGAAGACGCAACTATATCGTAAAGTCATTTAACGAAATCGGTCTGGACTGCCATAATCCAGGCGGAGCTTTTTATGCCTTCCCATCCATCGAGAAAACGGGCATGACTTCCATGGAGTTCGCAGAAAAACTGCTGACTGAAGAACTTGTGGCCGTGGTACCGGGAGATGTTTTCGGGGAAAGTGGTGAGGGGCATATCCGTTGTTCTTATGCTTCTTCCATGGAACAGCTTCAGGAAGCCATTAAAAGAATGGATCGGTTCATGCAGAAATATAGCAAGTACTAAAACCCCATACGCAAAAAAATAGGGATTCGCCGTAATATACGGCGAATCCCTATCCATAGGGGGAATTAGAAAAAAGAGTTAATCTTAATGGATTAACATAGAAAGTGTTAATCATAGTATATCCAGTTTATAGAAAATAATACGCCTGATATGGATATTTTTACAATTTAGTTTGTGTGTTATATAAATGATGCATGATCGTTAAGATTTGTTCTTCACTGAAATCTTTCGCAGTACGGAGGATGAGCTTAGCCTGTTTGAGTCCAATTTCCTGAATGAGTTCTTCCATTTCTTCATCCAAACCGGAAGCATTCGCAACGGGGCCATTTTGGATTAGCTCTGAGGCAGGGATATCAAGAACGGTGGAAAGCCGTAAAATGGTCTGGGTATCAGGCGTGACTTCCCCTGATTCATACATTTCAATTTTCTTGGTGCCCATACGTAGTTTCAAAGCCAGTTCTTGTTGAGTGAGATTATGATCTTCCCGGTATTGCCGAATATTCTTTGCGATATTTGACATGTCAATCACTCCTTTTTCAGGAAATAGTAGTAATAAGGTTATTTTACCATATTTTAACTTGTTCGCAGTGGGAATGATATGGATATTTTGTGAAAAGAAAACGCCGTATCGATTACCGATGCGGCGTTTTGAATGAAGGAAACATTACTTGTCAAATAGACCGATTGAACTCAAAAAGACGACGAGTATCGCTACCGGAACGATATAGCGAATGAGAAAGTACCAAAGTTTAAAGAAAGAGAATCCTGGGCTTGCCCCCATTTCGAACTCTTTCTGAACTTGGAGCCTTTTCATCTGATAGCCAATGAAAAGAGAAATGAATAAGGCTCCGATAGGCAAGGCGATGTTGCTGGTCACATAATCAGCGAGGTCGAAGAAGGTCAAGTTGAAAATCTTCACATCGGAGAGTACGCCAAATGATAATGCACTTGGAATCCCGATCACGAAAACAAGAAGGCCGGCTATCCATGAAGCTTTCCGGCGCTTCCGAGCATCGCCCTTTATCATGGATGCTACGATGATTTCCAGAATGGAGAACGCTGAAGTAAGCGTAGCGAATAATAATAATACGAAGAAAATCGCCATGAAAATGCCACCGAAGGTAATTTCATTAAAGACCGCAGGCAACACGACAAAGACGAGTCCTGGTCCACTTGAAGGATCGAAACCAAGGGCAAATACGGCCGGGAAAATGACCAAGCCCGCCAATAAGGAAATGAAAATATTCAACCCGACTACGGATAAAGCCGATTTTGTAATATCATCATTCTTACTTAAGTACGAAGCATAGGTGACCATCACGGAAATACCTACACTCAGTGCAAAGAAGGATTGTCCTAGCGCTAATAAAATCGTCTGCTCCGTCAAGGAGGAGAAATCCGGTTTCAAAAAGAAACGAACACCTTCCATCGCACCTTCAAGTGTCATGGAACGAATGAGAAGGACAAGAAAAAGGACGAACAGGGAAGGCATCATGTACTTATTGGCCTTTTCAATCCCTTTGGATACGCCACCTTGAACGACCCAAATCGTCAAGACCATGAAAAGAAGCTGCGCAATGACCGTTTCATAAGGACTGCTGATAACGGTATTGAAAAGGCCACTGTATTCCGATTGGGTTAAATTTGATAGGGACCCGGTAAAGCTTCTCCATAAATAGGAAAGGATCCAGCCACCAACAACACTATAGAAGGAAAGTAAAATGATGGATGCTAGAACTCCGCCATATCCTAGTAACACCCAGGGTTTACCTGGTGAAATGTGCTTGTAGGCCCGAATGGCATCTTTTTGTGCATTCCGGCCGATGGTGAATTCGGCGATGAGTAAGGGTGTGCCGATCAAGAGGGTGAAAATCACGAAAAAAAGGAAAAAGACGCCGCCTCCATTTGTCCCTGTCATATATGGAAACTTCCAGATGGCACCCAAACCAATAGCGGACCCAGCCGCTGCTAGAATGAATCCGATTTTGGAAGACCATTGCTCTTGTTTTGCCATGGTGAAAAACTCCTTTAGAGGTATAGAAATACGTGAATGTAGAGATAAACATTTTCTCATCTTACTACGATTAATCTCAATTTGGTAGTTTTTTGTTATGCTAATTTTTTGAAAAATTAATGATCAAAAAAATGGGGACAAAGAATTAAATGAAAACTTTTAGGATAAGTTATAAATAATAGCCATATATCGAAATGGATACTCAATTACAAAATTTTTACGTTTTAGCGGAAAAAGTATGGTATACTTAACTTTGATTATTTCCAGCTCTGTGATATAATTTTGTATTGCGTGAAAAGCCGAAAAAATATATATAAAATAGGAGTGTTACCATGTCTGAAAAATTCGAAATTGGTGCAGTAGTTACTGGTAAGGTAACTGGTATTCAACCTTACGGTGCATTTGTTGCTTTAGATGATTCAACTCAAGGATTAGTTCATATTTCTGAAATCACTCACGGGTTCGTAAAAGATATTAACGAACATTTAAAAGTGGGCGATGAAGTGAAAGTTAAAGTACTTTCAATCGATTCAAAAGCTGGAAAAATCGGCTTATCAATCCGCGCAACAGAAGAAGCTCCTGAGCGTACTGAAGCTCCTAAGAAAGCTCCAAAAAAACGCCAAGCATCTGTTAAAGCAACATCACACATCGAGTCTACTGAAGGATTCAACTCTTTAAAAGATAAACTTCAAGCGTGGATCGATCAATCTGAACGCGAAGACTTAATCAAAAAATAATTTTTTTAACCGGATGGTCTTAGGACCATCCGGTTTTTTTATTATTCTTCAATAATTGATAAAGCCGGGACATGTTTCATGGACCGGCTTTATTTTATACATATTTTCTTTTAGCGATTCATTGAGTTGGTTTTGTTTCAGTTTCACGAGACGTTTGGGGACTTGGCTTGAAGAGAAGACCAAGATTGATAAGCCCGGCGATTCCCACTAAGCCATAAACGATGCGAGCCAAAGCAGCATCTTGTCCGCCGAAAATCGCTGCGACTAGATCGAACTGAAAAAATCCAATTAGTCCCCAGTTGATGGCTCCGATGATTGTTAAAACAAGGGCCGTTTTTTGTAATCCACTCATTGTATAGCCTCCTTTTTTATAAGCATCTTTCTTTACTTATCATGCTTTTTGAAGATAATTATATACACCCCAGAAAAAACTTCTAAACGGATATTTTGTATTTATATGGAATGTTCGTCATAATGAAGGGATAAAATATCCATTGCTGCAGTGGCATGGGGCCGCTGAAAAAAGGCAATGCAAAAGGAGATTATATATATTGGAAAATTACACGTATAAGAATCCTACTAAGATCATCTTTGGTAGAAACCAATTGAAAAGCATAAAAGAGGAAATTCCTGCCTACGGAAAGAGAGTGCTGCTCGTCTACGGTGGCGGAAGCATCAAGAAAAACGGGCTGTATGATAAAGTGATGGCGGAATTGAAAGAAATCCAGGTGGAAGTATATGAACTAGCAGGAGTTGAACCAAACCCAAGGATCACGACTGTCCGTAAAGGTGTGGAGTTGTGTAAGGAACATCAAATCGACTTCGTGCTAGCGGTAGGCGGCGGAAGTGTTATCGATGCAACAAAAGGCATCGTTGCGGGTGCGAAGTATGAAGGAGACGCTTGGGATCTTGTCACCAAAAAGGCTCCCGTCAAAGAAGCCCTTCCTTTTGGGACAATCCTTACGATTGCTGCAACCGGTTCTGAAGCGAATTCGGGTTCGGTCATTACGAATTGGGAAACGAAAGAGAAATACGGATGGGGAAGTCCTTTGTTATTTCCTAAATTCTCGGTCCTTGATCCTGAAAATACTTTTTCACTTCCAAAAAATCAAACCGTCTATGGCATGGTCGATATGATGTCACATGTTTTCGAAACGTATTTCCATCAAGAAACGCATGCTCCGCTTCAGGACCGCTTTTGTGAATCACTTCTGGTGACGGTCATGGAAACGGCTCCAAAGTTATTGGAAGATCTCGAGGATTATGAAAATCGTGCTACGATTTTGTATGCGGGCAATGTGGCGTTAAATGGTTCACTGGGAGTAGGATATCTTGGCGATTGGGCCACTCATAATATTGAACATGCCGTCTCTGCGGTCTATGATATTCCCCATGCGGGAGGCCTGGCAATATTATTCCCTAATTGGATGAAACATGTGCTCCATGAAAATGTCGAGCGGTTTAAACAAGTTGCCGTCCGTGTCTTTCAGGTCGACCCAGAGGGCAAATCAAGTGAAGAGGTTGCGCTTGAGGGAATTGAACGCCTTCAGTCATTCTGGAGCAGCTTAGGGGCCCCGTCGCGTCTTGCAGATTACGATATCGACGATTCACAACTTGAAGTCATTGCCGATAAAGCGATGAGCAATGGAGAATTCGGTCGGTTTAAAGTATTGAATCGCGAAGATGTCCTTGCGATTCTACGTGCTTCATTATAAGAACCTTACGATAGGCTCCCACTATTCGATAGTGGGAGTTTTTTCTAAAAGACTTAGCGATTTCTTGATTCTGCTAAATACATCAGATAAAGTAAAAGGGGAACCAAAGAATAAAGGAGGAATTGGCATGTCCCATCTACATTTCGATTATTCAAAAGCTCTACCGTTTTTCGGAAAGCACGAAATGACCTATTTACAGGATGCTGTAAAAGTGGCACATCATTCTCTACACGAACAGACCGGTGCGGGCAATGAATTTCTGGGCTGGGTTGATTTACCGAAGGATTATGATAAAGAAGAGTTCTCCAGGATCAAGAAAGCTGCCGCCAAAATAAAAGAAGATTCGGACGTCCTGTTGGTCATCGGAATCGGTGGTTCGTATTTAGGAGCACGTGCAGCCATTGAAATGCTGCAACATAGTTTCTATAACCTTTTACCTTCTGATAAGAGAAACACTCCGCAAATCATATTCGTTGGTAACAACATAAGTTCTACATATATGCAAGATGTCATGGACGTATTGGTCGACAAGGACTTTTCAATCAATGTGATTTCCAAATCGGGCACAACGACGGAGCCTGCCCTTGCGTTCCGGATTTTCCGTAAGCTTCTCGAGCAAAAGTATGGTCCAGAAGCAGCGAAAGGCCGTATCTTCGCGACTACCGATAAAGAAAAGGGCGCATTAAAGACAGTGGCCACGGAAGAGGGATTTGAAACGTTCGTCATTCCGGATGATGTCGGTGGAAGGTATTCTGTACTTACTGCAGTGGGCTTGCTTCCGATTGCTGTAAGTGGTGCGGATATAGATCAAGTGATGGAAGGGGCGGAGAGCGCTAGAGCGGACTTCAGTTCATCGGAGCTTTCCGAGAACCAGGCTTATCAATACGCGGCCGTCCGTAACGTCCTTTATAATAAGGGGAAAACCATTGAAATGTTGATCAACTATGAACCTGGTCTGCAATATTTCTCAGAGTGGTGGAAGCAGTTGTTCGGCGAAAGTGAAGGGAAGGACCAGAAAGGGATTTTCCCGGCAGCCGCCAACTTCTCTACGGACCTGCATTCGATGGGGCAGTATGTACAGGAAGGGCGACGCGACCTTTTCGAAACGGTCATCAAAGTGGAAGAGGCACGTCATGAAATCTCGATTGAAGCAGCAGAAAATGATTTAGATGGTTTGAATTATCTGGCTGGTGAAACCGTACAATTCGTCAATAACAAGGCATTTGAAGGTACCTTATTGGCTCATACGGATGGCGGTGTTCCTAACCTGATTGTTTCCGTACCAAAACTGGATGCCTTCACATTAGGCTACCTTGTTTATTTCTTTGAGAAGGCTTGCGCGATGAGCGGCTATCTGTTGGGGGTCAATCCGTTTGATCAGCCTGGGGTCGAAGCCTACAAGGTGAATATGTTTGCCCTGCTAGGAAAACCAGGGTATGAAGAGAAAAAGGCGGAACTCGAACAGCGTTTATAAAATAAAGTGAAGAAGGCATCATGCTGGACTAGATTGTCCACGCATGATGCCTTTTTTTATCGGATTAAGAAAAAGTTAAGAAAAAAGGTTGATAATGCTATGTAATCCGATACCTAGAAAAGAGGGACTGTGCATGCAACTATCTTCGACAACGAATAGTTACGCTGGAACGATAAGTACCCCTTCAACTACGGGAAATCAAAACGCTATGAAGGATCTGGAAAAACAGAAAACAGAGCAGCAGGCGGATATCCAGGAAGCCTATCAATCAGAAGGTACAGCCGAAGCCAATTTGTTTTTTACCCAATCGAAAGAGGATAGTGATCAATAGGGGTTATTTTAAGACTTTTGGGTAAGCTAATTATTAAAATTAGCAAAAGAGGTTTTTAACATGATTGAAATATCTTCTAAATTGGAAGGGAAAACCTTTGGATTATTCGATTTGGAAACGAAGCTTAAACCAGAAGGGTATATGATTGGTGGTGGTTGGGATTATGACCACGGCACCTTCGATTTTAAAATGGACGACAAAGATGGCTATCAGTTTTTACGTGTTCCCTTCAAAGCTGTCGATGGATCACTTGATACGGACGGGGCCATGGTTGAAATCATGACGCCGTATTTATTATCTCATAAGTATGAAGATGGCATCGACCGCGAGGGGAATATCGGGAATCTCTCCGCTTCATTTAATCAATTTGCCGAGCCGGAAGACCCCGATGCTGAATTTCCACAGGAATATATTGCGTATGGGAAATCCCTCGTTCGGGACCTTGAAAAGATCTTATTGGATTAATGATCGATGATGAGCAAGATATCATTTTGATGGATGATTGCATCTGCAGGAGGCTTGATACGTGTCTCGCCTCCTGAAATGATGCCAACCAAGAGAATATCCTTTTCTAATAATGTAATGCCCAATTGTTTGAAGGTTTGCCCGTTCCAATCGAATTGGACAGGCATCTGTTCAATCTTCAAACCATTTACCGTGGCCGGATTCTCTTCTTCCCGCTTTTCGATTCCTCTCCATAAACATTCCTGCATATAATCACTCGCAAACTTATTCGTTTCGATAATGGCATCTGCTCCCGCACGTAATGCATTTTCCTTCTGTTCCTGCGTCAAAATTTCAACAAGACAATATACATGGGGGTTCAGTCCTTTTATGGCCAGTAAAGCCAACACGGTGAACATGTCGGTCTGCAGTTCGTTTTGTTGGAGATCGGCAGTGATGAGGACCCGTGCCGCCTGTTTAATATTGGCCTGTTGCAAAACGGAATCCAAACTGGCTTTCCCTTGGACAAAATGTATATTCGTCCGTGGCAAAGGGTGCTTGGTCAATGTGTCGTCAATCAAGACAATATATTGGTTATGCATGCGTTCATGAATGTTCTTGATGATTCGTTTTGAACGTCCATTCCAGCCGATGATAATAAAGTGACCGGTGCCGCTAAACTCCTTTCTTCCGGAAAGGAATTGTTGGTCGCTTGAGATGGACATTTTGGCGATGTAGGCAAAATAAGAAGTGATGAGCCCGACACCCGATAAGATGAGAAGCATCCCGAGGATTCTCCCAAATTTCGTAAGTGGGGTGAAATCCCCATATCCAACGGTCGATATCGTGACGATTGCCCACCAGATTCCCTCGAATACGGAAGGGAAGTTATCAGGCTCGACAAGATGAATCAGCCAACCGAATACAAGTAAAAATAGGATGATGGTCAAAAATAGTTTGAGTAAACGTGGAGACCTTTTAAAAGTGTTGCTGAACGGATTGATTCGGATCATGTTATCCCCCCTACGACAGTCCTTTTAGTATGGACAAAATGGACTGAACTCATAAGGATTTAACGGATATATATAGAAGTTCTAGTAAGAACATGAGATCAAATACATGATAAAAACCTTCCGTGACCTGACGGAAGGTTTTTATCATGTGGAGTCACGTATCCAGAAAAGGACTTCATGCTCAATACTTGATGATATGCGAGGACCACATGGTTTATGCAAAAAAATATGAAAATCCCTCAGACCCGTCGTCGGACATTGAAGTTCTCACTGATGAGCAACCAGTTTTGCGGGAAGGCAAGGCCTAGCTTCCAGTAACTCATTCCTCTAAGGTTCAATTCTTTGATCAAATCGAACTTTGCTTGAATGGACCGGGCATCTTCAAACCAGACCTCATGCTCCTTCCCATCTGCATCCGTGTAATTGAAATGGGGCGCCTGCGCTTTCTCATCGTATTCTATGGATACATTGTTCGCGGCAGCAATCTGGATGGCCTGCTGAGGGCTGATCGCTTTGGCGATGGAGCCCTGGACAAAAGGCAATGTCCAATCATATCCGTATAGGTTCTGGCCCATCAGAATCTTATTGGCCGGCATTTCGGTGATGGCATATTCCAGTACGTCCCGAACCGGTCCTATCGGGGATACCGCCTGTGCTGGACCGCCGCTGTATCCCCATTCGTACGTCATGATGATCACGAAGTCGACAATTTCACCATGTGCCTTATAGTCATGTGCCTCATACCAGCCACCTTTTTGCTCTGCACTGGTTTTCGGTGCAAGTGCCGTCGAGATGAACCAACCTTCTTTTTTGAAACGGTCCCTTGCTTTACGTAAGAATTGGTTATAGGCATTTTTATCGGACGGGCGGAGAAACTCAAAGTCAAAGTGAATATCCCTGAATCCATATTTCTTGGCTGTGGCCACAATATTGTTTAGGAACTTATTCTGCACAGAGGTGTTCGTCAGGATGATTCGACCAAGTTCATCACTGAATTGATCGTTTTCCTGATTGGTGATGACCATCATGAGGACATTCTTGTTTTCTCTTGCAATGGTGGGAAAGTTATTGAGCAACGGTTCCTTTAAGGAGCCATCTCGCAGTGCCTGAAAGCTGAATGGCGCTAAGTATGTCAAATAAGGCGCGGCTTCCTGAGCAGCTGTTTCAAGGGCAGGAGCGACTGATGTACCACGGGGCTCGACATAGCCGTTGAATTCAGCAGTCCGTTTTTTTCGGGCAGGAATATAAAGGCGGTACCCCACGGATAAGGAGTCCTGATCGGAAATGCCATTGATTCTCGCTAATTCTTGATAGGGTACATCCACCTTTTGAGCAATCGAAAATAAAGTGTCACCAGGCTGGACAAAATAATAGCTGCCGACGATTGGAATGACAATGGCCTGGCCGATGACAAGATTATTTGGGTTAGGAATTTTATTTGATTCAACGAGCCGGTCAACGCTCACGCTATATGTTTGGGCGATGCCAAATAACGTTTGGCCAGGCCTAACCACATGAATTTGCACGTCTTTTCCCCCTTACTGAAAGTTTCCTAACAGTTTATGAGCATAGGAAGAAATTCATGATAGCGAGCGAAGAAGTTATCTTCCTAAAGTTACGATTATTCAATAAATTGGAAAACATAATTGGAGGGGGAGATGTAAATAAATATATATAAGGAGGTGAGAAACACATGGCAAACAACAATAGCAGCAATCAACTAGTAGTAGCTGGTGCAGAACAAGCTCTAGAGCAAATGAAGTATGAAATTGCTTCTGAATTCGGTGTAAACCTTGGTGCAGACACAACATCACGTGCTAATGGATCAGTTGGTGGAGAAATTACAAAACGTTTAGTGCAAATGGCTGAACAACAATTAGGCGGATCGACTCGTTAATAACTGAATAAACATGGATTGAAAGAGGAGGGGAATGTTCCCCTTCTCTTTCACATTTTATTTAGCTGACATGCCTTTCAGAGTCGTGATGGCTTTCTCAGGAAAATCGGTCATGATGACATCGACTCCCCATTTGACTAGCCGCTCGATATCTTCTGGTTTATTGGCCACCCAAGGGCGGACTTTGTATCCAAGTTTCTTCGCAGTGGCATGAATGGATGGGGTCAGGCTATTTTTGTCAGGATGAAAGCCAGCTTCTTTTTTCTCGGCTAAAATTTCCTCGATGTTTGCTGGCAATCCCTCGAATAATAAAGCCCGCTCCAATTCCGGGGCCAGCGTCTTTACGTTTTCAATCGATTGATGATTGAAAGAAGAAAGAATCACTCGATTTTCCATGTGATGCTGCCGGATTAAACCCACAACTTTTTTTTCGATGCCTTCGTAAGGGAGCTTATCTGTTTTAAGCTCAATATTCATCCACAATGTATGTTCCTTCGCCCATTCGAAAATTTCACCTAAGAATGGAATCTTCTCACCATGGAATTCCTCGGAAAATTTGCTTCCCGCATCCGCTGATTTTAACTCTTCTGCGGAGAAATCCTTTACATACCCGGAAAGAGTGGTCGTCCGGTCAAGTGTTTCATCATGGATGATTACCAATTCCCCATCCGAACTGAGGTGGACATCGAACTCGATGCCATCCGCCCCGACTCGTAGGGCTTCTTTGAATGCAATCAGCGTATTTTCAGGATGCGTTCCTTTGGATCCACGGTGGGCATAGATTTGGGTGTTTTTCACATGCATCACTCCTTTTTCTGAAAAAAAGAACCTTGAATCTATGATACATGTATCTCTTCTTTCTTTCAGCAATGATTAATAGACAATATTTTAAACAACGAGTAAAATACAATGGTATTTCCATTTATAAGCGGAGAAATAATGAGGTGAAAACAATGAATATATGGGAAATTTTTGTGGCCGTTATCCTTGGCCTTGTGGAAGGCCTGACGGAGTTTGCACCAGTATCTTCTACGGGGCATATGATCATAGTGGATGATCTATGGCTGAAATCTACCGAAATATTTGGTAGTGAAGTAGCGAATGCATTCAAGGTCGTCATTCAGCTGGGATCGATACTGGCTGTTGTTGTGCTCTTTTGGGGGCGGTTCATGGACTTGCTCGGATTACGAAAGATGAAGAACCCCTCTGCCGTGGCAGGGAAAAAGTTGAATTTGCTTCAAATCATCGTAGGGTTGCTGCCTGCGGCCGTATTAGGTTTATTGTTCGAAGATTATATTGATGACCATTTATTCACTGTAAAGACGGTAATCGTCGGATTATTCCTCGGTGCTTTGCTGATGATTGCAGCGGATAGGTTCCGACCGAAATTGACAGCCGAAACGGTTGATCAAATTACTTATAAACAAGCCTTAGGTGTCGGGTTGATACAATGTCTAGCCCTTTGGCCAGGCTTCTCCCGTTCGGGTTCCACCATATCAGGCGGCGTACTGCTGGGGATGAGTTACCGTGCAGCTTCCGATTTCACGTTTATCATGGCTGTGCCTATCATGGCAGGAGCCAGTTTGCTGAAAATCGTAAAATACTGGGAGTACTTTACGCCTGACGTGTTACCATTCTTTATCGCAGGGTTTATCAGTGCCTTCATATTTGCGTTATTCTGCATACGTTTCTTCCTATTATTGATTAATAAAGTGAAGTTGACGCCATTTGCTATTTATCGTATGGTCTTAGCCATTATCCTGTTATTTATTGTTTGGTAAGAAGCAGGGTTTAACAAAATGAAAAGAAAAAGGCAGAAATGTTGCGACATCAACATTTCTGCCTTTTTTCGTGGCTTAGCGAGCACAAAAGAATGTTAATGTTATATTCATATTGGATTAAATCTCTATATAAGGATAAAGATATGAATCTGAGGACCTTGTATGCATCATTCCATCGATATCGAAACCATAAATGAAATAACTGAAGATAGAATGGAATTATACGAAATATTATATGTATAATTAACTAAATCATTCGTCTTA
Source organism: Peribacillus sp. NPDC097224 (assembly GCF_044761985.1). Classification (NCBI taxonomy): domain Bacteria; kingdom Bacillati; phylum Bacillota; class Bacilli; order Caryophanales; family Bacillaceae; genus Peribacillus; species Peribacillus sp. NPDC097224. Next base: position 84,996 of record NZ_JBIWDK010000002.1, on the reverse strand, counting down.
AGTCATTTTAAAGTATGAAAACTTGAATTTATAAAAAAATAATTCGTAATTTAGTGAAAATGAAGAAAAATTAAAATAATTATGAAAACGGATACAATATAGAGATAACAAGGCCTGTAACATCAGATTGATTATTTAGATTATTCGATAAACTATTCTTGTATATTTTTCGTGGTATAATTTTTCTGAGAAAATAGAAGGTGTGTACACGGAAGGAGGACATTATGTGAATGATCAATTGAAAAAAACGATTGGCTTTTGGGTTGGAACATCTATAGTAGTGGGTACAGTCATAGGCTCTGGTATTTTCATGAAGCCGGGAGTGGTACTTGAGTTAAGTGGTAATTCAACGATGTCCTTATTGGCTTGGCTGATTGGTGGCTTGATTACGCTGGCAAGTGGATTGACAATCGCCGAAGTGAGTACACGAATTCCTAAAACGGGCGGTTTATATGCGTATTTAGAAGAAGTGTATGGAAAGTTGTGGGGCTTTCTTTGCGGTTGGGTTCAAACGCTAGTTTATGGACCTGCAGTAATGGGCGCACTTTGTTTATACTTTGGTGCGTTGGTGGCCGGTTTATTTAATATATCCATGGATTATACAATGGGTATTGGAATAATCACGATTGTCTTTTTGACGGCCATGAACTTGTTGGGGACGAAATATGGCGGGTTGATCCAAACCGTTTCAACGGTTGCCAAATTGATTCCAATCGTCTTCATAGCTGTGTTCGGCATGGCTCAAGGTGAGATGCCCGTTTTCAACATGGATGTTGAAACGACGGTGAAGGTGAGTATGGCAGGGGCCATTCTTGCAACACTTTGGGCGTATGATGGCTGGATCAATGTCGGCTTTATGGCTGGTGAGATGAAGAATCCACAGAAGACATTACCTCGGGCCATCATCACGGGGATAGTCGTGGTCATGGTAGCCTATTTAGCTGTAAACCTGGCCATGCTACACGTTCTGGGCCCTGATGGAATCATTGCGAATGGAACGAATTCCGCTAATGTTGCAGCCACCGTTCTTTTTGGCGAGCTAGGCGGAAAATTAATTGCAATCGGAATCTTGATTTCAATCTTCGGTTGCCTGAACGGCAAGCTTCTAACCTTCCCAAGGATTACACTTGCGATGGCTGAGGATAAGATGGTTCCTGGTCATAAACAGATAAGGAAGATATCACCTAGATTCAGGACACCTGTCAATGCCACGATTCTACAAGTGGTCATTGCGATCATCATGATGATTGTGACAGATCCGGATAAGCTATCGAATATGGCGATATTCTCTGTCTTTTCTTTTTATGGGCTAGCCTTCTTTGCAGTCTTCATTCTACGTAAAAAAGATCCGGATGCAAAAACGTATAAAGTGCCGCTTTATCCGTTCATCCCTATCCTGGCAATTATCGGTGCGGTATACATAGTGCTTAGCACATTAATCGATACACCGATGGATGCCCTCTACTCCATAATTATTTTGATAATCGGCTTACCTGTATATTGGCTGATGGTCAAGAGTGAGCGGAAGGATAGACAAGTTCATTAACGATTTTCCATCCCTTCACGCTATCTGTGAAGGGACTTTTTTATGCCTGGCAATCCAATGGGCCTGCTCCTTATTCGTAAAATAGACAATTGAGTTCAGACGTATTAACATAAGAAATAAGGAATTGAAAGGTCTGAGCAGAATTGAATTATATTGAACCTGCGGGTAAATCATTTCGGAAAACGATTTTGGCTTTATTTCTTGGAAGCTTTGTAACATTTGCAGATCTATATAGTACGCAACCGGTCATACCGGTTTTTGCGAAGCAGTTTGGGGTTTCTCCACCAATGGCAAGTCTTACGTTGTCTTTTGCAACCGGGACGCTCTCCATATGCCTATTGCTGGTTTCTTTTTTTTCGGAAAGCATTGATCGAAAGAAGATAATGGGTGTAGCCCTGACCATGTCTGCTTTGCTGTCGATCAGTGTCAGTTTCGTCCAGAATGACATCTACCTGTTGATTGCTATCCGGGCGGTTCAAGGGGCAGTCCTTGCAGGGTTCCCGGCAATCGCCATGGCTTATATCAATGAAGAGTTCCATCCGAAAAGCCTGGGGTATGTGATGGGCATCTACGTTAGTGGGTCGTCTATTGGAGGGCTGGCAGGGAGATTGATTGTCGGGGTGTTGACGGATCACTACTCATGGAATGTAGCGATTGGAAGTCTTGGCGTTTTAAGCTTACTTATCAGCTTGTTCTTTTGGTGGATGCTGCCTTCCTCTCAGCATGTCACGCACACGAACATGTCTGTGAAGAGAATGATAGAATCCTTACGACATAACATGAAGAATCCACAATTATTATGGCTATTTGGCATGGCTTTCTTATTAATGGGTTCCTTTGTCACCGTTTATAACTTCGTGGGGATTCCCTTGATGGAACCGCCTTATCAATTATCACAAACACTGATCGGTTTCATTTTCCTTATCTATCTCGTCGGGACCTTCAGCTCGACTTGGATGGGGAAGCTCGCTGACCGCTATAGCCGGGGACGCGTGTTACTAACCGGGATACTGATCATGCTAACAGGGGCCCTCCTGACCTTGGCAGTTCCTCTATCGATGAAAATATTGGGATTGGCTCTTTTCACCTTTGGTTTTTTTGGGGCCCATTCGATTGCGAGTGGTTGGGTCGGAAGGTTGGCGGATAAAAACGAGAAGGCCCAAGCCTCGGCTCTGTACCTTTTCTTCTATTATGGAGGATCCAGTATAGTGGGGGCCACGGGCGGTATATTCTTAATCCGGTTCGGCTGGGGAGGAGTCATTTCCGTTGTATCCATCTTGATCATTTTGGCGGCCATTTGTATATGGATGGTGAAAAAGGTAAAATAAAAGAGGAAAACAAAGTCTCTTTTCTATCATATTTACTAGGTTTCTGAATATAATCTATTGAAAAAGGATAGTAAGTAATAGATTGATAAAAAGAAGGGGTAATAGATAGAGTGAAACGAAAAACAGTAATCCTAGGTGGTTTAATAGCCGTTTTAATCATATTATTGGTTGTATATTTAACAGGTCCAGGCCGGTTGGACAAAGTGGTGATCGTCGAGAAGTACTACCCTCATTTTTCCGATGGCAAGGCGATTGGCTTTAAGACGAATGAAGTCATTAACGTGAGCAAAACAGAAGAGGGTTCGAATTGCGCAATGAAATTCGATAACGGAAAGATATTGGAAATAGATTGTGACCGGTATTTATCCTATAAAGTAGATGAAACGGTCTATATCTCTTCGGACGGTGATGAAGTCAAGACTATCCAAAGGAAAAGATAGCGCCGTTCTTAAATAAGTGAATAGTAGAATAGAAAGCTGATTTTGTCCTTGCTAAACAAAATCGGCTTTTTTTATTTGTGATAGATAAGTACTATTTAAGGATAAATGTGGAAATTATAATAGGAAAATAGTATGATAATTCTGTGAACATTTTAAAAAATTTAAAATCATAGGAGTGGATACTAATGAGACTAATTCAATATATCATTCGGACGAGCTTGGTTGTGGTACCAGGTACCTTCATGATTGGGCTGTTCGTTTGTCTCGCAAATGGTATTTCGGGAATGCCCATGCTATGGAATCTGGTCTTCATTACAATTTGCGGTGTGGTTGTCGGAATTATTTCCTCCGTGATCAACCATCGAAGGTTCATTCGTCCGATTGGATTGATTAATCGTTATCTAGAGAAAATTGCGGACGGTGACCTTAAACAAAGGATAAGTGAAGATCAGTTAGGTTTTTTGAAAACGATTGCACTTCATATCAATCACACTGTGGAATCTTGGAGCGACGTATTGAAAAAGGTTCAGGATGCATCGAAGAATATGAACGCTTATTCCAATGAATTGGCGGAAGGAGCGCATCAGACAAGCAGCGCGACGGAAGAAATCTCCTGCTCGATAGAAGATGTCGCACAAGGAGCCAGAAATCAGGCAAAGGGAGTGAACGAGACTACTGAGGTGATTTATCAGATGTCATCCAGCCTTTCAAGGGTAACAATCGGGGCGGAGAAGGTATCTGGCTCCATCCATAAGTCCTTGGAGAAAGCGAATGCGGGAAAAAACTCAATCGAACAGGCGGGCCAACAAATGGAGTCCATTTATTCGAATGTGAATGAATTGGCAAGGGTCGTCAATGGATTGGGGGAACGTTCCGTCGAGATAGGGAAAATAGTTGAAGTGATTACAGGGATAGCTGCTCAGACGAATCTATTGGCCTTGAATGCTTCCATAGAGGCGGCACGGGCTGGTGATCAAGGAAAAGGGTTTGCCGTGGTGGCCAATGAAGTGAGGAACCTTGCAGAGCAATCAAGCCATGCAACTCAGCAAATCAGTGAAATCATCAACCATATCCAAAAAGAAACAAAGCAGGTGGCCGAGCAAATGGGGTCTGTCAATCGCGAGGTAAGCGAAGGAATCAACGTGATGACCGGAGCTGGAGATACATTTATAGAAATTCACCACTCCATAAACGATCTTTCTGATCAAGTGGGGCAAGTGGGGGAGACGATTGAAAAAATGGAAGAGGGAACGAGGATGGCTGTACAGTCGATGGAGATGATATCCACTGCAGCGGCGGGTTCAGAGGCGGCGACACTAAATGTCTTGACGGCTACGGGGGAACAATCCGCCGCAATAGAAGAAATCAGCGCCTTTGCTGAACACCTGCGGAAATTAGCCGGAGAAATGGATGGCATCATCCATACTTTCAAAATTTAAGCCTCATCGGAAATGAAGACCCAGACCTTTTTGGTCTGGGTCTTCATTTGCCTTTTTCATCTCTATTTTCTTTTTTGTCTTTTTTATTACGACGAAGTACATCTAAGATTCTCCGGCTATTATTTTTACTATTGATCAGTTCAACTAAGTCACTCATATTTTCTGCTTCAAAGTCTTGTTGTTCTTTTTTCATTAGGAATCCCTCCTCCAAGTTATCGTAATACCCTTATTTTAATAAAATGAAACTTCTTTTATCCTATTGGTAATATAAGGTTTTTATATCGCTTTTAAATAAAAATTTGCTAAAATTAAAAAAAGGCTTGATATTTAATCAAGAGCTGAATGGAGGCTGTTGCCGTTTTGGAGGAAGAATTGGTATTGATTGGAGAAAAAATCGAAAAATTCAAATATATATTGGTCCAGCATCTCGAACTTTTCGAAGAAGATTCGCCATATGATTTGGAAACCAGCAAGGTGATTCGGGCACAAATCATTCAAATCCATGCTGATGCCTTGATCCATGGAAAAGCCCAGGCGATGGAAAGCATGAGTGAAATCGGGATGAGAGTTGGGAATCGAATTGTGGAGATGGGCGTTTCGTTAGATAAAATCATTGGGGAGATTCAGCTGGCGCGTAACCTTTTCTGGAGCTTCATTGAAGAGGAAGTCAGCAATCGACACTATTCTATCGAAGTCTTGTTGAAAGCTAGTTCAATCATTGATGCCGTATTGGACGAGTTCCTCTATTGCATGAGTGTGAGTTTTGTGAACTATTATAAGAAAATTGCCAAATCGGCAAACGAGTCTTTAAAGAAAGTAAAAGAAAATCAAGAAGTCATGGAGGAGTTGGCGACGCCAATCGTCCAAACCATGTTAAGCGATGTGTTGCTCGTACCGTTAATCGGACGTATCGACGAATGGCGAATGGGATCCTTGCAGTCGACGGTCCTGCAAAAGTGTAACGATTCCCATGCTGAAGTAATGATTTTGGATTTCTCCGGCATCACTTATACGCAGGATGATAACATGTTTTCCCTGCTCGACCAGTTGGTTGGCGCGTTAGCATTGATGGGTACAGAAACGATGTTTGTCGGGTTTACACCGGCCGTAGTCAGGCAAATTATCAAGCTTGATTTCTCCCACCAGGTTAAATCATTCTTATCATTCGCCCAAGCCATGGAGTATATCGTTAAACAGAGGGGAATTACAATCCAGTATTCGAATTGAAGGAATCCTTATGAATGAGGATCCTTTTTTTATAGCATATAGAGTGATGATGTTTTTGACCAAAAGTGACCGGTATTTCTTTACTTTGAAGAATCATGATAAGATCAAAAGAAAAGCATAAGAAACGGGTGTCTGCTATCTTCAATTGTATATATGGAAAACATGACTTACATAGACGAAAGGTTGATGAATGAATAGTGGCTTTCAAACAAGAAAACACGCTCGATCCACAAGTAAAATGGTTCAGTGTGGGGATCATGACGGATAACGGCCTCGAATATGAAGAGTATGAGGCGCTATCAAAGCGTATCCTTGATTCAGTCGATAATGTAGGGGCCATATCGGACCTGGTCAGGGTCGAATGGGATAAAGCAAAATTGATTACCTTAAACGAACGATTCAATCATCCGGTTCTTTCGGATCCATGCTTTATCATTAATGAAGTGATTCCGGAAGATATTGAAAGGGAAAAGCGGCTTTTGCAGGAAAAACATAAGTGGAAAAGATACTTGAATCTAATTTCCCGATATGACTACCTCGAAGCGGAGACGAAAGCCGTCCATGATTTTGATAAGTCCCTTTTGTATACGGATGAAGTGGAGAAGGTGATTGAATATCTTAACCTTAACGCCTAAATGAAACGCATCGGTTCATCGATGCGTTTCATTTGCGTTCAAAAGGAATTTTTCCTTAATCGTACATAGGAAAAAGGAGAGGCATATATCCAATCCTTTCAGAATAAGTAGAAAAATATTAAAGGATTGGTAGGGAAGTCGGATATGAAAGCGAATACTTTAAAGTAGAAAGAGAGAGTTATTAGAAAAGGGAGATGAAACAATGGAAGCAGTCCTACCTCAGTCAAAGCCAAAACCAAAAAGAAAATGGAAAAGACGTGTCCTTTGGGTTTTTGTATCACTGCTCTTGCTTATAGTGATAGCCGTGATTGCGGCAAATGTATTCTTATCAAGGTCGCTTCCTGAAACGAAGGGGGATTTATTATTGCCTGCTCTTTTGAAACCGGTTACAGTGATACGTGATTCGAGTGGGGTTCCACATATTACGGCTGATAATGAACATGATCTGTATTTGGCTCAAGGGTATATTCAGGCGCAGGACCGTTTGTTTCAGATGGACCTAAGCAGGCGTCAGGCATCCGGGGAATTAAGTGAAGTGATTGGTGAGAAGACCGTGAAAAATGATAAATACTTTCGAACGCTTGGGTTAAGGCGGGCTGCCGAATCTTCTTACGCTGGCTACTCAAGTGAGGGGAAAGCAGCATTGGATGTATTCGCTGAAGGTGTGAATCTCTATATCGACGAATTGAAGGATAATGGAAAATGGCCGGTCGAGTTCACTTTGCTTGGCTATGAGCCGAAACCCTGGACACCTGTGGATTCATTGACGATTGGGAAGTATATGGCGTTTGATCTAGGCGGGAACTGGGAAGATCAGGCATTCAGACAGTACTTACTCCAAACGTTCCCAAAGGAAAAGGCCTATGACTTATTCCCGGATTATCCAAAGGATGCACCTTATATCATCGGCAAGGAAGAGCTGGACATTGAGAAGAGCTTTGCTGGTGCCGTCATACCTTATGAATTCAATGGCAGTAATAACTGGGTGGTCTCCGGTGAAAAGACGGATACGGGAAAGCCGCTTTTAGCCGACGATCCCCATCTTGGACTCGCCACTCCCTCGGTTTGGTACCAAATGCATCTGAAGGCACCGACCGTCAATGTGAGTGGGGTCATTTTTGCAGGAATTCCTGGCATCATATTGGGTCATAACGAAAACGTTGCCTGGGGTGTGACGAATACGGGTCCGGATGTTCAGGATCTGTATATTGAGAAGAGGAACCCAAAGAACGAGAATGAATTTGCTTATAAGGAGAAATGGGAAAAGGCCAAAATAATCGATGAACCGATCAAGGTGAAAGACGGTAAGACGATTGATTACCAGGTGACCATTACACGTCATGGCCCGGTCGTTTCTGAATTCGCCGGTAAAAGTGGGAAAGATACGGTCCTGGCATTAAGGTGGACGGCACTAGATCCGTCAGCAGAACTGGAAGCGGTTTTGAATATGAATAAGGCAAAGAATTGGAATGAATTCGAAAAGGCTCTTTTGAAATTCGAAACGCCTGCACAGAATTTCGTTTTCGCCTCCAACGATGGGACGATAGCGTATAAGGCGAACGGGAAGATTCCAATCCGTAAAAAAGGGGATAGCATGTTGCCGGTGCCAGGGTGGACGGATGAATATGAATGGAAAAGCTATATTCCTTTCGATGAACTTCCAAAAACGATCAATCCAAAAGAGGGATTCATCTCGACCGCGAATAACAAGGTCATTTCAGATGATTATCCGTACCACATCAGTAATAACTGGGCACAGCCCTATCGTCAGATGAGGATTCAGGAGTTCTTGGAAGCGAATAAGAAACTGACTGCAGGGGATATGCAAAGTCTGCAGATGGATCAGGTGAATTTGCAGGCGAGAGAATTTGTCCCGCAATTTTTAACGATCTTAAACGGGCCATCAGGAAAGCAGGAACAAAAGGCGTTAGAAATTCTACAAAAATGGAATCAGATAGATTCTGCAGATGCCGCTGCACCGATGATCTTCAATGTGTGGATGAAAAAAATCGGGGATGTCCTGCTGACGGATGAAATTCCAGAGGAAACCCTTAAGCTTTTTAATGGAAGGAAATCGGCGATTGATGAATTGCTGCGGGAGGCCCTGAGCGGAAAGCCAGGTCCATGGATCCAAGAAGCAGGGGGACTTGAGCAGGTATTGGCGAAGTCATTACAGGAGACATTGAAAGAATTGGAGAAAACGCAAGGAAGTGACCTAACCGATTGGGAGTGGGGAGAGTACCACCAAGTCCGCTTCGACCATCCGCTTTCAAGCGTTTCCCCATTGAACTATTTGTTTAACGGGGAAGGAGGGATTCCGGTTGGCGGGAGCAGTGTCACTGTCCAGGCCGCTGCATTTCTTGACGACGGTACCGTCAATCATGGCGGGTCCTGGAGGTTTGTCATGGATCTTTCCGATATGAATCAAGCTTATCACCTCGTCGGTCCTGGGCAATCCGGACATGTCAAAAGTAAATGGTATCATGACCAGCTCGAAGATTGGGCGGATGGGACGTATCACAAAACCAGGCTAGATAAACCAAAAGGCGATACGCTGACATTGAAGCCTGAATAGGAGAAGGGACCTCACTTGCTATGAAGTGAGGTCCTTTTTGTCCTTGAAAAAGGCTTGGACGGAAAGCCACATAAAAAAAGAGCCCCAAGCCCAGCAAGAGCTGAACTTGGCACTCCTTACCGTTTCTGTTTGTTCAAGAATTCTGTCAGGAATTCCTCGAAGTTGGGAGCTTCGATGGCTGCAATTTTTTCATAGGATTCTATGATTTTGAGCTTTATCTCTTGTTCCAGGTCTTTTCTGTCCTGATGGTGTGTATTCTTTAAGGACTTTTTTATTTTGGGGTCTAAAGAATCAATCATTTCCATCAATTCTTTCTTTGATAGTTTGTTATCCACAGTACCTGTTCTCCTTCCTAACATAAATCTCATTCAAATAGTGTTTTCGCAGTTTTTCGAGTCCCTGTTTGCGAATGCTCGAAATATTCTGTGGTGATTCTTTGAAATAAGCTGCGATTTCTTTGTTGGTTAGGCCGTAGGAATAGACCATCGTAAGTACCCTATTTTGTTTGGGCGTTAGTTTTTGTAGCGCATTCACCAGTTGTTCATCACTAATGTGGGAAGAAAGGTCGCCGGTTTCCCCCATCTTTTCAAGTTGAACATCTACATTTCCGATTCGGTCGATGATACCGCCGCTATCCGAGGTCATGTCGAGATCCATTCGATAGCGTTCCCGTTGCTTTCGCGCCCTTTTATCATAATCAACTGAGAAAAAGTAAATTAAAGAGCATAAGTATTTGTACACCTTGGCCCTGTAATAGAAAATTTGGAATGTCTCGTTGAGATGACAAAGATTGTTGGTAGAAGGGGATTCAAGCGTATCCGTGAAAATCTTCAAATGTTCAGGATTTTGTAAAAAAACCTGGATGATGGGTTGATCAAAGAATGAAGCATATCTCTGATGTAACACATCAAGTGAATAAGAAAAGAAATGGGCCGTTAACTTGTTCATTTATTATCCCTCCTTAAGTTCTAAAGTGATGGACAAGGGGAATAAATCAATTATATACGAACATTTGTTCTTTTTGCTATAAACCGATAGTGCTAGATTGATTTTGCTCGGACATTATTCACTTTACTTAATAGATACAAGAAAAGGGGTGAAGAGGATGATGATTGAGGATGCTACTGTGTGGGTATCATTAGTTAGCGATTTTGGCTATCCATTCGTCGTTTCAATGTTTTTGCTCTTCCGCTTCGGAAAAAAACTAAACGAACTAACTGTAGAAGTAGAAAACCTAAAGAAAACTGGCCATAAAAAGAGAAGTTGACATAAGGGTAACGAGGGGCTAGGTTGAAAAATGGATTTTGGATCCTATATTCAATCGGATCCAAAATCTGATTGAACATGAGGTGACGAAGCCTATTTCCTTCTATTCATATTTTGCCCGAATAGGATATTATGTTCCCCTAGCTTGGAATATAACACAAAAAATGGAAAAAATAATCCTCAAATAGAATCATTTTATTGATATAATGCATCGGTCCTTAGAATTAGTGGAAATCCCCCTCCCATACGTTTTTAGTTTTATAGAGTAAAGTGAAAATACTTTTGAAAAAACAACATTTTTATAAGATATGAAAAAAAATGCAGCAATCCATTTGAGGATGCTGTATTTTTTATCGAATAGGAATAAAATGGAATGAAGGATGGGGGGCGAACTATTTTGAATAAAAAACAACTAAGGGACCTTGAATGCTTACAACAAGAAAGTGAACAAGGAGATTTTACATTGAAGCTGAATTGGGATACACTCCGGAGCCGGAATGGCATCATGCAAAATGATTTTCTTCATTACGAAAAAGGACAGCTTGTCGGGTTTGTGGGGTTATATGACTTCGGAAGTAAATTGGAGATGTGTGGCATGGTTCACCCGGAGTTCCGGAGGCGGAGGATTTTCACTAAACTGGTGAATGAAGCATTGGATGCTGCGTTGGGAAGGGAGGCCAGAGAGATCATCCTGAACACTCCAGGACCATCACAATCGGGGAAGGAGTTTTTGAAACGGCTTCCTTGTGAATTTTCTTTCTCGGAGTACCAAATGAAATGGACGCCTACCGAACTGTCAGACTATGAAGATATTGTCATTCGCCCTTCACGAGAAATGGATGCAGAAACGGAGATTCAGTTGGACATTCAGTGTTTTCAATTTCTGGAGAAGGAAGCGAGGGAATATTATCAGCGCATTCAGTTTGAACATACATTGAAGACCTTGATGATCGAGACAGATGGGAAGACCGTCGGCAAGATCCGTGTCGATCATAGTGAAGGGGAAGCATGGATTTACGGGTTTTCTATTTTTCCGGAATACCAGGGGAAAGGCATTGGCAAAAAGGTGTTGAAAAAGATAGTGGCAAAACAGCATGGTCTGGGCTATGATATCTTTTTGGAAGTGGAAGCGACGAACGCCCATGCCCTCAGGCTCTATGAATCATGTGGGTTCAAGACGATACAGCGGCAGGATTATTATCGGTATAAGGAAGAGAACAGGGAGGCTCGATCCGCTCATCTATGAGTTCTCTAAATAGGAGGCGTTCGAGCTTTTAGGTAAAGGAGATGATGGTCTGCTTACACTTTTTAGCTATAACTGGCAAGTAAGAAGCGAGTGGTTTCGTTGGTGTCACGAACTCCATTCTGATGAACTACTAAGGAAGAGAAACGGGGGGATGGGCCAAATATTGAAGACGCTCGCCCATGTCATCGATGTCGAAAATAGTTGGATCAGGGCCATGCAGGGAAAGCCGGATCTCGAGATAGATTTGGATTCCTTTCATACAGTTGAAGCGATTCAGGACTTATCCGCAAGGTATCATCCGGAAGTGAAAGAGTTCTTGGAGACGTGGTCACCTGCCATGGAGTTTGAATGTATAGAGGCACCATGGATGGAAGGGAGTTATGAAAAGGGCAAGGTATTAAGGCACCTGATTGCCCACGAAATCCATCATATCGGTCAGCTGTCGATTTGGTCGAGGGAGATGGGCATCCAACCGGTCTCCGCCAGTTTGATTGACCGTCATTTATAAGGATAAAGGGGGAACTGGTGAATGTACCCACATTTCCAGTTCCTTTTTTGTATGGCCAAATTTTATGATTATCATGTGAAAAATGGGGTATATAGAAATTTAGACTGATATGTTTTCAAAAAGCCGGTTAGAAATGGTAGCTATATTAAAGAATTGATTTTGTTAAAGGGACGTAGAAGATTTTTGGATTCCAGCATTCCGTGATTTAAAGAAAATGAAATAAGCAGCACAGGTTAGCGTTTATTCATGAATAGGCAAGCTCCTTTTTTATCTTCTTGTTTTTATCTAATTCAATTCTTTCCCCTCGAATGACCATTTGTATAACATAACCCATTTCAATAAAAAACCATGCACCTTAGAAAGGAAGAATCGATGCGTTTAAAATTAAACAGCGTTTTTTGGATTTCTGCTATGATTGTATCGTTAGTTGTCATTATAGGAGCGATGGTTCCTAACACTTTTGCGAAAGGGGCCAATGCCGCTCTAGCATTTACTACATCTTCTTTTGGCTGGCTATTTTTGGCCGCTGTCTTCTTATTCGTTGTTTTCCTGATTTATCTCGTTTTTAGCAAATACGGAAAAATTCGTTTGGGCGGGGATGATGAACGTCCGGAATTCCCTATGTTCACATGGATTGGCATGTTATTTTCCTGTGGGTTTGGCATTGCTTTAGTATTCTACGGGATAGGAGAACCGATGACCCACTTCTTTACGCCACCATACAAAGACGTCGAACCATTAACGACAGAAAGCGCCCGATTGGCAATGGGGTATTCCTTCTTTCATTATGGCGTCAGTCAATGGTCCATATTCGCAATCGTGGGACTTGCCATGGCTTATTTTCAGTTCCGGAAAAAGGAAAACGGTCTGGTTTCAACCACGCTTTCTCCTGTAATCGGGAAGGGACGGCATGTGAAACCAACAAAAAAAATCATTGATATCCTTGCCATCACCGCAACGATCATGGGTGTTGCCACTTCATTGGGATTAGGCATCATGCAGATAGATGGTGGTTTGCGTTTCGCCTATAATGTGCCGGATGCAAACTGGATCAAGATTATCATCGTAATCGCGATGACAGCCCTTTTTTTAACTTCTGCCATCACGGGTTTGAACAAAGGGATGAAATGGTTAAGTAACTATAACTTATTTGCGGTATTCGTGATCATGCTGTTCATCTTCATTACGGGGCCGACCCAATTTATCCTGGATACATTCATTGTGGGGATTAGTGATTATATCTCTAATTTCGTATCGTATAGTCTAAGGTTGAATCCATATACGGGCAATCCTTGGGTCTATCAATGGACAATCTTCTACTGGGCTTGGGCGATTGCCTGGTCGCCGTTCGTCGGATCATTCATCGCCCGCGTTTCGAGGGGGCGCACCATCCGTGAATTTATCATAGGTGTGATGGTCGCACCACCAGTCATCGCGTTAGTCTGGATTGCCATATTTGGTGGTACAGCCCTTCATATGGACTTGTTTGAAGGGACGCAAATTGCAACAGCTGTGAATAATGATATAACGAGTGCCCTTTTTACCATGCTTAAAGGACTTCCCTTCACAGGTGTCGTCACGGTTTTCGTCTTGATTTTAATCCTGACTTTCCTTGTGACATCAGTCGATTCAGCCGTTTTTATCTTAAGCTCGATGTCGACGAATGGTAGCTTGAACCCTCCAGTGCTCGTCAGAGTGATTTGGGGCGTCCTGATGGGGGCAATTGCCTTGGTCCTTCTCTTATCGAGTGGATTGACCGGATTACAGTCTGCATCAGTCGTTTCGGCCTTGCCATTCACGATCATACTGATACTCATCATGGCTGCCTTTTATAAAACGCTGCGTAAGGACTTTAGAAAGGCGCCTAAACCTGCAACAGTGAAAAAACACCGTTAAGGGAAGAGGAAAGCACATGATAATCAAATAGATTAGTAGGCCGGTTCATATAATGAGCCGGTCTTTTTTTGCAAGTATATAAGAAAAATAAAATGGTATATTCTCCCTTGTTGTCAATAAATAAATGATGCAAAAGAAGTATTTTATCAAAAAATGTAAGATCATAATAAAATGTGTAAAAATTCTGATAAGAATATGTTATATTATTCTAGAATTTGATAAAATCTGAGAGGTTGTGAAGTATGTCGTTCAAGTCCAAAATGCTAGTCCCTATCCTTGCTGTAAGTTTAATTACAGCACCATTTGCCCTTCCGGTGGATGCATCCGCTAAAGGAGAGGCAAAAGCGAAACCGTTTGCCATATCCGCTCCTTCGGTAAGTTACACAAATGGGGCAAAAGCCACTGTGACCGTTACGCCCAAAAAGGGCAATAAGGGGAAAGAAGCCGTTGTCTTTCAGTTAATGAATGGGACAAAGGTCGTTTCGCAATCAGCAGTAGAGACGGACATCAAGACAGCACAAAAGTTTTCTGCTCACTTCAACACGTACAAGTCAGGATATTGGATCAAGGTATCCGTCGTTTCCAACTATAATGGAAAAACGAGTAATTTCGGAACAAGCTTGGCCACTTCGGTTTCCGACGCGCCATTTGAACTGAGAATCATGGAAACGACAGATATACACACCAATCTAGTAAGTTATGATTATTACAAAAATGCCGTATCGGATTCAGTAGGGTTTTCCCGCACGGCAACCTTGATCAAACAGGCAAGAAAAGAAGTGAAAAATAGTGTCTTAGTAGATAATGGGGACCTCATTCAAGGCACGCCGCTTGGTACATACAAAGCGAATATAGCCCCGCTTAAAAAGGGAGAAGTGCACCCTGTCTATAAAGCGATGAATCTACTAGACTATGATGTGGCTACATTCGGTAACCACGAATTCAACTATGGCTTATCTTATTTGGATGAAGCCATCAATGATGCGAAATTCCCCTATGTAAATGCAAACGTTTATAAAATAGACAAAGACAAAAATCCAAATAACGATAAAAATAAATACACGCCTTACAAGATCGTAACGAAGAAAGTGAAAGATATAAATGGTAATGAAAAGTCCGTGAAAATCGGCTATATCGGATTTGCCCCTCCACAAATCATGGATTGGGATAAAACAAATCTTGAAGGGAAAGTCGTAACAAAGGAAATCATTGCGACAGCCAAAAAATATGTCCCTGAAATGAAGAAAAAGGGTGCAGATGTCATCGTGGCACTTACGCATTCCGGTTTTAGTGGCGACGCCAAAAACACCGAGGATGTTATCTATTCATTAAGTAAAGTGGCCAATATCGATGCCATCACGTTCTCACATACTCATAAAGTTTTCCCGGCCCAAGATGAGGCATCATTGGACAACCTGTTCAAAGACAGTCAAGGCAAAGTCCTTGCGGGCGTTGATAATAAAAAGGGAACGATCAATGGGGTACCAGCCGTCCAAGCAGGATATGGTGGAAGTAATCTTGGCATCATCGACCTTGATATTCAGAATATCAAGGGAAAATGGAAAGTCATCAACTCAGATTCTTCAACCCGGGCAATCAATGACAAAGTAACCGGTAAGAAAGCGGCGGAAGATGCGGCTGTTGTGAAGGCGGTCAAAAAAGACCACGAGGCAACGGTTAAGTATGTTAACACGCCAATCGGTAAAACAACAGCACCAATCCACAGTTATTTTGCCCTTGTGCAGGATGATCCTTCTGTACAGGTCGTAACAAGTGCACAAAAATGGTATGTTGAAAATTATCTTAAGAACAATCGTCCTGAATATAAGAACTTACCAATCCTTTCTGTAGGGGCACCATTCAAGGCTGGCCGCAATGGAGTCGAGGAATACACCGATATAAAAACGGGTGATTTGACAATCCGCAGCGCTGGTGACCTATATTTGTACGATAATACATTAAAAGCCATCAAAATCAAAGGGTCCGTGGTCAAAGAATGGCTTGAAATGTCTGCAGGGAAATTCAATACAATCGATCCTGCGAAAACAGAGGAACAGAAATTACTGAATGAAAAGTTTGCAGTCTATAACTTTGACGTGATTGATGGCGTGACGTATCAAGTCGATGTCACGAAAGCTCCCCGTTATGATGAAAAAGGCGAGAAGCTATCAGATTCAAGCAGGATCACCAACTTGAAATACGAGGGCAAAGCCGTTGATCCAAATCAAGAATTCATCGTCATAACGAATAATTACCGTGCTTCGGGCGGAGGGAATTTCCCAGGCGTCAAAGGCAGTGAATACATTGTCGACTCCGCTGATGAAAACCGTCAGATCTTGATGGATTACATTACACAAGAGAAGGAAATCAATCCGACCGCAGACAATAACTGGTCGATTGCCCCGATTTCCGACAAGGTGAATGTTACATTCACTTCATCGCCAAAAGGTGCAGAATATTTAAATGAAGAAAGTGCTATTTCATATACAGGCAAAACGGATGATAAAGGATTTGGTATCTACAAATTCAATCTAGCCAATAACAACATTCAAGTTCAATTGTTGGGCATCAATGATTTTCACGGTCAAATGGATACTACTTCTGAGTTTGGCGGAGTCAAACAAGGACGTGCCGATTACTTAGCGGCCCACTTAAAAAAGCGTGAGGCGGAGAATCCGGAAAATACCCTGTTAATCTCAGCTGGGGATGCCGTTGGTGCGAGCGCTCCTGTTTCCTCTCTATTACAGGACAAACCAACTCTTCAGTTTCTGAATAATATGGGGTTTGATGTAGGAACGGTCGGAAACCATGAGTTCGATAAAGGAATCGAAACGCTGATGGCCCAAATTAATGGCGGAAAGTCACCCACTTCGGATGTTGTCTTCGATAAGTTGAACTTCCCGTATGTGGTGGCAAATGTCGTGTATAAAGACACAAAAAAACCAATATTAGATCCTTATGTCATTAAAGAGGTCGGCGGTGTGGAAATCGGATTTATTGGTGTCGTCACGAATACGACACCTCAAAAGGTAAGCCCTGCCGGTATCAAGAATGTAGAATTCATTGAGCAGGCCCCAGCCGTCAATAAAGCGGTCGATGAGTTAAAGGAAAAAGGCGTCAAATCGATTGTCGTTGTCTCGCATGATCCAGGCACTGAGAAAGATGGGGTCATTACAGGGGAAGTGGCGGAACTGGCAAAAGATATCGATGATGAAGTCGATGTCATTTTAGCTGGAGACAATCATGCCAAGAATAATAGTACGGTCGATGGAAAGTTAATCGTTCAAGCGTATTCTTACGGAACGGCTTTTGAAGACATTGACTTGGAAATTGATCCGAAAACAAAGGACATTGTCAAAAAATCAGCTGAGATCGTGACAGTCACACAAGACGGAATCACACCAGATGCTGAAACGACGAAGTTCATAAACTCATATTTGGATCAGTTCCCAGAACTGAAAGCGCCACTAGGAACGACGGATGAAAAGATTTTAAGAGCGAACGCCTATACCCAGGAAACGGGTCTTGGAAATTTAATCGCGGATTCAATGAAAGCCGATCTACAATCTGATTTCGCTTTCATGAATCCAGGTGGAATTCGTGCCGATATTCCACAAGGTGAAGTAACATATGCCGATTTGGCAAAAATCCAGCCATTCGGAAACGTACTGGTCAAACTTGAATTAACAGGTGCGGAAGTGAAAACATTGCTGCAACAGCAGTGGGTCGTTGAAGGCAATCCGAAAACTTTGCAAATCTCCGGATTGAGCTATACCGCTGATTTCAGTAAGCCAGTGGCAGAGCGCGTCACGGAAATGAAGAAAGCGGATGGCACCCCAATCGACGAGTCAAAAACGTACACCGTGACTGTCAATGACTTCATGGCAAGCGGCGGCGATAACTATACCGTGTTAAAAGATAAAGAGCGCGTATTCGGCCATGCCGATTTAGAGGCTTTCGTTGAATATGTGAAAAACTCTTTTAAAGGTGGAAAAATTACGGCGGTTACGGAAGGTAGAATCACGAACATCAATAACTAAAATGAGTTTTATCGGTCCATTCAGGAAGGATGTCAGTCCGTTTGGCAGATATATCGGTCAAACTGGATGTTTTATCGGTCCAATTCAAAAAAAGCGAGCATTCCGAAACATGGAATGCTCTTTTTTCTTCATCAGTTGTTTCTGAACATAGAGTAGTTAAGGCCCAAAGCGAAAGTCACCCAGCCGATATAAGGAACCATGGCGAGGCCAGCCGTACGGTCGATGCTGTAAAACTCGAAGGCTGTCAAAGTAATCAAGGTCAATAGGGCGGCCATTTCGATGAAAGCCGTTCCACGCAAGCCCCATTTGAAGAAGAGGAAAGACCATAAAAAGTTCAGTCCGAGCTGGGTATCATAGAGGAGTTCCGGTGATTTTGTGTTTTTTTCCTTCACGGATACACGATACTTCGCGATTCCCATGACGGTATATAGGCCTGTCCAAGCGACGGGGAAAACCCATGAAGGGGGAGCGAATGAAGGTTTCTTGAGGTCATTGTAAATCTCTTTGGAGTTTCTTGTGGCAATTGCCCCGACAATGGACCCTCCGACAACAGGAATCAACACGCTTTTTGCTAATTTTCGATAATTCATAATGCCATCCACCATCTTTCTACATATTTGGTCGTTGTTATACCATTACCTCTAATGGTCTAAATAAAACATTTTAATGGGTTATTAAGTGTAACTTTATTCCATTTTTATCGTAGGGAAAAAGAAGGGAAAATAGCTAAAGAAAGGGTGCCCGTGTTCAATGGGCACCCTTTCTTCGCTATTTATTTTTTTCGCTTATGCAATCCTGTTATGTAGTACAACACGACAAGCAGGATAATCCAGATCGGACCAACGATCAAAGCGATTCTCGTATCAGGAGAAAAGCCGAGAACGACCATGACAAATACTAGAAAGGCAAGGGCGAAATAAGAAGTGAGCGGGAAAAACGGCATTTTGAATGTTAAGTTTTGTTTTTCCTGTCCACTCATTTTCTTTCGGGAACTGATGTGTGTGATAAGGATGGTGCCCCATGTCCATAGTGCTCCAAATGTCGCCACACTAGTCACATAAGTAAATACTTTGTCAGCTTTCATATAATTCAGGTAGACGCCAAAAAGGAGAACGACGGCCGATACGATAATGGCTGTGCCAGGCACGCCATTCTTTGTGACACGACCGAAACTTTTTGGTGATTCGCCTTGCTGTGCCAGGTTAAACAGCATTCGACCCGTACTGAAGATTCCGCTATTGCAAGAAGAGAGAGCTGCTGTCAGTACGACGAACTGGATGATCCCTGCCGCCCCTGGGATGCCGATTCTATCGAACATCATAACGAACGGGCTGTTTTCCCCTGTCATTTGATCCCATGGAGTAATTGAAAGAATGACAGTAAGAGCCAAAACATAAAACAGTAAAATTCGATAAAACACGGTATTGATTGCCCGTTTAAGTGATTTCTCAGGGTTCTTTACTTCCCCAGCCGTCACTCCAAGCATCTCGATGCCTAAATAGGCGAACATCACCATTTGGAATGAAAGAACAACGCCCGAGATACCATTAGGGAAGAAGCCTCCATGTGAGAATAGATTACTGAATCCGACTGCATCCCCAGCGTTACCGATACCAAAGAAAATCATGCCAAATCCTAAAACGATCATTAAGATAATCGTGACAATTTTAATTAGGGCAAACCAAAACTCTAATTCACCATAAGCTTTAACGGCAAGGAAATTAACGGTTGTCATAATCACAAGTGCGCCTAATGCCCAAGCCCATTGTGCAGTGTCTGGATACCAGAACTGCATGTAAATGCCGACAGCCGTAATTTCGGCCATGCACGTTGCAATCCAAAGGAACCAGTAATTCCAGCCTGTAATGTATCCGGCGAGAGGACCGATAAAATCGCTTGCATAGCGGCTGAAGGAACCGGCAACGGGGTTTTTAATGGCCATTTCCCCTAAAGCCCGCATGATGAGATAAATAATAAAGCCGCCAATGGCATAAGCCAAAATAATTGCGGGACCGGCTAATTTAATGGCCGATGCAGAGCCAAGAAACAACCCGACCCCAATGGCAGCGCCAAGAGACATTAATGCGATGTGTCTTTCTTCCAATCCTCTATGTAATTGAGAATCTTTGGAGTTTTGCATAATTTTCCTCTTTTCTTGTGTAGGAATATGGGTTTTTAACGCATTCTACTATTTTATCACTAGTAGAGTTGAGGAGCATAATATGTATTGTCTTTTCTCAAAATATTACAATTAAATAATATATACTAATAGTTTATTTGTAAAGAAAAAAATGAAAACGCTTACCAAATAAGGGAATTTTTAAGAGAATATATGAAGTTTGTAAGGTAATTGTTATTTAGCGAAAGTTAATTAACTAATTTTTCTTACTACTTGATGTCTGTATGAAAAAGGCTGCCCTTAGGAAATGGGCAGCCGGTTTCATTACTCCCAGATGGAAGCAGCCCATTCGGGATGATCGATGAAAGGATTTCGATTATGTTGGTAGTCGTTATAAATGATTTCATTTCGATTTCGTTCAAATGCATCGACTGGATCTTGTTCATGCCAATCAAGCAACACGTCCAGTTTCCCATGATATGGAGCTGAGCCGTTGTTGACTAGGTTATTCAATTCCAAATCGACTTCATCGTTCTCTCCTTCATAGCGCACCGCCATATAGAAGAGCATCCGCGCCACATCTCCTTTCACCTTATCCCGTGGTTCCCATGAATCGGAGTCGTAATAGTTCCCTTTGGCTTCGGAATGTTCGGATCCCCCATTATCAAAGTCGAGATTATTGCGCGTACTATTGACGGACGCATCGGTCGGCCGCAAGTGATGTAAATCGGTGCCAGCACCCATGGATGTCCCAAATCCGCCATGGGATTTTGCCCAGACATGCTCGCGGTTCCAGTCATTCACGCCTGCACCATTGGTGGTCTTTGCCTGTGAACGCCCTGTATATAGAAGAATGACATGATTGGAGTTGTTTGGATCTTTATCGGTTTCTCGCAAGGCTTCCCACACATTTGCGTAGGAAATTTTCGTATGGTCATCAATGATTTCATGGAGGGCATCTTTTAGAGCACGCCCGGTTTTTCCGGTAGCTGAGTCATAATATGATCCGGCATTCGGAGTTCCTGATTCTGGAGTGTTCCCGTTTTTCACCATGACTGAGGGGTCCTTCAAGCCAGAATGAGAAAAGTAGGAAGTCAGTGTTCCGGTTATGGCGACTTTTTGACCTTTTAAATCAGGATTCGATTGCAATCCGAATTCAGAACGGAAGGAGGAGGGAATTTGGACAAAAAGCATATTCGATACGTTTGTTTCCGAGGAACTATCAGCAATTGCCAGCGCATAATCACTTGGATAGTTGCTGAACTCGACGCTAGTGGCTGAAGTGGGCTGGCCGATTACAAAGCCACTGACAGTACGAATGGAACTATTTTGGTTTACGAAAGCCTGAGAGACGGAGTAAGGAGAAGATGGGCTTCCATCCCCGGTTGCGGCTAAGGATGAAGCTGGAATAAGGAAAGCGAGCACGAGCATGAGGGACAGAAGAATTCTTGGTTTACGATTGGTGTACATGTCATTCCTCCATAAGTCGATTCATACCTGTTTTTAGCGTATGTATGGATAAACTTATGCAAAGGTGGTTCCATTCCCTTTTTGTTTTTCGAAAATGAGTGAATACTGCTAGTGATGATTTGCAAAAATTAGGGAAATAGCCCAGGAAATATCGAACGGTGTTATGGAAAAAGTCACGAGATAAAAAAATCGTCAGCATGTCGACTGACGAGTGTTCCTACTCTTTTTTGACGAGTAAACTTTGACTGATGGTTAGTAAAAACGAACCGATGAGCGCGCCCCAAAAAGAATGAATGACAAAACCACTGACCACATACGACGTAATCAGAAAAGTGAAAGCGTTGATGATGAAGGAAAACAATCCGAATGTCAGGATCGTGATTGGTAAAGTGATGAGCTGTAGAATGGGTTTAACTAACATGTTCATAATCGATAATATGAAGATAGCCAGCAAAGCTGTGCCATAAGATTTTATCGTGATGGAGTCGAGAAGCCAGTCTATGAAAAGTAATATCAGCCCATTGGCAAGAAAACGCATGATTATATTCATGGAAACCTCCTAAAACACTAAATGCATTCCTTATTATACTAAAACCTCATGCAAATCAGGGGGGAATTTGCTGAATTGGCATAAAAAATCTTCTATATTTAGAGGCATCTTTCGAGTGTTTGGCGAATGGGTACACGTGAAAGTAAAATTCACGGAATTTTCACTGATTAAACAGGCTGATTTCCTATAAAATGAGAGAAAGCGAAGCATCTTAATTGATAACACTTCCAATTTCACCCTCTAGTATTCTCGATTACTATTATATTTTTCTTATAATTGATAAAAAAGCAAGAATAAAGAGAATGTGCCATCGCTGGAGTTATACCAATATATAGATAGTGAATACCTAAATAAATGCATAATACCTCATTTCCCCTACATATTTTATACTTTACTAGCATTTAGAAAAGAAATTATGCTTATTGAATCTTATTATTATATTAAAATTATTATAAATAAGTATTGATTTTTTTCTAAGAAACTATATTATTATATGTATATTAAAACTAATGAAGAGGTGGTTCATTTATGTCGAATAAGAAAAACCTGACAACTAGCTGGGGTGCCCCGGTTGGCGATAATCAAAATTCAATTACTGCTGGGTCACGTGGACCAGTGCTTATACAAGATGTTCACTTATTAGAAAAACTGGCACATTTCAATCGTGAACGTGTTCCTGAACGTGTCGTCCATGCTAAAGGCGGTGGAGCATTTGGTACTTTTACCGTTACGAATGATTTGTCCAAATATACGAAGGCCAAAGTATTCAATGGTGTAGGGAAAGAAACGGAGATGTTCATCCGTTTTTCAACGGTAGCTGGGGAACTTGGTTCTGCCGATACATTACGTGATCCGAGGGGCTTCGCGGTCAAATTCTACACAGAAGAAGGAAACTACGATATCGTTGGGAACAATACACCTGTATTTTTCATCCGTGATGCAATCAAATTCCCTGATTTCATCCACACACAAAAAAGAGATCCTAGAACACACTTGAAAAATCCGACTGCCGTATGGGATTTCTGGTCTCATTCACCAGAATCACTTCACCAAGTAACTACGCTGATGTCCGACCGTGGGATTCCAGCAACATGGCGCCATATGCATGGATTCGGAAGCCATACATTCAAGTGGGTGAATGAAGAAGGACAAGCTGTTTGGGTGAAATACCACTTTAAAACAGAGCAAGGCATCAAAAACCTTGATGTGAACCTTGCTGCTAAACTTGCAGGTGAAAACCCTGATTACCATACGGAAGATCTATTCAACGCGATTGAAAAAGGTGATTTCCCGGCTTGGAAATTATGCGTACAGATCATGCCTTTGGAAGACGCGGACACATACCGCTTTGACCCATTCGATGTGACTAAGGTCTGGTCGCAAAAAGATTATCCATTAATCGAACTTGGCCGCGTGGAATTGAACAGAAACCCTGAAAACTATTTTGCTGAAGTAGAGCAAGCAACATTCTCCCCAGGAACATTCGTACCTGGAATTGAAGCTTCTCCAGATAAAATGCTTCAAGGCCGTTTATTTGCTTATGGCGATGCCCATCGTTATCGTGTAGGTGCTAACCATAACCAACTTCCGGTTAACCGCCCGAAAGTGGAAGCAAACACATATCAACGCGATGGCTTCATGCGTGCCGATGATAATGGGAAAGGTTCCGTTTATTACGAACCAAATAGCTTTGGGGGACCAGCTGAATCAAACGAAAACAAACTTGCGCCGTTTGAAGTGTCTGGACAAGCTGCTCAGGTTGCCTATAATCATCATGATCACTACACTCAAGCAGGAGATCTATATCGCCTGTTGAGCGACGAAGAAAAAACACGTCTTGTAGAAAATGTCGTGGGTGCAATGAAACCAGTGGAATTAGAAGAAATTAAACTTCGTCAAATCGGACACTTCTACAAAGCCGATCCAGAATACGGAACACGTATTGCTGAAGGTCTTGGATTAGCTGTACCGCAAGAAGTCTAAGAATAGAATCAACATCTAAACAGGCATCCATTAGTGCAATGGATGCCTGTTTTTTCGTATTAAGCGAAGGTCCTACCTAGTTGGAGATGTCGGTATACAGTTCATGTCAATCACAGCACATGCATCATCTACAGTCTCAGCTTGTGTTTTTAAATGGTCTGCTATTGGATTTTTGCAAGTCTTGACCATCCTGGATGAGATGGGGAAGGAACTAGAATGTTAGGTACAAACGAAAAAGCTCTTCTCTGATTTTTCAGTGGAAGAGCTTTTAATCTTATAAACTATTAGACTGAAACGATGAGGGCTGCTGCAAAGACAAGGGCATGTTAGACAACCCTTGTCCATGACTATGTATGGTGCATATATCTAACAAGTAACTGTTAAGAATCTTTAACAGCCCTTATCCAAGGAGTGCTAATAGTTGTGCGTTAAAAGCGTTTTCCTCCTTTTAACGCTAGTATTGGCCCCGCCTACGCCGAATACTTTGACGGCCACGCATGCCATCCAACCTACTTACATTATAATGGAAAGCGCTTACATTTTCAAAAAGTATCGTAGTACAAATTTCGACATGTATAAGATATCACTCCTCCATTCTGTAAAGAACGGTGCTGATTTCACTGAGCGTACTTGGCATTCCGTCCTCCAATCAAATGGTATCTTCCTTTGTTTATAAAGATTTATGATTAAAAAACAAAATATTTTATATGAAATCAAGGGTTTTAGAGGAAAATTAAAATAAAAAGCGAACGAAATATGTTTTTATTAGTATATAGTTCGTATATAATGGTTTTGAACACATGGAGGGGGAGAAGTGGAATATGTATAGAACAAAAAAGGTTTTATTATTGGGCTCAGGAGAATTAGGCAAGGAAGTCATCCTGGAAGCTCAGCGGCTTGGTATTGATACCGTTGCAGTCGATCGATATGAACATGCACCTGCCATGCAAGTGGCCCATCGAAGTTATGTGATTGATATGTTGGATGAGAAGCAGCTTAGGGAAGTCGTTGAAAAAGAACAACCTGATTTAATCGTGCCGGAAATTGAGGCCATCGCCACTTCCGAATTGCTTAAATTGGAGGAAGAAGGGTTCGCGGTTATCCCAACGGCAAGAGCGGCTAAATTGACGATGGATCGTGAAGGAATTAGAAGGTTGGCCTCTGAAACGCTAAAGTTACCAACGGCAGCTTATCGATTTGCCAATACATATGAAGAATTTGTTTCATCTGCTACAGAAATCGGTTTTCCTAATGTCGTGAAACCGCTAATGAGTTCTTCTGGTAAAGGGCAAAGCATTTGTCGTTCAAAAGATGATTTGGAAGCCTGCTGGAAAATAGCGATGGAGGGTGGCCGGGTCCAAAATGGAAGAGTAATCATTGAAGAGTTCATTCGCTTTGATTCGGAAATTACGTTGCTAACTGTCCGTGCCGTTAACGGAACGATGTTTTGTGCACCAATCGGTCATGTCCAGGAGGGCGGGGACTATATAGAATCTTGGCAGCCACATGCTATGACGGAAGGACAAATCATCGAAGCTAAAAGGATTGCCAAGAAGATTACAGATGAACTTGGTGGATATGGATTATTTGGAGTGGAGTTATTCCTTTCAGGGGATAAGGTCTATTTCAGTGAAGTCTCCCCACGTCCGCATGATACAGGATTAGTAACATTGGTCACCCAAAACCTATCGGAGTTTGCCCTTCATGCCCGTGCGATTCTAGGATTCCCGATCCCTGAAATCACACTGATCACCCCAGGAGCAAGCCGTCCCTTGAAAGCACCGGTTGAGTTATCAGAATATTCTATAGTCGGGGTAGATAAAGCCTTGGCTCAACCGAATACGCAGGTGCGCGTTTTCGGAAAACCGGTCACGAAGGTTGGCAGAAGGGTAGCTGTTGCATTATCCACAGCTGATTCTGTCGAAACGGCGAGGGAAACCGCAACCCGTGCACTGAGTTACATGAAGGTTGAAAAATAAAACACAAAAGCACTCCAGGAATGGAGTGCTTTTGCTTAAGGATTATTATTGGTAGATGGATGTAATAGTTGAAAAATGTGTATCACATGAAGGATATGGCCCCAGTCAATATCGCCAATCCAGTGAGAATCAGGGATGAAAGAATGGCCCATTTTAAAGCAAAACGTTGATGGTCACCTATATCTTTCCCAATCATGCCGACTAATAAAATGGTCGAAGCGACTAATGGACTCATTAAGTGAACGGGTTGGCCCAATATGGAAGCCCGGGCAATTTCAATAGGGGCAATCCCATACGCGGAGGCGGCTTCAGCAAGGATGGGCAGGACTCCAAAATAATAGGCGTCGTTTGATAATACAAAAGTAAAAGGCATACTGGTAAACGCTACGATTAAAGGGAAGAAGGCGCCTAAAGATTCCGGAATGATGGAAACCAGGGTGTTGGCCATTGCGTCCACCATTTTTGTTCCGGATAAAATTCCAGCAAAAACGCCAGCTGCAAAAACAAGGATGACCACGATTAGAGCGTTACCTGAGTGAGCTAGCATCCGTTCTTTTTGCTTCTCTAAGTCTGGGTAGTTTATCAGTAGGGCAAGGATGAAGCCAATCAGAAATAATACGGGAGCAGGCAGTAGGTTCAGTATAAGAGTAGTCATGATGGATAGGACGATCAAGAGATTTACCCACAATAACTTAGGCCTTTTTATATCGCTTTCTTCTTTAATGAGAGTGTCCTCTATAGTAGCGGCAGTCTCAGATTGAGCGATAGAATCCTCTTCTGCGTAAGGGAAATGGATACTTCCAAGCCGTTTGCGTTCTTTTTTTCCGAGTAAAAAAGCAATGAAGGTCACCCATAAAGCTCCCCCAATCATTGTTGGGATGAGGGGAACGAAGAATTCGGAAGCATCAAGACCCAAAACAGCTATGACCCGTGTAGCGGGGCCTCCCCATGGTGTCATGCCACTCATTACACTTAAGGAGAGCATAGCGATAGTGGCCATTATCAAAGGATTCATGCCAATTCGTTTATAAAGAGGAAGCATGGCTGAAACCACGATCATATATGTGGTTGTGCCATCCCCATCCAATGCTACCATGAGGGATAGAATGGCTGTCCCTATCGCAATTTTGACAGGGTCCCGTTTAACGATCTGTAATATTTTTGCGATAAGCGGGTCGAATAACCCAGCATCGATCATCACTCCAAAAAACAATATAGCGAATAATAATAAAGCGGCTGAAGGTGCAACGAGCTTTATCCCCTCAAGCATCATGGGACCGATATCAGAAGCAAAGCCACCAATTATAGCGAAAATGATAGGTATAAGTGTTAAAGCCACAATCGGTGACATCTTTTTGGTCATAATCAAATATGTAAAGATAGTAACCATGGAAACTCCTAATATAGTTAGCAATGGACGGTTCCCCTCCTTTTGAATACGCTTACAATAAAGACTTTTCTTGATTGATTATTCAGAAAATTAATTTTAAAAATTCCTATTTGCATCACCTCAATGTTGTTATTGGTTATCTTTGTTAAATAGTAATACAGGAAAGTTAATAAGTTAAATATATATTTTTTTCGATTTGTCATTAAAAAAGTTTATAACCTATGTACATCATCACAATCTTAAGGGGAATGTCAGGGGTTCTTTTTTGGTACCTAAAGGAGGAAGTAACGCTAAAGCATACTAAACTATTTAGGCTTGGAAGAAGTCGAAAGAGAGGAAAGGGTATTCGATAAACTCATAAATTCAATGTATACTTTCTTTAATATCTTATAAATACAAATTATAACATTAGAAAAGGCGGGTTCGAATGGATGAAAAGGATTGGATTTTCTTAAACATACTTCATGAGGAGAAAAGCATTACACGCACGGCAGAACGACTATATATATCGCAGCCAGCTTTAAGCTATCGATTAAAGAATATAGAAGCAGAGTTTGGCGTAGCTTTATTTTTCAAGACGAAGAAAGGAATCGATTTTACCTCTGAGGGCGACTATATAGTCAAGTACGCCGAGGAAATGCAAAGGAAATTGCAACAAACGAAAGACCATGTGATGAATATGAATGATGGAATCAATGGAACGTTGCGTTTAGGTGTTTCCAGTAATTTTGCACGGTATAAGTTGCCTGAAATCTTGAAAAGATTTTCGAAGCAATATCCAGATATACAATTTAATTTAAATACGGGATGGAGTACCGAAATCATGAGCCTCCTGGATTCATCAAAGGTACATGTGGGGATCGTGCGGAACAACTATCAATGGAAGGGAGAAAAGTCCCTATTATCCCAAGAGAGGTTATATCTGATTTCGAAAAGAGAGATTACGATAGAGGAGCTGCCGAGCTTGCCGTTCATTAATTATCATACCGACAACTCATTGAAAAATTTAATCAGTGATTGGTGGCATGATCAGTTTTCGTCTCCACCTCGTATCACCATGGAAGTAGATAAGCTGGAGACATGCAAGGAAATGGTCAAAAATGAATTAGGGGTGGCAATAATCCCGGAGATGTCTCTACAGCCCAATGATTTTCTACATAAGTTATGCTTAAAAGATAAACAGGGAACACCTTTGCAACGGAACACGTGGTTAATGTATGATGCCAATTTTTTAAATCTTTCGGTAGTAAAAGCTTTTGTGGATTTCCTTGTTAAGGAAAGATAATAAAGCGGGCTTAGGGATATGGAATGACTCCATCCTAAGTCTTTTTTTTGTGTGGTTATAAATATTTTTTATCGACTTAAGCTAAATTTATATATTTCATTTATTTTTTGAAGTGTATTAAGCTTAGCTCAAGTAAAAATATGTTAGGAGGAAGATATATGGTTCAATCTAATTTCGATATAATAGTAGTAGGAGCGGGAAATGCCGCTTTATGTGCAGCTATAGCAGCTAGAGAAAAAGGCGCAAGCGTACTAGTACTCGAGCGAGGACCGAAGCAAAAGAGAGGTGGAAATTCATTCTTTACGGATGGAGCCATTCGCACTGCTTATAATGGTCTGGATGATATCAGAAAAATCATTCCTTCTATCACTGACGAGGAAGCCGAGAAAATTCATGTGCCCGTTTATAGTGAAACAGAATACTATGATGATCTCATGAGGGTTACGAAAGGACAGAGTGATCCTCAATTGGCGAAGCAATTGGTTACTCAATCATATAAAACCATTCAATGGATGCAGGGCCATGGCATTGAATTTGAACTTAATTATGAAAATCAATCTTTTGAAAAAGACGGCAAACGGATATTTTGGGGTGGTCTTCCGTTAAAAACCAATGATAAAGGTGTAGGGCTGATTAGAAAACTGAATGAACGTGTGATAGAACTTGGCATAGAGGTTTGGTACGAGACGCGCGCTACCGAGCTGAAGCTCGAGAATAATCAGATCAAGTCAATCGTTGTACAGCAAGAAGGCAAGGAGCTAACGATCAATACGACAAGCATCGTTTTAGCGTGTGGAGGATTTGAAGCAGATAAAAAGCTACGGAGCGAATTTATCGGTGAGGAATGGAATGCGGCTATTGTGAGAGGAACGGAATATAATACTGGAGACGGGTTAACTATGGCTTTGGCGGTAGGAGCACAGAAATATGGGCAATGGTCCGGCTGCCATTCAATTGGGACGGATTATAATGCTCCAAAAGTCGGTGATTTTACGAAACCAGGAGACATCTTCAAAAAACATTCTTATCCTTTAAGCATCATGCTAAATAAAGATGGAAACAGGTTTGTCGATGAGGGTGCGGATTTCCGAAACTATACATATGCCAAGTATGGAAGGGAAATCTTGAAACAGCCTGATCATGTAGCCTATCAGATTTATGATTCTCAGGTGCGACCGTATCTGCGTAAAGAGTATGACCTTGAAGAGGCTACCATTTATCAGGCGGATACGCTCGAAGAACTTGCTAATTTGCTGCCGGTCAATCAAGCACAATTCTTGAAAACGATTGAGGAGTATAACCATTCTGTACAAGAAGGAAATTATAATCCTACGGAAAAAGACGGTAAAGGAACGGATGGAATTACCCCACCAAAATCAAATTGGGCACTTCGCATTGAACAAGGTCCATTTTATGCTTTCCCGGTAACATGTGGAATCACTTTTTCGTTTGGTGGAATACATGTCAACACGGTAGGCGAGGTATTGAATGAAGAGGAAGCACCTATTGCGGGATTGTTCGCTGCGGGTGAAATGGTCGGAGGGATTTTCTACGAAAACTATCCAGGCGGATCTGGGTTAATGTCAGGTTCTGTATATGGTAAACTTGCAGGAACATCTGCCGCTTCGTATGCCTTGGAAAACCGAAGAGACACGGTTACTCAGTAAAGAATAATGGATGAAGATAAGGAAGCCGACTTTTTCTATATTAGAAAATTCGGTTTTCTTTATTTGGAAAGGAAGCGAGAAGAAGGAGGTTTTAAGATGGGAGAAAAAGATCAAGTTCTTTCCCAATTTGGGAAAAACGCTGCCAACTATGTGACGAGCAAAACGCATGCGAGTGGAGAAGATCTGGATTTACTTATAAAGATCGTGGAAAAGAACAGAAAGGATAACCTTTTGGATATCGCAACGGGAGGCGGTCATGTGGTCAAAGCTTTAGCTCCACTATTTAAACAAGTGACCGCTCTTGACTTGACCCCTGAAATGTTAGAGAAAGCAGAGACATTCATCACCTCAAATGGCATTGGAAATGTATCGTTTGTTCAAGGAGATGCCGAGCAGCTCCCTTTTTCCAATCAATCATTTGGGACGGTTACATGTCGGATTGCACCCCACCATTTCCCGAACATAAACCGATTTGTAATGGAGTCAAACCGGGTCTTAGAAAGAAATGGCCTTTTCCTCCTAATAGATAACGTTGCAGCCGAAAAGGATGAATACGATCACTTTTATAACTATATAGAAAAGAAAAGGGACCCTAGCCATTACAGGGCCTATAAAAAAACTGAATGGATTTCACTTATTGAGAACACAGGCTTTATTATTGAAAGTTTTACGACATTCAAAAAAAAGTTCGAATTTAAGAAGTGGTGTGAAATGATGCAGCTTCCTGAAAAGGATCAAAATGAATTGATGGCCTATATGATTGCGGCTGAAAAGGAAACAACCGATTTTCTTTCAATCGAGGTGGTTGAAAACCAAGTTCTCTCTTTCCAAGGGCAGGCGATGTTATTAGTGGCAAGGAAAGAGTGAACAGGTATATTCGTTTCTTTGAGATTTGTACGAAAAGATGAAAAATAAAAGTGGGAAGGTCATTGGATGGAGCGATTAGTAGATACAATGAAAGGCATTTGGCTAGTGATACTATGCGGCCTAGGAGGGGCTTTTCTGGCGTCAACGGGATTATCCATCGGATGGATGATCGGATCCCTGTTGATGTCCGCCCTGCTTTCTTTTTGGAAGCCAGCTTTCTTGAAGTTACCTGATAGTCAATCGAATAGCATGCAAATTTGGTTAAGAACAGGACAATGCCTGCTTGGTATTGAATTGGGCTTACAACTCAACCTTTCCGTGTTGAGAATATTCATGGAAAATAGCATCACGATCATCATCGTCTTGGCTTTATCGTTGTTGTTTTCTTTAGGCTCCGGTTTTCTTTTGTACAAGTTATGTAAAATGGATATGCTGACGAGTTTCTTTTCTACGGCACCGGGAGGTCTTTCCGCCATGCCAGGAATGGCTCAGGAAGCAGGGGCCAATACCGGAGTTGTGACGATCATACAAACCATCCGGATTTTTTTGGTTGTCATGATTGTACCTTTCTTTGTACTTGGAGCTAATCCATTAGCCTCAACTCCGGCTCGTTTTTTCGGTGGGGTGGAAAGTTTTAATGAAGTTGAAATAGGATGGACGCTTGTGCTGGCTCTCGCTGCCTGGGGTGGTTTCCATGTCGGGAAAATCCTCAAGTTACCTGCGCCGTGGCTAGTAGGCAGTATGTTGACGGTTGCATTTTTTCAAGCTTCCGGTTCACTCATTGCGGGGGTGGATTTGATTGCCTGGTGGCCAGATAGCATCATGATTGTTTCACAAATTATGATTGGGGCAAGTGTGGGATCCAAGTTCAATAGGGGAATGTTCGTAGGAATGAAAAAAATTCTGGTCGTCTCTTCATTAAGTACCGTTGCTTTTATATTCATGATGATCCTTTGTGCATATATCGATTCCAGAATGACTGGAATGTCCTTTATGACTACTTCATTGGCCTTTGCGCCTGGAGGAGTTGCGGAAATGACCGCCACTTCAGTAGCCCTCGAATCCGACCCGATGTTTGTCGTTGCTGTTCAGGTACTTAGGGTGTTGATGGTGTATGTGACTTTGCCGCCATTATTTAAATTACTGAATCAACGAGCGATGCAAAAAAATGGACATCCCGATTTATCAGCATAGTGTTTACGCTATCAATAATTATGTTTTGACTGATGACGCCCAGCCCCAGGGGAAGGCAAAGAATAATCCAGCATGGGCTGCCTCTTCTGGGGCGGTCTTTTTTTAGTGTGTGCTTTCTTTCATGAACTGGAAGACTTCTTTTGAAGTGGCGGAATTGTCTTTGTTGTAGCAGTCCCTGAACCTATTCATTCCCCACCTATTTTTCTTTTCTTTACTATTCATTTACATAAAACCCCCATATATTTACACTCCCTTCACAGTAGGTTCATCTTCATGCGGTATATTTTAACTGAATCATCCATTAAATCAGTAGGAGGTCGTTTTCTTGAAACGTTCATTCAGTAAAAAGATTTTGCCTGTTGCCATCATTTCCACACTAGCTCTTGGAAGTCTTACATGGTCGGTCACAAACAACGATGTCCTGGCAAAAGGAAAGCCTAAGAAAGAACCGGAGATTAGAAACGTCATTTTCATGATAGGGGATGGAATGGGTGTCTCTTATACATCCGCCTACCGGTATTTAAAAGATAGACCTTCTACGACGGTGGCTGAAAGGACGGCATTCGATCCATACTTGGTGGGTCAGCAGATGACATACCCAGAAGATCCGACACAAAATATCACGGATTCCGCTTCTGCAGCAACCGCGATGTCAGCCGGGGTGAAAACGTATAACGCAGCAATCGCAGTCGATAACGATAAGACAGAAGTGAAAACGGTATTGGAAGCGGCCAAGGAAAGCGGGAAATCAACCGGTCTTGTCGCCACATCGGAAATTACCCACGCCACCCCAGCATCATTCGGTGCCCATGACGAAAACCGGAAAAACATGAATGGAATTGCTGATGATTATTACCGGGACCTAATAGAGGGTCAACATAAAATCGATGTCCTCTTGGGGGGAGGCCAATCGAATTTTGTCCGGCCTGATGTCGATTTGACAAAAGCGTTCAAAAAAGATGGATATAGTTATGTTACCGATAAAAAGCAGCTCTTAAAGGATAAAAATAAACAGGTGCTTGGGTTGTTCGCTTCAGGAGGTTTGCCTAAAATGATTGACCGCACCAATGAAACGCCTTCATTGGAAGAGATGACGGACTCGGCGATTCAACGCCTGAATAAAGATAAAGATGGATTCTTCTTGATGGTGGAAGGAAGTCAAATTGATTGGGCTGGCCATGATAACGACATTGTCGGGGCGATGAGTGAAATGGAGGATTTTGAAAAAGCCTACAAGGCAGCCATCGAGTTCGCGAAAAAAGATAAACATACCTTAGTTGTCGCTACGGCTGACCATTCCACGGGAGGGTTCTCAATCGGAGCGAAGGGAGTCTATAATTGGTCCGGTGAGCCGATTAAGGCTGCCAAACGGACACCTGACTTCATGGCGGATGCCATCGTAAAGGGTGAGGATGTTGAAAAAACTTTGAAAAGGTATATTGATCAAAAGAAAGTGAGACTTACAAACGAGGAAATCCAATCCGTCAAGGATGCCACAACAAGTAAACATGTTACGACGATTGATAATGCAATCGAAGCCATTTTTGATAACAGGTCCAATACGGCTTGGACTACCGGGGGACATACGGGGGAAGATGTGCCCGTCTATGCATTCGGGCCCTACAAGGACCGTTTTGCCGGACAGGTCGATAACACGGATCATGCCACGATCATCTTCGACTTATTAAATAAAGGAAAATAAAACGCTGGGAGGGATTCGGTGAACAAACTACTTTTTGGTGCCTTTTTATTAACCACATTTGGTGCACTTAATACGCAGCCAGCTTTTGATGAAAAACCAAACGTAATAGAAAAGACAGAGGAAAAGGAAGAACCATTGGTGAAGAAGGATGTCTATGTTCCTAACCCCCAGTTACCGGATGATCGTGATTTGAAACAAGTCGGCCAACAGGTTTCCGATTCACGAGGCGAATTGACAGTAAAAGAATATAAGCCGATAAATGAAACCGTGAAGGTCGGGCCAATCACGGTAGAAATGAAGGATATCAAGGTGATGCATGTGGTTCCGGATTATAGCATGATTGACTTCTTTCATGGTTACACCCATGAACACGCATTCGATATCGTGAAAATGAATGTGAAAGTCCATAATCCTACCAATGCGGACGCCAAGATTTCCCCTGTCGCTTTTCTTGAGACGGATGGTGGAGAACATTTGACTTGGAAAGATGATATTTACCTGGAGAATTTGAATGGGGATATAAAAGCGAAGGGCTCAAAGCAAGGGAATATCGGGTTCATCCTCAAAAAGGAAGATGTGAGGAGGATTTCGGTTCTGACCAGTGATGCCGTAAATGGTGAAGGGAAAGTGCTTTCGAAAGGGAAAAAGGTAGAATTTTCTTTTTAAGAAGTAATGTATGTTTACTCGTCCCCAATCCATACTAAAACTGTGATAGGAACCTCCTATTGCTTTGAAAAGAAATATCCCAATCTTTTACGATGAGGTGATACAACATGAGTTATAAAGATCAATTAGATCCACATTCTCAAAAGTTTCACCATAATTGGACAAGACCTAAGCGTTCGAAGTCTCAAGTAAATGGCCATACGGAAGTATCGCAAACGAACATTATACTAAGAAGCAATGCGAAGGCCCACAGGTGGTAATGGATATTTCTGATCATGGAGAAGGAGACTCGTAACGGGTCTTCTTCTTTTCCTTCCTTAAAAAAATACAAGGGTCCATTGCCTTTTACTGAACCGCTATGTTCATGCCATGGCTTTTCCGCCAAAATTATGATACCATCTACTTTTAAGGACATGGTAGAGCAAGTGTTGGAAAGAGCTTGAACAAGCCCATTATATTCCACTAGAACATAGTGTGATTTATCAATATGACTATTTCCAGCACTCACATACATATACAAATAGAGGACGTGACTTTTGATGATTAATATTAAAATCCCAGCAGCGGATATCAGCATTAAACAAAGAAAACAAGTGATTGAGGGCGATGAAGCCATCATCCCGGAAATCTTCGGATTCATTGATTTCCATTTGATTCCCCGTGATAAGGGCGGCATCATCATGTTTTATAATGAGAAGGACGAGTTGATCTTTGTCGGAAAGGCACGTAAATTAAGACAAAGAGTCAAAAAGCATTTCGAGGATAATGTTTCACCGATTAAAGAACATCGTAATGAAGTGAAAAAAATTGAGGTTATCATCGTAGAAGATGCGATGGAACGTGAAATCTATGAAACGTACATCATCAATACACTTCATGCTAAATACAACATTGATAAAGTATTTTATAAATAATAGGAAAGCTGATTGCATGCGCAATCAGCTTTTTTATGCGTAAAAGCAGAATTACAGGTAAGACTTCCTTATGATCCTATGAAATTTTATTGCATAATCCCAGAATTTATATTGCTAAACTGGAGTTTTGTGACATAATTAGAATAATTAAAATATTTGAATAACTTATCAGGTCATTTGGAGGGGTTTCTGTGTCAAAAGTGAATACGGCAATTATTGCTGGTGGGGGCATCGGCGGGCTTGTTACTGCCCTTAAACTTCACCGCGTTGGTGTGTCAGTGCAAGTCTTTGAAAGTGTACAAACGATAAAAGCATTGGGAGTGGGCATCAATCTTCTTCCCCATGCTGTACGGGTCCTTACGGAGCTTGGATTAGGGGAAGAACTTCAGAAGATTGGACTGCCTACGGCCGAGTTGAGTTTTTTCAATAAATACGGTCAACAAATTTGGCAGGAACCGAGGGGGCTGAATGCAGGATATCGGTGGCCGCAATATTCCATCCATCGTGGAAGTCTGCTGCTGCTGCTACTAAAAGCGGTCAAGGAAGAGTTGGGGGAAGACTCGGTCATAACCGGTCACCATCTATCTTCATTCCAACTGTTCGATGATTACGTGGAAGCTCAATTTGTGAATAAAAAAACAGGGGAAAATCTAGGGGCATATAAAGCAGACATCATGATTGCAGCAGATGGCATCCATTCCACAGTTCGAAAATTCTATTATCCGAATGAAGGTGACCCTAAGTTCAGCGGCCGGATTTTATGGCGTGGCATCACAGAATCGTCATCTTTTTTAACCGAGAAGACAATGATCATGGCTGGCTATCAAGACCAGAAATTCGTTGCTTATCCTGTCGATCCTTTGGCAGAGAGTGGTCGTTCGCTTATGAACTGGATTGCGGAGTTGACGATTGAAGGGGATGCGCCTTCCCGAAGTGATTGGAATCGGAAAGTAGAGAAGGAAGTCTTTGCACCAGCTTTCGCCGATTGGGATTTTGGATGGTTGAATGTACCTAAATTAATAGAGGAAACGGAGTCCGTTTTCGAATTCCCAATGGTCGATCGCGATCCTCTTCCACGCTGGTCCTTTGGCAGAATCACGTTGCTTGGTGATGCCGCACATCCGATGTACCCAATTGGTTCCAATGGAGCTTCCCAGGCGATACTGGATGCGGATGCGTTAGGGGAAGCCATTTTAAGTGGAGTACATGCAGAAGCGGCTTTATGTGCTTATGAAGAATCACGTCTTGAGAAGACGGCGGCCATCGTGCTGGCCAATCGTCAGAATGGACCGGAAGAGGTCATGCAGATTGTCGAGGACCGGGCTCCAGAGGGATTCGATCATTTACATGATGTCATATCACAACAGGAACTAGAGGATATTGCTAATAAATATAAACAAATTGCCGGTTTTGACCGTCATGTTTTAAATAGCAGATAAGGGTGAGCAGAATGGTTGAACATATTGTTTTGGTTAAGTTAAGTGATGATGTAACAGATGATCAAGTGGATGAATTGATTTCTAGGACTCTGGCTCTAAAAGATGTTATACCAGGTTTACTGGATATCCAGCAAGGAAGGAATTTTGCGGGGCGCAGTCAAGGGTACGAGATAGGCATGACTGCCAGATTTGAGGACAGGACGGCACTTGAAGCATACTTGCCGCATCCATCCCATCAAGCGATTCTTGCCTATTTAGAAGAGATTGGACTTGAAGATTTAATTGTGGTCGACTTTGATACTAATTGATTAAAGGTGCGTGTCATACGCATCTGTCTGTTCTTTTGCTTTTGTGCTTCAACGTACTAAATAGAGGGAAGAAGGTGTAGGATTGAGGACAGTCCATGCTGGTGAAACGATAGATAAAAGTCGTTTTAACCTGTTTCATTTACTATTAATTTTTTGGGGTTTTTTCATTATCCTGGTCGACGGTTATGATGTGGTCATCTATGGTTCAATCGTTCCTTCATTGATTGAGGAGTGGTCCATATCATCGGTGACAGCGGGAGCAATCGGCAGTTATACGGTAATGGGTACGGTTGTCGGAGCGGTCTTTTTTGGCTACTTGGCCGATAAGGTCGGACGTAAGAAAATCATCTTATTTTGTACGGCTCTCTTCAGTCTTTTTACTGCTTTATCCGGGGTGGCTGGTGGACCAGTCTTGTTCACCGTTTTTCGTGTCATTTCAGGAATCGGACTGGGAGGCGTGATGCCGAACGTGATTGCCCTGACAACGGAGTACGCACCGAAAAAGATTCGGAGTGCGATGATTTCCTTTGTATTCTGTGGGTATTCGGTCGGAGCGATTGCAGCCGCCCTAGCCAGCCGTGCCATACTCCCGGAATTTGGATGGAGGCCGATTTTCTGGATTGCGGGTTTGCCGCTATTGATCCTACCCTTTATAGCTAAAGCGATTCCAGAGTCGGCGGTCTTCCTATTGGAAAAAGGGAAAAACGAGGAAGTAAAGCAGATTCTTAAGAAAGTCAATCCAGAGTTAAGTTTGAATGGGGAGACAAGACTCGAAAGAACGGAAGCACCTGAACAAGGTTCAACCATTGTGAAATTATTTGAGAAAAAACGAGGGTTGAGTACAATCATGTTTTGGATTTCCTGTTTCAGCTGCTTTGTCCTGATATATTCGATGAACACGTGGTTGCCGAAATTGATGATCCAGGCAGGGTATAGTTTAAGTTCTAGTTTGCTATTTGTTGCGATGATGAATGTCGGTGCGATCGTCGGAACGATTGCGTTCGGTCCGCTTACGGATAAACTAGGTTTCAAAAAAGTCATGATTCCCCTGTATGTATGTGGAGCCATTGCCCTTGCAAGCATCGGTCTTACACAAAATGCGGTGCTTGCCTATATATTGATTGGTTTCATCGGTGCATCGTCGGTCGGGGTGCAGAATATAAGCAACGCGATGGTATCACAATATTACCCACCTTCCATGCGCTCCAGTGGCGTGGGGGCATCGATGGCGTTCGGTCGCCTAGGTGGTATTTTTGCACCAACTTTTGTAGGCATCCTCTTAACGATGAACCTGCCAGCTCAAATGAACTTTTCCTTGATTGCAATCGCTGCGGTAGTAGGAGCGATCGCCATTGCTTTCGTTCAGGAAAAACATGCACATTATAGCATGGCCGGAGAAGGTCAACCCGAGGAGAAGCGGGCCGTTTAAATCATGAGACAAGGGGCTGTCTAATAAGTCCTTATTCCATTGAATTCCGCAAAAACAAAGAGGCAGAAATGTTGTTAAATCAACGTTTCTGCCTTTTACTATTTATTCAATTACGGGGTAATTACACCTTTTGGGACAGCCCCTGTGTCATTGAAACCTATTCAACAACCTGATGATAGACTTTCGTCAGGATTTTTTTATATGCCCGGTTCATTTCTTCCTCATCCACGTGTGTAAGGGTGCGATTGAACATGATCCATTCCCCGTTGACCATTACATGATGAATGGATGGTTCGCTCGTTTCAAGTAAAAGATTATGCACGGTCGTGGAAAACTCGTCTGTATCGACCTCTGGAATAAGGGGGTTCTTTTTTATGAAGACAAGATCTGCATGAAATCCATCCTTGATTCTTCCACTCATGTTCTGATGATAGGCGGACGCGCCATTTTGCGTTGCCATTTGCCAGATGTTCTCCGCTGTGAACGGATGTGTCGGGGACATCGCTTTTAGTAGATAATAGGCGATTTTCATATTTTCCCATAAATCGGTACTGGCATAATCAGATCCCATGCAAACATTCACCCCTTTTTCAAGCATGCTGGATACGGGGGCTATACCTGCTCCAGTGCTTAGGTTCGAGACGGGACAATGGACGACAGAGGAACCTGCCTCAGCTAGTAAATCGATATCTATTTCATTCAAGTGAACGCCATGGAAAAAAATCGTCTTGTTATCGAGTAGCCCTTGCTCTTTATATAACTCGATGGATGACTTTCCGTATTGAGAATAAATCAGGTCCCTTCTCCATTGGTTTTCCATCCCATGCGTGGTATAGAGGGAATCAAAGTCCTTTTTACTAGAAACACAGAGAGCAAGGGTTTCATCCGTGATATCCTCTTCTTCTAGCAAATGCGTACCAAAGTTGACCTGCCCACTTTGCAGATCGTGATATTCCGGAATCTTCTCATAGGTATCGACAAAACCTTTCATTCCAATGCGGTTGATGGTTTCGGCAATCGCATCCGGCCAATTACTTGGCTCTGATTCACTGACGAACGTGATTCCTTTCTTCACCATATCTGCGTAAGCCTTCATACAAATCGTTTCATATTCCCTTCTGGTCAGTGCATCGATTTTCTCAAAATATCCGGATTGAAGGTGTCCTTGTTTGCTGTCATTACACCACTCTTCAATTTTCATATCCCTTTGAAGTCCTTGGGCAGTTAATGAATAACCATGAAAATGAGCATTGTATAATCCAGGTATTAGTATATATCCTTCACAATCCATTTCTTCGACAGAAGCATTCCCTTCAGAGAGAGAAGGATTTGTGACGATTTTCCCTTCATGTATTAACAGATTTCCCCTTGAAATGGCATACTCTTCATTCAAATATGTTGCGTTTCTTAATAACATGTATTCCCCTGCCCTCTTAAATGATAGTGTTTAACAAATAATATTTATTTTACCACCATGTTCCATTTAATTTTTCCTTTTCTTAACCGATAAAAGAAAAGGAAACTATTACTCCTTGGGAACATATTTACCGTCCACTTTAATTGTGGGCTTTTTATATGAAAAGGGATAGATAAGCGTGACCATTACAAAAGAAATAGAGGGGTAAAAAAGAATGAAATTATCCATAAAGAATAAGTTACTACTAAGCTTTTTTCTTGTCTCCATCATTTTTGGAGTTTCAGCTTTCATTTCTTATCACAGTATGAAAGATATGAACAAGAAGTATGATTATATTCTTGATAATATCTCCGAGGTTCAATCAATCACTCAAAGTATCCAGACGGATGCAGCACGTCAGGTAACGTATTTAAGAGGATATCTATTATATGAAACACCTGATATGAAAGAGAAGATGTATGAATCGAATGAAAACATTAATGAATTAATAAAAGAAGCGAGAGATTTGTCGCACTCAGATAAAATGACCAAAGAGCTCGATGGAATCAAAGCATCAAATGACGAATGGATTGAGGAGAGTCGTAAATCTGTAGAAGCGGTACGAGCCGATCCTGAAAAAGCCAAGTCCCTAGCCCGGGATAATGTGGTTCCCATCAGTACCAAAATGGTTGAGCAAACGAATTCATTCTATACATGGATCAAAGACGACATCATGGTGCAAAAGGTGAAAGAGGTTCAGGATAAATCTAAGTCGGCAACTAAGAAGATTATCATTCTAAGCCTGATAGCTTTCGTGCTTGCGATGGCTGATGGATTATTGATTTCAAGCGTTATTTCCAAACCAATCGAGAAGTTGAGTAAAATGGCTAACCGGGTCGCTGAAGGAGATTTGAATATAGAAAAAATCGAGGTAAGAACCCGCGATGAGGTTTATGTGTTAAATCAATCTTTTGAAAAGATGACCCAAAATCTGCATCATACGATTACGGCCATCTCCTCCAATACGAATAAAGTTACATTATCGGCTGAGCAATTAAGTGTCAGTTCTGAACAATCGAAGTTGGCAGCAGAAACAATCGCTCTTTCGATACAGGAAATCTCCGGGGCTTCTGAAAGTTCAACAAGGCAACTGGAAATTAGTCTCGGTTCACTGAATGAAGTGAGCCAGGGTGTGGAACGGATTACCGACAGTACGGCTAGCATGTCAGAGCTTTCAAAAGAAACCGAGAAACAGGCAGAAGAGGGCAGCCACTATGTCGAGGAGAACTTGAAGCAAATGAGATTCATCCATGAATCGGTTAACCAATCGAATCAGGTTATCGATTCTTTATCGGAACGTTCTAATCAAATCGGGAATATTATCGATGTAATTACGGGCATTGCCGGACAGACGAATCTATTGGCATTAAATGCAGCAATCGAAGCGGCAAGGGCGGGCGAACATGGTAAGGGATTCGCCGTGGTGGCCGATGAAGTGAAGAAACTGGCTGAACAATCTCAGAACTCTACCAAGTTGATCACGGATTTAATCATGGGAATGCAAGACGACACAAGGAATTCTGTTACGATCATGAAAGACGTGATGGATAATGCGGAACAGGGCGTGAAGGTTTCAGTGGAAACATCGAATAAATTCGCCCAGATCCTTCAAAGTACGAGAGACATTACTCCGAAAATCGAGGAAATCACGGCTTCCATTCAACAAATTTCAGTCAGTGTAGATGAAGTATCGGAAACGTCGAATAAATTAACGGCACACGCACAGGAAAATGCGGCCAATTCAGAAGAAGTGGCGGCTTCAACGGAAGAACAACTGGCATCGATGGAAGAAATCAATTCATCCGTGCATTCATTGACCTCTATGGCAGATGAGCTAAAGCAAGTGGTTCGTAAATTCCAGATTTAAAAATGTATTTTTAGAAAAAAGCAGGCTTCCTGACATGGTCGGGAAGCCTGCTTTTTCATTACGGAGATATTTGATGTTGAGTAGGGAACAAGGGGAAAATCGAAAAAGCTTACGAAAAAACTTGCAAATAGTAATGATTACGTTTTAATATATAGAGGTACACATCATAAACCGTAATCATGACGATTAATGAAATTTATAAAACATTTAGGAGGGAACAAACATGAGAGTAAACATTACCTTGGCATGTACAGAGACGGGAGACCGGAATTATATAACGACGAAAAATAAGCGAAACCATCCTGATCGAATCGAATTGAAA
This sequence comes from Peribacillus sp. NPDC097224, assembly GCF_044761985.1. Classification (NCBI taxonomy): domain Bacteria; kingdom Bacillati; phylum Bacillota; class Bacilli; order Caryophanales; family Bacillaceae; genus Peribacillus; species Peribacillus sp. NPDC097224. The sequence goes on along the minus strand of NZ_JBIWDK010000002.1, from coordinate 42,243 downwards.
AAGTACTGCCCGCGCTTAAAGAAACACACGCTTCACCGTGAAACAAAGTAATCCGGGTACAATATAAACACTATTATAGAAGGAGAGATAACTAAGGTGGCAAAAAAGTCAAAGATAGCAAAGGCAAAAAAACAGCTGGAAACAGTAGAAAAGTATGCAGAGGTTCGACAGGAACTTAAAGTGAAAGGAGATTATGCAGCATTGGCCAAGCTCCCAAGGGATGCTTCGCCAACACGTATTCACAATCGGTGTGGAGTTACGGGAAGACCACGTGGATATATGCGGAAATTCAACATGTCCAGGATCGTTTTCCGTGATCTTGCACATATTGGGCAAATCGCGGGCATCAAAAAGGCAAGCTGGTAATCTAAGATAGAATGAAAAAGGTGATCACTGGGCATTTACAGCCGGAATCACCTTCTTCTAGCATTTGATACTCTCCTATTCAAACCTCCGATAATCTGTTTGAGTTCCTTTCACGGTCGTTCCTGCGGAAACTTGCATGTTCTTCGCTCATAACCTTTATCATCATTCGAAAATTTTACCAGGTTAATCTAAAAAATAAAATAGTTTTACAGGATATATGTACTAGATTAAGAGAATGTCATTATTGTATTCCCTTTTCATCCGATACTTCATATAATTGAAGAATCTTACCGGAAGAAGGATGGAATATGCATATTTTTTGGACGATTTATTTAGGGATTTTAGGAACGGTGGCGATTGCTTTTTTGCTTAAAGGCCTTCGTACCCCCTCTTTAATAGTGGATTTCATCATTTCAGTTATTACGTGGATCGGACTATTTGGATTTGTGACGAATACAGCCATACTCACGCCTCTTATATGGAAATTCGTGTTTGTAGGTGGTTTGCTGTGGGATGTACTTTTCAGTTATATCGGAAAGCATGATGATGGAGAAGCAGCAATGGAGGATATTTCAGGACGTGCGAAAAGTATCCTCATTGGAGTCACATTACTCATTACCCTCGGACCGTTATATTACGGGTTATACCAATATGCATTCTAAAGGAAAGGGCCAATCGGGTTCTTTTTTTTTGATTGGTTTCCATATTTTTAAAATGTGGTATGTTATTAAATGACAATAAGTAGTGACATTGAACTATTAAATGGATCTGGGGGCTATTAATATGGGTTTTCTAAAAAGTGCCGGTGAAGGTGCGGGATGGTTAGTTGGCGGTGTGACTGGCGGCATTATTAAGGGAGTTGGAGAATTAACGGGATCTAAGTTCATCCAAGAGGTTGGCGATGGTGTTAAGAATTCCACGGAGTTCACGGGTAAGCAAGTAGGGAATGTGGCTGAGGGAGTCTGGAATCTTGGAAGTGGACTAGTATCGAAAGATGATGGGAAGGTGGATCAAGGGTTCAAGGATCTAGGTGACGGTGTAGGGAATACAGCTAAAGCAGTGGGACAAGGTATTAAGGCTACGGTGGGGAATGTTGGAGATGTAGCCGGAGGACTTAGGGATGGGGACGAAACACGTTGGAAAGAAGGATTACGCAATGTGGGGAAAACAGTCGCCGTTGGTGCGTTGGGGGTATCCATTTTGGATATGGCGGACGTTATTGATGTAAATGGGAATGAAGGCGGATTGGGTGGTTCGGATCTTGCACTAGAAAATGGGTCAGATGGAGCATATATAATAGAAGAAAATCATCAAGAACATGGTGTGGAACCTCATTGGCGGACATTGGAAAGTGGAGAGAGAATTTGGGTTGATGGTGATGGGGACAGTAGTATCAATCAATCCGTGGAAGAAGGCGGAGGTTGGAACCAGAGCAATCCTGATTACCGGATACCTGTAGACGAAGCTTGATACCTATTTATTAAATGGACTCATTAAAAAAGCAGAAGCTGATCGCTCTGCTTTTTGTTTTCATCTCTGAAAGAACTCGATCCATTCTTTCTCTGGTCCGTATATGTAGAAATAGCGATAGCCGTTTGGCAAGGTGACGATTTCTTCATCAATCAATTCAACATTCTCAAGGCTTTGGATCCGCGCATATTCTTCTTCGATATCATCCACGGTAATGGCAAAGTGATGAATCGTTGCTTCTGATGGCAACGTGTCACTATATCCTTGAATCAATTCAATTTCGGTTTCATCTGAACCCTCATACCCAAGGAAGGCAAGCTGAATGACACCATTCGTATGAGGTACACGCGCTTTCAATTTTAAATCCAACACTTCTTGATAAAAGGAGATGGATGTTTCTAGATCTCTTACAACGATGCCGATATGATCGACTTTCTTCATAGTCAAAGGGGATTCCTCCTTCTTGTTGTTAATAAGCAATACTATTATATATGATTAGGTATAAAAATACAGTAAAATAGACTAAATTATCTGATTTTTAATAAAGATAGTACTTAGGTTGGCGTAAAAATAAAAAGACAACCTTTACAGATTATCTATCAAGTATTCAAAAGGCTTGTTCGTTCAATTGTTTCTCGTTAACGTAGTCCATGAAGTCTAATGCTTCTTGAAAGTCTGCTTGGAGAGTAGAAGGTAAGCTTTCGGCGTTAGTAGGTACGTCTGCATCGGTTTCGCTCTTCACTGTGATTTTTTCATAAGTCATAAGGGCTTCGATATACGTTTCATATTCCTCGCTCGATAATAGCTCCTCGCTGGATACCTGTCCGTTCAGTTTATCAAAATAAGGCTGTAGATCCATTAAAATGATTTTCAGTTCTTCAGCTTTACTTGCAGGTATCGTGTCGTAGTCTATATTCCCGTTAGAATTGCCATATTCCAATTTAGCCGCGGTTAAAACTTGCAGGTTTTCTTTAAATTGTACATATTCTTCTTTTCCCAAATCCCCTTTAGCTTGTGATAGTTTTGCGTCCAAAAGGAAGTACCCCTCCATGGTAGCGTTGGCTACATGCTTTTTTAGATAATCGAAAGACCCGTACAACTCATCTGCCAAGTAGGTTTGATAGGCGAAAGCGCTCGTCGGGAGTAATAATGAGGCAATAAGAATTCCTGTAACTAGGTGTTTTTTTCTTTTTCCACGATAGGTAGTCAGTTTATTAATTACTTTCACTTTTAGTTCAGGAGGAGCATTCAAGCCCGTACTTTCTTCTTGTAGTGATTCCCTTAATTGAGACTGAAAGTTCTTCATTATACATTCCTCACTTTCTCTAAGGATAAAAGGCTCTCTTTCCCGTGAGCATTCAATTTTTTTAAAGAAGCATGGATTCGTGATTTTACGGTCCCGATTGGGATATCTAATATTCGGGCCACTTCTTCTTGAGAATAATCATTTAAGTACCGGAGAATCACGACCTGTTTGAGCTTGTAGGGCAACTGGTTCACCAAATCTACGAGATGCCGATTGGAGATTTTTTCTACGATATCATTGGAAAAATCGGGTATTGCGACTTGCTTTGTTTCTTCTGCTTTCTTGGAAATCCGAAGACGCATCCACCTTTTCCGTCGGTATGTCTGAATTGTTTTGACGACAATTCCCGTCAACCATGGTTTAAAAGGTCTCTCACGATCATATTTACGAAGAGACTTATAAATCTGTATGTAGACATCCTGAACAACATCGTCTACTTCTGATTTTTCATCTATAAGAAAATGGACGTTTTTATAGACGGTTTGGATGGTCCTTTCATATAAGTCATTGTATGCTTGTGTCTCTCCATTTAAAAAACGGTTGATGGTATTTAACAAGTCGGTTTGGTCACACATTCACTTACCTCCTTCCGTTTTATACTTTATATTGGTGAGTATTCTATATTTCGTTCGAAAATTCATAGGGTTTTTTTTCCACTTTAATGGATTATCTATTGAAAAGGAAAAGAATTGCCCTTTTTTAAAGCAAAAATTTGTTTCTGTATGGAATAGTAGATATACTATGGAAACAAACCCATTTTAAATGGACTTGAGAGGAGAGATTATGATGGGAAGTATTCGCGAAGGTGAAGTGTTTACCCTTACTGACGACAGTGATCAAGAGCACGAGGTTGAAGTTCTGGGAACATTGGATGTTGAAGGAACGGAATATGTAGCTGTAGGTTTGCTAGAAGACATTGAAGAAGACACAGAGGAAGATATCGATATTTTCTTTTTCAGAGTTGAAGGCGAAGGAGAGTTAAATGATATCGAAACGGACGAGGAGTTCGAAAAGGTATCATCTGCTTTCGAAGCGGCTTTTGATCCACAAGATTGATGACTAGAAAAGACGGCACATCTACGTGTCGTCTTTTCTTATGTATATCGTGTTAAATTATTGTGCGTATACCATGATAGTGGTTACATGCTATCCAATCTTAATAAGTTACATGCTTCTATGAACCGATAGTTGGAGAATGTAAATATAATACATTTAAAGAGAAGAGCTAAATCTGCATGACTGATTTAGCTTCTTTTTATTGGGTTTTCACTACATTGATAGTGAAAACTACTATAAAATACTGGTAAATGATTTACTGTTACTGTAAAATTGAGTAAGTGAATTTTCGGAATTGGAAAGGAATAAATCTGTTGAAAAAGCTAATTAATGATAGACAAGGGCAAGTGGAAGAAAAAGTAGATGATATCACAAAGCAGCTTCAATCTTTCATGGAACAAAGTGCGGATGCCATTTCCATCGTTGATCTAGATGGTAAAACCCTACAAGTTAATGCTGCCTTTGAGGAGTTTTTTGGCTGGATGAATGACGAGGTATTTGGTAAGCCTTTTCCGATCATCCCCGATTTCCTGAAGGAATCTGTTGACGAGTTGCATAATAGGGTCAAGTCGGGGGAACAAGAGAAGGGGTTCGAAACGGTCAGACAAAGAAAAGATGGCCAGCTAATTGATGTGAGCATCACCCTTTTTACGATCAGGAATAACGAAGATGAACCGACGGCATTGGCGTTCGTATACAGGGACATTACGAATCAAAAGTTGGCTGAAATAGCGTTGAGGGAGAGCGAAGAACGGTATCGCAACCTGATCGAGGTGTCACCTGAAGCAATCTTTGTGCATCGTAATGGAATCATTGAGTATATGAATCCCGAAGGTGCCAGAATGCTGGGCTTGTCTGTGGAAGAAATTATGGGGAAGTCCGTTTTTCAGTTCGTGCATCCCGATTCTCAAGACACGGTCGGCAAGCGAATAGAAGTGATGAGAGATGAGGGGAAGACGGTCGAGTTACTGGAGCAAAAGTTCAGGCGCTTTAATGGTGAAGTATTTTATGGTGAAACCATCGCCCTTCCGATTATTTATAAGGGACGACCAGCCATCCAGGTTTTCTGTAGAGATATTACCGAACGTAAGAAGACAGAAGAATTATTATGCAAGACGAATATGCTTTCTGCGGTCGGTCAGATGGCGGCGGGCATTGCCCATGAGATAAGGAATCCACTAACTGCCATCAAGGGATTTTTGCAATTAATGGGTGAAACGCCTGACAAGCAGGAATACCTTGACCTGTCAGTGAAGGAAGTGGACAAGATCGAACGGTTGGCTAAAGAGTTTTTATGTCTTGCCAATCCCCAATTGCAAACATGTGAACATACCCGGATACCTGCCATTTTAGATAGTGTCATAACGTTGGCCAAGCTTCAGGCGAATCTGAACGATGTCGAAATAACGATGGAAACTAAAGTCGACGATTCAACAGTATTTGGTGAACCTAATCTATTAAAGCAAGTGTTTACTAATGTAGTGAATAATGCAATTGAAGCCATGGAAAATGGCGGGAAACTTCATATCCAGTTGGATGAATATGATCCAGGGAACCTGGTCATCCGCTTCATTGATTCGGGTAGTGGGATGACAGAGGAACGAATGAAGCATTTAGGTGAGCCTTTTTATAGCACAACGGAAAAAGGGACCGGCCTGGGGCTAATGGTGAGTACAAAAATCATTCATGAGCATCAAGGGCAAATTAAATTTAGTAGCGAGGTCGGCAAAGGAACCACCGTCGATATCATCCTCCCTATTCAAAGGCACATTAAAAGGTGACGAGAGCCAGAGCTAACGTCACCTTTTGTTTTTTATAATTTGACGATTGTCCGTCCCCTTGCTTGACCTTTCAGTAAGGTAGGCAGGACATCGGGAAGTTCCTGCAAGGAAATTTCCTGTTGAATGAGCTGTTCTACATGATCCAACTTAAAGTCGGTTGCTAGGCGTTTCCAAACTTTCAGCCTCGTATCCATAGGGCAATTCACTGAATCGATGCCAAGCAAGCTGACGCCTCTCAAAATGAATGGGAAGACAGTCGAAGGCAGGTTTGTCCCTCCGGTTAATCCACTGACCGCCACCGATCCACCATATTTAACTTGGCTCAGGACAGAGGCCAATGTTTCTCCACCGACCGGGTCAACGGCACCAATCCATTTTTGCTTGCCAAGTGGACGAAGCGTGCCATCATAGACATCTTCACGGGATAAAATCTTCGTAGCACCCAGTTCCTTTATGTACGCGTGTTCTGATTTTTTCCCGGTGCTCGCTTCTACCGAATAGCCGAGCTTGGAAAGAATCGAGACGGCAAAACTGCCGACGCCTCCAGTGGCTCCTGTGACGAGAACATTTCCGTCCTCTTGCTTGAGTCCATTTTCTTCTAGACGCATGATGGAAAGTGCAGCGGTGAAACCGGCAGTTCCGATAACCATGGCTTCTTTCAATGTTAGGCCTTCAGGGAGCGGGACAACCCACTCTGCTGGAATACGGGCGAACTCACTGTAGCCCCCGAAGTGTGAAACGCCAATCTCGTAGGAGGTGGCAATCACTTCGTCTCCTTCTTTGAAACGGGAATCCTTAGATGAAACGACAACACCTGCCAAATCGATGCCAGGGACAATCGGATAGCGGCCAACGATGTTTCCGTTAGGGATCGTCGCTAGGCTGTCTTTATAGTTCACGCCAGAATAATGCACGCGGATGAGCACTTCACCTTCTGGAAGATCGCTGAGTGAAAGTTGCTGAATGGTTAAGGAAAAGTCATCTTCTTGTTTGTTTACGAATAAGGCATCAAATTGTTGGGTCATTGTTTTTTCCTCCTTTTTTAGTGAATATTCCCTATTATAAGAGAAGAAACGCACGCTGTATAATAATTGAATCTGAAAACACAGCGCTTTCTTTTCTTTCTCTTGCTAAAAATGGTACTATTAAGACTGATTCAGTTCATTTTAAAGGAGATGTTTTATAATGGCTAAAAAAGGATACATATTGATGGAAAACGGAGAGAAAATCGAATTTGATCTTTTCCCTAATGAAGCACCAAACACAGTGGCTAACTTTGAGAACCTGGCAAACACAGGCTTTTACAATGGTGTAGTCTTTCACCGTGTCATCCCTGGCTTCGTAAGCCAAGGCGGAGATCCAACAGGTACAGGTGCAGGCGGAAGCGGCACACAGATCAAATGTGAAACAGCTGGAAACCCGCACAAGCATGAAGCAGGCAGCTTGTCCATGGCGCATGCCGGAAAAGATACGGGCTCAAGCCAATTCTTTATCGTTCATGAACCACAACCGCATCTAAACGGTGTTCATACTGTATTCGGTAAAGTAACATCAGGTCTAGAAACGGCTAAAGCAATGAAAAATGGCGACAAAATGGAGAAAGTAGAAGTTTTTGACGCTGAATAATAAATGAAGAAAGAGGGGGCCTAGGCTCCCTCTTTTTCGTTATAATAGCTTTTTTAGTGGACCAAACAGGATGTTGAATATTTGTGTAGGTCCCGGCATTTCCGGAAAGAGTATGAGAAGGATTGCCAGAACCCATCCGATGGCCAGTAAAAGGACCACCGTTTTTTTCTCTCTTTTATGGGAGCGGTCGATTTTAGGATAGTTGAAAAGAAAAAGGAGGAAGAGTAAGACAGTCACTCCCAATATAGCGGCCATTTTCAAATCCTACTCACCTCTCTTTATCGTTCCTAATGTTTTCGTCATCAAACCTGGTTCTTGTACTTTCAAATGGATATCCATGTTTATTGTGACTTGTGGGAAGACATACTTCCAATGGTCTTTTACCTTTTCCCACTCTTCTGGATACTTTTGATGAAAGGATTCAGCAATACCGAAGGCATCCGTCCCCATGCCATCCCTCACCTCGATAATGGCAGCCTCTATATCTCGTTCCATTTCATGCTGTAAATAGGTCTCAATCTGCTTCGAGCTAGATTCCTCCATGATATCCAGATTGCTGCCGTTCTGAACCAGTAAACCGTCTACGTTCACATCAACCGTTACACTCCACTTTCCGTTTTCAATCTTGGGAATCAGCTTTGTCGATTGCCGAAGTGGGTGCACCGAGATTTTCCTTCCATCTGGGGTCGATGTGGTTATCGCTCCCAATTTATTTTGATTCCGGATCCATAGCAAACCTTGCGTGACATCTTCTTTAATCGATCCTACCATTTTATCCTCTTTGAAAATAGCGACACCAGAAAACGTGGTAATGGTCTCTGTTGCTTTTTCTGGTTGATCAGGCTTGGATATTTCAAGAAGGGGGAGTATGCCGCCCTTGGAATCACTGATGGTCATCAGCTGGAAATCCTTGACTGTGATCGGTTTTTTTATATACAATTCCGATGATTTTTGTAAAACATCCCCCATATAACTTTCTAGAGCGGGGACCAATTCGAGTATCTCGGAAGCCGGCCCCTTGCTGATAAATAAGTCACCACGTGCCCGGGGTTGAGGATGGCGATTGATGAAATCAATCTGATCATTCAAATGGCCTTTAAGGGCAAATTTTTCTCCGAAAATAAAGGCATCACAGTGGCCCCAGAAAATCTGGCGAGAAAATAACTTTTGCAGGTTCACCATGGCATCCGCCATATTTTCCCCTGTTGCGGATTTAACGAGGACAAGGCTTTCGACTCCACCCGTCCCAGGACCGGCTCCTTGCTGTTGACTGCTGGCGGCCCGGGGAATGAAAACCTGGATGGTAACTTGCACTTGATCTTCTTCTGTAATATCTATCCCCGCTGCCATGACCAAAGCCATATTGGAAAGCTCTTTGCTACCCCAACAGCCAGATAGGGTACAAGTGAAAAAGCATAGCATGGTCACTGTAATGGCTTTTTTGATTGGCTTGGAAAGAATGGTATTCATGCTTTGGAGTCCTTTCCTCTCATCCTAAGGTTTTTCTGATTGGGGTGGTTGTCTTCATTAAAAAATCTCCTCCGCTTCTGTAAAGATTGCCAAGGTGCCCGGAATAGTGCGTCTTGCCATGAACCATTCTTCAAAGGAGGTAGGTAAGGTACCCCAATGGAGGTCAACTTGCATAGATGAATGACGATAGTGATGACCCCAAGCATCAGCCCGAATAATCCCAGTGTCCCGGCAAGGAGGATAATGGGGAAGCGTAATAATCGTAAGGCGATGCCCTGCGAATAGCGGGGCACTAAAAAGGAGGCGATTCCTGTAAGAGAAACGACGATGACCATCGGAGCGGAAACGATTCCGGCTTGAACCGCGGCCTGTCCGATAACTAGCCCCCCGACGATGCTGACGGCTGCACCGATTTGTTTAGGAAGCCGGAGTCCTGCTTCCCTTAGAGCCTCGAAGGTGACCTCCATCAGGATTGCTTCCACGAATGCCGGAAATGGTATGGCTTCCCGTGATGAGGCAATGGTAATTAACAGGGTGGTCGGAATCATTTCCTGGTGAAAAGTCAGGATGGCGACATACAAGGACGGGAGGGTAACCGAGAAAAAAATAAATAGGTAGCGTAATAGCCGTACAGAAGAACCGATTAAAAAGCCAAAATAATAATCTTCCGGTGACTGGATAAAAGAATAGAAACTGACCGGGGCGATTAAAACGAAAGGTGTCCCATCGACTAGGATGACGATACGTCCTTCCAGTAAATTGGCAGCCACAACATCGGGTCTTTCCGTTGTTAGCAATTGTGGAAAAGGCGAATATGGATTGTCCTTGATGGATCCCTCGATATATCCTGTTTCCAGAACACCATCCAATTCAATCTCGTTGATCCTGGTTTTCAATGTCTCCAATACTTGTTTATCAGCCTTACCCTCTATATAGGCAATGACAACCTCCGTTTTTGTATAACTCCCCACTTTTACTGATTCCATTTTAAGCGTGGGGGAGCTGATTTTTCTGCGAATGAGAGATGTGTTGGTTTGTATGGATTCGATGAATCCTTCGCGGGGACCACGTACCACACTTTCAGCTTCGGGGTCCTCAATCGGGCGCTTATCAACTTTCACAAGGCCCAGTGCCAGGGCATAATCCATTTTTTGTACCAAGAGAATCGAGTAGCCGGTAGAAAGATAGGTGATGCATTCGGCAAACGTACGAATTTCTTTTGTATCAAGAACTTGAAGCCTTTCTTTCACGGCTTCATGGATGTCAGAAAATGAGAGGGACTCTTCCATCAGCGTATTCATCACATTATTTTCAATTTGTTTCGTATCGGATAGTCCTTCCATATAAAGGAGGGCGGCATCCGTATGCCCCCCAATGCAAAAAGTCCGAAAAACCACATCGTAACAATTGGAATAAGTCGCTTGTAAATAGGAAAGGTTTTTGGGAAGATCCTTAAATAGCGGCAAGTCCTGCTTTATTTTCTCTTGTTCGGATTGGTTCATGACATGGCCTACTCCTTTCTACAGGCTAGTTTTTAGTTAGGGATGAAGAGCCATTCGGCACTTCTTTCTTCTGGTATAAACGTCTTTTCAATTTAGCTATTACTAATAGCAGGACCGGGAGCAGTGTCAACATGAAGGGAAGCAAAAAAGGAAAGACGGTTCTAGTGAACTCGGTCTGACCCTGTAAGTTGTAAAACTCCCAAAAACCAAATAATGTAACCAGGAATCCTAACGGTAGGATAAGCGGTTTATAGCTAGGAAGATTCAGGCACTGAGCTGTACCCACAACTAGGATATAGAAGAACACCGTGAGCTTGATGTATGCCCCAAGCATCCATCCTGGTATGATCGCCGCTTCAAGGTGCTCAAAGAAATTCATGAAACTGATGTAGCGAATCGCCTTGAATACGGGAAATGTGTAGTAGCTCGTGAGATCACCGAAAAGGAACAAGGCAGTTAGATTCAAGCAAATAAGGCTCAGCATAATGGCGATGATGGAGATGATGATCCATTTCATCCCCTGCTTTCGATCCCTAAGGAATGGTAGAAGTACCGCAATGATAAAGACTTCACTGAACCAAGCCTGTGGAACGGCGGCGCCTAATAGTGGCGGCTTTAGACCATTTTCCAATATCGGATAAATCCTGGTCGTATCGTAGTCCTGAAAAAGAATCAACATAATGAATGGAATCGGGATGATGAATATGGGAATGAAAAGAGATGAAGCACGTCCCAGCACCGATACACCGCCAGAAACGGCGAAGGCAGACACCAAGACCAGGCTACCCATGATGACGACCCTTGGCGTTTCCGGCAAAAATGTAATGATGATGAAATCGGCATACTCCCTTAAAATGAAGCCCGACATGTAAAGGAAAAAGAAAACATACAAACAAGTCAGGGCCTTTGAAGGAAACTTGCCTATAATATGCCGGCTGTATTCGAATATCGTTTCATTCGGGTACATCTTATGTAATTGGTATAGGATATAAGCTGTGAAAAAACCATTCAATGAGCCAATGATAGGAGATATCCACATATCTCGCCCCGCATATGAATGGGATATGTTTGGCACGGTCAAAATGGCTGTAGCAAAGATGGTTGGGTAAATAATCAGTGCCAATTGATAGGAAGTAATTTTTCCGTTTTCAAGCATGCTTGTCCCTCATTAATTTTTTTTATAGTATCTCTCTTAAAAGGGAAATTACGCATCTTTCATGAAAAAGGACGAAAAAAAAGAACAGCTGGTTCCTGTTCTATAGAGAAGCATCATGATCGGTTTATATTGGCAAAAGTGAAGGGATACTGTACACCTGTCATGGATGCTGAAATCTCCCATAACTTTTCAGAAGTATCTTTGTCATATAGTGAGTCGATGATGGGATCTTTTTTAGGGAAGCCCTTTCTGCCCTTTTTTCCATCGGGGCCAATATATTCCCCACCTCGTAAGGTAGGTTCCGTTGCTGCGTAAAGCGTGGGAAGGGCACCCATATTGGCGGGCTGGGTGAAGGTCTTGGAGAGGTAGTGGACAAACTTATTCAGGGGCTTGCCAGATCCGCGTGACATGAGGTTCGTATGGGAAAGTCCAGGGTGGCAGGCGACACTGATCGAGTTTGCTTGGTGCTGTTCGAACTTGTTTTGCAATTCCCGGGAAAAGAGAAGATTGGCAAGTTTGCTTTGGGCATAGTACCTCATTGGTTTATATTGATCCTTCCCATCCAAGTGATCGAAGTCTATGTTCCCGTTATTGGCGGCTAAACTGCTTAATGTGACGACCCGTGATTTTGGCGTCGAAAGGATTTTGGGAAGCAATAGGCCGGTCAAGGCAAAATGCCCAAGGTGATTGCTTCCGAATTGTAGCTCGAACCCATCCTTCGTTTGACTATAAGGGGGAATCATGACCCCTGCATTGTTGATTAGAATGGATAAGGAATCGTAGTTCTCCAAGAATGAATCGCTAAACTGATGAATGCTCCTCAAATCACTTAAATCGAGTGGCATCACGGAGACATTTGCCTTAGGATGGGCAGACGTGATTCGATCCACCGCCTTTTCCCCTTTCGAAGCATTCCGGACAGCAAGAATGACTTCTGCTCCTTTCCCCGCTAATACAAAAGCCGTTTCAAAACCAAGGCCGCTATTCGCCCCTGTAATCACAACTGTTTTCCCCTTTACATCTGCCATTTGGTCGCCATTCCACTTTTCATTCATACCATCGACTCCTTTCCTGCTCATTCTCTCTCTATCATATACCCATATTATTCCTATATGTCTCGTTTTAAGAGGAATAAAAAGTAAAAAGTGGCCCTTTTTTATAAAGGGCCACTCAAGACGTTCAATCTGGCAAGAGGGTATTAGGAATCTTAATGGGACTGGACAGTTTAGAATGATCACGATAGGAACGATAGGAGATGATATCGTGATTTTTGATGTGGACATCCAACTGGAGGATGTGGGCATTTTTCATTTCCAAATGGTAGGTCGCTCCTTCTTTCTTTAGAGAATAAAAGGTATAGGTCTTCCCTAAAAGCTCCTTGTCGATTCGATTCGTCTCCGGTTGGTTTTGAATATAAAGAGCGAGCTCCATAATTGTGATGGAGGTTCCTCCCGTAAGTTCTATTATCTTTTCCTTCATATAATCTACAGCATGACTCAGAGAGGCCTGTGCTTTCCCAGCAAGTTTTTTTACCTTATCATCCATGAAGTCTTCTCCTTTTTATTGGGTCATACTGTAGTATGGGGCACATATCTTAGGCTTTATACAAAAAACCTCTGTCCCTTGAGGGAACAGAGGAAGAGTAATTATTTTAGAGAACCGGGAAAGAACTTGTTCAAATAGCTACCGGCAAATCCAGCAATATAGGAAAGAATAAAGCTACCGATAAAGACCTGGACAACACTGACGCGGAGGGAGAAGGTAATGGCATTTTCTCCATCCCCCATATCAAATAGACCATTCAGCGAAATTGCCGAGAAAGATGCTATTGCGCTAACGAATAGACTATATACAAGGCTTAGTACAGCCAGTGATACGAATGAAGACTGTTTGGACTTAGCCATAGAATAACCGGCAAATATCAGCAATAAGATAGGAAGGATCATCGCTAGCTTCAAGTAAAGGTCGATGTTCGTAAAACTGAAAAATAAATCTAAATATGAAAGATCTCCTCCTTCCATAACGTCACCATCCGTGCTAAAGCCGGAGAATACGGAGAAACTAATTTCTCCACTTTCTCCGTCCCCTTCTCCTTTTAGGGAGAGTGGGGTGAAATGGAGCATACTATAAACGATGGAAGATAATTGCACACCTAGATAGCAGGCTGCCAAGGTGGTCTTTTCTAAAATTTGTTGACTAACACCAGGTACATCAAGGACCGAGAGCATTTCTTTTGCATCATTCATTTTACTGATAAGGATGGCGACCATTACAATGGTAAGTGTAACGAAACCACGGATAAATGCAGAAAACCCTTGGTGGACGGCATTCCCATAAGGAATCAATGATTCAAGTTGCTTGGTTATTTGGCGGTAGTTAATACTAAATAACATCCCCAGCATGCTAAAGACGATTCCAAACAATAAACCTTTAAAGAAGGTTTGGAAGAATGGATAAGCAGTTGTTATGGCTAGATTCAAGCTTTCTCCGCTTTCAGAGTGCTTGATTTTATAATCAAAACCACTGAATAGAGATAAGAACGTCAACAAAAGGCTGTAAATCAATGCTATTCCAACGGCTCCTGAAAGGAAAGATTGTATAGAGATATCAGTATGTTTCTTTCTGTATACAATGCCACTTAAGAATAAGCATAATAAGGGAATTATAATGAATAAAACATATGTGAAGGAAAGGCTCAATTCGCCGGACCCTTTATAATCTTCATATGAGTTATTGCTTTCCATATCTAACGTATAACTTGGTGAAAGTGTATGAGACATCATGACCGTATCTGAGAATCCGAATATAGCTCCAGGTTCTTTGAATTTGAAGCCAGACTCATCCGCCATGTTTTCGGCAGCTTCCTCTGGGGTGAACCCAAACGATTCTTCAAATATGTCCTCATAAAAATTAGTATTTGTCGTATACACTAAAAGATTTAAAAGAAGCATGAGAATAAAAGCTGCAATGGCAGGTATAAGGGCTTTTCGTAATGTATCTTTAGATAATAGAGAAGTAAACGAGAAGGTCCTTGAATTTAATATTCGTGGTGTTACTTTCTCGTTCATGGAAATCTTTGTTGTGCCGAATTTAAGTAGGGAGTTTCCGCAAGAATTGCAGTAATTATCAATCTTGTTAGTTCCTTCTCCACATTCGGGACAAAAGTTCGTTTCATTATTTACTAATTGTAACTGTTGCAGAGATGATGAATTTCCTAGTGCAGTCCCATCATGTGAGCAATAGTTGCTATAGTCCGGATTAGATTCTCCGCATGTTGTACAGAACATAGCTATCCTCGTCTCCTTTCATTTCATTCATGATGTCTTTAAACCGCAACAGTTGCAGAAGACAGCATGTAATGGGATTTGTTCTTCACATGAAGGACAGGAAGATGTTTCTATTTGAGTATCCAATTTTGGTAACTCCACTTTGGCTCCGCAGCCTCCACAAAATTTATCTTCACTGGTGACCGGAGACCCACATGAACTACAGGCATGCTCTGTTTGACTTTGAGAGTTCAATTCAGTAATAGACTGTTGTGCCTTGTATATGACGTGGTCAAATTCCATTAAAGATGTCATTTTTTTTGTCAGTTCTTCAGTGGGATGGATCTCGTTGCTACGTAATTTTTTATATAATTCCTCCCCTAACTGTAAAAGTATTTCGTTCCGTTTCATACCGGTTTCTTGTATGCTCCTTTTGTACTGGTTAATCGTTTGGGCGTTTTGAAGCTTTTGTTTGTTCGTTTGTAAGCTATCCTGAATCTTATTGAGTCCACTTCCTAGCTTATCTTGCAATTCATTCAAATTTACCACTCCTTCATATTTTCCTAAGCTATCAAATAATTCAAAAGTTATATGTATAATTAGATAGTGATAGGTCTAAATTCATAAGATTTGTTGCGTTGTCATGTTACATAATATAGTATTATTGAGATAATATGAATCGATTTTTATAATTTAGCATATATTTTAAGTGAAAAAAGGGGAGAAAACATTGCATTGTAATAATTGTGGGGAAAAAATAAGTGGGAATAAGGCCTTTTGTACTAAGTGCGGAACGACTATAGAAAATCAGAATCCTATTGCTGAAACACGGATAAAAAGTCCTAGAACGGGTTCTTTTTTTAAGTCGAAAAGTTCTAAGGTTCTCTCCATTTCTGTAATCCTATTGCTAATGGTTGGATTTGCTGGTTATATAACAGTACAGAGTATGTATAAACCGGCTAAAGTAGTTAAACAATTTGAAGATGCCATTAAAAGTAACAATACTAAGGACGTAGCGAAGATTTTGAATGGTGGACAGGATGTGATGAAGGTAGAAGAAGCGGATGCGAAGATGCTTATTCAATATTTCGATGAAAATCCTGATCTTCTAGCCGAAACCAAGTCAAATCTGAAAAAAACGGCTCAATACTTGGAAAATGATAATGTAATAGGTTCTAAAGGTGAAGGTTTTTTAACCTTGCAAAAGGTTAAGAAAAAATGGGGAATCATTAAGCAATATGGTGTTAGCTTTCAGCCAGTTTACATAAAGGTCTCAACAAATCAGCCACATGCCTCCGTTTCCATTAATGAGAAAGGCGTGGGGGAACTGAAAGAGGGAGAAGAGCGGACATTCGGGCCATTCTTACCGGTTGAGCATGAGGTTAAAGGCTCCTATAAAGGGGAATATACAACGGTAACTGATAAGGTTAAAATTGATTCATTAGAGGAAGACAGCCATAAGATTCCCGTTGGTTTGGATTTGACGGGAGATGATGTGTATCTAACCTCTAATTATGATGAAGCGACCGTTTTCGTAAATGGAACGAGCACGGGCAAAACCGTCGAGGATCTAGAATCATTCGGTCCGGTGTCTTTAGATGGGAAGATGAAGATTCATGCGGAAGTAAAAGTGCAAGGAAAGACCTTGAAAAGCGAAGAGGTCTCGGTTAAAAATGCTTCAATAGATTTATGGGTGGATGATACGGAAATCGCGGAAGCTGAAGAACGAGCTTACCAAGCAGCTGCTGCAAAAGAAACAGAAGAGGAAGATATAATAGCGGTAGTCAATGAACATTATGAAGAGATTACAAACGGAGATTATGAATCAGCTTATGATTTATTCAGTACCGGCAGAAAAGGGAAAAATAAATTCAGCAGCTGGGAAGAAGGAATGAAGGATAACATGAGTGATGAAGTGACGTATGTAGAAGTTGAATCAATGAATGATAACAAGGCCACTGTCTCATTTGAAATGGTCTCTGAAGATTGGAAAGATGGAGAGACACTTGTCCAAACATGGAAGGGCAAATGGCATCTGGTGAAGGAATCTTCTGATTGGAAACTTTCAGACCCTGAAATTAAATTAGTGGATAAGATAGTCCAATGAAGAAAAGGTATATATACATTGGACTCCTCTTCATTGCGCTTCTTTCATTTTTAACGGTCGTACTCATCCAGTTGAATATGGATACGAATCTTCCAAGTGAAAAGACAGAGAATCGTGGTACCAAGGAAGCCAATAAAAAAGAGGAAACAACCGTACAAGAGAATAAGATAAATAAAGAGGATACAAGTGATAAGGAAATTAATGCATTGACCAATACCGATGAAAAAGTGGAGAAAATGCTAGAAAAGATGACGCTCGAAGAAAAAGTCGGGCAGCTCATGATGATCGGCTTTTCTGGTACGGAAAAGAGCACCGAGGTTCAGGAGTTCATCGAAGAAAAGCATATAGGCGGCATCATTTACTTTGACCGTAATATGAGTTCTCCTAAACAAGTGGCCGAGTTATCCAACTCCCTGCAGGAATCTGCAGAAGGTAGCCGATTCTCGCTTCCACTCATGGTTGCCATCGATCAAGAAGGAGGGGCCATTACCCGGATGAGGGAACAGGTTTCCCCTATCCCTTCGCAACAGAAGTTAGGGGAAAAGGCCACTGCGGATGAAGTATATCAGGTGGCTAAATTGAATGGTAGAGAGCTGGAGTCGATGGGAATCAACCTTAACTTTGCCCCTGTTTTGGATTTATCGAAGAAAGATAGCCGTTCATTTGGAACGGACCCAAAAAAAGTCCATCAATATGGGGAAAAAGTGATTGAAGGGTTGAATGAAGCATCCGTTACAGGAGCCCTGAAGCACTTCCCGGGGAATGGCCGTAGCGAGATTGATCCACATGTCGAGACCTCTTCCGTGGAAGCAAACCAGCTTGACCTGGAAAACTCGGATATCTATCCGTTTAAAGAAATCATCAAGGAAGTGGATAATGACAAGTTTTTCATGATGGTGACGCATATAAAATATCCGGCTTATGATAAAGAAAAACCTGCCAGCCTATCCAAGGTCATTATCGAAGACCTGCTACGAGAGAAGCTTGGCTACAAAGGAATCATCATCACGGATGATATGGAAATGGGAGCCGTGAAAAATTACTTTTCCTTTAAGGACATGGGCAAAGAAGCGATTCTTGCAGGCGTGGACATCGTCTTGGTTTGTCACGAACATCCCCACCAATTAGAGGTGTATAACGGGATAATCGATGCCGTTAAAAAAGGGGAAATCCCGATGGAACGAATCGATGAATCAACAAAGCGCGTCCTGACTTACAAACTGAACAACATTCAACAAACGACCGTTGACCCAGAACAAGCTGCAAAAGTAGTGAAAAGTCCTGAAAGCGTGGATTATATCAATGGTCTGGGCCTTGAATGAATTGGCAAGAAGTAGAACCCGAACGGTGTCGTTCGGGTTCTTTTTCGTCTTTTGAAGGAACTGGCTTGGTAAATATGTATATTTAATGGATGTGGAGATTGAAATTGCTGAAATGTGTCCGATATATGACTAGAAACGGGAATTTTTGATGAGGGAGAAAAAAATTGCACATACATGGAAGCTATAACATAGGGCTTGTCATTTTGTCCTTCATAATTGTGACCTTGGCTTCGTATTCGGCTTTGGATCTTGTGGGAAGAATCATCCATTCAAAACAGAAAGCCAAGAAATATTGGCTGGTAGGTGGAGCGATTACGATGGGTCTAGGTATATGGTCGATGCATTTTATCGGGATGCTGGCTTTACAGGTCCATGAAACAATTACGTATGATTATCTTAAGGTTCTGATATCGGTTGGGATCGCCATTTTTGCTTCAGGGATGTCCTTGTTCTTTGTCAGTCGTGAAACGATGAATCGGAAACAGTTATTCATTGGAGGTGCCTCATTGAGTACGGCCATCCTTACGATGCATTACACGGGAATGGCTTCGATGCGTATGGCGGCGTCCATTCAGTACGATCCGCTATTGGTGATCTGTTCCGTACTAATTGCTTGTTCCGCTTCGGTCGCGGCTTTAAAGATCAACTTTCACTATAAACATCAAAAGGCTACCAGGCTGGTTGAAAAAATCATCAGTGCAAATATCATCGGGATAGCGGTTGCAGGCACGCACTATACGGGAATGGCGGCTGCTACGTATCATAGCAATCACACGGTTTCACCAACCAGTTCAGCTCTTCCTGTTGGAACGCTCTTTCTGGCACTCGGAATCGGAAGTGCCATGCTTTTCATTCAGATAGTTGTCCTCTTTTTCATTCGCCTTGATAAGAAACTCACCCTACAGAACAAGGAGTTGCTACTAACCCAGAAAAAGTACGATTCCCTTGTGACACACAATCCAGATATCATTTTCAGGATCAATAAGGAAGGCAAGCTGGAAATGGTCAACCCGGCGGTTTTTAAGGTTTTAGGTTATACACCGGAGGACATTCTAAGCTTTTCGATTGAAAATCTTTTATCTGAAGAGGAATGGCAGGAAAGCAAAAACTACTATATGGATACGTTAAAAGGGACCCTTCGCTCTTTTGAAATTATGGCCATCCATAAAAATGAAAGTATGGTCGCTCTTAATGTCTTGACCGTTCCGGTATATGTCGATAATGAAATCGAAGGTGTATACGGAATTGCCAAGGACATCACCGAGCAGAAAGCGGCCTTGGCCAAAGTCAATTATATGGCCTATCATGATGAACTTACAGGGTTGCCAAACCGAAGGTCCTTTAAGGAAAAAGCAAATATCTTCATTGAGCAAAATGTGGAAGGCATGTCTGCTTTACTCCTGATGGATATTGATCGATTCAAGACCATTAACGATACCTTGGGACATGGGCAAGGTGATTGGTTTATAAAAGAAATTGCCAAACGGTTTGACGATTGCCTGGAACCAGGAGAACTCCTAGCTAGAATCGGGGTGGATGAATTTGCGGTATTCCTGCCGCAGATATCCGGGCTTGAACAAGTGGAAATCACCGCCCAAAAGTTACTGGAATCTTTGGTAGAACCAATCAAGGTCAATAACCATGACATCTACACAACCACATGTATTGGGATATCAGCTTACCCGCAGGATGGGGGGGACATCGAAGAACTTTTGAAAAGAGCGGATCTGGCGATGTTCTTAGGAAAAGGAACGGGAGACTCATCGTATAAGTTCTTTAAAGAGTCCATGGAAAGTAGATTGGATAAAATCCTGATTGAAGAAGAAATGAGGATGGGGATTCATAAAGATAATGAATTTCTATTATACTTTCAACCAAAGATCGATACACAGACTGAGAAAATATCAGGTGTAGAAGCTTTGGTCCGTTGGAATCATCCAAGGCTGGGATTCGTCTCACCAGCTGAGTTCATTCCATTGGCTGAGGAAACGGGGCTGATCATCCAACTCGGTGAAAAGATACTCGACTTGGCATGTGCCCAACTCCATGCCTGGCATAAAGAAGGATTCGATTCCATTCATATCGCCGTCAACATATCGACGCGGCAATTCATGCAGGAGAATTTCATCGAAAAGTTGAGATGCATGTTGGACAAATGGAATATAGATGGAAGGAATCTCGAGTTGGAAATTACTGAAAGTACGGCGATGAACAATGTGAATAGGGCCATCTTTACCTTTGAAAGGTTAAGGGAACTTGGCGTGAAGATCGCCATAGATGACTTCGGTACCGGATATAGTTCTTTTGCTTACTTAAAGGATTACCCCATCAATACATTGAAAATCGACCAATCGTTTATCAGGAACTTGGCAACCGGTGGACCGGATGAAGCGATTGTGGCGTCCATCATTGGGCTGGCCAAAAATATGCAGCTGAATATTGTGGCAGAAGGCGTTGAATATCAAACGCAATTTGACTTTTTAAAAGAAATGGAGTGTAACCAGGTACAGGGTTACATGTTCAGTAAACCGTTGCCAGCACACGAATTAGAAGACAAGTTTCTACGCAATCTATATGCGTTTCCGGTCGCCTGAAGGATGGATGTTTGGGTCTCCTTGTTTAAAGAAGTGGTTATAGGGAAATACTATACTATACTAAAATATAAGGAGGAAACTCAGATGCCATCAAACAAAATGATTGGAACCGTCGTATTGGGAGCAGCTGCTTACTTAATGCGCAATAAAGAAACGCGTGAGAAAACAATAAGCCAGATCAAATCAATCGCTAATCCTGAAATGATTGATAAGGTAAAGAGCCAACTCCAATCCTTCACTAAATCAAAATCAAGTAATTCAACAATCAATTAAGGTAGCATGAAAAAAAGCTCCATCAAGGGATAGCATATCCTTGATGGAGCTTTTTTGGTTTCCCGAATTACGTAAAAAGCACCTGCCTTTAAAAAACTGGAGAAAGTTTTTTAAACGGCAGGCGCTTTTATGTCATCAATTACTCAGCTTCTTCACCATTGTCTTCTTTATTGAACCATAATGGATCTTCGTTATCGACCTCACCATTATAATTGATGGTAATCTCTTCTCCCGCCTTAATATCGGTATAAGCGAAGAAATCGAATGTATGATGATCAAAGTTTATGTCATATGTGGCATTCGGCGTATAGGAGTGGTTAAACAGCATGCCATATCCTAAAAGCAGGCAAGTATGGTTGATGCCATACTCAAACGCATAATCCGCTAGCAATGTTTTCTCGATATGAACATGCTCTTCATTTGGATAAGCGATAACCGGTGCTTCATGCAACAGCTCACCTTTTTTAATATCACGTTTTGCGAAAACGCCTCTATTGAACTCTCCATCACTGAGTGTGGAATTTTTAACTTCGATCATATTCGTCACCTACTTGTTCTTTTCTTTTATAGTCCAGATTGTATAAGCTTGACAGCAATTAGGAAGAAAAGCAACTAATTTAGGGAAATTAATCGTTATCCTCTTGAAGAATCCCCAATAAGTGCAAAATATCGTGGCACAAAAATACAAAGAAATATGGCGTAAGTGCAAAGGAATTTGTCTATATCGCGGTTTTATTGGGTGAAGATGTAGGATTTTGCTGACAAGTGAAAAGTGGCATGAAAATTGCTGAAAGAAATAGAATAATTAATCCATTCAGAACTTTCAAGTAGTATAATTTCTAAAGTGGGAATTTTCTGAACTGCGTGCAAAAGCAAAAGGGGATGTACATATGATAGTAAAACGCGAAGAGGAAGTCTTTGAGTATCCAGTCGAAACACCGAAAAAAGAACAGGCGTTAAACAGAGGGTTGAAATCTCGTCACTTAACGATGATTTCCATTGGAGGAGCCATCGGAACAGGATTGTTTCTTAGCAGTGGGGCTGCCATACATACAGCGGGACCAGGCGGTGCTCTACTTGCTTACGCATTGGTCGGGGCCATGGTGTACTTTGTCATGACAAGCTTAGGGGAACTAGCTGCCTTTATGCCAACCAGTGGATCATTTAGTACATATGGAACGAAATTTGTCGATCCTGCCTTTGGATTTGCCTTGGGTTGGACATATTGGTTCAACTGGTCCATGACTATAGCGGCTGAGTTAGCCGCATCGACCATCATCATGAAATTCTGGTTTCCGGATAGTCCATCACTATTGTGGAGTTTCTCATTTTTAGTGCTTATTTTTCTATTGAACTATCTCTCTGTCAAAGGCTATGGTGAAGGGGAATATTGGTTTTCTTTCATTAAAGTTACGGCCATCATCATTTTTATCATTGTCGGCTTACTCATGATTGTAGGCATTATGGGAGGGGAAGCGGTAGGCTTTAAAAATTTCACAGTGGACGATGCTCCTTTTCCAGGTGGGTTCATGGGGGTATTCATCGTTTTCATAGCAGCAGGTTTTTCTTTTCAGGGGACGGAAATCGTTGGTGTTGCAGCTGGGGAAAGTGAAAATCCAGCTAAAAATATACCGAAGGCCATTAAAAGCGTCTTCTGGAGGATTCTCCTTTTTTACATATTGGCGATTTTCGTGATAGGGCTGCTTATCCCTTATACGAATTCAAGTTTACAAGGCGAGAATGTTATGGTCAGCCCATTTACGCTCATATTTGAGAAAGCGGGAGTAGCCTTTGCGGCTTCCCTGATGAACGCCGTGATTTTAACTGCGGTATTATCTGCGGGGAATTCAAGCTTATATGCCTCTACCCGTATGTTATATTCGATGGCTAAAGCCGGGCAAGCACCCCGGATTTTTGCCAAACTGAACAAACGAGGTGTCCCAGTGGCGGGTATGATCTTAACATGTTCCATCGGAATGCTTGCCTTTTTGGCTTCCATATTCGGTGATGGCACCGTATATCTATGGCTAATGAACGCGATCGGGATAACGGGATTTATCTTCTGGCTGGGCATTTCCATAAGCCATTATCGCTTCCGTAAGGCATATGTGTTACAAGGGCATTCATTGGATAAGCTGCCGTACAAGGCTTTATGGTTTCCAATCGGGACGATATTTGCCATTACGATTGGAATGGTCGTCATCTTGGCTCAAAATATCCAAGCGTTCTTTTCGGACCATATCGATTGGGGAAGTGTGGTGGCGGCGTACTTAGGAATCCCTCTTTTTCTCGCCCTCTGGTTTGGGTATAAACTGATTAGGAAAACGAGATTCGTTAAGCTCGAAGAAGTAGAAATTAATTTTGATGAAAAGTATGACTGAAAACTTCCGGACCATGTTCACAGACATGGTTCCGGTTATTTTATTATTTTAAATTGAACATGTACCAATGTTAGTCGCATTGAATTGGATGTGAATGTTGTTTTGCAGGAAACGAAAGGGTGGAAGAAGAATGAGTATAAAAGATAGAAATCCCAACTGAGGAAGAATGCATCCATTTGGTAGAAAAGGAAGGTGCATGAACGATGACACTGTTGACCAATCTGAAAGTGCTAGACTTTTCGACACTTTTGCCAGGGCCATTCGCTACGCTCATGCTTGCAGACTTAGGAGCGGAAGTGTTGAAGGTAGAACGGCCGGCCAAGGTTGATACATGGGGAGTCGATCAATATTTGAACCGTTCAAAAAAATCGGTTGCCCTTGATTTGAAACGGCAGGAGTCGATTGATGCCGTAAAGAATCTAGTGAAGGAATATGATATTGTCCTTGAACAGTTCCGGCCGGGTGTCATGGATCGGTTGGGGCTGGGATACGAAGAATTAAAACAAATCAATCCAAAGTTGATTTACTGTTCGCTTACTGGCTTTGGTCAGACTGGTCCCTACAAGAATCGTCCAGGTCATGATATCAACTATATTTCGATAGCGGGATTGTCCGGTTACTCAGGTACGCAAAAAGGAGGACCTGCAAAAAATGGAACACAAATAGCCGACCTTGCAGGAGGCTCCATGCACGCTGTCATCGGGATTTTGTCGGCAGTCATCTACCGGGAGCGGACGGGTGAAGGTCAGTTCATCGATATTAGCATGACCGATTGCAGCTTTGCTTTGAATGCGATATCTGCCCCCCTACATTTACAGGGTGGATTGGAGCTTGAACCGGAAAAATTGGTATTGAATGGCGGAACATTTTATGATTTTTATGAAACGAAAGACGGCCGTTACTTCTCGGTTGGAAGCTTGGAGCCATCATTCCGTGAAGTGTTATGTGAAGCAATCGGACAGCCTGAACTGTTCGAGTTAAGCATGAAGCAAGATGCGGAAAGCAGCATCCAATTCAAAAGGATCATCAAGCATGCATTTCTTGAAAAGACATTTGAAGAATGGCAGGGCATATTCGAAGATTTCGAGGCTTGTGTCGAACCGGTGCTGACTTTTTCTGAAGCGACCAATCACCCGCAACTGCAAGCGCGCGGCATGATAGTCGAAGTGCCTGATGGAGAAGGAAAGATGCAGAGGCAGATGGCTTGTCCCATCAAAACATCGGTCTTCACTCCAGAGTATAAACATGTTGGGATGAAGCCGGGACAAAGTAATGATGAGGTCTTTGGCACTCTTGAATTGGAGCGATAGCAACGGATGGACCGGCAGATGATCTGCCGGTTTTTTTGTGGGTTAAAGGGGGAGTCCCTTAAGACATGTGAATATTTACTAGTTATAACGTATCCACACCGGGTAAGAGAGTATCATCCTTCGAATAAGGACTTGTCTGTATACACCAAGCTCAAATAAGGAGGATGATTGGCATGTTCGGTTTGTCTGATATCACTAAATTTCTCTTTTCCTTTTTTCTGATTTTACCGGTTGTCACGCTCATTCATTTAGGTGGGCATCTATTCTTTGTCACACTATTTGGCGGTACGGAGAAAAAAATCAAGATCGGATGTGGAGATAAGATTTTCTCCTTTTGCAATATAGAAGTGAGAAAATACTACTTTTGGAATGGGCATTGTGAGTTCAAGGGATTAAAATATGATAATAAGTTCACGAATAGTTTGATTTACTTAGGGGGAGCCCTCTTTAACCTAATTAGCATGTTGTTGATATATAGTTTGGTTTATCAGGGAATCTTGGAGAAGTCGGTCCTCTGGTACCAATTCATATATTTCTCTTTTTATATCATGTTCTTTTCCTTATTTCCGATGTATTTTTCCGATGGGTCGCCAAGTGATGGAAAGGCCGCAGAATTGACATTGAAGAACCAGCTCGATGATAAGGTGACAGATGATGTAGTGGGGAAGAAAGAGGATGAGGACGATCGATGTTGCTGAATAAGGGACGAGCATAGGCTCGTCCCTTTTTGTTCTTATCCCCAGACTTCTTTGGCGACATCCACGACGAATTTTAACTTTTCCCATTGCTGCTCTTCCGTTAGCTTGTTGCCAAGATGTGTGGAAGCGAATCCGCATTGAGGGCTTAAGCATAATTGTTCATGTGGCACGAATTGTGCCGCTTCTTTAATACGTGATTTAACGGTTTCTTTATCTTCAAGTTCGCCATTCTTCGAAGTGACCACGCCAAGGACAACTTGTGCACCGTCATTTGGAATGTGTTCTAATGGCTTAAAATCCCCAGAACGATTATCATCGTATTCCAAGAAGAATCCATCTACATTTTCCTTGGCCAATAGAGTTGGTGCGATACGGGCATAGCTGCCTTCAAAAGCCCAAGTCGATTGGTAATTCCCACGACAAAGGTGAGTCGTGACAACCAAATCCTCTGGTTTCCCCTCTAACGTACCATTAATCACGCGCAAGGCTAGGTCGATTAATTGTTCTCTTGTATATTTTCCTCCTTTGAACTGGAAATCCGGAGCGGAAAGTCTGGCTATGTATACATCATCTAATTGTAAGTAACGTACACCGGCATCGTAAAAGGCTTGTAAAGCATCTTGATAGGCTTTGATGATGTCTTTTGCATAGTCTTCGATGTCAGGATAGATTTCTTCATTATGGACACCTACCGCAAATAATTGATTGGGACTAGGGATGGTTTGTTTCGCCACAGCCCGTCCGTCCACGATTTCATTAAACTCAATAAAGTCTTTAATAAAGGGGTGATCGGGGTTGAAAGAAATCTTTCCTGTATTCCGAACGTTATAACGTTCTGTTTCAATTCCATCAAAGGTGAGGCCTTTTTCCGTGACATACCCTTCGATTCCATTTAAATGTTCCAAGAAGTCAAAGTGCCACCAGGTGCGTCTGAATTCCCCATCAGTCACTGCCTCTAAACCGATTTCTATTTGCTTATCGACGATACGCTTGATTTCCTTCGTTTCAACCTCACGTAATTGTTCGGCGGTAATGATTCCTTCTTTATGTTGCTTTCTTGCCAGATGTACACTTTCTGGTCTTAATAGACTTCCTACGTGATCGGCTTTGAATGGAGCTTTCGTTAAAGTGATAGACATGGTAGATTCCTACTTTCCTTATTAAAATATAAAAACCTCTTCTTTCAAAAAAAGAAGAGGTATAATCAGCAATGCTTATATTCTCTTCTTATCTTCAAGTTGAACACTTCTGGAATTAGCACAGTACAGTAAAGTCTGTTGCTGAGGTATCAAAGGGCCAGTCCCTCCACCTCTCTGGATAAGAATATGAACTATTCAATTAATTACGACTATACAGGTAGTATTAGTAAAGGTCAATAGAAAACAGATAATTTAGAATATATGCGTTATTAGAAAGTAAGTTTCTCTTATTCAAAATACTTTTATACACTTTCGCGGTGAAGTATTAAAAAAAATCCTTTGACTATTGTCAGAATATTTCTTATAATTGTGTACATTATAGCGAGATAGGGGATTATTTAGATGAAAGATTTTTTTAATAAATTATTAACGGGGATGAGCATAGGGATTGTCGTTTCATTAATTCCGAATGCTTTGTTAGGGGAAATACTTAAACTATTGATTCCACATTTTCCCGTGTTACAGCATATATTCGATATCACCGTTTTCGTGATGAGTTTGTTACCTGTCATGATTGGGGTGATGGTCGGGATTTCGTTCAAGCTACCATCCATTCAAACGGCCAGTATCGGGATAGCGGCCATGGTCGGAAGTGGTGCCATCCAGAAAACGGCTGACGGTTTATTTGCCCTTAATGGGATTGGCGTTGTCATCAATACCGGAATTACCGCGGCATTGACGGTATTGTTCCTGCAATTAATTGGCGACAAATTAAAGGCGTATGCGATTCTCTTGATGCCGACTTTAAGTATCTTGGTACCAGGCATGATTGGATACTTCATTCTGCCATACGTAAAATCCGCTACGGGACTATTAGGAGTCGGCATCGCTAACGTGACGTCCTTGCAACCCATTTTGATGGGAGCCATTATTTCCGTTATCTTCTGTCTTATTATCTTATCGCCCATTTCAACGGTTGGGGTAGCGACGGTCATTATGCTCTCAGGGATAGGATCTGGTGCGGCCAACCTAGGCATCGTGGCAGCTGGTGTTGGCCTAGCCATTGCAAGCTACAAAGCGAATTCATTAGGGACGGCTTTAGCCCATGTGTTGGGTTCCCCTAAGATTCAAATGAGGAATTTCTTCATGAAACCGAAAATTGCGTTTCCCATGTTAATCACGTCAGCTATTCTTGGTGCGTTGGCAGGTTTGTTAAACATACAAGGGACCCCATATAGTGCTGGATTTGGTTTATCGGGATTGGTCGGTCCCTTGAACTACATGAAACTGGCGGAAGGCGGATGGATTTTCAGTAACATATCCATCATGGTCATCATTTTCTTCATTCTTCCGATTGTGTTGAACCTTGTACTAATCTACGTTTTCTCAAAGAAATTAAAATGGATTAAAGCAGAAGACTATACCTTGCATTTTGAATAATACGAGGGTAAATGAAAGAAGCAGCCAGGCAAAGGGACCTGGCTGCTTCTTTTGATGGTGCGGCTATTTTCAAAGGGAATGTAACCTTTCAATCTAGAATCTCCCCGGTACTGATGTTGGCCCTGATTCATTTTCATTCTCATGGCCTCGTCCTCACCCCGTTATGAGTTGGTGGATGGGGTGAAGGTCTCTGCGATATGAGAAGTGATTGGACCGTACTTTTCCTGTTCGCTAGCGGGATAGCTAATGATAAAGGTAGTGCCCACTTGATCATTAAAGTAGTACCTCTTATAGATAACGTTCCCATTTTCTTCGTAGGAAATGACATACCAATCGTCCGTAAGTCGCTGATAGGCGATTTCTTCTGTGATATTTTTCAAAGCATCTTCATAATACATTTCAATCGTTTCTTCATCGTTGATTATATTCGTATGGCTAGCAAAGGCGGTAATTTCAAATTCCTCATTATAGAACCTGGCTCCATCACCATTGGTTGGCGGGGTGTCCATATTTAAGCCTTTGGGATAGTACATGGAGAACCCATAACGGCCATTTTGATATAGTTGGTACGCAGTTTTTTGACCGTCGGCTTTTTCTACGGTTTTCTTATCTTCAGTTTTCTTTACTTTCTTTTCTTCTGGTTGCGTTTCTTCCTGGTCTTTCAGGGCAAGATCGACTTGTTCCGTAAGTTTAGTCAACTCAGATTGATAGCTTGATAGCAATTCATCCGACTCGAAGCTTTTTTCTAAAAGTTGTAATTTCTTTTGTGCTAAACTGTAACTTTCTTTTGCGATAAGTTCCTTCACAATCTTCATCGTGTCTTCAAACGAAGAAGTTGTTTCCTGATCAGCAAGGATTTCCTCTTTTAGTTTTTTAGCTTCGGTCTGCAACGTGTTCAACGTGCTTTTATTCGTAATGACGGCATTTAGAGATTCAAGGGAAGTATCAAATTCTTTTTCTTCATATGCAGTGACTGCCGTATCCATATGATTTGCCTGATCTAGATAAGCGGAGGCATCCTCATCCCTTTTTTTCTCCTTTAAGGCCAATTCGAATTGGATGGCTGCCTGATGGTAATCCCGTTTTCCTAGATATTCAATCCCCTTGTCCAAAGCATCCTGGTACCCATCATTTGAACATGAAGCAAGGAAGAATAAGCAGAGGAGGGTAACGGATAGTGAAAGTCCTTTTTTTATCATGTAATCTCCTATTCTATCGTTCGCCATTTTAGCGTGAATTAATTTTACCAGAATTTTAATGCTGTAGGGAGTAATACCAAATTTAAATTATTTTGTTTGAGGGCATTCATCTGTCTTTGTTTTATAGATGAAATAGCTTTTAATTTCTTTTATTTTACTTATAAACCTTATTTTTCAATTATTTATGATAAAATACCTATATCATATTTAGGTATTTAGGTAAGAGATCAGGGGGAGAATATAGTATGAATGTAAGCAAATTATTCAAAATGATGATGGCCATCCTTTTCATTAGTAGCCTAGCATTTCCGTTCACCGCGACAGCCGATGCGGCGAGTACATCAAGTGCCACTGTGACAGCAAGCAACTTGAATGTCAGGGAGAAGGCTTCCGATAAGGCGAAAAAAGTGGGCTCGTTGAAAAAAGGAACCAAAGTAACGGTCTATTCCAAAACAAAATCAGGATGGTCCGAAATCCGTTATAATAAGAAAAAAGCCTAT
Organism: Peribacillus sp. NPDC097224; assembly: GCF_044761985.1. NCBI lineage: Bacteria > Bacillati > Bacillota > Bacilli > Caryophanales > Bacillaceae > Peribacillus > Peribacillus sp. NPDC097224. The sequence continues at coordinate 12,281 of NZ_JBIWDK010000002.1, read as the reverse complement.
GTATCCACGGAATTTCTAAAGTTCAAGAAAAAAGTGGCGAGTTATAAAAGGGATACGTCCAAAGTGTATGTCTATAAAAGTAACGGAAAAAAATATACCCACTCGAGCACTGGGGAAAAGTACAATAAGGTTTGGACAATCTGGAACCTAAAGGGAGCCGGGGAGAGCTGGAAGGAAGTTGAAAAAGAAACGGGTGAGGGTTATTATATCGGTTGGCCCGAATCAGAGTATTTTATCGCTTTAGGTTACCCGCTAAAGGTCGGAGCTAAATGGGAAAGCTGGGATGGAAGTAATACGTACATCGCTAAGGTTACATCGATGAGTAAAACCGTCAAAACACCAGCAGGGACCTTCAATAAGGTTGTTGAAGTAAAGGAAAGTAATGGTTCTACTAGATATTACGCGAAAAATGTGGGCCTGATTAAAGCCTTCGTCAATGGTAAAAAAACCAGTGAACTAGTCGAATTGAAGAAGAAAAAATAAGACGTTAACTGCCGCTCATCCCGAGTGGCGTTTTTTTATTTGAGGGTGGTCACCTGTTTGAACAGGGCAGATACTGATAAAATATGGTAATAGGGTGTGAAGGGGAGGTAATGGGTCGTTCCGCAATTACCCAATCTTGAATAAGATGATTCAACGGAGTTTTTTGCATAGGGCAAGGGAGGGAAATCATGTTTGATAAATTCAAGGATATAATCAATAAGGCTACAACGGAGGGGGTTTCCATCCCCATTACGGCAAAGATGATGGCGGGTTTAATAGAAAAGAAGTCAGGTGAAGAAGACATTGATGTGCATATTTCACCAGAGTATATCGTGCTGAGTGGGACTACAGAGGTAAAGAAAATGATGTTGAAGAAAAAAGTTGCCTTCACCGTCACGTTGAAGCCGGTGCAAATCGATAAAAGAACGATTCTCTTTCAGCTTGTTGGGATGAAACCGATTAATGTTAATTTCATCAACCATAAACTGTTTAATAGACCGCCATTTTTTGAATATCATAATCGGATGATCAAAATTGATTTTAACGCATGGGATATGGTGAAAAAGGTACCGGTCGGGCAGATTAAGTCATTTGAGCTGGTTGAGGGTGCCATGAATATCAAATTGGCTCTTTGACTATCAAAAAACAACAAAAGGCCTAAATAATGGCTCTTTATTTAGGTTTTTTGTATGCTTAGGGTACATGCATTCTTTTCTAGTGGAATTTGGATAAATGCGAGCGTCCTTATGGAATGATGGTGGGACCTATTGTTTTTACGGCAGGTTCTGATTATGATGGGATTGTTAGCATAGGAGGAGGATATGATGGATCAGAAGATACTGCCTGCTTCGGCAAGCATGAAGGATTTCGAGAGGTTCTTGGAGAGTTCCTATGAGATAGGGGTTTTTCTGGATTTACATATATCACAGCTGAAAAATGTGAGCTTGATGGCCAAGCAACGTAATAAGAAAATGATTTTCCATGTAGATTTGATTCAAGGAATCAAAAGTGATGAGTATGCCACGGAATTCATTTGCCAGGAGGTCCAACCTTATGGCTTGATTTCGACAAAGTCCAGTGTGATTTTAAAAGCGAAGCAAAAGGGCGTTGTCGCGATTCAACGGATTTTTTTAATAGATTCCCATGCGTTGGAGAAAAGTTATAAGTTGGTAAAGAAGACAAAGCCTGATTATATCGAAGTGTTGCCAGGTGCCATGCCCTGGATGATTAAAGAGGTGAAGGAACATTTGCAAACGCCGATTTTGGCCGGAGGGTTGATCCGTAATTCAGATGAGGTCCTGAACGCACTTGAGGCGGGAGCATCGTCGATCACCACTTCCAAAACGGAGTTATGGAATATGTTTAAATAAAAAATATAAAACAATTTTCTATTTTTTGATAAATAGTTTGACAGCGTTTTCATTAACTAGTATATTAATCTAAAATACAAGTTAATAGATGTGACGGAGATAAGGAGATTCACAACGGAAAATTCCCATTTACTTGTGGGTTAGTTCTGCTGTGGGCCTCCTTTTATTGATTTATGGTCATTATTCTAGAGGGGAAGAGGTTTTAATATGACACCATTTTGGGGAGAAGTAGTAGGTACGATGATTTTGGTTCTTTTTGGTGCAGGCATCGGGGCGGGATCTTCATTGAAAGGATCTTATGCCAAAGATGCTGGATGGATTGTCGTGACGATTGCGTGGGGGTTAGCTGTGACAATGGGTGTTTTTGCAGTCGGTTCCATTAGTGGTGCCCATTTAAATCCGGCTGTCACCATAGGTTTTGCACTTATCGGGGAGTTTCCTTGGGGAGACGTTCCAGGATATATCATAGGTCAGTTAATTGGTGGGATTCTAGGTGCAACATTAGTATTCTTGCATTATTTACCGCACTGGAAGGGTACGAACGATCCGGGTGCCAAGCTTGGTGTATTCGCGACTTCACCAGCGATCCCACATACTTTTTCCAATCTATTAAGCGAAATGATTGGTACATTCATCCTTGTTCTTGGTTTACTATTTATAGGGGCCAATGAATTTACGGAAGGGTTAAATCCATTTGCAGTCGGTTTATTGATTGTTGTGATCGGGATGTCCCTAGGTGGGACAACAGGATACGCCATTAACCCTGCCCGTGACTTGGGTCCACGTATTGCACATTTTCTTCTTCCTATTCCAGGTAAAGGAGATTCGAATTGGGGCTATTCATGGATTCCAGTCGTAGGTCCGATAGTAGGTGGGGGACTCGGAGCCATCTTTTATAAAGCATTCTTTTTAGGTGAAATCACGATAGTAAGTTGGTCTGTTTTTGCAGGAAGCCTAGTATTATTGATAGTGGCTTACGTATTTGGAAAAAAACAGTCGCATGAAATAGAGAGTAAGAATATAGCTAGTTAATTTAAAGAGGTTGGGGGAAAATACTATGAAAAAATACATCTTATCTTTGGATCAAGGAACAACAAGCACACGGGCAATATTGTTCAATGAAAAGGGCGAGTTGGTCCATGTAGCCCAAAGGGAGTTTACACAGCATTTCCCGAAACCGGGCTGGGTTGAGCATGATGCCAATGAGATTTGGGGGTCGGTTTTAGCCGTCATTGCGAGCGTCATATCGGAATCCGGCATAAAGCCTGAACAAATTGCCGGGATTGGAATAACGAACCAGCGTGAAACGACAGTCGTATGGGATAAGGAAACCTCAGTCCCTATCTATAATGCCATCGTATGGCAATCCAGACAGACGAGTGCCATCTGCGAAGAGTTGAAGGAAAAAGGTCATAATGACATGTTCCGGAAGAAAACGGGATTATTGATTGATGCTTATTTTTCCGGTACAAAGGTGAAATGGATCCTCGATAATGTGGAAGGTGCACGTCAAAAGGCCGATGAAGGCAAACTACTATTTGGAACGATCGATACGTGGTTGATCTGGAAGCTCTCAGGAGGAAAAGCCCATGTGACGGACTATTCCAATGCTTCAAGAACGTTGATGTATAACATCCATGAACTGAAGTGGGATGAAGAGATTCTGGAAATCCTGGATGTTCCAAAGTCCATGTTACCGGAAGTCAGACCTTCTTCAGAAGTGTATGCGAACACGATCGAATATCATTTCTTCGGGCAATCGATTCCAATTGCCGGAGCAGCAGGCGACCAACAAGCCGCTTTATTCGGCCAAGCTTGCTTTAATCAGGGAATGGCGAAAAACACGTATGGAACAGGATGTTTCATGCTTATGAATACGGGTGAAAAAGCAGTCGATTCCGAACATGGCCTATTGACGACGCTTGCCTGGGGATTGAATGGCAAGGTTGAATATGCACTGGAAGGCAGCATATTCGTAGCCGGTTCTGCAATCCAATGGTTACGTGATGGCATGCGGATGCTGAATAACGCCCAGGATAGTGAGGCGTATGCAAAACGAGTGGACAGCACGGATGGCGTCTATGTGGTGCCAGCCTTCGTAGGACTGGGAACCCCATACTGGGACAGCGATGTACGTGGCTCTGTATTTGGACTAACACGTGGGACAACGAAAGAGCACTTTATACGCGCTACCCTTGAATCCCTTGCCTACCAAGCGAAGGATGTCCTGGATGCGATGGAAGCAGACTCAGGTATTGCGCTGAAGACATTGCGAGTGGATGGCGGGGCAGTGAAGAACGACTTCTTAATGCAATTCCAAAGTGATTTATTAGGGGTACCCGTGGAAAGGCCGACACTGAATGAAACGACAGCGCTGGGTGCCGCATACTTGGCTGGACTAGCGGTTGGCTATTGGAAGGATCAAGAAGAAATCGCCCAGCAGTGGGTAATAGACAAGACTTTCACGCCTTCCATGGAAGAGAAGGAAAGTGAAAAATTATACGAAGGCTGGAAAAAGGCCGTGCACGCGGCAATGGCTTTTAAATAAAATAAGCAAAGTCTTTTAAATACAGGCAACACTATGATATACTGAAAACAAGTTAATAACTCGGCCGGAGAATAGGAGAGACCACGAATGCGTTATCGAGAAATCGATGATGTGCATTTGTGGTCTCTTTCTCTATATTTATATCCTGATTATGGTTATTGGCTTACTAGAATGGGAAGATAATAGAGTATATGCTGATTATTAGAAGAACCAACAAGATAACACCCCAAGGAGGAGTTAGATATGAGGTTTTCAAATAGATATAGAAAAGAAACAATCGATAAATTAAAAAAAGAGAAATTTGATTTAGTTGTAATAGGTGGAGGCATCACCGGTGCAGGGATAGCATTGGATGCGACCGTACGCGGCATGAAAGTGGCATTAGTTGAAATGCAAGACTTTGCGGCTGGTACATCAAGTCGATCAACCAAGCTTGTCCACGGTGGATTGCGTTACCTTAAGCAGTTGGAAGTGAAGATGGTTGCCGAGGTAGGTAAAGAGAGAGAAATCGTTTTTGAAAATGGACCGCATGTAACGACACCGGAATGGATGCTCCTTCCGATGCATGCAGGTGGGACATTTGGCAAATTCAGCACATCTATCGGTCTCCGTGTCTATGATTTCCTTGCAGGCGTCAAGAGAAGTGAACGGAGAAAAATGCTTACTGCGGATGAAACCTTGAAGAAAGAACCGCTTGTCAAGAAAGACGGGCTTAAAGGTGGAGGGTATTATGTTGAGTACCGTACGGATGATGCGCGTCTGACGATTGAAGTCATGAAGGCGGCCGTCGATAAAGGGGCGACTCCCATCAACTATACGAAGGTAGAAAAATTGGTCTATGAAGATGGTAAAATTGCTGGAGTAAAAGTCCGGGACGTACATTCAGATGAAGAATACGAAATACTTGGAGCAAAAGTGGTCAATGCAGCTGGACCATGGGTCGATTCAATTCGTGAAAAAGATAACTCGAAAAAAGGAAAAACGCTTAAGCTATCCAAGGGTGTTCACATCGTCATTGACCAATCGAAGTTCCCTTTGAAACAGGCCATTTATTTCGATACGCCGGATAAACGGATGGTCTTTGCCATTCCGCGTGCGGGTAAAGCTTATGTTGGAACGACAGATACCTTTTATGAAGGAGATCCGATAGATCCGGGTGTAACGCAAGAAGACCGTGATTATATCTTGAAGGCGATAGCTTTCATGTTCCCTGAAGTGAAGGTTACGGATGCAGATATCGAGTCAACCTGGTCCGGTGTAAGACCATTGATTCTGGAAGAAGGCAAGGACCCTTCTGAAATTTCACGAAAAGATGAAATATGGGTGTCCGATTCAGGTCTTATCACGATTGCCGGTGGGAAATTGACCGGGTACCGCAAAATGGCCAAAACGACCGTAGACCTAGTGGCCAAGAAGTTTTCAGAGGACTTGAACAAATTGTTCGCTGATCATAGTACAAAACGGATCCGCGTTTCAGGTGGAGATGTAGGTGGGTCGAACAACTTCCCTGAATACATCAAGAACCATATTCAAATGGGTGTAGATGCAGGGCTCTCTGTTGAAGATTCAAGAAAGATCCTGTCCATGTACGGGTCGAACGCGCCGGTGTTATTTAACATTGCCATCAATGAAAAGGATGGGGGAAGCCGTACAGGCCTACCGCAAGTGTTATTCGTACAATTGCAATATGCACTGGACCATGAAATGGCAGCCACTCCTGTAGATTTCTTCTTCCGCAGAACTGGAACGCTTCTGTTTGATATCGATTTGGTTCAAACTCATAAAGAAGCCGTAACCAACTACATGGCTGAATACTTTGGTTGGAACGAATCAGTTACAAAGAAAAGAACAAGTGAACTGGAACACGCAATACAAGGCGCTACTTCAGTCTTGTGACCTCCATATGAAAGTAGAAACGCCAGCGGATAACGCAGGCGTTTCTTTTTTATGCTGTCAAGAAGGTTCCCCTTTTTTACGACAAAATTATTTCAAATGTAAGAAAAACTAACATAACATATTGTGGAAAAATATAAATTGTTATATAATTTTGAATATTCTAATCGATAAAAGGGGGGAACTTACTTGAAGGAATTCATAGATGCTTTGAATGGAGTGTTATGGAGCTCGCCGGTCATTTATATCTTATTGGGGGTCGGGCTATTATTCTCCATATTGACGCGTTTTCTACAAGTTAGGCATATTAAAGAAATGATTGTATTGATGTTCCGGGGAAAGAGTTCGAAAGCGGGGGTTTCTTCATTCCAGGCTTTATCCATTGCCCTTTCAGGACGTGTCGGGACAGGGAATATAGCTGGGGTGGCGACGGCCATCGCCTTCGGTGGACCAGGTGCGGTTTTTTGGATGTGGGCCATTGCTTTCATAGGGGCATCCAGCGCATTCATAGAATCTACGTTAGCCCAGATTTATAAAGTGAAGCAAGACGGTCAATATCGTGGGGGGCCTGCTTATTATATTGAAAAAGGGATAGGGTGGAAATGGTTCGCCGTCCTCTTCGCAGGCGCGGCACTTATCGCAATGGCGATTCTTATGCCAGGCGTCCAGTCCAATTCCATTGCCGCTGGAGTGGAAAATGCCTTCGGTGTTGAGCCGTTCATCACAGGAATTGCCGTGGTCCTTTTACTTGGGTTCATCATATTCGGTGGCGTAAAGAGGATCGCTAATGCAGCACAACTAATTGTTCCGTTTATGGCCCTCGGGTATATTCTATTATCCGTTATCATCGTCTTCATGAATATCGCAGAATTACCCGGTGTCATATCATTAATATTTAGAAGTGCTTTTGGTCTGGATTCTGCATTTGGTGGGTTGATCGGGATGGCCATCGCGTGGGGAGTGAAACGCGGCGTGTACTCGAATGAGGCTGGTCAAGGAACGGGTGCTCACCCAGCAGCTGCAGCCGAAGTTTCCCATCCGGCCAAGCAAGGCCTTGTCCAAGCTTTTTCCGTTTATATAGACACCCTATTCGTTTGTTCGGCTACTGCCTTCATGATCTTATTCACAGGCATGTACAATACGCAAGCGGAAGATGGGACGTCAATCGTGAATAACTTAGGAGAGGTGGAACCTGGTCCAGGCTATACACAAGCGGCCATTGATAGTGTGATTCCTGGGTTTGGTGCAGGATTCGTTGCTATAGCCCTCTTTTTCTTCGCCTTTACGACCATCATGGCCTACTATTATATCGCAGAAACGAACATTGCTTACCTGATGCGAAATCGGAATAGTAAATGGGCGATGCACACCTTGAAGGTCATTATCCTTGCCGCCACTTTTTATGGAACGATCCGAACGGCAGAAGTGGCTTGGGCCTTAGGGGATGCGGGGTTAGGAATCATGGTATGGCTCAATGTCATAGCGATTCTGATTCTAGCCAAACCAGCACTCATAACATTACGGGATTACGAGAAACAAAAGAAACAAGGGGTGGACCCAGTTTTTGATCCAAAAGCATTGGGGATTAAAAATGCGGATTTCTGGGAGCATGAATATATGAAGGATGAAGAGAAAATATCATAATCCTATGAAATGATATATGTATTTCAATTAAGCTAGCTCGAGTGATTGGGCTAGCTTTTTTTGATGTCATTACCAAAAAGGGAACTACATATTATGAGTAAAGAAATGGATAGCGGACTAGCGGAGTCGGGCGTGTCTTCATATTCACAAAGGTGGTAAATGGACCAATATTATACATTTGGTTATAATGAGACTATCTATAGGTAATCGTTCGTTCAGTTAATGTCACGGAAAAGGGAAAGTAAATAATCCTTCACTTAAGTTTGGTGAGAAGTTCGTAAAAAAGTGGTGGTAAAGGGAGGCGAGTGGAATGGTTGCCGTATTGGTTGCTGTATTTAAAGAAGTTGGAGAAATAGTGAGCTTGGTATTAGGATTGATTATCGCCTTGATGCTGATGGTTGGGTTGGGTGTAGCCCTTACAAAAGTACAAGAATCCGTTCTAGTACCCGCTGTTCGCAAGATCAAGAAAATGATGAGTAGAAGTTAGCGTAAATGCCTTCACTCCCCGAATCATTCTCGCAATATTCCCTACCTGACGAGATAAAAGCGGAGTGTAAAGAACACTCCGCCGTGTACTACTATTTTAATATAAAACTTTACCGTCTATGCTTGAATTAAAGGGTGACAATAATCGGGCCATTTTTAGTAAGGATAATCGTATGCTCCAATTGAGCTACAAAGCTTTTTTCTGTGGCATAGGTCCAATTATCTTCTTTTTGGAATACTTCTTCTTCAAAGGTTGAAATAAATGGCTCGAATGCGATAACCATCCCTTCCTTTAGTATTTCGTTATCCCAAGGATCATAATAATTACAAATATGGGCAGGTGCTTCGTGGATCTTTCGTCCGACACCATGTCCCGTAAGATTTTCGATAACAGTGAATCCATGTTGTTTCGCGGTTTCAAAGACCGCTTTTCCGATTTTGCTTTTCTTGGCACCAGGTTTTGCTTTCTTGAGACCTGCATCAAATGCCTTTTTAGCGACATCGCATAGTTTCGTTAAGACTTCATTGCCCTCTCCTACTACAAATGAGATTCCTGTATCTGCGAAATAACCATTCTTTGAAGCGGAGACATCTATATTTACGAGATCCCCTTCTTGAATAACCCGTTCACCTGGAATGCCATGCGCCACTTCTTCGTTAATGCTAATGCACGTATAACCAGGAAAATCATATTCCCCTTTTGGGGCGGAAATGGCACCTGCCTTCTTTAGCAGTTCTCCAGCAATATCATCAAGTTCTTTGGTCGTTACGCCAGGGACTGATCTTTGTACCAATTCATCTCTAATGGAGGCAATAATTTTGCCGATTTCTTTCAAGCCATTAAAATCTTCTTCAGTCTTTGCAATCATTCTTTCACCTCATTAATTATTTATATAAGAGTTATTAATTGTACCCTTATTTCCACTTTAGTTAAAATAAATGTGAAAAAGTGCCTGACGAATTTATTCCGAAAACAGTTAGCTCCTTCACTCTTCTAAAAATATCAGAAACACAAGAAAAAACAACTGATGAGTGGCTGGTTTGAATCGTCCGATGTGAGATGAGAATGGTATCGAGGCAAAGGTAAGCAAAATGTAGCTATTTCAACGTAGAGGGAAAAAGCATGAATTACTGTTAAGGCGATTATAAAGGGAAGTTTTTTGAGAAGAAAAGGGGAGGGATACAAAGAAAAACCCTTTGCTTAAAAGCAAAGGGTTTCGAAGTATGGAGACTAGGGGGATCGAACCCCTGACCTCTTGGCTGCCAGCCAAACGCTCTCCCAGCTGAGCTAAGCCCCCGGGTTATGGTACAATAATTATTTTATTCGGAATCCGAAGAAAAGTCAATATTAAATTTTATAATTTGTAAAATGAGTAAGAAAAACCCGTTTGAAGGAATTCAAACGGGTTTTGTACATTAGCCATTTTCAATTTCCACTCTGGATATTTCACTGAGTTTAGAGACGGTATAGTACACCTCGGAAGTCTTGACTTTATAATCGACCAACACTTTTAGTGTTAAAAGGTGAAGGTCTTCTTCGACATCTTTAATCCGAAGCGCCTTGATGTAAATATTCTCTTCTTTAATTTTCTTCAGTACGATAGCAATATCATCTTTACCCTTGATCTCTAGCTTTAGAAAGATTTCCTTTTGTCTCAATTTTCTTGGTCCGAGCCAAGTGACAAGGGACGGCACCAATTCGACACTGATGATTAACAGGATGACTCCAGCGATCGCTTCAAGGAAGAACCCTGCCCCGACCGCAATCCCAATACCTGCGGCACCCCATATGATGGCGGCGGTCGTTAAACCGGAAATGCTGTTATTATCGCGACGCAGGATGACCCCTGCACCGATGAAACCGACCCCTGATACGATTTGGGCCGCAAGACGAAGAGGGTCCATCGTGATATTAACATCGTCACTGCCTGGAAATTTATAAGCTGATTCCAACGAAACGATTGTTAATAAACAGCTGACGATGGAAATGACCAGACTTGTTTTTAGTCCGACTGGTTTCCGTTTCATCTCCCTCTCTAACCCAATGATTAATCCGAGGAGAGCCGAAATCCCTAACTTTATCAATATCTGCAGTTCAGATTGAGGTTCGAACACCCATTCCATACCATTCACATCTCCTCAGAAAAGATAGAAGAATTAATAATCTATTCAATATTGCCCATTTCAAATAAACTATCCCTTATAATTCTACCATAGTAAAATAAACTTCAAACTAGAATTCGGGGAAAGAGGAGAGAGAATGCAGCCCAAACCAAAAATGAATCCCTATTTGGCTTTAGCTATAGGAGTAGCCTCGGTTTCTTTTTCGGCGATCTTGGTCAAATTAGCAACTGCGCCTTCGGGAATCATTGCTTTTTATCGATTATTATTTACCGTTCTATTGATGCTTCCTGTTTTCCTTATCAAGTACCGGCATGAACTCAAGCTCATCCGGAAAAAGGACTGGTTGTTATCGATTGCCGCTGGTGTGTTTCTAGCCTTTCATTTCATACTGTGGTTTGAATCGCTCAATTACACATCTGTGGCCAGTTCGACAGTCCTTGTCACACTTCAGCCGTTATTCGCTTTCGCGGGGGCTTACTTCTTTTTTAAAGAAAGGTTTTCGTTGAGAGCGATAGGTAGTGGCGTCATCGCGATAGCCGGAAGTTTTGTCATCAGCTGGGGAGATTTCCGAATCAGCGGGATGGCACTTTGGGGAGATGTCCTAGCCCTTATCGCATGTGCATTAGTAACGGGTTACCTATTGTTTGGACAGAGTGTTGTAAAACGTATCTCTTCTATAACATACACATTTGTCGTGTATAGCATTAGTGCGGTTACTTTGTTCGTCTATGTTCTTGTTAAAGGCGAGGCACTCGCGCCCTATGCCGTTGAAGATTGGATTTATTTCATTCTCCTTGCCATCTTTCCAACGTTATTAGGACATTCGTTATTCAACTGGACATTGAAATGGCTAAGTACTACAACCATTTCGATGGCGATACTTCTGGAGCCGGTAGGAGCCACGGTCCTTGCTTACTTTATTCTCGATGAGCCTATTCTATGGACTCAAGTTCTCGGAGGCACCATCATCTTGGTTGGTCTAACGACGTTTTTAAAAGCTGAAGGGAAAGAAGGTTGAAAAAGACTCATATAAAAGCAGTAAGTCTGACGCGACTTACTGCTTTTATTCATAGGGATAGAATAAATAGGTCATCCTGGTGAAAATCAAGGCGAAGATAAAGCTGAATAAGAAGGTCGTGCCGTTCACTTTCCCTTTTTCTTTACTGAATTTAATGGCTTCATAAAAAGCGGTGCAGAATAAATAAAGAGCCATGCTATAACAAATGAGTAGCGCAACCAATAAAAGATTCATCATTTCACCTCATAAAAAAGATATCAATCTATCTATATATAAATTCAAGATGAAATATGCGGGATATTTTAATTTTGTTACGGAGATAAAGTGAATGCAGGGGAAGTTTATATAGAAGAAATGAAAATGAAAACTTTTTTAAAAAAAACTTTGTAAAAATATATTGCAAACATTTTTTATACATGGTATATTATTTCTTGTCGCTAAGACAGCAACTTAAACGGCTCAACAAGCTGTTGAAAATTATTTTAAAAAAGTTGTTGACAAACAGCAACGAAACATGATAAACTAACGAAGTCGCTTTGAGAGAAACGACAACGAAATTGCTCTTTGAAAACTGAACAAAACAAAGCGCCAACGTAAATTTTGAGTGAGCACACACTATAAAAAAAGCAAAATGAGCAAGTCAAACATTTCTTCGGAGAGTTTGATCCTGGCTCAGGACGAACGCTGGCGGCGTGCCTAATACATGCAAGTCGAG
>NZ_JBIWDK010000001.1:584875-710795 GCF_044761985.1 Peribacillus sp. NPDC097224 | reverse complement strand
ATTTTACTAAAAAGGGCGATTTTTTTGTGCATAAATTTCATAAAAAAAGGGTTGCCCTAAAAGTCATTTTCCTGACTTTTGGGACAGCCCCTTTTAAAGCTTTTCAACTCTATTGATTGAGTCTTTCACCATTTTTAAAAAAAGTTGTATAAATCGTTGATCACCGGTCAGTTCTGGATGAAACGAACTGACAAGAACCTGTTCTTGTCTAGCCGCCACTACTTTCCCGTCATAACTTGCTAATATCTCCACATCTTCACCTACGCCAACGGCAAAAGGTGCTCTGATAAAGACACCCATGAAAGGTTCTTCCATTCCTTGAACTATAAGGGGTGCTTGAAAACTTTCCCTCTGACGACCAAAACCATTTCTATTCACTGTAATATTGATAAAACCAAGATGGGGATGTTCCAAACTAACCATTTCCTTTGCCACTAATACCATCCCTGCGCAAGTACCGAAAATCGGTTTTTTTTGTTCGAAAAATGCCGTAATCGGCTCCATGAAACCATAATGGTCCATTAGTTTTCTCATAGTGGTGCTTTCTCCACCCGGAATGATCAGGCCATCGATATCCTTTAACTGTTCTGGGTTCTTAACTAATATCGCATGCTCACCGGCTTCCTTGATTTGGTTCATATGTTCATCTACAGCACCCTGCAAACCTAAAACACCTATGGTTACCATGTTTACCATCCACGCTCCTGCATTCTCTCAGCTGGGGCCAACTTAGAAATATCAATTCCTTTCATCGCGCTTCCCAATTCTTTAGACAACTTGCCTATTAAATCATAATCGGTGAAGTATGTAGTTGCTTGTACGATGGCAGCAGCGAATCTATCGGGATTTTCCGATTTGAAGATTCCTGAGCCCACAAATACACCGTCAGCCCCAAGTTCCATCATCAGGGCGGCATCTGCAGGAGTCGCAATTCCACCTGCTGCAAAGTTTACTACAGGTAATTTCCCTGTGCGCCGGATTTCCTTCAGAACTTCATAAGAAGCACCAATATTTTTTGCTTCAGTCATTAATTCATCCTCGCTCAGCATGCATACTTTACGAATTTGAGATTGAACTTTTCTCATATGCCGTACAGCTTCCACAATGTTCCCTGTCCCAGGTTCTCCCTTCGTCCGAAGCATCGAGGCCCCTTCGCCGATACGTCGGGAGGCTTCCCCTAAATCCCGGCAACCACATACAAAAGGTACTATATAATCGCTTTTCAAAATATGATATTCTTCATCGGCTGGAGTCAGTACTTCACTTTCATCAATGTAATCCACTCCCATGGATTCCAAGATTCTCGCTTCCACAATATGACCGATCCTTGCTTTAGCCATCACTGGGATCGAAACAGCTTTCATCACTTCCTCCACAATCCTTGGATCGGCCATCCTTGCCACACCGCCTGCAGCACGAATATCTGATGGTACCCTCTCAAGAGCCATGACAGCCACCGCCCCCGCCGCTTCAGCAATTCTTGCTTGCTCTGCATTTATGACATCCATGATTACGCCACCCTTTTGCATCTGCGCCATTCCTCTTTTGACTGTGTCGGTTCCTACAAGCTTTTCCATTCTTCTTCCCCCTAATATTTGCATAATTAAGATTTGTTCATTAGTATAAGAAATAGTTGACCACATTGAAAGTGTCAGTTTTAATGAAAATGATAGGGTCAGATAGAAATCACGAAAAGGGCGGTAAAAAATGGATATGCTAGCATGTAATTTAAACCGTATGGATGAAGTGCCATTATATGAACAGTTATATTCACACATAAAAACGGAAATTGTAAATGGCCGGCTCCCTTTTGGTACAAAGTTGCCTTCAAAACGGAAACTAGCGGAATTTCTCCACATCAGTCAAAATACTGTCGAGACAGCATATGAGCAATTATGTGCTGAAGGCTATGTTGAAGTCATCCCAAGAAAAGGGTATTACATTCAAACTTCCGAGGATTTGGAATACACACAACCTGTGAATGCCCCAGTCGAAAAGACGGTCAATAAAAAGAATGATTTCCTGTTTCATTTTCACCCCAGCCAGATAGATACAGAAAACTTTCCTTTTGAAAAATGGCGTAAATATACAAAACACACTATAGACATATCAAATCAAGAACTCCTTTTACTAGGAGACCCTCAAGGCGAATATGAGTTACGTTGTGAAATTGCCCATTACCTGTACCATTCTCGCGGAGTCCGGTGTGTGCCCGAGCAAATCATTATCGGTGCAGGGCTGGAGATTATACTGCAACAGCTGATACTACTGTTTGATAAAAAAACAGTATATGGTGTCGAAGACCCCGGATACCATTTAATTTTACGGCTTCTGAAAGGCTATCCAAATGATGTGTATCCACTAGAAGTGGATGAAGAAGGCGTGAAGGTGGATAGAATCGATCAATCCAATATTGACGTCCTTTATATAACCCCTTCTCATCACTTTCCCTATGGAACGGTTTTGTCCGTTAACCGACGTACTCGCTTGTTGAACTGGGCTCAAGAGACGGAAAACCGCTATATCATTGAAGACGATTATGATAGTGAATTTCGTTATAGTGGAAAAACGATTCCCTCTCTACAAAGTTTGGATGCTGGTGATAAAGTGATTTATTTAGGATCATTTTCTAAATCATTGATTCCTTCTATTAGGGTCAGCTATATGGTTTTGCCTCTCGCTTTACTAGAAAAACATAAAGAGGAATTATCTTTTTACCATTCAACTGTCTCCCGAATCGATCAACATATTTTGACACAGTTTATGAGAGAAGGAGATTTCGAGAAACATTTAAACCGAATGAGAAAAGTTTATCGTAGAAAGTTGGAAAAGGTTTTGGAACTATTTAAACCCCATCATCAGCAGATAACGATAATTGGCGAGCAATCAGGACTTCACATCGTCCTCATCGTTAAAAATGGTATGAATGAAGAGGATCTTATCCTAGGAGCTTCAAATGCCCATATTAAGATTTACGGACTATCTTCCTATAGCATTCAACATAAGAAAGAAAGTCCACCCAAAATCATTCTTGGTTTTGCAGGAATTCCTGAGAAGGAACTGGAAAAAGCCATTCAACTATTGCTGGTTTCATGGGGATTCGACACAAAAAAAGAAGTTCAGAATGGTTACTGAACTTCTTTTTTTGTTACATTCTTGTTAAGTATCTTTCCATCATTTCTTTCGGGACCATACTTCCCCCTGTAGCCCATATGATGTGCGTGGACTGATTTAACCTTCCTGTCAATCCTTCCTTCATGATATACTTTTCTCCTTCTTCCCTACTGAATATTTGAACCGGTCCATATGCTCCTGCCAGGGCTGATGGCTCTAAATAATAAGCTTCCGTTTTAGCCATCATTCGAAGGAAGTCAAATAATCTTTCGTCCCCCATCGTGAAACTTCCACTCAACATAGAGTCCATCATATTCGAAACCAACTTGGAGGGTCTACCGACTGCCAGGCCATCTGCTTCCGTTTTATTATCCACCCCAAAATCCTGCACGGAAACTTTTTCATGAAGTCCTGTTGCCAACCCGAGCGTCATACATGGTGAATGGGTTGGCTCTGCGAAAAAGCAATGAACATTTTTTTGAAAGGCCAGTTTAAGCCCATACGTTATCCCTCCTGGGCCTCCACCCACACCACAAGGTAAGTACACGAACAGAGGATGTTCTTCGTCAACTATAATCGACTTTTCATTCAATTGCTCTTTTAGCCGTGTTGCGGCCGTTGCATAACCAAAAAGTAAATCGACTGAATTTTCATCATCAATAAAATGACAACTGGGATCGAGAGAGGCCTGTCTGCGTCCCTCCTCAACGGCTTTACTGTAGTCCTCTTCATATTCCTTTACGATGACACCGAGCGACCTGAGTTTATCCTTTTTCCACCGCTTGGCATCAGCTGACATATGAACGGTTACCTTAAACCCAAGGTGGGCACTTATTATCCCAATGCTTAAACCTAGATTCCCTGTCGACCCGACAGCAATGGAATAGTGTGAAAATAACTCTTTATATTCATCACTGGCCAATAATTCATAGTTATCGGTTTCTTTAAACCCCCGATCTTTCATCGCTATTTCTTCCGCCCGTTTTAATACCTCATATATGCCACCTCGAGCCTTGATGGAACCGGAGATCGGTAAATGACTGTCACACTTAAGCAGTAGTTTACCTGGGATGGCAATTTCATAGATTTTTTCCATTCGACTCTTCATGGAAGCTATTTCGACTAATGGAGATTCAATGATTCCATTCATGGGTTTTGTTTCCGGAAAGGCTATGGCAATATACGGAGCAAACCTATTCAATCTTTCTTCTGCCTCTTTCACCTTTGCTGCTTGAACAATTGGATGATCAAACATGCTTGTGTAGTTCG
This sequence comes from Peribacillus sp. NPDC097224, assembly GCF_044761985.1. NCBI lineage: Bacteria > Bacillati > Bacillota > Bacilli > Caryophanales > Bacillaceae > Peribacillus > Peribacillus sp. NPDC097224. The sequence continues at coordinate 706,412 of NZ_JBIWDK010000001.1, read as the reverse complement.
GATTTAACCAGAAAGTTTCTTCAGTGTCCATTAGTTGTTTAAGTAATGGATTTTCCTTCCATTCTTTTTTTGTCAGTCCCGCAACTGTATGTTCTTTCATGACACCCCTCCAAATAATGAATGTTATAGAGTTTTTATTGATTGGTAAGCTGAACCTTAATCCTTCCTCTTACACTATTAATAAACCAAATTTCCTCAGCAGTAACCAATTCTTCTTTTTTTATGACCCTTTCCTGGATTTCTTTCCTCTTTAATAGTTCTCGACGAAAAGTTCCTGCAAGCAAGCCTGATTCCAAAGGGGGAGTGATGAGTTCCCCATTGATTTTCACGACAATGTTTCCGTTCGTGAACTCCGTGACATCCCCTTTTTCATTCCAGAGCAATACGTCATGAAAGTCAGGATACCTTCTTTTAAATTCATCATAAACGCCTCGATTCGTAGTTTTATGATGAAGAAAAGGATTTTCACTATGAATCGGACTTTCGGCTACGATAACTGATATTTCCGGATTTACCCCATCAATTATTTGCCCAGAGACACTAATTTCCCCATTTTCCGAAACTAGCACACGAATCTTTTCTAACGTGTCGGTATGTATGGAGGAGTATTCTATTAGTTGATTTCTAAGCGTCTTTTCAGGAAGCCTGAAGCCAAAATAATCTGCAGATTGCATCACTCTTTCAATATGTTCCTCCAATAAAGAATATTCGCCATTCTCAAGCCTGATTGACTCTAAAAGCTGGTAAGCCGGGTGCTCTTCCGTCAATAGTTTTGCTTTCAAGAAGGCTTCCTCGTATTCTTCCAAAGAAGCCGAGTCCCAAGTGATTCCCCCTCCGACTCCATATGCAGCCTGACCAGTTTCCTTATCAATTACTACTGTCCGTATCGGTACATTGAAAACTGCTTCCCGATTAGGAGTGATGTAGCCAATGGCGCCACAATATATTTCACGCGGTGAATTCTCAAGTTCAGCGATGATTTCCATTGTTTTAATTTTCGGTGCACCCGTTATCGATCCACATGGGAAAAGTGCCTTGAATAAATCAATAATAGTCGTTTCCGGCTTCGTACTTGCAGTGATTGTCGATGTCATTTGCCAAACTGTCGGATATTTTTCGATTTCCTTAAGCTTAGATACCTTAACAGTCCCTTTTTCCGATACCATCCCCATGTCATTTCTAAGCAAATCGACAATCATTAAATTTTCGGCTTGATTTTTTTCGGAATTGGCTAACCATTTGGCATTCTCCAAATCTCTCTCTCTATTTCCAGCCCGCTTTACTGTCCCCTTCATGGGACGGGTGATTAATTGTCCATCTTCCCATCGAAAGAATAGCTCTGGAGAAGCGGAAAGAATCCGATATGTTCCCAGATTTAAATAAGCACTATAGTTGGAACGTTGAGCTCTTACTAGGCGATTATAAAATGCATAGTCATCCCCTTCGAACTTCGATCGTAACCGCATTGTGTAATTCACCTGATAGCTGTTACCTCTCTCTATCTCTTCTTTAATCCTTTGAAATCCAGCATGATAGGATTTAGAATCGGTTTCGGAATCCCAATCGGCCATATGAAAGGCACCCAACGTTTCTTCTATGAATTCTCCCGGACTTTCAAAAATCCCAAACCATAATAAAGGCATGTTTCCACCCTCTTTTACTTTCAAACAGTTATTAAAGGCTGGGGCGGCTTCATAAGAAACATAACCTGCTACATAATATCCTTCATCAATCGCTTTCTGTACTTCATCGAATTTGATTACCACTTCTTCAATCGAATGGGCAATCAGAATCTTTTTCGGCTTATTAAAATACATGGGCTTTTTATATCCATATTTATCTGTAAAATGAAACAATAATGATATTGGAACTTCCTGGGTCATGTTTTGCTCCTTCAGTTTTAGTGAATAAAGATATCCCGTTTCCAGTTTTAAAAAAGAGCTTGCAGTGTTTCTGCAAGCTCTTTTAACCCTCATTTCATTCCAGTGATCTCGGCAACGATTTCATAAGAACGAAGTCGGGCTCCGTGATCATAAATCGCCGAGTTTATAATCATTTCATCCGCCTGTGTTTCATCAAGGAAAGCCTGTAATTGTTCCTTGACTTGTTCCGGATTCCCGATGATCGATGCGTTCAATTGCTTCATGACGATCGCTTTTTCGTATTCGGTCCAGAGCCCCTCCATCGAATCGACCGGCGGCGCCATTTGGCCAGGGGTATTCCGAATTAAATTTAAGAATTGTTGTTGATAAGAGGTCGCAATTTTGTGTGCTTCTTCAGTAGTGTCTGCCGCAAATACATTGATGCCTACCATCGCATGTGGTTTATCAAGTACATCGGAAGGTTGGAAATTATTCCGATATCGCGCTAATGCCGGTTTAGTGTTTTCGGGTGAAAAGTGACTGGCAAATGAGAAAGGCAGACCAAGTTTTGCCGATAGCGCTGCACTGAATCCGCTTGAACCGAGTAACCAAATAGGGATATCCTGTCCTTCCCCAGGTATAGCCCGGACCCGATTATGTTTGGAATCGGCACTTAGATAGCTGCGAAGCTGTTCCAACTGTTCCGGAAAATCCTGTCCATTATTACGGACATCACCGCGAAGAGCCATAGCAGTATACTGATCGCTTCCTGGAGCTCTTCCTAGACCCAAATCTATTCTGCCCGGATACATTGCCTCAAGTGTACCAAACTGTTCCGCAATAACAAGAGGAGCATGGTTCGGAAGCATGATCCCCCCTGAACCGACCCGGATTCTCTCCGTCTTGCCAGCGACATGGCCGATTAGCACGGAAGTCGCAGAGCTTGCGATGCCGGGCATGCTATGATGCTCAGCCACCCAGAAGCGGCGATATCCCCATTCTTCTGCGTGCTGGGCTAAGTTTACGGTATTATGAAATGCTGCAGATACTGTACCGCCTTCAATAATGGAGGCTAAGTCCAATACGGAAAAAGAAATATCACTCAGTTTTTTTGTTGATGTGTCATAATTCATATATTCAACTTCTTTCTCTTTTTAAAATGAATGGTCGCAAAGCCATCATATAGAAAATGCAGGGAAATTGCACATGAATTGCTTATACTTACTTTCCAAAAAGCTCCTTGGCAATCAAACGGAACGAGTTCAAGCGGTCTTCCAATAGATGTGTGATCGTGATAATCATGATTTCATCCGCTTGATATTGCTCCTTTAGGTCCAAAAGGCGACGCTTGACTTGTGATGGAGAACCAACAATCATCTTTTCATCTATTTTCCTCTTCCATTCTTTTTCCCTATCCGTCCATACATATTCGCTAGCCTCTTCTATACTAGGAACCATACTTCTTTCCCCTTTATCGCTTTGAATTCTCCATAAAGCATTGCTCAATGCAATTTCTTTTGCTTTTTGTTCATCTTCTGCACAAATTACAGATACCGTTAAAATCGTTTTCGGGGACAAAAGGTTCCCTTTTGGTTGAAAGTGGCTGCGATAATGCTGTAAACTTTTCACACCATCATTTTGGCTCATGAACTCGCCGAATGCGTACGCAACACCATTCTCCGCAGCAAGCTTCGCACTTTTTTCACTTGTGCCAAGAATCCATGGTTCCGATAAAGTCTCTGGGACAGGTGCAGCCGCAACATTAGAAAACTGGTGATTCTCCGGAAAATCCCCTCTCAGAAAATGTAGCAATTCCTGTACTAGCTCTGGCATTTTGTAGACATTTTGCAAATAATTATCTGACAGTGCCATCGTTGCTTCTGCAGAACCACCTGGGGCACGTCCAATCCCAAGATCGACCCTCCCTGGGAAAAGTGTGGCCAGCATGTTGAATGTTTCAGCCACTCGATATGGCTTATAATGTGGCAGTAAAACAGCACCTGCCCCAATTCTAATGTTCTTCGTTTGAGTACCAATGTAACTAAGCATCACCTCGGGTGTAGCACAGGCCAAACCTGGTAAATCGTGATGTTCCGTCAACCAAATTCTGTTGTATCCCAGTCTATCACCTTCCTGCGCTAGAAGTAGTGAATCATGTAAAGCTTGTTGTGCCGTTTGGCCAGATGAAATGGGCGATTGATCTAAAATACTAAGCTTCATTTCTTCCTTCCTTTCATGTTCTCTTTATACTTCATCGTAAATCATTGGTAGAAAATTGTCGCCTAATTGGCTTATACGTTGAATTCCTTAACTAAGACGATAAGGATTGGAACAAATTTCAGGATGAAAGGGTGATAATGATATTCTAGCGAGGTTATCTATTGGATAATGAATGATTTTTGGTCAAAATAATTACTTATTCATATATTTTAACGAGTTGAACTATAAAATATTCACAAAAAAAGACCCAATCAGGGTCTTTTCGTCAAATTATTCATTTCTTTTAAATTGAGAGGAAAGTTCCATGGCGATGATTGACGAATCCAGTCGAGCGGATATAAACGGTGGCTGAATTCGATTATTTGTCTCAATAGGGACTCCCAGCCAGACAAAGCGTTTATCGAAGATGATAAACGAGAAGGAAACCGGCAAACTTATAAAGGAATGTAAAGGGATATCCGAATTTCTCTTTCCGGATATGATTGTCAACTTCACCTTGGGGTTTCTTTTCAACAAAATCTGCTTCCAATCATCTGACAGCAAGTTTGCATCAGGGATTGCCATAATCATCTCATGGTTGGTATTACCCAGATCCTCCAAGACTTTTTCCAGTTTCCGTGCATGCATCCACTGCAATCTGGAATGTTGGTGTTTCACCCATTTCCCAATGTCTTTCCTTGGAATCACCTGACCGTTATGCGTTTGATGGTCCACAAGTTGTCGAAGCGTTTTACTACGATATACATGTTTATTTATAAAAGAAGTATCGCACACATGCAGAAATTTACCTTTTGTCCGCGTTATTGCCACATTAATGAGCCGTTCACTTTCTCTTCCTGTCAATAACATCCCAGCACGATCCTGTGGATAGCTATCTACCGTATCAAAAACCATTACATCACGTTCACTGCCCTGAAAACGATGGACAGTTGCGGCAATAATATCAGTGGTTTGCCGTTCGTTCCGGTACAGATCATCCAATAGCTTTTCCATCCATTCAGCCTGTGCCCGATATGGTGCCACATAACCAATCGATTTAGCACCATCAACATATGCTTCATGAATCAGCTGAAATGATAATAATAATTGCCAAAGATTCATCCTTGAGTGGGAAGTACGCTCCGTCATACAATATTCACCAGAACAGCTCGTATCAAGAAGAACAGAAGCCTTGTTGGCAAACGGTTCCGCAGCCCTGATACTTTCTCTGCTTATCGAAACACTTTCATGATCTCCCACAAAATTGTTGTAGACAACACGGTTTGTAAAGGCCGAAATCTCTGGATGCATACGGCGCTGTTCTTTTAAAAGGAATAAATGTGGATGAAGCGTCCCTTCTTCAACTGATTGCGCAACTCCAGCCCTATGGAATATATCCTCTTTCAACCAAAGTTTCACTAAGGAATCACGGGCTGCTGCGATCGGTGGAAGCTGTTTGAAATCACCTGAAACTAAAATGTGTTTAGATAAAGCCGCAGCAAATGCCACTTGCGGTACGTATGCCATGCTGGCTTCATCCAAAATGATCAAGTCATACTCCCTAGTGTATAACGTTTCATCTTTAGCGGCTTTTGCCAGGGTCGTCCCGATTATTTTGGCTTCTTTTAGGAATTCTATCTCTTTTTGACGGATTTTCTCCAAAACCCGCGCCAATTTCTTTTCTAATTCAAGCAATTCGTCGGTGTCCCTTTTACTGAATGAACCTGCTAAATCCTGTTTCAATAAACGTTTTTCTCCTACAAGTTTCTCTTTATCCGCTAATAAGTCCGGTTCATGCTTCCCTAGTAATTGCCCCGTTACAATATCTTCATGAATTGCTAAGGATTCACCGATTTGTGACCCATATCGAAGGACGTCCCCTTCGTGAAAACGTTCTTTCCTTTTTATGAATGAAGAAATTTCGGCCATCAAAACATCAACAGCTTGATTACTATGAGACAGGACGAGTATCTTTTTACCTTGAAAATAATGGTTGGCAGCCGTACGAGCCAATGTGTAGGTCTTTCCAGTCCCGGGTGGACCCCAGACAAATGTGACTGGATTGAACTTTGAGCGTGCATACAATTCCCTCACACTACTTTGTTTCTCGCTGGAAGGATGTTTTTGTGGCATGGAAGGATCCATAAGACGCTTAATCCTCAGCCTCTTTTTCTTACTTCTCTTAACTTCATCTAACCTTGTGATTAGTTGCTCTAAAAGTTCCCAAGGATCGTGGTATAGAAATGCTTCCCCTATTAAATCACCCAATGACCGTTCAAAGGAAAGGATGATGCTTTTTCCTTCTGACGATAAAACTCTCCCATCCTGTTTAATTCCTCCCCATTCCAGCCGTACAATCGACCCGACCGGAATTTTCACTGAAGAGCCCGTTTCGAAGAAATAGGTGAATGAGCCATCACTTGAAAGGAGATGGCCATTTGAAACTAAATATTTTGTACTTCCGTATTTCTTTAGATGCAGAATTTCAAGTTGAAGGGCCTGTTGCCATTCTTTTATATAATTTACCGTTGAATTCATTGTTCACGTTCCCTCACAATTTATGCTAATGAATGAAAAAGAAAGCTATACTAAAATACTTTTTTGAGTGAAATTCGACCACAAAAAAGTGTATACTCTCTCAACATACGGAATAAGACCCAATCAATGAAGATTGGGCCTCTCTTTTGCCAATAATCTTACTATAGCATCTTTTCATTCATCGTACCATGGGCTGTTTTGGAAGAAATGGGTACATTAGCCCTCGTTTAGCTCGGCAAATTGGTCAACCAAATCACTGAAAATTTTCATCGCATTTTCAATCGGTTCCGGTTTGGTTAAATCCACTCCGGTTTTCTTAAGCAATTCTAAAGGAAAATCCGAGCTGCCGCTTTTCAAGAACGTTAAATAGCTTTCAAGGGTCTCTTTGTCTCCAGAAAGGATTTTATCCGCAATGGTGATGGCAGATACATAGCCCGTAGCATACTTGTAGACGTAAAATGGACGATAGAAATGAGGGATGCGTGACCAACCATATTTCACTTCCTCATTGAAGATGATCTCCGGACCATTATACGTGCGAAAAATCTCTTCATAAGCTGTATTCAAAACCTCTACATTAAGAGGTTCATCATTTTCCGCCTTTTCATGGACGATCTTTTCAAATTCAGCAAACATGACTTGCGTGAAGAAGGTTCCTTTAAAGCTATCAATAAAATGATTGAGCAAATGCTTCTTCTTTTGAAGGTCCTCGGTCGTTTTAAGTAAATGACGTATCAGTAAAATCTCATTTACGGTTGAAGCTACCTCCGCAACAAAAATGGAATAACCAGCTGTGATTTTTGGTTGATATTTTGAGCTGAAGTACGAATGCATGCCATGCCCGGACTCATGAGCTAGTGTAAACACACTGTCAAGATCGTCACGGTGATTCAGCAATATGAATGGATGCACACCGTAAAGTCCCAAGTTATAGGCTCCAGACCGTTTTCCCGGTGTTTCCCTTACATCATAATAGCGGTTTTCCTTAAAGCTTTTTAGGATTTCCACATATTCCTCACCTAATGGCTTCAACGCATCGATCATTAATGCAAATCCATCATCATAGGTAATGTCTTCTTTAGCGCCTTCAACAAGTGGCACGCTTAAGTCATATGCACGCAATTCATCCACACCCAATACCTTTTTGCGCAAAGCGATATATTTATGCATGGGTTCGATATTTTCTTTTGTGGACGTGATCAGATTATCGTACACTTCTTTTGGCACTTTGTCCCCGAATAGGGATTTCTCTAAAGCGGATGGATAGTTCCGAAGCTTCGATAAGTTGACATTATTTCTTATTGCCGTTGAAAGAGTGGAAGCTATTGTATTTTTTAATTGTAGATAAGGTTGGTAATAAGCCAAATAGGCCTCTTTCCGCTTTTCCCTGTCATCATCTTCTATTAATTTTGAATACATTCCGCGGGTCAACTCTACTTTTTGACCTTTTTCATCTGTCACTTCACCGAATTTAATATCCGCATTGTTAATCATCCCGAAAGTTTTTTGCGGAGCTGAAAATGCTTCACCTATTTGGGAAAGTACTTCTTCTTGTTCCTTCGATAACACATGGGCTTTATAACGGTATGAATCAAGTAAATCTTCCTCAAAGTATTTTAATCCCTCTACTTCTGCTATGTATCTTTTAAGTGTTTTTTCATCTAAGCTTAGTAAGAATGGCATAAAGAAGGCAGATGCACTGCTAATCTTTCTGCCTAACTGACCTGCTCGGTCAAGTAGTGCCTGAGATGAGGTGACACGGGTATCCAAATCCGCTTGGAGCATGGCAAACACATAGAGTTTATTATAGGTATATCCGATTTCTTCACTTAAATGTAAGTAATCAAACAACTCTTGAGCTGTATGAATATGACCGTCAAAAGCCTTTAATGTATCAGTTACAGTAAGGACTTCTTGAAAATCCTTCTCCCAATCATCCTGGTTTTTATAAATATCAGTAAGATTCCACGTTTCTTCCTGTTTTACTTCTTCACGTGTCTTGAATGTTTTCATGATAACACTCCCTTTCATATCCCTTATCCTCTTATTATAAGCGACTTTCCGGAAAACCTGCACAGAAATGCATGGTTGAGGATTTTTTTTATTGTTATTTGGATTAAATCTCACTATCCATTTCAAGAAGCAGATAATGAAAAAACGAGAGCATCTTGCCCTCGTTTACTTGGAATCTTTATGATGAAACGGACATTTCCCAAGGATTGGTTCGCTATCATCACCTATGAAGAATTGTTTCCATTCATTGTGGTTGACATCTCCATAATGACTGATGTCTGGATGCGTGGGCAGGTTATCCCACTTTTCGACTCGTTCCCTTACCTTTTCACGTGACATGATTCCTCCCTTTTCCGTTCCTTCTAACCCTTCAAATATCATTCGAGGTTGAAATCCTAGGACGAGGCTATTACCCAAATCACGCGTTTTACGCTGTTTATATGCCGGTGCATTTCCAAAAATAAAGATGGGTTCCCCTGCAAAATGAAAGTCCCACAGATAATGTTCAGGATCCTTTGGCTTCTCTATCGGCCAAGGTGTATGATCATGGGCATGTAAATATTGAAGGATATCCCAAAATCGCTTACGATATAATTCCAAGTCACCTTCTTCTTTTTCCGGCTCCATGAAAACAAAAAGACCATGCCTAATATATGGAGGCTCCTGAAATAATTGCAGGAATTTTTCTACAGCCTTTGGGAGATTGGACCAATCTTCCTGAGTGATATATGCATAACGCAGTTCACCTTTATTTTCTGCCTTCATGCCAAAATAACAAGGAAAAGTCTTGTCTGTTACCGTATCATGGAAAGTTTGATATTCTTTAATCACCCATTGTGGTACTCTTTTTGGGTTCGTCATGTCTTCTTTCGTTAATAAACAAGAATTCGCAGTCAGCATTTCACTACTCCTCACAAATATTATTTATATTTATGTACCCGTTGCCTAAAAAGTAAAACGTCCGAGGTGACTGCAATTATTGACATTCCACGTTAAAATTTCCCTTTACCTTTCCTTTTGTTCGTTATTTGAAATGACAAATAGAAGAGTTCATATGAAAATTTTTCAATCGATCATTAGCATGAGCATATGATGTTTTTTTTACCTTTTGGACAGCCTAAAATAAAGGGGTGATAATCGGTGTCAAGAAGAAATAAAATCCTAGTAGAAGAAGCCCGAGCAGACCTTAATCAACTAAAAGCCAAAGTTGCTGGATCAAGAACCCATGAGGAGGCGAAATTTGAAGCTGCAAATGAAGTCGGCATTCCTTTAAAAAAAGGGTATAATGGCCAAATGACAGCAAAGCAAGCTGGTAAAATTGGCGGTCATTTGGGAGGTAATATGGTTAAGTCACTTGTTGAAATGGCCAAAGAAAACCTAAAAGTCCAAAAGTAATGTTATATAAAGTGTGGCTCCTCATTCCAGAATAAACATATCTTCCCCATTCTTAACTAAACTATATTGAACATGGTATCCTGTTATTCCAAAATTTTAAAAAGGGGTCTGGAAATAAATCATTCCAAACCCCTTTTGATGAAGGCAAAATGTTTTTTCCTAACATTCCGACTCATTTCTGTATAACTTCAAAATCTTAGAGAGTAACTTTTTCTTCAACTTTCGTAGTCCAACCCAATTCATCTTGAATTTTACCTGTTTGAATTCCAGTTAGCGTTTCATATAGTTTTTTGGATAGTTCACCCGTTTCACCATTTTGAACGACCATTTCTTCACCATTCCATAGGAATTCACCTATAGGAGAAATGACGGCTGCAGTTCCAGTACCGAATGCTTCTTCTAATTGACCTGATTTATAGGCATCATAGACATCCTGCATGGAAATTCGCTTTTCACTCACTGGAAGGTTCCAATGTTTTAACAATTCAATGATGGAATCGCGAGTGATGCCCGGAAGAATGCTACCATTTAAAGCTGGAGTAATAATTTCTCCATTGATTTTAAAGAAAACATTCATGCTTCCCACTTCTTCGATATATTTCTTCTCCACTCCATCAAGCCATAGAACTTGCGAATAACCAAGCTTTTCGGAAACCTCCTGAGCTTTAAGGCTCGAAGCATAGTTTCCTCCGGTTTTAGCTTCTCCAGTACCTCCATTCACTGCACGCGTAAAGGATGACTCAACCGCTATTTTCACTGGGTGAATACCTTCTTTATAATAAGAACCTACCGGCGACATAATGATGATGAATTTGTAACGGTCTGATGGAGAAACTCCTAAATAAGGTTCCGTCGCAATAATGAAAGGACGTATATATAATGATGTACCCTCTGCTCTAGGAATCCAGTCGTTATCAATACTAATTAACGTTTTTAACGCCTTCAATGCATAGTCGACATCTACATGAGGGATACATAAACGATCATTTGAATTATTTAAGCGTTGGAAATTCTTTTCCGGACGGAATAAGATAACTTCGTCTTCATCTGTTACATATGCTTTTAATCCTTCGAATACAGATTGTCCATAATGAAATATCATTGATGAAGGCTCTAATTCGAGCGGTTGATAAGGAACAATTCTTGGATCATGCCACCCTTGCCCTTGTGTATAGTCCATAATAAACATATGATCGGTAAATGTTTTACCGAACTCCAGCTGTTCAGCCTTTGGCTTTTCTTTCTTCGTTGTACTAAGCGTGATTTGCATGTCTTGTTCCTTCATTACCAAAACCCCTTGTTGAATATTTTTACAAGATTTCACTTCCATAAAACCTATCTTAATTAGTTTACTCCTATAAGGTTTCATAGTTCAAGCCCTTATAACTAAATTTTCCGAATTTTTTAAATAAAATTTCGTTTTCATCTAATTTTTTCGTCATTTAGAGGAAAATCCATTCTATTATGTAAGTTATTTGGTCATATCATTCCCTCCCATGCTATCGTTTATTGAATATTTATATGTTTTCAGCTAGCAAATTATCCAGTTTAATTGATTATTATCTCCTATCCCTACATATTAATTAAAAAAATTCTTTTCTCTCAAAATTTAATGGTGTGTATGTTTCTTCTATAAACTCTTTTACAAAAACACTCCCTTAATTAAGGCTTACTGTCATTTAATCTCATTTTTATTAAAAAAATTTAATTTAGTAGTTTACTAGTAAATAATAATCTTATATACTAAGGCAACGAGATAGATAAAATGCATATAACTTAACGAACCATAGATAAAACGCATGAATCTTTCTCATAACTGTGAAAAGGGGTACCAACATGACAAAAAACAGATGGTTAATCGCTTTATCAGCTATCGCTATCCACCTTTCTATAGGAGGGGCATATGCTTATAGTGTTTACAAAAAGCCCATAGTAGAAGCAATGGGCTGGTCAGAGACTGAAGTTACTTTAGCGTTTACTATAATGATGGCACTTGCAGGGACCTCTGCAGCTTTCTTTGGAAAGTTCGTAGAAAAAAATGGGCCAAGGAAGTCAGCCATGGTTGCCGCGGTACTATTTGGTTTAGGTCAAGCCGGATCTGGCGTGGCGATTATGATTGATTCGCTTCCACTTTACCTCCTTACCTATGGGTTTTTAAGCGGACTAGGAATGGGTATCGGTTACATATCACCAGTTTCGACCCTTGTTAAATGGTTCCCTGACAGAAGAGGACTTGCAACTGGGATGGCAGTGCTCGGTTTCGGTGCAGGTGCACTTATTACGGCGCCTGTTGCAGCTAGCCTTATGCAGTCTGTAGGAATATCTACTACCTATTATATTTTAGGCGCTGGATACTTCATCCTAATGTTTTTAGGTGCTTCTTATATTGCACCGCCCAAAGCAGGTTGGATTCCAGAAGGCATGAAACAAGACATCGAATCAGGAAAAAAGGAATTGAAAAAAGATTTAAGACAATCTACCGCGAAGGAAGCGGTTAGAACAAAACACTTTTGGATGTTATGGTTCATGAAATTGATCAACACTAGTGCAGGAATCATGATGATATCAGTAGCTTCTCCCATGGCTCAGGATGTAGTCGGGCTTTCAGTTGCTGGGGCGGCTACCCTAGTTGGTATCATGGGGATTTTCAATGGTGGTGGAAGACTTGGCTGGGCAGCCGCTTCCGATTATATCGGTCGTCCTAATGTTTTCGTCATTTTCTTCATCATCCAAATTGCGGCATTCCTATTACTTCCGACCACTACCAACTCCTTATTATTCCAAGGTCTGATTTTACTCGTTGTTAGTTGTTATGGAGGAGGGTTCTCTAACCTCCCTGCATTTGCCGGTGATTTATTCGGAACGAAAGAAATCGGTGCAATCCATGGTTACCTTTTAACAACTTGGTCTCTTGGTGGAGTTTGTGGACCTATGTTGGTAACTTATATCAGAGAAAGTACAAATAGCTACATTCCTGTGTTTTACGTTTTCGCAGTCTTGATTACGATTGCATTCGTCATCTCCATATGGCTTCGTTTAGATATCAAGAAAATGAGAAACGCACAGGAACAACAAGGATTCAAGGCTACAGTGGAAAAGATCTCCTGACATGAGCCTTGATTCATCAACTGAATAAGCTAAAAAAGGCATTATCGAAGCAGGCCCTTTGGGCAACATGCTTCTGATAATGCCTTTTTATCTGCCTGAGGATTACATCCTTTACCAAGGCACACTATGCATCTGGTTATTTTTTCATTATTTTATTTTTTCAATATATTTATTAATTTTTCTCAAAACCCCAAAAACCCCATTAAAATCTATCTTTTTTTTAAAAAAAATAAAAAAATGTTATTTTGTTATAGAAAAATCTAAATAGAAGTGTATAATAACTGATGGTATTGTTTATATGGTAAGTAAGTCCTTGCCTCTTAACTACTAAAAAATAAAAAATAGAGAAAGTATTTTTCAAGGGGGAGCAAAATGAGTTATAACAACCCGCAACAAATGGCGCAAATTGCAATCAATGCAGGGAAAAAGAAAGCCACGTTGCCACTAAGAAGCATTTTAATTTTAGGATTCCTTGGAGGCGCGTTTATTGCCTTAGGTTTTCTATTTTACATCCGCGTTACGGCCGGATTACCGCCAGAATGGGGTACACTGAATAATCTTATAGGCGGATTAGTTTTCCCGCTAGGATTAATCCTTACGGTCGTTGCAGGCGCAGAATTGCTAACAGGAAACATGATGGCAGTCTCAATGGCAGCACTAGCTAAAAAGGTCACTGTTAAACAATTGACGATTAACTGGATTTTAATTGCCGTTACAAACCTAATAGGCTCCGTCTTTGTAGCATACGTATTCGGACACCTTCTTGGTTTGACCGAAACAGGGGTTTTCCTGGATAAAACCATTGCAGCTGCCAACTCAAAGGTTGATGCAAGTTTTATTGAATCTTTCATCTCTGCAATAGGATGTAACTGGCTTGTAGCATTGGCTATTTGGATGAGCTATAGCGCAGAAGACACTACTGGTAAAATTGTTGGTTTGTTCTTACCAATTACAGCCTTCATCGCTATTGGATTCCAACACGTTGTAGCCAATATGTTCATCATTCCAGCTGGTATTTTCGCAGGTGCACTTACTTGGGGAGATTATATCATGAATTTCATTCCCGTATTTCTAGGTAACGCTGTCGGTGGGGGAATATTGGTAGGATGTCTTTACTACGGTGCTTTTGGACGTTCTGAAAAACAACCCGCAAAAGAAGTACAAAGTTTGAAAAAGTCATCATAAGGTTCGGATTAGATCTCCATTTTACATGGAGGTCTTTTTTATATAGGCTTTGTTATAGTTTAAGTTAAATTTTGATTTTAAAAAAGTAGAACTTCTTAAAAACGGAAGTTCTATTAAATTATTTATTTAGTTCTTCGGTAAGAATGTTGATGGCTTCCATAACTTCTTCAACATTTTCCTTGTCATTCATTTCATTTCTAGCGTGAAGTAATACTGGTCGAACTGACTCAACTGAACGCCCGAATATACATCCATTCATATCTTGGAACCATCCAAGTATGAAAATGATGGGTGGTGTCCTCATTGTAAAAATAATAGACATATTCAATTCCTAAAACGTCTCTTTGTGCTTTTCTTATCCTTGCTAAAATGTTTATATAGTCTAATCTTTCAGACTCGGTTAAATCATCTAGACATTTGATGTGTCTTTTAGAAGCTAAAATTATTAGCCCTCTAATTGGATATGCGACATCTTGATGGGCGTGAAAGAGCTCTGTTTCAATGATCACGCCGCCATCTGGTTCAACTACTCCACTTGTTAATGCACAACTAAGACACTCAACTTCTACCGTTCCTCCATTAGATAAGGTGATTTTTCTCAAGTGTTTTCCCCCGAGCAAAAAATATTTTACTTATTCCAGATATAACTCCATTTGGTTAAATATATAGTTTATATCTTAGGTGTAACCAAGCGAGGTAATTATTTAGACATTTGGTTGCTACACCGTTAAATCGCTGTATCCATCCTTTAAGGCTGCGGTGGTAGGCACAACCGATGCTTTTCTGCTGGATTACGTTTTTGGATGAATTTAAGGATTTCAGTTGCTCTCATAGTTGTCTCCATTCATATTTGATAATTCCATCATAGAACATTTAAAGTGAATATCAGACCTTTAACAAGCCTTTATATAAAATATTGAAGAATTTGTCCATTCATTTCTACTCTATCGAAAACCACTGAAAATGGCATAAAAGTTTAGTATAGCGTCATTCAAGGGAAATAGTGATAGTAAAAGTAGATGTAGAAGGGGGAATTCAATTGTGTGGATAAACAAACCTTTTTTTAAATATGCAACAGGGATTATTTTAACCATACTTATCATTGTATTACTTGGTAAGATAGAATATGTTTTTAGACCCATTCAAAATATCATTGCGGCCGTATTTTTCCCCATCCTATTAGCTGGATTGTTATATTACATATTAAGGCCGGTTGTTCAGTTTCTAAGCAAGTTCATTCCTAAAACTTTGAGTATTTCCTTAGTTTTTCTGATAATATTTAGTGCAATTGGTTATGGCAGTTACTTTGGAAGCCCAGTTCTCGTTGATCAATTCCAAAAATTATCGGATCAATTCCCAGGTAAAGTCAAGGAACTTTCTGAACAATCCGAAGATGTCGAACATGTGATAGAGAAAAATGATTTTGGCATGGTAAATATAAAAACCCTTAAAGAGAACTCCGTAACCTATTTTAAGAATTTTTCAGATAAGATCATGGTAAATATCAACACCATTTTCACTACAGTAACAAGTGTTCTAACTGTTATAGTCATAACCCCGTTCATTTTATTTTATTTTCTGAAAGATGGCGAAAAATTAAGGCCGTTCTTATTAAAGTTTATTCCAAAAGAAGTGGAGGCAGAGGGAAACACTATATTAAAAGACGTCGATAAGACTCTATCGACCTATATTATCGGCCAATTCATCGTATCAATCGTAATTGGGGTCTTATTATATATCGGATACCTCATCATTGGACTCGATTATGCATTAGTATTTGCCCTTATAGCTATGGTATTTACGATTGTACCCTTCCTAGGCCCACTGATAAGTGTACTTCCAGCTATATTCATCGCTTTGCAAACAGATGTTGGTTTGGCGATAAAAGTCATCGTTGTCTTTATAGTGGTTCAGCAAATCGAAGGTCACCTAATTACTCCAAACATTATGGGAAAGAGACTTAACATTCACCCATTAACGATTATCTTGCTGCTCCTCGTTGCCAGTTCAATATATGGATTCATCGGTATGTTAATTGCAATTCCTGTTTACTCAGTCCTAAAAACGACCATCGGTAACTTTAGGAAGTTTTATAGATTGAGAAAGAAACGAACATAAATATATATGTTCTAAGAAGTGAGGGCCCATTATTGGTCCCTCTTTCTGAGGTTTTTTTCCATACACTATTCCCATACCTTCGCTAGATTGCTCTTATCGTGATTTCTTTAGTACTTTTTTTACATATCTCTTAATCCTTGCTTTCAAACTATTCTTCTTAACAGTTTTAGGTTTACTCTTTTCTTTCTCTTTCTCAATATAAATATTCCCTTTATCAATAGCATTTTTTTCGGCCAATACCAGACCTAAATCGGAATTGTATTCCTTATTTAAAACAATCTTGTACGGAATCTTATATTGATTAGATAATTTAATGTATTTCCCTAAGTACTGATAATCCATTTGACCATTCAGAAGTAAATTAGCCCGTGGATATTGTTTCATCCTATTTTCTATTTCTGGATATAGATTGTTTTCAAAGACTTGTGATTTTGTTAATACGATAATGACTCTTTCCCGTAACGTCCCAAGAAACTCCCTGCGTTCACCCGGCTTGATTTCTTTTGTTCCATAAATTCCTTGTTCGAGGTAATCCTCCACTTTGCGAGACAAGCACTTTTCACCTCCTACATTCCTTCTTCATTATATGTCATTTGCCCTCTTACGGTGCCCAATTTCCTGTATGCTTCTAAATAAGTATGTATAAAAAACATGAAATTTAACCTCCATTCTTAAAGAGGCGTTAGAACTATGTAGAACTTTAAGAACAAAGAACTGTGAGGGATAAAAACTCTTAGCAGTGATAAACTAAAAATCCAATGACTAGTAGAATGATACATTTTTATACATTTAGACACTTTTCCCCAACTAAATTTATGAATTTCATGTTATAATTTACAAATAAACAGATGTTGATTTAAGCATGATCACACACTACATATAAGGAGGAAATACAGATGTATGATGGACTTCTCTTAACGATTATTGAATCAGTTTTTGTTGTCGGAACTATCTCCATGTTTGTTATTTTAGGATTTGTAAAGGGCCGCGTTTTTTAATTTCCACTACTATTCATTCTATTCTCACATGCCTGATTACTTACTCTTGTAATATTGGTAATCAGGTTAAACTTATTTACAAAAGAAAAAAGCATATCCATTGCGGCATGCTTTTCTTTACCAATTATCCGTCTTATCTAATAACTTATCAATGTCAAATGTATAGAGATGAACTGGAATTGATTCTTCGGCCATTTCTTCAGTAGCTAGTAATAACTTATCAATGTCTATAGTAGCCAAATAAACTTCCTCCCTTTTTTAGTAACCTATACCCGATATTTTTATATACTAAACATTACGTTTTGATTTTTATTTTTTTGGGGGTATATTCAACTGTTTATACAAAAGACATTATTAAGAATTCATAGGACTTGGATCATCTTGTTCTGCTGGGGCAAGTGATTGAATTAATTTCACCAACTTATATAAAGTCCCGCTGCAGATGATGGCACCAGGGATATTATGGAATATTGATTTTTTGTTAATATGATAATTCTCTTTTTCAGGCGAATACACAACTATTTTTTTATTTAAAGAAAGGGCATATCCTAGTTCATAAAGGTTTCCCTTTCCCGCAGTAAGAAAGATTAACATAAAATCCGCTTCATCTATTCCTTCCTTTTCATAATCCCCTAAACTATTAGTGGTTTCTTTATTACCATTCTTGTCAAAAAGATTCCACTCATTTACACATGAGAACCCCTTTGCATTCAATTTCTTTATTAATGATTTAACTTGCTTTATATTTTTTTCATCCGATGCTATATAATACTTCACTAATACACCTCCATATTATTGATACTTTTTACCTATATTATCTACACTATACATATTCGTTATAAAGAACTCAATATCCTTTCAAAAATAAAAATAATTGTTTCTATTCTCTATATAAATCGGCTAGTATCAATAACACCATTGATGCATCAAGTTAATATGACAAAACTAAGCTATAATTTCTTGGTCTCCCAGTGGAAATGAATACTTTTCTACCTAAGAATGATTAAACGAAGTAATTACCATTTTTCAATAAATTCGAAGAAAGACAGGCATGATAGCCTATTTAAATAACCCCTCATACATCTTATTCCTAAATGCTCGCCATTTGAAACCGTTAAAGTGCGAAGCTCTACTACCCTTTCGGAGGTACGTTCAAAAAGAACCTCTGCCATTCAAAATGAATTGTCATTATACTTTCCATAACCGTAGATTAAATACAGAAATCCCTTTTTCACACAGAAAAAAAGCCTTATCCTCTTCGTAGGGTAAGACTTTGTCTTTCTTTTTCATAAGTAATATGTTCAATTTCAATGCGAAATGGGTCAGCCTTGCAAATATTAATTCCTCGATCTACATTCACTTTTTCCATTTTAGTTGCATCAGGGATTAGTTTCTTTGAATGGATAAAATGTTCGACCATCGAACACAATAGTTCTTGAGCACAAGCTAGAGCGTCGCCCCTATCTCTTCCGCTAACGGAAGATGTGAAACCCTTTCTCTTAAAATCAGGAAAACACACTTGAATTGAAAATGAATCCATGATTAAAGGGTGCTTTTCATAATAAAAAACAGCAGGATACTTAAATATCTGATTGGACAAAAACAACATCCCCCCTTAATATTTAGTTCATGTCAATCATAACATATTTTCCCAAAATAATCCTTATGAAGTATTTCCTTTATCTTCATATTTTCAAATTAGATAAGTAGAATTATCGCTATTTTATGAAGGAATAGAAAATAAGAGGATAATAAGGACTATGATCATATTAAAAATGATCCCCATAATACTGCATACTTTTCCTGCTGTCGCCAAATTGATACCAGGCTCTCCCGAATGTACAATTTCTTTTGTACCATTTGAAGCAAAAATCAGACCTATTATCCCTAATATAACTCCGATAAAGGGAATGAGAAGGGATAGAATTCCTAGGATTAAAGAGGCTAGTGCTTTGCTATTGGTACGCTTAATTTCAGACAGCTTTTTCACCTTCTTTCCTCTTCATATATATACGATTTTGAAATGCATATGATTCAAATTATCGCTCATTACGAGTCCCCTCCTATGGAATAGAAAGAAAAAATAGCTGAGATATGATAAAAACTCCGACTCAAATATGAGTCGGAGGATTTAAGTACGTTTTAATTCTAGTCTCCTGGCCACTAAAGATAAGCTAAAATTAACGGCAAAATACATTAGGGCTACTAAAATTAAAATTGGAATCAAGAAATTTTGACCTTGCCCATAGATGATTTGCCCTTGATGGGTCAATTCTGGCAAAGAAATCACTACCGCTAATGAGGTGTCTTTCAATAGAGAGATGAATTGGCTCACTAGAGGTGGGACCATTCGGCGTAGTGCCTGTGGAAGTATGATATGTATCAAGGCTTGCACATAACTTAAACCAGATGAACGAGCTGCCTCCATTTGTCCTTTATCAACTGATTTCAACCCACTTCGTATTACTTCGGATATCATGGCTGATTCAAAAACGGTCAAAGCAACAATCGCAGCTGGAATAATTTCCAACTTAATTCCTACTTCAGGCAACGCTAAATATGTAAAAAGAATGATTAACAACAATGGTAAATTACGGATGGTTTCAACGCCGACAGCTAAAATTTGTGATACAACTGGTATCTTTGCATAACGTAAAATGCCGACTAGTCCCCCGATGATAAAACTTAAAATGATAGATACAAAAGCCACCTGAATCGTTACCCAAAAACCTTCTAATAAAAACTTTAAATGATCTGGTGTGTATGCTCCTAAAAAATCCATGTCTTATACCTCCCTTAATTAGCTAGACGTTTTTCTAAATAACCAACGCCAAGGCTTAAAGGAATGGTAAGAATTAAATAAAACGCTGCTACGAAAATGTAAACATCGAACACTACAAAGGTTCTTGAGGATATTAAATCACCGTGATACATAAGATCTAATCCAGCAACGACTGCTAAAATGGAAGAATTTTTAACGAGATTGATGAATTGGTTCCCAAGAGGGGGAATGACAATTTTCACGGCTTGTGGCAAGATGATGAATCTCATCGCCTGTCCATATGTCAGTCCTGAAGAACGGGCTGCTTCCATTTGTCCTTTCGATACCGAAAGAATGCCGGCTCTAATGGCTTCCGCAATAAATGATGATGTGTATATAGTCAAGGCTAACGTACCTGCATATAACCCACTTAATTTCAGGCCAAGGAAAAAGAAAAATGTGATGATCAATAAGGGTATATTCCGTATGAACTCCACATATGCGGTCCCAAGCCAATTCAGAGGCTTAATCGGAGCGATTCTCATGATAGCAATAAGCACACCAAGGATTAAGCTTGATACTAAAGCAATTAAACTAGATATGATTGTATTTTTAAAACCCATTAAATACATATCTAAATTCTCTGTCAAAATGGAGAAATCAAGCAAGACATCCACTCTCCTCTAACTAATCAGGATGAGCAAATTGCTCATCCTGACAGATCCAAATATTATTCTTTTAGTAGATAAGTAAAAATCCAATTTCTTCTTACCACATGTAAATGAATACGTTATTGCTTAATCCACTTATCATGAATTTCATCATATTTCCCGGAGTCTTTAATTGATTTAAGAGCTTTGTTCAATTCATCTACAAATTTTTCATTTCCTTTTTTAACTGCAATTCCATATGGCTCATCCGTAAATGTGCCGCCAACAAGTTCGTAATTTGGATCTTCATCAGCCATACCATAAAGTATGGAATCATCTGTCGTCAATGCATCACCTTGACCTGATTTAAGTGCTGCGAATGCTTCCGAATAATTTTCGAATTCCAAAACATTTGCTTCGGGAGCTTTTTCGCGGATATTTATGGCTGAGGTAGAGCCTTTTACAGCCAATACCTTTTTACCTTTTAAATTATCAATACCTTTGATGTCACTTCCTTTTTTAACAAGTAATGATTGTCCAGCATCGAAATAGACATCAGTAAAGTCAACTTCTTTTTTACGTTCTTCCGTAATGGTCATAGTCGCAACAATCGCATCGATATCCCCATTGTTCAATAAAGGCATTCTTGTTTTAGACGTTACTTCTTTGAATAATACTTTTTCTTCATCACCAAGGATCTCCGCTGCAAGTGCTTTCGCAATGTCGATGTCAAATCCTTCTACCTCTTTTGTATTTGGGTTTTTCAATCCAAACAGACGCGTATCATTCTTTACCCCGAATACGATTTTATCGTTATCCTTAATTTGAGTTAGAATATCTTTATCTTTGTTCCCGCTTCCACCATCTTTACCTTCATCAGAATCCTTTTCCCCGCCACAACCTGCTAATAGTATGACAGCCAGTACTGAAAGCAATGATAATTGTAACCATCTCTTTTTCTTCAACATGTAAATCCCCCCTATTTTTTATTTAATGATTTAATATACGGCTGAGAAATAGACGCGCCCTCTCTTCGTGAGGGTTTTCGTAAAAATCAGCCGGTATTGCCTCCTCCAAAATCCTGCCCTCATCCATGAATACGATTCGGTCCGCCACTTCACGGGCAAATCCCATTTCGTGTGTGACCACGACCATCGTCATTCCTTCTAGAGCAAGCTTTTTCATCACATCAAGTACCTCGCCGATCATTTCTGGATCCAAGGCTGAGGTAGGTTCATCAAACAACATGATTTCTGGTCCCATTGCCAGTCCTCTGGCAATGGCAACACGTTGCTGCTGTCCACCGGAAAGCTGTGAAGGATAAGAATTCGCCTTATCCGAGATCCCGACTTTTTCCAAATACTTTTGGGCAATTTTTTCCGCTTGCGCATTCGTTTGTCCTAAAACCTTCTTAGGTGCCAACATAATATTTTCCAATACGGTTTTATGAGGGTAAAGATGAAAATGTTGGAAAACCATACCGATGTTTTGGCGCAACTTATTAATGTCTGTTTTTTTATCCGCAACATTCATCTCATTGATGGACAGCGAACCTTCCGATATGGTTTCTAAGCGATTAATACAACGAAGAAGCGTACTTTTTCCTGATCCAGATGGACCGATTACTACGACCACTTCTCCCTTATTAATTGTTAGATTAATATCTTTCAATACATGAAAATCACCAAAATACTTATTAACCTGATCAAAAACTATCATAACTAATCCTCCCTAGCCTGCAACATTTTTCAAAAAAAAAACAAAAATAGTCCAAATAATCTGAATTAAAATGCGAAAAATGCAATAATTTTGATACCGGCCATCTTAGTTTACTTCATTCTATACCTATGTATAATTTTCTTAAGAGAGAACTCTTCTGAAAGTTATATCAAACTATTAATTCTAAAAAAATTCATTTACTATAACACTTTTTATTATATCCAATTCTTCATATAATTTCCATAAAAACTTATATTTGTTATTTTTTCTACCTTATTCATTTTTAATAAAGTCGAATTTTATCATATTTCGTACAGAACAACACGTTATTAGACTAAATGAAGGAGTGCTGCTCTAAATAGATCTTTTTCTAGTAAAGTAATGGAAAAAGAAGAGGCAGAAATAATAAATCGTTTCTGCCTCTCCTTTTTATACCCCTTCAGACTCCTTGTTCTCACCATTTATTCCTTTATAATAGAATCCTCAAATGGTGCTGAAAATAAACCCTTTGGACCTAGCATATCTGTTTCTGACTCTCGCTCATCACCTTTAACTTCATAAGAACCCGCAGGAAAGAAATCAAATAATTCACTATCCTTATGTAATTCCAGAAAGTACTCAGAAAGCTCATCCATAAGTTGCTGATATTCTTCGTGTTCGATGATTTCACCGGACTCATCAATTCGAAAATTCATATTAATCGCATCCTGTAGCCGTGCATGGTTCGAAGCTGCAATATATAAATCTACGTCTCCACATTCCATACATAACAATTCTCCTTCTTCCCTTGCCTCTTCATAAGAATTTCGAACCATTTGCTTAAGAATACTATCTATTTCATTAAGGTTATCTAGTTGTCGTATAGTCTTCATCACACAATCTCCCCCAAAATCTTAAAAATATTTTTTCGATTTATTACGTTTTATCTACTGCAAGGAAAATAGAACTAAAACTATGTTACTACCTTCAATTACAAAACGTTTTGTTGTTTTTTCAATTCATGTGCAACACGGAGATTAGCCTACCGGTATAATTGTATACCATAATAATAGCATGATAGGAGAAAAGAAGAAAAAAAACCTGTACTCAAGTACGTACAAGTTTCGAGATGCTTATTCATATCGCAAGGATTCAATCGGATTCATTTTGGAAGCCTTATTCGCCGGTAAAATTCCGAAAACAATGCCTATTGTCATGGAAAAGGCTACACCGCCAAGGACAACCTGCCAAGAAATAAGAGAGGGAAGCCCCGCAAAAAGAGAAATTAGCGTGACAACGATCCACCCTAAAACGATGCCCAACAATCCACCAATCAGTGTTAAGATGATCGATTCAATTAAAAATTGAGTTAGTATCTGTCTCCTTGTGGCTCCTAGCGCCAAACGAATGCCAATCTCTCTAGTCCGTTCCGTAACGGATACAAGCATGATATTCATTACACCAATCCCCCCCACGACGAGCGAAATGCCTGCAACAGAACCGATTATCAAAGTCATGATCCTGGTAATTTGACCAATTGCCGAAGCGATTTCTTCCATATTTATGACTTGATATGATTCCCCTGCATTGTGAATAGAATTAAGTTTGGCAGAGGCTTTTTTACCGATAGTGTTCAATTGATCAGTATTTTCTGCCTGCAACAGAATAGAGGTCACATCATTTTTACTGAAGACCGTCTTCCATGTATTAGATGGCATATACAATTGCACTGTATCAAAAGCAAGGAGCCCTGTTGATTTTTCCATTACTCCAATAATTTCAACGGGTTGCGTTCCAATCCGAATGACTTGTCCAATTGGTGATTTCCCATCAAATAAATCCTCTTGCATCGTATGGCTTGCAATGGCAACTCGCGCTCCACCCAAAAAGTCAGCAGAAGTGAAATTTCTTCCACTGGCCACATTAAGTCTATTTAAATCCAGAAAGGCATCATTTATGCCTACCACAGAACTATCGATGGATTCCTGTTTGTGGCTAACTTTTGTAAACTCTGAACTTGAAGCAACCACCCGTTTAACACCGTTAAGATTTTCAAGTATTCGGATATCTTCCTGATTAAAAGCAGCTTCATAGATAATATTCGGATTCGACTGCATTTCTTCCTCTGAGGGCTGATAAAATAATTCAACCGTATTACCCGGACCTACAATTTCCGATTTCAGCATCGCTTCCCCACCTTGCCCTATTGCAACTACGATAATGACAGCGGCTACTCCAATTATGATGCCCAACATCGTTAACATAGAACGCAATTTATGAGCTTTTAGAGAACTCAAAGCCATCGTGACATTTTCGAATACACTCATTAATCCTCCCCTCTTTCTATGAGGGTAGCAGGAAGAATTTCACCGTCGCGTACAAATATGGTCCTAGAAGCGTATTCGGCAATTTCGGCTTCATGTGTTACCACAACAATTGTGACTCCCTCTTCATTCAACTTCCTGAATTGTTCCATTATCGCCACACTTGTGATTGAATCTAGTGCACCAGTTGGTTCATCCGCTAAAATTAATTGGGGTTGTGTGACAATGGAGCGTGCAATAGCAACACGCTGTTTTTGCCCTCCAGAAAGAGCATTCGGTAGATGACTCATTCGGTCTTCAAGTCCCACCTTCTTTAATGCTTCTTCTGAACGGAATTGACGTTCTTTTTTTGAAACGCCGGCATAAATCATCGGTAACTCAACATTCTTCCAAGCAACTAGTCTTGGTAATAATTGAAATTGTTGAAAAACGAATCCTATGGAAGTATTTCGGACCCTAGCCAATTCGTCTTCTGAATAACCAGAGATATTTTGACCCGAAAGCCAATACTCTCCAGTTGTTGCTTGATCTAAACATCCGATTATATTCATCAATGTGGACTTTCCCGAGCCTGAAGGTCCCATAATCGCAACGAACTCTCCATTTTCAATGTAGACATTCACGTTTTTCAACACATGGACATCCTCTTTACCTAATTGATACGTTTTTGTTATTCCTTTTAACTCGATCATTCAACCGTCACTTCCATTCCTTCTTCAATCTTTTCCGAAGGATTGATAACAACTCGGTCATTTTTGTTTATGCCTTTGATTACTTCGATTTTTTCTCTGGAAATGATACCAGGCTTTATTTCCTTCCTTTTTACGAATTTCCCGTCCACCATATAGACGAACATACGGTCACCCTCATCGATAATCGCATCCATTGGGAGTACAAATGCCTTCTTTTTATCTGTTTCAATTTCCATGAAAAGCTGAAAACCAGGCTTTAAAACATCCGTTTCACTTATTAGTTTAGCCGTTACAGGATATTGGACAGCCTGGGAATTCCCTTGACTGAGATCTGTTTTCTGAGGAAGGGAATGTATATTCACAATTTCTCCTTTCCACTTCTCATCCTCAACGGCATCAGAACTAAAACTCACACTTTGCCCTTTCTTTATTTTCAATGTGTCGTATTCAGAAAGAACTCCTGAAACTAGCAAGTTACCAAGATTGCCGATTTGGATAAGAGGTTCAGCCGTACCTGTTACAGCTAAGGACTCTACCTGTTTACTTACGGTGAGCACGACACCATCCACCTTACTCTCCACTTTCAGATCCCGTATCTGTTCATTCAACTGTTTTTCCTTCAAAAGCACCTGTTTCAACTCAATATCTGCTAATTTTGTATCCGTATCAATTTGATCGAATTCTGGTTTTAATTGTTCTTCTGCTCTATCATCCCCAACTTGTTTACTTAGTTGTTTTTCCTTTTCTTCAAGTTGTTCCTTCTGCCTTTTTAACTGATTGATTTTCAAATAAGCAGATTCTTTTGATAGGTTGTTTTGTTCTAATTCAGATTCTAACTGAGGATTTTCATAAGTCAGCAGAAGATCACCTTTTTTCACTTTCTGACCTTCTTTGACTTCAACCTTTTTAAGTTCTCCCTTTTCTGTGGAGAAATAAACCGTCTGTTGATTTTCCATCGCTACACTACCTGGAATCATGATGGTGGAAGAAATATCCTCCATTTTGGGAACTATCACCGAGACCGATGGTCCTTTAGCCAAAACCTGCCGGTAAACGCTAACAGTGACCATTATTACAATGAGTAGACTGACTCCTATAATGATCCATATCTTTTTCATTACATGCCACTAATTCCCGAGAATAAACTACCGATGAACGCCATACCTATTTGAAATAGGAAAAAAATAATAGCTATCGTCACAGCTACTCCCTTAGAGAGGTTCGCCACTTTATTTAGACCAATGGCCATCAAAACAGTGGCCCAGATGGTAAAGACCTCAAAGACTCCCAAAATCTTAGAATCCGAGTTCAGTAAACCTGCCAAACTCGTAACATACACTTCAGGATTTCCACCAATCAGCAAACGTATAAGTCCGTTTAAAAAAAGTCCTATAGCTGTGATTAAATAAATAAACGTCTTCATTGAAAATATTTGTTTAAAACTCACTTCTGAATTTGCGATTTTAGCCACTGCTAGCAAAACAGCACTGGAAATTAGAACCGATATCACTGGTGAAAGAACACCGGTAATAACCATGGTAACTAAAGTAACCATCTTAACAATTTCAACTTGCCCTGAAGGAACTTCTTCCCCAATTAATTCATTGATGTCTAATGATAGACTTAAAAAATATGTACCAATTAAAAAAAGTAAAGTGATCAATAGCATTGGAACCCAAATCTTTGGCTTGCTTTTGATTCTTTCGAATTGTTCCACAGGACTTGTAATCATTCCAAACAAAGAAGGACCCTTTATCTGCTCCTGATTTAAATCTCCCAACCTTTTTTCCATATAAAAACACCTCTTCCTTAAATTCACTTACACTTATTCTACGAACAAATTTTCATTAAGTTTCAAAAAAGTATAAATGTAAACGGGGATGGACAACTTTTTAAAAAACTACAATGGAGAAGTTGATGAATTCACGATTTTACCGAGATGACTCGCAATACATAATCCTTTTTACCTCCCTTATTATTTCTTCCATAATAAATTTCTCAAGAATGAATCATTTAAAAAATTATTTTCAAAAATGCGTTCAACGATTTCCTAAATATGTTATATTATATATAAATTTCATGTTATGTAATATAACACAGATTTTAAATATAAGTCGAAGGGGTGTTTTAGATGAATATAAAATTTATGGAAATGGCAGTGCAACTGGCTACTGAAAATGTGAAGAAACAAAACGGTGGTCCTTTCGGAGCCGTGATCGTAAAAGATGGGGTCATTATAGGAAGAGGCTGCAATAATGTCACTACGGCGCTTGACCCCACTGCACATGCTGAAATCCAAGCTATTCGCGATGCTTGTAAAAACCTGAACAGCTTTCAGCTTACAGATTGTGAAATCTATACTAGTTGTGAGCCGTGCCCGATGTGTATTGGTGCTCTTTATTGGGCACGACCTAAAGCAATCTATTATTCTTGTACAAAACAAGATGCAGCTCAAATCGGGTTTGATGACGATTTTATTTATCAAGAGCTTGCGATCCCAATGGAAAACCGCTCCATCGCCATGCATCGTATAGATTTCACCGACCATGATTTACCATTCCGCACATGGGAATCTCAAGCAGTTAAAGTGGAATACTGACAATAAGCCTAAGTCCAGATGAGGAGGAGGTCTCTTTGAAATCACACTTAATGAAAAAGAGAATGGACGTTGCAGCAGGTAGAATACCTGCTGATTACGTCATTAAAAATGGGAAAATCATTGATGTATTCAATGGGGAAATTTATACTGGCGACGTTGCTATAGTAGATGGTTATATTGCAGGTATTGGGAATTACGAGGGAATCTCTGAAATAAATGCCGCAGGTAAATACGTATCACCTACATTTATCGACGGACATGTTCATATTGAATCATCCATGGTACGGCCTTCTGAACTGGCCAAAGTTCTACTTTTACATGGAGTAACTTGCGTCGTGGCGGACCCACACGAGATCGCCAATGTATCAGGAAGGAAAGGGATACAATATATGATTGAACAATCGGATCACCTCCCTTTCGACTTTTACTTTATGATGCCATCTTGTGTTCCGGCAACTGACTTCGAGGATGCGGGCGCTGTTTTAAAAAGTGAAGACTTATATTCTTTTTACAAAAATCCGCGGGTGCTTGGTTTAGCTGAAGTGATGAACTTCCCAGCCGTATCCAATGCAGATGATGATATGATTCAAAAAATCCTCGATGCATACAAGAATGAAAAAAAGATTGATGGTCACGCTGCCGGACTTACTGAACAGCAACTCAATGTATATATGGCTGCCGGTATCCAAACCGATCACGAATGCACCACCGCAAAGGAAGCAAGAGACCGACTACGGAAAGGAATGTATCTTATGATTCGGGAGGGAACTGTAGCAAAAGACTTACGAAATCTGCTCCCTGCCGTTACTGAACAAAATTCCCGCCGTTGTTTATTCGTCACCGATGATCGCCACCTAGATGATCTTGTAACTGAAGGTAGCATTGACCACAATGTCAGAATTGCCATAGAAGAAGGAATCCCCGCTCTGACCGCGATTCAGATGGCAACAATAAATGCCGCCGAATGCTTCGGGTTAAGAGAACATGGTGCCATTGCACCTGGATATAAAGCCGACTTTCTATTATTCGAAGATCTCCAATCCATCCAAATTCAATCCGTTTTTAAAGATGGCAAACTAATTTCTAAAGATGGCCAGTTAGTGAACTTCCCTGAAGCCCCGAAAAACAAGTTGGAGGAAGAATTAACACAGACGGTACACCTTCAAGATTTGTCAGATATAGATTTTCATATAACGTTACACAATGCCCTTGCCAACCTTATTGAAATCATACCGAACAGTCTAGTTACAAAACATATAATCGAACCGGTCGCTCTCAATCAAAATGGCCTATTTCAATTTTCCCCCTCCATGGATCACGTAAAGCTTGCTGTTATAGAACGGCATCAAAAGACAAAAAAAATCGGCCTTGGAATCGTCAAGGGTCTTGGCCTACAATCAGGTGCAATCGCCACAACGGTTTCCCATGACTCGCACAACTTAATTATCGCTGGTACGAATGACCAGGATATGCTGGTAGCTGCTGAGGAAATAAAAAGAATGCAGGGAGGATTAGTCATTATCCAAGATGGTAAAACTCTTGCCTCCCTACCTCTTCCGATTGCTGGACTAATGAGCACAGGGACGTATGCGGAAGTTTTACACAACTTAAAGGAAATGAATCACGCGTTATTGAAGATTGGTGCCAACAGACACTTTAATCCATTCCTGACGCTTGCTTTTTTAGCGCTTCCCGTTATACCTGAAATTAAATTAACAACACAAGGCTTATTTTTAGTTTCATCATTTCAACATATATCAAACCAAGCCAGTACATCTAAAAAAATCGAAACCATATAAAATCTTCAGTAAACGAGTACCTTTTTCTGTTTCAGCAAAATTTTATTGTTAATTAAGATTCAACTCCATTAAATTCGGGGAAAGATATATGAGTTCATCGTATGTTAAAATAAACTCATTATCTTTCTAGGAGGGAATCAATATGGAAAATCCGAAACAAACCTTTACCGGATACATCGGTACTTATACGAAAGGAGACAGTAAAGGCATTTATCGTTTCACACTTGATAGTAACGAAGGGAAGATTACAACGCCCGTCCTTGCTGCTGAATTAAAGGATCCTACTTATGTAACGATTAGTGAAGACAAACAACATTTGTACGCCATCTTAAAAGAGGCCGGCAGCGGCGGTGTTGCTGCATACTCTATTGATGAAGGATCAGGTGATCTTACTTACTTAGGTAAGGAGCTAACTCCTAATGGATCCTATTGCCACATTAGTATCGATAGCAAAAAAAATGTTTTGGTCACAGCCAATTACGGAGATGGGATTATCGAAGCTTACAAACTTAACCCCGACGCAACACCTGCTTCAGTATCATCCACGATACGCCATACCGGAATGGGACCTAACAAAGAGCGTCAGGA
Organism: Peribacillus sp. NPDC097224; assembly: GCF_044761985.1. Classification (NCBI taxonomy): domain Bacteria; kingdom Bacillati; phylum Bacillota; class Bacilli; order Caryophanales; family Bacillaceae; genus Peribacillus; species Peribacillus sp. NPDC097224. The sequence goes on along the minus strand of NZ_JBIWDK010000001.1, from coordinate 675,885 downwards.
AAAGGCACATGCACATTATGCAGGCTTTTCACCTGATGAAAAATACATTGCCGTAGTTGATCTTGGAATCGATCAAATAAACACATATGGAATACATAATGGAGTATTGGAAAAAGTTAATAGTTTGGCAGTCACCCCTGGAAGCGGGCCAAGACACCTAACCTTCCACCCTAATGGAAAAATCGCTTATGTTATGACAGAACTTGCACCTGAAGTCATTGTATTGGCGTACGATTCCCAAAATGGAAGTTTTTCAGAATTGCAAACCATCCGGACAGTCCCAGAAAATTTCCGTGAAAACAATCAAGGAAGTGCGATTCACATATCTGCGGATGGGGAGTTCGTTTATGCAGCAAATCGTGGGCATGATAGCATCGCTGTCTTCCAAACCGATAAAAAAACCGGAAAACTAACCTTGGTTGAATTAGTTTCAACAGAAGGACACTGGCCACGTGACTTCGCCCTTGATCCTAGTGGGAAGTTCCTTGTTGCCTCTAATGAGGAATCAGGGACCTTGACGTTGTTTTCTCGAAATGATATAAATGGTAAATTAACGTTACTTCAAAAAGATATCCAAGTTCCATTCCCAGTTTGCGTGAAGTTTCTTTAAACCCTTTTCATACCATATAAAAAATAAAAGGATTGAGGCAGTGGAAGCTGCTCAATCCTTTTTGAGTTCATTATCCTGTAGGCTTCTTTCAATATAACATTCAAGAGAGACCCTAACATCAAGTCCATACATATTTTAGTTCGTAAAACAAACGTCTTTTTAAGTCCACTCACCTGCCATTTCGGGGAAATCGATAAATGGGTTGCGATTCCCTTGTACTTCGAATATGGCCTGATTACGATGTTTTTCATATAAGTTAACCGGAAAACGATGATGCCAGTCCAATAATAGATTGATATCGATATTCTCTTGATCAATAATCCCTTCATATCGCAGTAAAAAATACAAAGTGGCCCTCGCTACGATTCCTTTTCCATATTCAGGCTCAAATTTTCCTTTTTCAGCTTTGCCACATCCGGCTTTTATCCCTCGTACTTGAGGTTCTGGGGAATAGTCCACAAAGTCATGATAAGGGGAATTCCCGCGGCTACTATTACAAGTTGGCTCACAGGCAAATAAATGATGTAAGTCCCCCCTCATAGGTTCTTTTTTACTAAACCATGATTGTGGAACGACATGTTCACAATTAAGAGACATACTATTAACCTCAAAGGATTGACTTCCTTTCGTTAACAGTTCAAGAACTCGAAAATCTGCTTCTATGACTTCGACAGGATCCATACCTTTACCGGAATACAAGCTTTTCAGCTTTCCATCTTCCTGAAGATCAACCCATGGATATAAAAAACGATGGGGTGAGTAACTCGGCTGGTTTACATGAGAACTTCTTAACAAGGAGTTTAAGTGTTCCCTAGTCCGGGGACCGCCAAGATAATAAATTTCCCGACTTTTCAAATCTTTTATTTCATCATAGTACTCATGGCTCACTTTATATTTTTTAAGCTCTGCTATAGATTGTTCTCGTTCAATTTCCAATCGTCTCATCGTGTATCTCATCCCTCATCCCCCTCTTCATCAAAAACCGTTTTTTTACCATATATATAGTTTATTTGGATTTACTGACAAAGAAAAGGTGCTTTAGAAGGGTCTAACGTAGAATTTTAATAAAGTGGGTAAGTATGGTTGCCGTCATTCCCCAAATGACACGGCCTTCATATTGGTAGAAATATTCTTTCGTCTGTCTTGGTTGCCATTTATAATTCTCTCCACCAACAACTAAATCGTGTGGAAAGTTTTCTAATGGCTCGACTTTAAAATTCACATGATATATCTCTGGGGGCTTTTCCATGAAAAACGAAAGTGGAACAGTAAAGACCGTTTCGACTTCAGATGGGTTGGGTGCCAATGGTTGATCACCTCGGATAAATCCCACATATGGGTACACAATCATCCCAAAAGGGGATACAAGATAATCGATTGGAAATACATTATATATATCCTCTTTTGCCACACCTAGTTCTTCGTACGTTTCACGAAGGGCAGCCGTCTGCTCATCCATATCAAGATGATCAATTCTTCCACCAGGAAAACAAATATCCCCCGGTTGCCTTCTCAATTGATGTGAGCGCTCTTCAAACAGGACGTGTATGCCATCCTCCTTTTCGATAAGCGGTACTAAAACTGCATATTTTGCAAAGTCCCCACTGCCTAAAATAACAGGCGTATGTAAAGTTAATTTTTTCGTTATTTCTTCATTGTTCATGAACCACACCTCTTCTGAGAGTTAATCATTTTTCTAGTTCTTGTCTACATACTTTTATTATGTACCAAAAAGACCATTTTTTTAAACCAAAAAAGTTGATAGCCCCTTCCATTCAAATGAAGTGCTATGAAACTATCAATTTAATAAAGAAAAATGGCCTGTATCTCTTTACTTTACAAGAGAGCTAACTTAACGCTAAGCACCCTTAAACAAAATATTTTTTATAGTATATCATTTCCAATGGCTAATAAACAAAAAGAAAGAACAGAATGAGATATCTTCTGTTCCGCCTTAATACATTTCCGTTTCTATCTTTAAAACTCAGCTAAAGTTCGCTTTAAGGTTGTTACGATGAAAGAATAATCCTCTTCGGTGATACTTAACGGGGGTGCTAGTGTCAATACATTATTAAAACCTGCTACCGTATCGCCATTTTTGCCGATGATCAATCCATTTTCCTTGCAAGAAGCAATAATTTTATTGATTTTGGATAATTCAATCGGTTTTTTCGTTTGCTTATCTTCCACAAGTTCAATTCCGACTAACAAGCCTTTACCACGTACGTCACCAACATTAGGGTGGGATTTCATTTCATCTAAATCCTGCAAAAGGCGAAGGCCTAGTTCTTTCGAGCGTTCAATCAAATTTTCTTTTTCATAGATTTCCATATTTTTTAAGGCGAGTGCGCAAGAAGCAGGGTTACCACCGAATGTATTTACATGCCGAAAACGGTCATAATCTTCTGTACCTACATATGCCTCATATATTTCCCGTTTGACAGCCGTTGCGGATAAAGGAAGATAGGCACTTGTAATCCCTTTTGCCATCGTAATGATATCCGGCTGTACATCATAATTCATAAAACCGAACTTCTTACCCGTACGACCAAAACCACAAATCACCTCATCTGAAATCAGCAAAACGCCATTTTTATCGCAAATATCTTTAACCTTCTTCATATACCCCTCTGGAGGCATAAGAATACCTCCACCTGTAATGATTGGTTCCATAATAACTGCAGCAACAGTTTCACTCAATTCCCATGTGATGGCACGTTCAATTTCAGAGGCACTTTTCTCTCCACTTTCGTCCTCTGGATTTCGATATGAATCAGGAGGCGTCACATGAAGAAAACCTGGAGCAAGCGGTTCGTATTTATATTTTCTCTGTGCCTGACCTGTTGCTGCCAACGCCCCCATTGTATTCCCATGATAGGACCTGTAACGAGAAATGAATTTATAACGGCCATGTTCCCCTTTTTGCTGATGATACTGCCTTGCAATCTTAAATGCTGCTTCATTCGCTTCTGAACCACTGTTGGAAAAGAAAATTACATAATCGCCGCCGAGCCAATCATTCAATTTTTCTGCCAGTTTAATAGCTGGAATATGACTATTCGTTAAAGGAGAATAGGGAAGTTCCTTTAACTGTTCATAAGCTGCTTCAGCAAGTTCTTCCCTTCCATATCCTACATTGACACACCATAAACCAGACATTCCATCCAGATAACGATTTCCATCAATATCAGTAATCCAAGCCCCTTTACCTTTTTCAACTACCATCGTTCCTGGATTTGGTCCAGCACCTTTCATATTATGCCAAATATACTTTTCGTCCATTTGTTGTAAATCCTTCAATTCTTTTTTAACTTGCATAATCCTCTGCACCCCTTTCTATTCTATAAAGAAAGGTCGAACCTGATATGTTTCGACCCCTATTTCGTATGAGTATTTAGCCATAAATCGCTTTTTTCTTTACGGTTGCTGGATCCCACTTTTTCATTCTTGACCTCTGATTCCATCCGAAAGATATTTCTTGTTTTCATTATATTTTTTAAACGGATTTTTTACATTAGACGTTTTGTATAGTAAACGATTGAATATTTAAACATTTTGTTCGCTGTGATAAACCATCATGGTGAATATCAAAGTTTTTATCTCCTCTTCAAATTTCCCTCACATATAAATAGCCTATAAAAGGCACTATCATTGTATTCCCAAAGAAGTTTACGTATAATTCAGAAAAGTGAATTAGATGGGAGGATTTAAATGAATAAGCGGAAAATCATTATAAGCCAGGACTTGAATGAACAGTTGCTGAATCAAATTAAAGAGTTGATTCCGGAGTGGAATATTATAATAGGGAGAAATCCAGCGATATGGAAGAATCATATTCATGAAGCTGAAATAATTGCAGGTTGGAAAGCAGAAATGAAGCAACCCATTATACAAGGGGAAGGAAAAAATTTAAAATGGGTACAGACATGGAGTGCAGGAGTAAATGCTTTGCCACTGGATATCCTTGAAAAAGATCATGTTCAGATTACGACAGCAAATGGAGTTCATGCCTACCCTATTTCTGAAACTATTTTCGGCTTACTCCTTGCTTTCACTAGAAAAATTGATACGTATGTTAAACAACAACAGAAAAAAAACTGGCATCACGCTCATATGAAACAGGAAATTCACAATAAGACTATCGGAATCATAGGGGTTGGGAAAATTGGTAAAGAAACGGCGAAGATTGCCAAAGCCTTCGGGATGACGGTCATCGGAGTTCGCCAGTCAGGTAGGCCAGAAGAATTCGTGGATGAAATGTTCAAACAGGACCAATTACAAGATGTTCTTCCTAAATGTGATTACGTAATCGTCACTTTACCTCTAACCTCTAAAACAAGGAATATGTTCGGCACAGATGAGTTCAACTCGATGAAGTCCTCTGCTTTCTTCATTAATGTTGGTCGTGGCCCAATCGTAATTGAAACCGAATTGATACAAGCCCTTGACGCTCATCAGATTGCCGGTGCGGGGCTTGATGTATTTGAAACTGAACCACTTCCAGAAACTAGCCGATTATGGGAGATGGATAATGTCATCATGACTCCACACACTTCAGGAAATACTGAATTTTACGATCAACGTCTAATTGAAGAAATCTTTATACCGAATTTAAAGAACTACCTTTCTGGTGAAAGCCCTGAAATCAATTTATTAAATTATAAAAAAGGTTATTGACGGGATTTACCATGTAAATAAAAGGATCAATACTATATCCATTGCAAAATCCGACAGTATCTGTTATTCTTAAAAAGAATTATTTTTGTTCTTGAAGATTGATAAGTGAAACACTTTCCTTCTGAAAATTGAGCAAGGGTAGTAACACAATGTGTGGATTCACACTAGGAGGCAACAAAAATGGAACAAGGTAAAGTAAAATGGTTTAACGCAGAAAAAGGATTCGGCTTCATCGAACGCGAAAACGGAGACGATGTATTCGTACATTTCTCAGCTATTCAAAGCGAAGGCTTCAAATCATTAGACGAAGGTCAATCAGTTACTTTTGAAGTTGAGCAAGGTCAACGTGGACCCCAAGCTACTAACGTTCAAAAAGCATAATAATATCCATCATATATAATGGACTCTACTCGTAGAGTCCATTTTTGTTGTTGTTTTTTATAGAAGTCAAAAAAACCCCATCAAATTGACGGGGTACACGAAACAAGTTTAGTAAATGGTAACCAAAGTATAACACACTAAGAACGGAAACCCTAATTATTCCGAAAAGTACAATAACAAGCCTGTTTACTTCATTATATTATCGAAATTGCTCCTATTCATTCGACACCCCATGGATAGAACGGTGGCATATCCGTACTGCTCTTCATCGTAAATTTTGCTTTCCGATTTTCCAGATAAGCTCCAATCCCTTCTTGTGCATCCGCTTGTTTCCCAGTCCAATGGAGCATCTTAGATTCAATTTTATGTGATTCATGGGGATGATTGGCCCCCAGCATCGTCCACATTAGTTGCCTAGATAATGTAACAGAAATAGAAGAGGTATTTACCGCTATCTCATTGGCAATTTTCATGGCTGTAGCCATCAACTGATCAGGCTCGACAACTTCGTTTACTAATCTTGCTTCATACGCTTCTCGTGCGGAAATCATTCTACCGGTAAACACCCATTCAGTTGCCTTACCCATGCCCACGAGTCTTGGCAGGAACCATCCACTACAGGCCTCCATCGTAATTCCCCGCTTTGCAAAATCAAAGCTCATTTCCGCATCAGATGAAGCAAGCCGGATATCCATCGGTAAAGTCATAGTGATTCCAATCCCGATAGCAGAACCATTAATTGCGGCAATAATTGGTTTTTTCATATCAAATATTCGTAATGATAAGACCCCACCAGCATCTCGATATTCCACTAAAGGAGTATGGTCCATAAATGTTTCCACGCCTTTTTCCAAATCCATACCAGAACAATACCCTTTTCCGGCACCGGTCATTATAATCGCCCGTACTTCATCATTTTCATCCGCTTTATCAAAGACTTGAATCAGCTCTTGACACATTTTTTCATTAAAAGCATTCATTCTTTCAGGGCGATTGAGTGTAATTATCATAACATGATCAACAATTTCAGCTTTTATTGTAGAATACACTTTTATTCCTCCTTATCTCACAGAGCATAAAGACACCGAATAATATTTTTACATATAATAACATTTTATATGTTTGATTTCCCAAAAGATAGAATTAAGTATAAGAGTCCTTAATTTTTTCTGTCTATTTAGTTGAGATTCATCCCTTGGATGTAAAAAAGACCAGTTGCACAAAGGCCAACCGGTCTTGCTATTTGATTCACCAGTATAAATGGCAAGCAACGAAGTGCCCTGGCTTTTGTTCTTTCCATTCTGGTATGGCACTGGAACACACTTCCATGGCTTTTGGGCAACGTGTACGGAATACACACCCACTCGGTGGATTGATTGGACTAGGTACATCACCTTTCAAAACAATCCGCTCCCTTTTAACTGTAGGATCCGGAATAGGTACAGCAGATAGTAGCGCTTGAGTATAAGGATGTAGCGGGTCTTTAGTAAGAGAATCACTATCCGAAAGTTCCATCATCCTACCTAAGTACATAACTAAAATACGGTCTGAGATATACTTTACCATTGATAAATCGTGAGCGATGAATAAATAGGTCAACCCCATCTCCTTCTGCAATTCTTTGAGTAAATTTACTACTTGGGCTTGGATGGATACATCAAGAGCTGATATGGGTTCATCACACACAATGAATTTTGGATTTAGCGCTAACGCCCTTGCAATCCCGATTCGCTGACGTTGTCCGCCACTGAATTCATGTGGGAACCGACTGATATGTTCAGGATTTAGACCAACCAGCTTTAGCAAGTCTTCTACTCTCTTCTTTTTTTCTTTTCCTTTTAAAATCCCATGAATGGCAAGAGGTTCTCCTATTAGTTCCTCTACTTTCATACGAGGGTTTAGCGATGCATACGGATCTTGGAAAATCATTTGGATTTCTCGACGGACTTTCGACATTTCCCCCTGTTTATAATCAAAAATATTTTTCCCTTGAAAAAGGACTTCTCCATCTGTCGGCTCATATAGTCGTGTGATTGTACGTCCTGCCGTGGATTTACCACAGCCGCTCTCCCCAACTAGACCAACAGTCTCCCCCTCAAATATCGTAAGGTCCAGTCCATCAACAGCTTTCAACGAATCGGAACCGATAGGAAAATACTTCTTCAAATTTTTTATTTCAACAAGACGAGATCTTTTGCTGAGATCTTTTTCTTTTAATGACTCATTTTTCAGTGAAACCATGACTCTCCTCCTTTATACCGTAGTCGTAGATTGATCTCTTGTTGCTTTTGCCATCGGATGATGAAGCCAGCATGCTGCCGTCTGTCCCACTTCCACCTCTTCAAGTTCCGGGTTATGGTCTTTGCATACTTTCATTGCATATTCACATCTTGGATAAAAGGGGCAGCCCTTTGGTGGATCTAATAAATCGGGAGGAGACCCAATGATTGGAATCAACGGATCCGTTTTTTCCATATCTAGCCTTGGCACGGTTTTGAGAAGACCCTTTGTATAGGGATGCTGTGGATTTGCAAATATCGCTTCTACCGTTCCAGTCTCCACAACCGTGCCCGCATACATTACAATTACGCGATCACAGGTTTCTGCAACAACACCTAAATCATGTGTTATAAGGATAATAGAAGTATCCATCCTTCGCTGAATATCTTTCATAAGTTCTAAGATTTGTGCTTGAATCGTTACATCCAATGCAGTTGTTGGCTCGTCAGCAATTAATAATTGTGGATCACAGGCCAGGGCTATCGCAATCATTGCCCGCTGACGCATCCCCCCCGAAAACTCATGCGGATATTGTTGCATCCTTTTTTCCGGTTGTGGGATGCCCACCAACTTTAAAGTATCTAAGGCCCTTTCATATGCATCTTTACGAGAGATTTCTTTATGTTTTAAAATAGACTCCATGATTTGAGTGCCTATCTTGGTTGTCGGGTTAAGCGAAGTCATCGGATCTTGAAATATCATACTGATATCATTGCCTCGAATTTTCTGCATTTCCTTTTCATTGGCTTTAACGAGATCTTTTCCATTAAATAGTATCGATCCTTTTTCATACTGCGCCGGTGGTGTTTCCAATAATTTCATTATGGACTTCGCCGTTACGCTTTTTCCGCACCCAGACTCTCCTACAATCCCAATGGCTTCCCCTTTTTCCACCTGGAAGTCCACACCTCGGACAGCCTGCACTTTACCCGCATACGTATGGAAGGTGATGTGCAGATCATTGACCTCTAACAATTTCCCCATTAACGTCCCTCCTATTCTAGTTTCAATATCTTTATGATTAGGACTCTATTATTTTCTAAGCTTTGGATCCAGTGCATCCTGAAGCCCATCACCCACTACATTGAAGGCAAACATCGTCACCGAAATAAGGATGGCTGGGATTAAAAGCTGATAGAAATTACCGACTAAAATACTTCCCAAAGCATCACTTGTAAGGGTACCCCAACTAGCTTGAGGAGCTGGCACACCTAGACCTAAAAAGCTCAACGTCGCCTCGGCAAAAATTGCAGTAGGAACGGTCAATGTTAAATTTACTAAAATAGGTCCCATTGTATTGGGAATCATATGTTTCCTTAATGTCCAATTCGTATTGGCACCAGAGATAGTGGCTGCATGGACATATTCATTTTCCTTTAGCTGTAATACCTGGCCCCGGACCAATCGAGCCATTGGGATCCAGCCTGTGATCGTCATTGCGATGATAATTGGTAATATACCAGGATCTAAAACTACCATCATTAGAATGACCATCAGTAAATATGGAATGGCATAGATGACTTCGGCAAACCGCATCATTAAATTATCCGTGCGCCCACCACGTATAGCTGAAATCCCACCATAAATGACACCGATTATAAAATCGATAAGAGCAGCCATCAATCCTATAAATAAGGATATCCTCGCCCCATACCAGGCTCTCGTAAATAAATCTCTTCCGGCTGTATCCGTACCGAACCAATGTTCAGCGTTTGGTCTAAGATTCTTTTTTGCAAAATCTTGTTCGTAATATGAATATCCATTCATGTAGGGCCCGAAAATAGCCATAAACACTAATAGGACAATAAGAACAAAACCTGCCATGGCCAGCTTATTTTGCTTAAACCTTCGCCATACATCAGACCAAAATGATATGGTTGGCCTTGATATTTTTTCCGCTTCCTTAAAATTATCTTCTGCGGGCGAGAACATTTCTTCGGTTAAATGCACTTTTTCTGCCATTATTTACTCTCCCCCGTCACTTTAATTCTCGGGTCAATCAACGTATAGGCTACATCCACTATGAAAATCAATATGACAAGCACTGCACTATACACTATTGTGGAACCAAGAATAACCGGGTAATCCCGATTGAAGATTCCTTTTACAAACATCTCTCCCATCCCCGGAATTCCAAAAATGCGCTCAATAATGAAACTTCCCGTTACAATGTTGGCCGTCAAAATGCCAAGAATCGTAATGACAGGTAAGATGGCATTTCGAATCGCATGTTTGATAATAATGCTACTTCTTTTCAAGCCTTTGGCCTTAGCGGTCAATATGTAGTCCTGACCCATGACTTCCAGCATGCTCGTCCGCATTAACCTTGCAATAAAGGCCAGTGGCATCATGGACAGGGCGATAGAAGGTAAAATCGTATGTTTCCAAGTCGCCCATGTAGCAACTGGAAACACTTTGAATTCTATAGCGAGATAATTAATCAGCACTGTAGCTAAGATAAAGTTCGGCACTGATATACCAACAATCGCAATGATCATTGATAGATAATCAGGTATTTTATTTCGATATAAGGAAGCCACTACACCTAGAATCAGACCAAAGAAAACGGCAATGGCCAACGCTTGCGCACCTAAATGTAAAGATACTGGGAACCCGTTCACAATATAGTCATTCACGGAAATGGATGAAGATTTTAAGGAAGGACCAAAATCAAACCGAAGCACTTCCAATAAATAATTTCCATATTGGGCTAATAGTGGTTTGTCTAATCCATAATGGGCTTGTAGATTTTCATATACTGCAGGAGGCATTGTCCCTTCTTTAGCAAAAGGATTTCCTGGTATGGAATGCATAATGATAAAAGTGATTGTAATGACCGCCCATAAAGTTATAATTGCCCATTTTAATCGATTCATCGTATATCTCAACATGGTAATCACCTCAATTCTCGTTTTCATAGAAGTTTAAAGCAGAAATGAATTCATGAAATTTTCAACTGAAAAATGGGGTATGTCCGAATAAGGACATACCTCCCATCACTATCGTGCCTTTATTTTTTGTCTGCGTAAATAAAGTTCGGATATTCGTTGATTGGTGCATAAATTCCTGTAACATTCGATTTAACCATGTATGGTTTAGTATAGAAGTAAATCGGGATAATCGGCATTTCATCAATTAATACTTTTTCAGCCTTGTGTAGAATAGGCATGCGATCTTCCGGTTTCAATGCAGTTTTTGATTCCTTAAGATACTTGTCGTATTCCTTGTTAGACCAATCGGCATCATTATAAGCGCCATCAGTCTCCCAAAGCATGAATGTCATTGGATCGACATAATCACCAACCCAGCCAGCACGTGAAATTTGGAAATCTCCCGCTTTTTCACGGTCTAATTTAACCTGGAATTCAGCATTTTCCAATTTGACTTCAACACCTAAATTTTTACGCCACATTTCTTGTACAGCTTCGGCAATTTTCTTATGGGCATCTAATGTGTTAAATAAAATGGAGAAATCAGGCATTTTTTTCATACCCTCTTCTGCAAGGCCCTCTTTTAATAACTTTTTAGCTTCATCTACATTTTCTTCAAAAAGGTTTCCTGTATTTTCCTGGAAATCACCAGTGGCATCAGGAATACCAGGAGGAACGATACCATAGGCTGGCTGTTGGCCACCTTGAGTAACATTATCCGTGATCATTTTACGGTCAATGGCCATGGATAAAGCTTTTCTGACTTTAATATTATTGAATGGTTTCACTTTAGTATTTAAGTTGTAATAGTAAACGGCAAGTTCTGGACCATTTTGGAATTCTTTATCTCCAGAGTTAACCAGCTGGCCTTGTTTGTCCACTGGTAATGGATATGCCAGGTCAAGTTCACCATTCTCATACATTTGCCATGCTGTATTTTCGTCTTCAATTAGAGCGAAATTTACAGCATCCAATTTAACTTGATCTTTATCATAATAATTTTCGTTCTTCTCGATTTTAATGCTCTCTTTATGTTTCCATTCTGTTAATTTGAATGGTCCGTTCGAAACATGCGTCTCTCCCTCTTGAGCCCATTCAGGATTTTCTTCTTGGACTTTTTTATTGATTGGGAAAAATGCATAGAATGATGTTAAGTCCAAGAAATATGGAGTAGGCTCTTCTAATGTAACTTCTAATGTAAGATCATCCGTAGCCTTTACACCAACATCCTCTTCCTTGCCTTTTTTCGCGTTGTACGCTTCTCCCCCTTTAAGATAATAAAGTTGGTAAGCATAGTCAGCCGCAGTGTCAGGATTCAAAGCATATTTCCATGCATATTCAAAGTCATTGGCGGTAATGGGATCTCCATTCGACCACTTTAAACCATCTTTTAATTTAAATGTCAAAGTTTTACCATCTTCACTAGTCTCCCATGATTCTGCAACCGCTGGAACGATTTCGCCTTCCTCGGTCTTCTTAGTCAACCCCTCGAAAGTATGATTCAGAATCCAAGAATCATGAGTTCCTTGTGCTTTAGCAGGATGTAGTGAACCAGGTTCGGATGAGTTATTCAGATTTAACACCTTTGGTTCAGTGGATTTATTTGTGCCTTCCTCTTTTTCATTCGAAGTTTCCTTCGATCCTCCATTACACGCGGCCAGTACCAGTATCATGGCTAAAAACAATGATAGTACTGAAAATTTAGACTTTTTCAAATAATTTCCCCCTCTGTAAGATTTAATTGTGGAGTCACCCAAGCTCAGGCCCCTCCCATTTCTACTCTATCAACTGCCGGCTTATTTCATTCCGGAAATTTTCTGCGAGGATTAGTTAGAAGTTTAGCGTTCATCATTACACTTAGTCAGCAAACCGATTACACTCGTTTTGCCCTTTTCCTCGGAAAACCCAAAAAACAGCAGTTTAATAGCTTAAAACCACCTTCCTTTCAAACCTCGCAAAAGGATAATATTATTATATTCGACCATAATTTGCTAAACCCTTCAAAATATTACAAAATTAAATAATCTATTTTGTACCCCTTATACTACATTTTTAAATATATACGGCTTTAAAAATGGACTAAGTTCCCGGATAATCTGGATTCAAATGGCTGGATGGTTTATGATTCTAACAAAATGATGAATGGATGGAACTTTGGACGTTCATCTATAAATGTTCACATATCAGGCACAAAAAAAGCCCATGATTGGGCATTTTCTCTGATGCACTAAACAAAACTCTCTGTTTTAGTCCCTATAGAAAGCGGGGGGCAATGAGCCAGAATTCAATGCACTATATTCACTATTCAATAACGAAAAGATCCGGACATCTTGAGATTCTTTATTAAAATATAGATAATTTCTAAGCGTTCCTTCTTCCTGAAATCCAACTTTTTTCAATAAGTTAGTCGAAGGCATGTTATGCGGAAAAGCCATCGCGGCAATGCGATGCAACTCAAGTTCATGAAAAGAGAATCTCAATACTTCTCTGACCGCTTCCCACGTATAGTACTTTCGCCGATAATCAGGGTGAACTTCGTAACCTATTTCTGCCCTTTTATTAGACTTATTCAAATGATTTAAACCTACCGTCCCAATGAACCTTCCTGTATCTTTTAAGACCATTCCCCATTGGATTCCTCTTTCATTAATGTATGAGCTTCTAAAAGAATGAATAATCCTCTGTGACTCTTCTAAGCGAAGCAATGTTTCAATGCCCCCATACCGGGTTACCTCTTCCCTTGAAAGGATATCAAACAGACTTTCTGCATGCTGCTTACCTATTTCTATCAAATACAGCCTATCCGTCTCTAATTCAGGAAACTTCATTCCTTTTACCCCCAGTAATCATCCTTTCCTCTATTATTCTATACTCTAGGGCGTGTTTCCTGTTTAACCGACAGTTCCTTTCATAAGAGACCTTTCCTTTAAGTATAGGTTTGAATCGGGATGGCAATTCTTTGTTATCAAATCTCTAATGATTTGTGAGAGAATGACACTATAAACTGTACCATTTCCACCATACCCCATTAAGAAATAGCAGTTAGGGTAATTCGGATAGATCCCAATGGTTGGTAAACCATCATGTGACTCACCAAAGAATGCACCCCAATAATAATCTGCTTGGACCACGCCCTCCAATTCTGGGAATAAACAGACAAGTTGACTCAACAATTCATCCCGCTTATGTATGATTTTTGAATCTCTCTTCTCGGAATAGGTTGTTCTTTCGTCTAATCCACCTATGATGATCCGGTTATCAACCGTTTTCCTTGCATATAAATAAGGCCTTGCCGTTTCCCAAATCATCATTCCTTCATCCCATTTGGCAAGATTCGCAATCTGATTCGTTGCAATGGCATAGGAACTGAGAATCATAGCATTCGGATCATTCACTTCTTCTTGGGCTTCATAGCCTGTGGCAAAAATAACATGATGTGCACGGATAGAATGACCTGTATCGGTGATTAACTCCGTATGATCATCTTTTAAGATTTTTCCATTGATTTTCGTATTGGAAAATATACGCACACCTTGTTGATAAGCCTTTTTCAGTAATAAATGAGCATGCTTATAGGGATTTATTTCGGCGTCATTCCCTGTGACAAGCGCCCCTGCTTTAAAAAAGGAAAAATGTTTTCCTATTTCGTTTTCCGAATAATATTCTACTGGAAAGTTGCGGTTTTGAAGGTTCTGATACTCTTCTTTCAACATAGAAACATCCTCTGGATTAGAAGCATAATACAAACTCTTTCTAATCTTAAAGTCTGAGTCATCAGCTAAGCTTGGGACAACCTTTTTTTCAAGCGTACGTATGGCTTCCAAGCAGAGCTGGACATGTCGAGTACCAGCTTCTTCTCCAAAACTATGAATCAGAGAAGTTAAGGATTTATCATTTGAATATTGTAAAAGACCCGTGTTAGCCACCGTACTGCCTGTACTTAAGTCCCTCTTATCTACAAGAACCACATTAAGTCCCGTCTCAGCGAAAAAATAAGCACAATGTGCTCCGGACGAACCAGATCCCACTATGCAAACGTCACACATAATGTCTTCTTCCAATATTGGATATTTCATTTCTTCATGGTAAGTCTCATTCCAATATAACTTTCCGGATTTCAAATCCATCCTTACCTTCACCTTCCTATTAATGTACGATTTGTACTTGTTTTAGTTCTATATCTATACAATAGAGTCTTATAAACTAATCCTTCTTTACCCTTATCATGGTAAAATGCAAACAAAAAAATAATTCTTTCCGAACAAATATTGATGGATATCATACGGAGACAATGGACTAGCTATACCATTACGCCATCCAAATCAAGATAGTATGTACCTACTTTCTTTTTAGATAGAGCTAATTCTTTCATCCTGGTTTTCCCCTTTTCAAAAATTAACCAGTTTACGTTATCCTAATTTTATAGCATACTAGATTTTCATTACTGAATTTTGTAAAAGGAGGAAGTTCAATGAAGATAATAATTTTACCGTCTGTACTAACTTTATCGCTACTTTTCCCAACTGTGGCTTTAGGGTCCAATTCCTATACAGTGAATAATGGAGATACTTTAACGAAGATTGCTACTGAACATAGTATCAGCCTTTCCGATTTGCTTATGGCGAATCCTATTTTAGATGATCCTAATCAAATTAAAATTGGCCAGGCTATCTCCATACCCACCACCAAAAATGAAACAACCCACGAAAGTAACTCTTCAGTTGAACAACAAGTTCTTGACCTAGTAAATTCTGAACGTTCAAAAGCTGGACTGAAAGACTTGGAATTGGATCAAGAGCTCTCAAATGTTGCAAAAACAAAATCAGGGGATATGCGTGACAATCATTACTTAAGCCATACAAGTCCTACCTATGGTTCCCCTTTCGACATGATGAAGTCCTTTGGTATTGGTTATACATATGCAGGGGAAAATATTGCAGCTGGCCAAACAAGTGCATCTGCAGTGATGAAATCATGGATGAATAGTCCCGGACATAAAGCCAACATTTTGAATGGGAATTATACGCATATTGGAGTTGGATATGTTCAAGGCGGAACCTACAGCCGTTATTGGACGCAGCAATTCATCGGAAAATAAGAAAAAATGCAGCTTATTCGCTGCATTTTTTTCTTTACCCTTTGGCTTTAATAAAAATCCCCCTGAATGTATAGATGGCTCCTTTCATTGTTTGCATCTTTTTTTAAACTTTTATATTATACTAGTCTTTAACGGCTGATATTATACTCCGTTCGCTAAATAAAAAATTTCAGATAGTAGTATACATTGGAGGAAAAGTAATTGTCTAATAGAGTAGGTTTAGTTCTGGATGTTGAGACGACAGGATTGCGACCGGGATCGGATGAAATTATCGAACTCGCTTTAATCCTTTTCACCTATAACAGCGAGACTGGAAATATTTTAAGTCTAATTGAACAAGATTCATTTTTAAGAGAACCACTCTCATATCAAGCAAAACGGAATTACGGTCAAGCATACAGAGTTCATGGAATATCCTATAGTTCTGTAGAGGGGAAAAGTTTTCATGATGAAAAAATCAAATCATATATAAACCGTGCCGATTCCATTTTCGCCCATAACGCCTCCTTTGACCGCAGTTTTCTCTACCAGATGTATCCGGAAATCAATGATCATAAGTGGTTTTGTACAATGCGAAATGTCCCTTGGAAACAATATGGTTTCCTAAATAGTAAACTATTAACCCTGCTTCAAGCCCATGACATCACTAACTTTCAAACACATCGAGCCATGGATGACATTTCATACTTAATGCAATTGTTGCAAAAATCAAATCCATTAGGCCTTCCTTATTTAAAGGATGTTATCGCTAAAAAACCAATGAGAAAATATTCGCCTTCTTCTCAAAAATCTCATGTATAAAAAAAGCAGGAAAATCCCCAGTGAATTTTCCTGCTTTTCCACGTGTATTCCGTTCTGCAAAAAAAGCCAACACTCTTTAAAACGATATAACGAATGAGACTGGCTCACCATATTGTCGTTGTTATCACCTACACCCATTCAAAAAAATAGCGGACTCAGATTGAGTCCGCCTTCCCTTATACCGCTAACTCTTCTTCTTTAGCTAATGCATTTTTTTGCTTTTTGAACCTTAAGCTGTAGTAAACGATAGATAGAATCAAAGCCACTACCAAGAAAATCGCCAAAGTGCCAAGATTATGCCACATGAAACCATAATCGCCTGTGGAGATAACCGCTCTAAAAGCATTAATTGAATAAGTCATCGGTAAGAATGGTGTAAAGTGTTGCAAGAAATTAGGCACCAATTCATTCGGGAAAGTCCCCCCGCTACTAGTCAGCTGAAGAATCAAAATAAGCAAGGCTATAAAACGCCCCGGGTTATCGAAAGCTGCACCTAGGAACTGGATGATCGCCATAAAAGTGAAGCTGGCCATAATGCTAATCATGAAGAATAGCGGGATGCTTGTAACTTCAATTTCTAAGCCTAATATCAATATCGTATCCACCAAAATGGCTTGACCTAGCCCGACTAGAGCCATGACACTATATTTACTGATAAACCAACCGAACCCATTTTTAGGAATGACGGCTGGATCCCTCAACGGGAAAATAATCGTCAATACGATTGCTCCAATAAACAAGCTCAATGAAACCAAATATGGTGCAAAACTTGTACCATAATTCGGTACATTATTTATTGGCATTTTATCGACTTTAACCGGACTTGCAAACATATCATAGACATCATCATCCGCTTTGATGTCACTTGCATCCTCCGCTCCATCTTTCAACTCATCATGTAATTCTTTTGATCCATCCGAGAGTTTGGCAACGCCATCTTCAAGCTTAATGGCTCCATTGGCCAATTCTCCCATTCCATTGGTCAGGCTCGATGATCCGTCTTTCAATTTATCTGTTCCAGCAACCAGACTTTTCGATCCTTCTGAAAGTTGGGAAGTTCCACTAGATAATTGCTTGGAACCATCTTCTAATTGGTCAAGTCCCGTGACCAAATTATTGCTGCCTTCCGTTAATTGACCAAGTCCATTCTGAGCCGTATCTATGCTTTCACCGAATGTCGTTAAACCGGCTACCAATTGTCCCTGTCCACTTTCTAGTTCACTTGCTCCACTAGCCAGTTTTCCTTGTGCTTCGGACAATTGGCTGAAACCATCACTAAGCGCGTCCGTTCCTTTTCCAACTTGACTGGCACCATCGCTAAGACTTGTACTGCCTTTGGAAATTTCAGAAGCACTAGCTGAAAGTTTACCTACTCCCTCGGAAACTCCCTTGCTTCCCTCATTAATTTTAGTCAATGATGTAATAAGACCTTCCAAACGCGCTTTTTCAGCTGGGTCTTCCGAAGCCTGAGATTGTTGTTTCAATCCGGAAATAACTTCATCGAGCCCCGCAGAAACTTGAGCCGCACCTGTTTTTGCTTCACTGGCAGCAGCACTCCAATCGTTCAATGAAGATGAAAGTTGACTTGCACCCGCCGCTACACCATTAGCTCCTTCAGACAGAGTTGGAAGTTTTCCTTCAATCTGATTGAAACCTTCCAAGGATTGTTGCAACCCTGTTGCTAACGTACCCGTTCCTGCTTCAGATTTCTTTGCTCCCTCTAAAAGTTCCGTTTGTCCTGCTTTCATTTGCCCGAAACCAGAACTGAATTGCTGTAATCCTTGGTTTAGCTCTTTTGAGCCACTCGCTGCTGAACCGACACCATTCGAGAAGGTCACCGATTTTTCGGCCAACTTTTCAAGGTTATTTTGGATTTCAACCGATCCTGACTGAACAGAACTAATTCCTTCATCCACTTTCTCTGCGCCTTCTTTGGCAGAGTTAATTCCGGTACCTAGTTCTTTTGTTCCGTCTTTCACACTATCCGTACCATCCTTCAGCTCACCTGCTCCATCGCTAGCATCTTTAAGGCCGCTGGCAACATCTTGCAAACTATCGAACATCGACTCCGCATAAGTTTTCGTAACTGCTGAAGAAACCTCAGCCTTGATTTTTTCGGATGCGGCATCACCAATCTTAGTGGAAATGTAGTTATAGCCTTCATTAGATGTGTAAATCAAATCCAATTTTTCCGGTTCATCATCTTGCAAAGTGGTTGCATTCTTAGAGAAATCCTCTGGAATTTCTATTTTCATATAATAGTCCAGATTTTTCAGTCCTTGATCCGCTTCTTTTTGACTAACAAAATGCCAATCAAAGTCTTTCTTTTCCTTCAACTCTCCCACTAAATCTTTTCCAATGGTGAGTTCCTCTTCATTAAATTCAGCCCCAACGTCATTATTGACAATGGCGACCGGCAGTTGGTCAACCTTTCCGTATGGATCCCAAAATGCCCACAAAAACGTTCCGCTATAAAGAAGGGGAATACTGATGATCCCTATGATTGAGATTAGTATTATAGGATTCTTTATAATCGCCAAAAATTCACCCTTTAACGATTTAAACATGATTTTCAAATCCTCCTCCAAGAAGTACTGACCAATTCATTCATTCGGTCATTATCTGCGAGTAATATACCATTTCTTATGTTATTTTTCAACCTTTTAATCGTTAGAATTCAAAATGATAACGATTTTCCTGAATGTGGTCATGGATAGGATTTTGGGCTTTGCGTTATTCAGCTATCATCAGAATTGTATATAATGCTCGGAAATTATCCATTCCAAATCACTACCAAATTCATGCAATAGGATCATGTCCAATTAAAATAGAGGGCCCAGTATGGACCCTCTACAACTTTCACAAATCAGCTAAAGCGCTTTCAATTCATCTAGATATGATTCCTTTTATTTTTCCGGCCTGTTCGGTTAATCTTCCAAGGGAATCACGATACTCATTTTCGAGTTGCTTGATAATACCAGCTGTTGTATCAATCTGCTTTATGGCGCCGACACCATGACCTGCAGACCAGATATCACGCCATGCTTTAGATTCCGATGATTTTGACATGCTATCAAAATCGACTTTTTCTTTTTTGGCTAATTGCTCTGGATCCAATCCTTCTTTTCTAATACTTGGTTTAAGCATATTGCAGTTAACACCTGAAAATGCATCAGTCAAAATAATATCATCTTGATTAGACTCTACAAGCATTTGACGGTATTGGTCATTCGCCATGCTCTCTTTTGCCACGATAAAACGGGTGCCCATGTAAGCCAAGTCAGCTCCTGCAGCCTGGGCGGCCAATATACTATGACCCGTACTAATTGATCCGGCGAGTAGAATGATTCCATCCCAGAATGTCCTGACACTGTCCACAAAAGCAAAGCTATTTATTTCACCTGCATGTCCTCCTGCACCTGATGCTACAAGGATTAAACCATCCACGCCGGATTCAGCGGCTTTTTTTGCAAAATCCACACTGCTGACATCAGAAAAAACCAGGCCTCCATAGCTATGTACAACATCCACAACATGTCTTGGCGATCCGAGTGAAGTTATGATGATGGGAGGCTGATGCTTTTTGACCAATTCCAATTCTTCCTCTAGGCGACTATAGGATTTATGGACTATCATGTTCATCGCCCACGGCGCGATTTTGCTGTTTGGATCCTTGTCCCTTGCCGAAATGAGTGTATCATTAATATCACCCATCCATTGGTCCAAGACTTCGATAGGCCTTGCATTCGGAGCTGGAAACGAGCCTATTACCCCATTCAAACAACACTCTTTTACTAAATCCGGACCAGAAATTAAAAACATGGGTGCAGATATGACCGGTAAAGAAAGTTGACTCCACCAGTGCTCAGGAATAGATTTGCTCATCATTATAACCTCCCAATGTTAATATATTACCAAAATATTACACTACAAGAGTATCATACTTCTAAAATACAAAATTTTCAAGAAATAATTGTCCATTTTAACGTGTAGAAAAAAACTGCATATGGAAGGCGATTCCACATACAGCATCGTTTTCATTATTAAGAAAGTACCCATTTACGTATCGCTTTTGCCACTCCATCTTCCTGATTGGTCGAGGTCACCCAATCGGATTCTTCCTTAACGATTTGTTGGGCATTCCCCATAGCTACTCCTATTTTTGCTTCTCGAATCATGGCAAGGTCATTTAGACTATCCCCTACTGCCATGACTTGGTCCATAGTAAGATCGAGCATTGAACAAACACGTTCAATTGCCTTTGCCTTATTTACGCCATGAGCATTCACTTCAATATTCGTTGGGCTGGAATTACTGATTTCAAGATTCTCTTTTGTCCTAAGCTCTTCCATAATCAGTTGACGGATGGCATCGTCCTTGGTATCGAATCCAAATTTAAGCCATTGTGATTCATTAATTTTTTCGGGCATCTCAGCCCGGTAGACACGATCACAGCTGGTTGCCCAGAAATGGGTTCCATGCTTTTGGCTTAATTCCCACATCCATTGTACATATTCGCTATCGACAATATGCCTTTCCACCAATTCACCATCGTTATTGTATATTTCACTGCCATTGACCGTTATTAAGTATGATTGAAGTTCCATGGACTTGGCAAAGTCATTACATGTAGCAAAGGATCTTCCCGTACTCAAAATTACATGAACTCCCCGCTGTTCTGCTTCTTTAATCGTACGTCGATTTTCTTCTGAAATCTCCCCTTTTTCATTTAAAAGCGTCCCATCCATATCGAGTGCAACTAATCGTATGTCTATGTTATCCATGAATAAACACCCTTTCTCTTTTCTATGTAGATACCTATAGCATACTGTATCTTGCTGTTCCAAGGAAGAAATCTGATTGTATAGGTAAAAGATCTCATCTTACTTACTCAAAAATTTGCTCATCTCTTCTTTTTCTCTTCCTTCACTTTGGAATGAATCTTTTCCTGCCAATTTGCAACACCGTCATTTTCATCGAACTCTATAATGACATCCGTGACTCCTCTTTCTTTGAAGATTTCTGCAATCAATCTGTCCTTTATCATATCTGCTTCAGCAATCGTTATATGCGCATCCAGCTCAACCTCAAGTTCCACATGAAAGTTTTCCCCTTCTTTAATAACGGCAAGTTTCTGAATATCACGAACTTCTGGATCTTTCATGACCATCGTTCCGATTTTCAGGCGCATATCAACGTCAGCTTCACCTAGTGCACCTGCTGCATTTTCAAGGAATACCCGACCCACTACGTAAAACATTCCGAGTCCAATGAATACAGAAGCTATCCCTTCTGCTTGCCTAAAAGGAGTGAAGTTCGCCAGTAAAATCGCTATGATTGCGAGTAGACCACCACCTGTCGCTACCATATCTTCCATAAACACCAGTTTTGTGGCTGGTTTTGCACGCCTTAAACCCGAAAAGCTTTTAACTATAACCGCAGCAGCCCCCTTTGCTTCGATATTCACTTCTTTAACCACTTCTTTCATTGCTTTAAACAGGACATAGGATTCAAGGACAACCGCTGCGAATAAAACGGTTAAGTTAATGACAATCCCAGTTGATTCAGTAGGATGCAAAATATGATGGAAGCCTTCCTTTATCGTTTCATAAGACATGATCCCAACAATCAATACAGCTCCTAAAAGCACCAGGTTCACCAAACGGCCAAAGCCTTCCGGGAAGCGCTCTGTCGGTGCCTTTTTACTTAAGGCAGAACCAATGAAAACGAAAAACTGATTGGCAGCATCCCCCAAAGAATGGAGTGTTTCGGCGAACATCGCGACATTTCCGGTCATAAAATAGGCAATTCCCTTTAAAATGGCGATGATACTATTAACACAGGCTGCAATAAAAGCTGATTTATTGCCCTGCTTAAGCAATAACATTAATTTTTTCATATCAGGCATACCCTCTTCACTTTTTATGATTTCATAAGTTGTATTATCTCCAAAGCCATTTAAATGAATCATAATAAAAGCAAAACGGGATTGTACTTACAAAGGGCCATCCGACGCCGTATTTTGAATCTTTTATAACACAAAAAATGGTAGTAGACCAAGGGCCTATTACCACTTTTTTAAAAAATATGATTATAGAATCAAGCTTCCGTGCTTTTAACCAGTTTGGATGGGTTGTTCACTTTATAACGAATTTCCTTATTGTATTTCTTCTCTACGACTTTTCCGTCAAATTCTAGAGCGTCGCCTTCTATAAGTTCAGCTTTTTTTAAAGTTTTGCTATAACCACACCATGCATCCCCAATGAGAAGTTCTGGATCCGAGGTAACTTTTACGTTTTCTAATAAGATGACTTCATCCTCTTCACCCGTAAAATGATTCATTTTGGCTGTAAACTCTTTGACTGTTGCCGTAAAATGAACTTTTTCAGCAGGTAAGTCCAATTTCGGTTTAGCCGGTTCCTTTTTACTCTTTGACTTTTCCTTTTTTTGTGTAGCTTTCGGCGCTTCAGTGCTGCTCTTTCCAGGGTCCTCTGTTCCCTTACCTTTCGCATCCTGTACAACTTCGGTCAAAGACCCTGGAGCAGCAGGACCGCTCAATAATTCTTTCCCAAAATTCGAACTTTGCATTTCCTTTAAATAAGCGGGATGAATACAGCTAAGCCTGCCATTATCAAATTCGACAACAATAGTATCCAGACCATTTCCATATTGTTCATAACCGGCCAACTTTACTTTTGTTTGAAAGCTTCCACTTTTATATAGTAATTCTTTTTTTACTGATCGAGCAGTGAACAGTTTCCACTCTACCCCTCTTGCAATATAATCCTCTTCATCTGAAAAAGAGATATAATCTCCTTTTGGTTCAATATAGTGAACCAGTTCCTTAGTTTCTGCTGGAGTTTCAGCCACAGTCAACACTCCTATTTTTTCTGTATGCTTATATATTAGCAAAGGAATGGCAAGTTGCAAATGAATGGGCATGATTTACTAAAAACTTCTGTCATTACTCTGTATGCTTTGAGTGGTATTACATAAATTATTTCTGTCTCTCATCGTTTCCCTATTCGTATCGAAAAAAACTGTATAACTATTTTATTATCAAAATATTCTCCTGTATATATGCCCAATTCTGTGGAAAACGCAAACCAATATGCCAATAGGTGGTACCAGCCAGTTCATATGCATCAATCACTTGATATTTTGCAGTTATTGAGCGAATATCTTCAAACCAAACGATATGTTCTGAGTTTTCTTTTGTATATGAGTAAGTAGGAGAGGCGGCTTTCCTATCAAAGCGAATTTCTGAATTTGTTGCGATTGCTAAGTTTTGGGCATTTTGTGCTGACATCGCGCTCGTCTCATTGCTAGGGACGAGCCAACCATATCCGTACATAGGAATGGCTACCTGTAATTTATTCGCAGGCATCGTAGATATAGCATACTGGATGACCTCAGTCATCCACCAAATAGGGGAAATTGGTTCTGGGGGGCCGGTCGGGTAACCATAATCGATGGTCATTACGGCGACTAAATCGGCAACCTTTCCAATGCCCTTATAATCATGTCCGCCAACAATTCGATTTTCTGGATTATCTTCCGTTTTCGCATGTACATTAACTTGTAAAATCAGTCCGTTCAATTCCGCTTTTAGCTCTTGTAAAAAAGTCACATATTCCTCCCGTTTACCTGGAGGGACGAATTCCAGGTCCATACTCACTCCGCCATACCCTTTTTCCTTCACGAAATTCATCATACTTGTGATGAGATTTCTACGATAAATGGAACTGGTGAGGACATCACCCGCCAAGTCCGCATCAAAATTCCCGTTCTGAAAATTCCGAATCATCAATAAAGGTGTCACTCCATTTTGCTCACATTTCTCTATAAGGGGTAAATCGTCACCTTCTATATAGGCAAAGCCTGCCTGCGTAAATGAATAGGCTACAATAGCCAGATAGGTTAGCTTATCCCCGTTCTCCTCAAGCATTTCAAACACTGTACCGCTTGAAACTGGAAAAGAAAAGCCCATCGTAATCAATCTTTTCTTATAGGGGGAAGGAACGAGTATTCTTTCCCCTATCTTAAGTATGGCTGATAGACCCGGATTAGCTTTTTTAATGGCTGATACGCTCGTCATATATCTCTTTGCAATCCCTGAAAGCGTGTCATTCTGTTTGATTAGATATGTACGGTTTCTAACTCCTGTCTCGGGGATATATAGGGCTAAACCAGGAACCAGTGCTGTCGTTTCCAGACCATTCACTTCCACTATCCTTGCAGAATCAACCTTGTACTTTTGAGCTATGGCCTCTAAAGTATCTCCTCTTTTGACGACCTGGATTGTCATCTCACCCTCCACTCCTCACAAAAGTAAATGTAAAGTTATACTAGTGTCACTACACTTTTCATTTTGACCTTTATCATTAATGTATTCTATTGATATGGCCTAAATGTGTAATTTCATCTAATTAGTTTTAACATGAGGATAGCAGGGATATAGCTTGTACCCTTAGACGCTGTTATGTAAATAGGAGCTTAGTTTCACACATAGAGGAGAGGCTTTGATTTTTCAACAATTCCATGGATAATCAGGTTCTAAGGAAGGCAAAAGGGACCTTCTATATGGAGGTCCCCTTTTACTAGAGCTTATTTGCTACCTATTCATAAAGATCAAAGTAATTGATTGAGTTCGTAAAACTTCCCATTTTCCAACTTATTGACCTCTAACAATTGCAACAGTTTTTCTGCCACGAGTTCTGGGCTCCTCAACAGCCCCTTTTCCTTATAGTCATGAAATTTAGTTCTGTCTGAAAAGTCCTTTTCATCAGCAGAACGGATGGTTTCTTGCATTCCTGTATCCATCACCCCTGGTGAAAAAGATATGAGCGTCGTCGGATAAGTTTCTTTCTCCTGTTCTAGTCCAGCTACACGGGTGAACATTTCAAGACCCGCTTTTGTACTGCAATAGGCTGCCCAGCCATGATAAGGATTCTTGGCTGCTCCTGATGAAATATTGACCATCACCTTTTTTTGTTTCCATTCCTTTGTACGTTTGATGAATGCATCCGCCAACACAACAGGTGCCATGAAGTTCACACGTAGGCTGAGTTCTATATTTTCTTGTGCTAAATTCCCAACTGTCTTGATTGGATCAATAACACCTGCGTTATTGATAAAATAAACATCACTATCTTCATCCAATTCTGTAAAAATCTTATCGATTAATGGCGCAAGTTGTGAACCGTCGAATAGATCCATATAGATGAAACTAAGCTTCGCTCCGGCCATAACTGCTTTTTCAGCCATTTCAGGATGTGGGGTACGAGAAATTAAGATACAATGATTCCCGTCGCTCAAGCACTGCTCTGCTAGAGCTGCTCCTAGACCTCTTGAGGCCCCTGTGATTATAAAAGTTTTCACCGCAATATCCCGCCTTTTTCTAAATGTATTTTTATCCGATACACCACATTATAAAATCGGTGATACCAGTCTCGCGATGGACTCCTTAAATCGAATCCACTTAGAACGTTTTTCAAATTCTTCTATGGTTAACGGTTTGGAAACCTCTATATCTCTATAAAAAATCTTCGTCAATTTTTCGGCAATTCCTTCGTCATAAATGAAAGCATTCACTTCAAAATTCAGTTTAAAACTTCGGACATCGATGTTTGCCGTCCCGACCGAAGAAACTTCTTCATCCACGACAATCATTTTTGCATGGATAAAGCCCTTATCATAGATATATACTTTAGCCCCTGCCTTTAATAACTCTCCAACATTATAGAGGGTTGCCCAATATACGAAAAGATGGTCAGGTTTATTGGGAATCATGATATTTACATCAATACCCGATAAACTTGCAATTCGGAGCGCATCCAATAAGCTTGCGTCCGGAATGAAGTAAGGAGTTTGAATAAGAATTGAATGTCTCGCTGAAGAAATTAATTTAATATAGCCATTCTTTATTTGTTCCCATTCCGAATCGGGTCCGCTGGTTACAATTTGCAAATCGGTAGTACCTTGATAAACAGGGGTCGGAAAATAATGCGGTTGATAGGTTATGTCATGATGCTTCGATGCTTGATTCCAATCCAGAATGAAACGGGTTTGGATGGCTTTAACTGCAGGGCCCTTGATTCGAAGGTGTGTATCACGCCAATATCCAAATTTGGGATTCAACCCTAAATATTCATCTCCTACATTAAAGCCGCCAACATAACCGACTTCCCCATCAATAATGACGAGTTTACGATGATTTCGAAAATTCAAGCGTAAATTTATGAATTTCAACTTAGATGGAAAGAACGCTTCCACTCGCCCACCTGCTTGTCTAAACTCCTTAAAAAAGCCTTTTGTCAATTTCCTCGATCCCAATTCATCATATAATAAGCGGACCTTCACTCCTTCATTGGCTTTTCTGGTCAAAGCCTCGATGAACCGCTTGCCCAGAACATCTCTTTGGATAATGTAATATTGAATATGTATATGATTTTCAGCCGCTTCAATATCCTTAAAAAGTTGTTCGAACTTTTCTCTTCCGTCCGTAAAAATATCAACCTGATTATCTTCCGTTAATACGGCATCATTATATCGAAGGTGCATATAGATCAAATCACGATAATGGCTCGATGAATTATTACGATATGGAAAATCGTCTGTGCTAAGGTCAATCATTTGTTTTTTTAGGATTTCCTCAATCCCGATCTTCTTTTTGTCCTCCCACTGAAACAAGTGGGCATGTCTCAAACTCGTCCCGAAAAGGAGATATAAAATAAAACCAACAACGGGAAGGAAATACAAGACTAACAGCCAGGCCCATGTGTTGCTTGCTTCTTTTCTTTCAAAAAATATTACGACCGTGGCAAATAATATATTTAAAATAAGAATGAGACCGAATAATACGGATGTAATTTGCGTTATTTCCATGGCAATTCCCTCACATAATTTTTATCCCTTTAAGAATAACACGCAAATCCTTTTATAACAAAGCGATATCGTGCTCTAACTGGCCAAGATGTAGTTGCATTTCCCGAGATTTCAAATAAAAAATCCAGCTTCCCTATATAAGCGGTGCTGGATCCAATCCATTAATGAAAATTGATGATACCTACGTAATACTCTACCCATATTATGATTTGCCTCTACCATGTAAAAGTAAGAAGAATCTTTAATCATCAGCGACTTTTCACCAACAAATTAACTGCTTCTTTAACAAGATCATCAGGGTTCTTGTCTCCAGACTCGTTTGCTTCGCGTACACACTCTACAAGATTGGAGCTTACAATTACACCTATCGTCCGATCTATGGCAGATCTTGTAGCAGACAATTGGGTGATTACCTCCCTACAATCCTTATTATCTTCCATCATTTTCAAGATACCCCGTAGTTGACCCTCTATCCGTTTAACACGGTTCTTCATTTGCTTTTCATATTCCATGTGAGGTTTACCTCCTATTTCACTTTACATCCTTTATCTTACCACGTGCTTATTACTATGTTCATCCCTTTTCCCAGAGTTTAAACGTATTTTACATCTTATACCCCATGAGAGATGTTTTAGCCAATGTACCAAATCACCTTTTTTGCAATTGAACCCTTTGAGCAATGGTTTCAGCAAATTCAACCGTCATTTGTGGGACATGGGATTTCATTAATGCGTTGATAATAGGGGCCTTTGCTCCTTTTGCTGTAATATCTAAGCACCCAGTCATCTTTGTTCGCTTCATTTCTACACTTTCAGCCAAAAAGTAACCATATCCATCAAACTTCTCGTTTATTCCCTGAAGATTGAACGTGATCTTATTTGGTACTTGCCATTCCATTATCTCAACTGCCAACTTGATTTTCTTTTTCATTAAACCGAGATCACTCTTAAACTCCCAAATAAGGGTGCGTTCATTTAATAGTTCGTGCTTGATATAGCCTGGCACTAGCGGTGCCCATTGTTCAATATCACTGACAAATGCCCAAACTTTCTCAATAGGTACGGATAAGTCAATACTATGTAATCCTTCTGTCACTGGGGGTCCCCCTTACATATTTTACTACATCATCAAACCCTATGCCTTCCATACATTATTAGAACCACTTTAAATCCAGAATGTACTTGAAAAAATGAGCCATGCCACCTGAAATGGTTACCTAATTCATAAGAAATCTTCTCTATGAAAAAGGACGATATCTATTGATAGATATCGCCATTTGTCAAATTAAGGGTCGAGGGGGAATCAAGGACGTTGTAGTTCAAATAACTCCCCAAGTTTCGTATAAGTTTGTCCAGCCAAACGAGCTACCGGCTTAAGGCCATTCTGGTCGATTCTTCCTTCATGATAGATGCCTTGGTTGATATGATAGCAGACTACTCTACCTATTAATAAATCACAGCCTGGATCGTCCACTGAACCCGCTAAAGGAATAGCTCGTTCCAATTTACATTCAAAACGCACTTTTGCTTCTTTCAAGCCAGGCACTGCCACTTTATCACTAGCAACAGTGGTAAATTTAGTGAGAGTTAATTCACTCTCTTCAGGTCGGAGCTCTGCCGCCGTTTGGTTAACATCTTCAACAATGTCCTCATCTGTGATATGAACGATGAATTCCCCACTTTTAATCGCATTTCGGGCGGTATCCTTTTGGACTCCTTTTTTTCTTTGAACAGAAACAGAAAGCATGGGAGGATTGGAACTGACTATATTGAAAAAACTAAAAGGTGCTGCATTTATTATGCCAGTTTCTGATTGTGTCGTAATAAGAGCAATGGGTCTTGGAATTATACTCCCCGTCAGAAATTTATAATTTTCCCGCTCACTTAAGCTTTCAGGATTTATTGAAATCATTTTTTATCCCCTCTCAATTATCATTAGTGCTCAGATCAAAGAATAGCCATGATCACTTCCACAAAGAGTGTGAATGGACCACCTCATTGCCAAAGCCTGACTGAATTCCTCTTATATTTTCATACTCTTACTCAGAAATACTTATTTTTATGATTCGTGATCTCTTCTTCGCGAAAGAACATCTCCTATGTACTCGGACCATAGAAAAGTTGCACCGCAAACTAACAAAATGCCTAGGCGAGCGATTCCGTGTCTCAATTGTAAACACCCCTAGGCTTAATGAATCCCTACGACCATGAAAACTACGCCGAACCTGTAGAATTCGTTGAAACACCGGGCGGTCTCTATGAGGATCGAGTGAAAGCTATCTATAATTCTATTATATAGAAGAAAAACAAAAAGTCAGCCTGCAATTGCAGAATAAGACGGATTTTACTCGCCGCTTATACCCCACTTACCTACCCTCACCAATGCCAAAAGTAAACACCATTGGCCTGAATCCATTAATTTCTTAACATATTCCTACCATTACGAGGCACCATAATTATGTAGTAGATTTAATGGAGGTTAGTAGCATGAAGAAAGATTTTTGGCAGGCAATTGAAGATAGACGGTCCTATTATGGAATCAGCAAAGAAGCGGTTGTCCCAAATAGCAGAATTAAGGAAGTGATCGATCATGCTGTTCAATATTCCCCAACAGCGTTCAATTCTCAAAGTGCAAGAGTAGTCGTTCTAACAGGTGAAAGCCACGATCAGTTTTGGGATATCACCAAAGAAACCCTCCGCAAAATCGTTGATGAAAAAGACTTTAAACAAACAGAAGACAAAATGCTTTCCTTTAAAAATGGATATGGAACTGTACTATTTTATGAAGATCAATCAATAGTGGAACATCTTCAGGAACAATTTAAATCATATGCGGATAAATTCCCTATATGGTCCAATCAATCCTCAGGCATGTTACAATTTGTGGTTTGGACCGCCTTGGAGGGTGAAGGATTTGGAGCCAACCTCCAGCATTACAATCCATTAATTGATGAGGAAGTTACAAAAACATGGGATTTGCCGAGGAAGTGGAAACTAATTGCGCAAATGCCATTCGGAAAACCAACTGCTGAACCAGGGGATAAAGAAATCGTTCCGCTTGATGAGAGAGTGAAATATTTTCCATAAAGAAAGGCTGGTTCATGAGTGAGCCAGCCTCATTTGTTCTAAATTAAAGTTCCGCAAAAAACCTTGAGAATATGACCGATGCAAATCCTAAATATCCCAACACTGACGTAACTTTATATTCGTTATTTTCCTTTATCATGGTATATAACCCCTTCCTCCGTACTATTTTACTTTCTTGATGGGTGATGATCGCGCAGGAAGCCACTCTTTAAGATACTGGGGTAGCTTACCGGCATAGTTGTTGGAAGCATGTCCACTTTGAAGGAGTTTGTAGGTTTTGTCCTTGCTTTTTAGAAGCCTCATTATGGGGGAAATCATTTCCTGTGGTACTAAACGGTCGTTTTCACTTGCAACAACTAGAACGTTTGCATCAATATTCGTCATTTTGGCTTTTTTACCGTTCACTTTCAATTGTCCCTTAACCAGACGGTTATTGATAATAAGGTCATCTGTTAGTTGTTTTGCAACTGCACCAGATAAAGGGACATGACCATTCGTCCACGCGTTGAACCTACGCCAGTTTTGAACATATTGTTCATTATCCGCTTGATTTAGCAAAGATAAATATGGAGAAAAGTAAATAGGTGAAGTGATTAATCGAATGCCATCTTTCACCCCACTGGCAGGTATGACTTTCATGATGTCAAGCACTTCATCAAAATTGGCACTTCCATCCCTCATCGAGGCCTGCCATTGATCGAATACTTGCGAATCACTAAAATCGATGGGTGTCACCGAAAGAATCAGGTTTCTAATTGGCTCATTTGCAATAGCAGCATACATCGTAGCTATCGTCCCACCCAAGCAAAAGCCCATTATGGAAATTTCCGATGCACCTGAGTGAAGAAGCGCACGCCGTACCCCACTCCGGATATATTTTATAATATAATCATCTATCGTCGTATCTCCGTCTTCATAGCCTGGACTACCAAAATCAATCAAATACACTTCGAAGCCTTCGTTAACAAAAGCTTCTATCAAACTATTTCCTGGTCCTAGATCAAGAATTACAGGTGTATTAATCAATGAATAGATGAGAAATACTGGTACTTTATATTTTTTTTTGATCGGCGGATAATACCATAATGTTGATTTGTTCTTGTTCCAAACCCGTACCCTCGGTGTAGTGCCCATTTCCGGCATCGGCTGATTTGGAATATCCAAGAAGTGTTTCCATTTAGGCGTCGCCATAGTTTTACGACCTGATTTATTCATTTCCTTCATGTTCATAAACCTTTTACTTGTACCTTGGCGTTGGATAATAAGGAATCAAAAAGAAAGTCACTGATCTTCTTTTTATCACGTACCTGCCCTGTACTTTCCCTTTTTTTATTTCGTGAACTTCTTCTACTGGATCGTTTTTCCCCTTCAGTGAGATGTAAAAGTAGCTCTTCAACCTTGTCTACTTTTTCCTCAAGTTGAATGACTAATTTGGCTACATTAGCAACATCCTGTTTGGTTGGGTAATTCATGATGATGGACATTCTCTCCGAAGCTTCCTGAAACTTATTTATACGCGGAACCTGTTGCTTTGAATTGTTGCTGATGGATTCAATAAATCTCCTATTATTAATGAACTCACGAATTTTATCATTTAACTCTTGTTCTTTTTGAGTGCCCAAGAGTTTTAACCCTTTATAAAAATCTGTTTTTTTTGGCATTAATGTTTCCCCTCTTCTTTGTTTAGATTGTAGCGGCGATGCCTCCATCAACGATCAGAACATGCCCCACTATATAGTCTGAAGCTTTCGACGCTAAAAGTATTGCCGCTCCTTTTAAATCCTCACCATTACCAAATCGATGTGCCGGAGTTTTTCCAAGAATGTCATAATCGGATTCTTCAAGGATTTTCTTTGTAATCTTAGTTGGAAAAAAGCCTGGTGCTATCGCATTCACCTGAATACCATGTTTAGCTAATTTGACACCAAGATCTTTTGTCAAGGTAATGATAGCTCCCTTGCTAGTGTTATAAGGAATGGTCACCATCAACTCAGGGTGAGTGCCTCCAAGCCCTGATACCGATGCGATATTAATAATTTTCCCAGATTTTTGTGCCATCATGATTTTTGCTACGGCCTGTGAAAACAAGAATGTACCTGTAACATTAACGTTCATTACCTTTTCCCATTTATCCTCGGGAATATCTTCTAACGGACCAGACCATGAGGTCCCGCTATTATTGACAAGAATGTCAATGCTACCGAAATGATCCATTGTTTCTTTTACAACTGAATCAATATCGCTTTTGTTCGTAATATCACATTCAATGGCCAACGCCTTCGTACCCATTGAATGTAAGTATTTACAAGTTTCTTCACATACAGAAAGTTTCCGTGAAGCAATTACAATATTTGCACCTGCCATAGCCAGTGCCAACGCTATTTGTTTTCCGAGACCTCTCCCGCCTCCTGTTACAATAGCCGTTTTATTCGTCAAGTCGAATAGATCCAATGTAGTCAACTCCCCAGCCCCTTCATTATAAAATCATTTCTTTTACAATCTATATTATTATAGAAAAGCCTATACGATATTGTGCTTAAAATAGTCTCATGCCCCAGCCTGTTTGGAATTATCATTTTCAACAGCTTATGGATGGTGCATACTCTACACGAGCAAAATCCTCCAATAAGGTTTAAACTAAAGAAATGTAAGGGGGGAGACTTATGACATTACATCATTTTCATTTACGCGCGAATTGGCCTGGTGGAAGAAATGGCAGTGGTACGATACAGGCAGGTAATCTACAAACGGAAATTAGTGTGCCTCCGGAAATGGATGGTCCGGGGATTGGGACCAACCCAGATGAAATGCTGCTCGGTGCAGCATCTACTTGCTATATTATTACGCTTGCGGCCATGCTTGAAAGAAGCCATATTGAAAAGGCCAGTTTGACGATGGAATCCGAAGCCTTTGTGGATGTTACGAATGGGGTATTCACATACAAGAAAATCATTCATCGACCATCTCTTGTTTTAACTGATGAAGCTACGGATAAGGACTTGGAAAAAGCCCGAAAACTTGTGGATAAATCGGAGGCCTCTTGTATGATATCGCGTGCCATCAAAGGCAACGTGGAAGTAGAGGTAGAACCGGACATTTCCATCGCTCCACGTTAATGTAAAAAGAGTGCCTAACCACGATTCAAGGATAGGCACTCTTTACTTATTGGATGGAGTTCATTTTGTTTTCTACCTGACGGCATACTTCATCAGCCGTTAAACCGTCTGCATCTATAATGGAAGCTTTGATGGAAGTATCGCTGATTCCCATTACGTTCGTTTCCAAACCTGTTACAACACAACAATCCAAGTTCTTCGCATCTGCTTCTTGCTTGATTTCAACTACATCAAAACCTTTATCGCGGAGTGCTTCTTGGATATTCGTTAATGATTCTTCAACACCGATTTTTGACATCTTCACACACCTCCTCTACGTTTAATGATTTCCTTTCCTTGGGCAATTTATGTATGGTCCTTATTTTCCTTAAAGACAGGAAGAGACCTAATATCGGTCTCTCATTCTTCATAAATTTTGTTTAAGGATTTCTTCTTGTATTTGCTCATTTTTTAATGGTTCATCACCATTTGTCCCTGCCTTTGATTTTCCTCCCACAGCTCGCTTCGGTTTCATATCACTAGTCTTTAGATTATTATTGGGAGCTGCCTGTTCATTCCATTCAGTCATCGCATTCACCTCTCTTACGTTTAAAGTTCCCCTTGTTTCGCGAATTCATGAATGCTTTTTCTTCATAACAAAACCGGCTTCACTAGAAAGCCGGTTGTTTTAAAAATATTTCTTTTTCCAAAATATAAAGGCTGTTGTGCCTGCCAGACTGATAGCAATTAATAAAGTGAAGATAAAAGCATATGGGTTATGCTCAAATGGTAGATTCACATTCATTCCATAGAAACTTGCCACCATAGTCGGGAGCGTTAGTATAATCGTAACCGATGTAAGGAACTTCATGGCATTATTGACGTTATTGGATATAATGGATGCGAATGCATCCATCATCCCGCTCAAAATTGATAGGTACACTTCTGCCATTTCAATCGCCTGGCCATTTTCAATGATTACATCCTCTAATAATTCTTTATCTTCTTCATACATTTTCAAGTAATTAAAACGGAGGATTTTGTCGAGAACAACCTTGTTTGACTTCAAGGATGTCGTGAAGTAAACCAGACTTTTTTCCAATGCCAAGAAGGTGTACAGTTCTTTATTTTTCATGGACTGATGCAGTTCTCGTTCGGCTTCATTAGTCATCTTGTTGATTTGCTTAAGATAACGTAAATAATAGGACGAGATTTCAAATAATATCTGCAGGGCAAATCTTGTTTTCTTATTAGAGTAAAAACCTTTGATTTTATTATTTTTAAAATTGGTTAAAATGGGTGAATCTTTGAGAGATACCGTAATGAAACAATCATTCGTAAAAATCATGCCGATTGGTATCGTTTCAAAAATGGGCAAGTCCGCTTCATCCTTTGTCAAATAAGGGAAATCGACGATAATCAGTAAATGATCATCCTCTTTCTCTATACGAGGCCGTTCCTCATCATCTAATGGATCTTTCATGAAGTTAATCGGTACTTGCAAAGTGGAGCAAATATATTGTATTTCATCTTCTGTCGGTGCCACTATGTTCACCCATGAACCTTTCGTCATTTCATCGGTTACGTTCAGCATGCGGCTTTCATTCGTCTTGTATATCTCAATCATTCAAACGACCTCCTCTTTCTTAGAGAAAGCTCAATTTACCATCTTCGAGTAGATACTCATGGAGAATAACAGTCTCGACGTCTAGCATCATATCGGCTTCCTCTTGCTTACTGGGTTCAGGGTCGTCATAAGAACTGATGCCCACTCGTATCACATCCTTTCAATTCCTTTATCTTAATCCTAAATCTTCTAAAGCACAATAAATAATTCCCCAAGCTCTTTTCACAACATATGAAAATGCTGACTAGTTTCTTAAGCGCTATAATTGGTTAACTTTCTAAAAAAATCATTTCATAAAAAAATCGCTTGGGATATTTCCCAAGCGATGGTGTTTCATTTAAGTGTGCTTCACAGTATTATAGTAATTTACGCTATACATAGCGCCTTCATCCACCATTTTATTGTCTTCGTGATCATATGGGTCAGGATGTCCTGCCTTTTCAATTAAGGGATCTACCGATTGTCGTTTATTCCAAAAACTCATTGCCTTCGTTTTTGCACTGGACCATACATTTTTCGCTTTCCCTCGGTTCGTTTTAGATAAAAACGAGACTCCGGCAACTCCGACTCCGAGCAGTACTACATTCTTTGCTAATGCCATCATTACCTTCCTCCTTAACGTTGGATTAATATATATGTACCCTCACCCATTAAATGTAAACATTCATTTAACGTAAGGGGCCTTTTTATAAAAGAAGTTGGGCTTAACGATTTCATTTTGATACGATTTATGAAAAACATGCGTCGTTGCTGGAGAGACAGGTGGAATTAGCCATGTCCAGTCCCCCGTTACATTCCGTTTACATGATGCCTCCCTTTCTTCGAAAAGCTTAAATTGCTTGGCGGCTGTATGATGGTCAACCATACTCACACCAGCTTTTTTAAACGAATATAGAACCGCTTCATTCAGTTCAATCAGTGCCCGATCCTTCCATAATGTGGAATCTCTTCGAATGTCCAATCCCATTCTCTCTCCGATGCTGGGAAGCATATTGTAGCGATCCTCATCCGCAAGGTTTCTAGCCCCAACTTCAGTCCCCATATACCATCCATTAAATGGAGCCGCCGAGTACGAAATACCGCCAATCTCCAGTTTCATTCCGGAAATAATGGGCACAGCATACCACTTGAGACCCAAGTCCTGGAACCAGGAAAACTCAGGATGGCCAATTGGTACTTCTTTAATGATTTCTTTCGGGATTTCATATACTCTTGGAACTTTTCCGCCTACTTGAATCACGAGTGGCAAGATATCAAACGATCCATACTTCCCCTCCCATCCCAAGGCCTGACACTGTTTGGTGAAAGCTATCGAACTAGAATCCCCAACTATGCCCGTTTCCGTCTCATATCCGGCATATCGTATAAGCTGATGATTCCATATCTCTATCTTATTTTCAATGTCCTGCTGTTTAAAAACGGTGATGATTGGCCTGATATTTCCATCATTCGTTGCCCATTCAATATGCTCAATCAAGGCAGACACAATATCATCCTCACTTTGGAGAGCCCTTTTATCTAGCACCCGCAATGAATCCCAAAACAATCTACCAATACAGCGATTACTATTTCGCCAGGCCAATTTAGCCCCATATTCCAATTCTTCCGGCGTATGTTTATAACTACCCGTATCTTGGATTTCCTTTTTAATTTGACTAATTCTATCCATCGCTTCTTCATCTGTTTTACCCATTTCATCAAGATATATCTTGATGAAGGAGATGGCTTCATGTAGTAATTCACTCATTTATCCCACTAATCCTTCCATCTATACTGACCTGAGATACTAATAACGTATCATAGATCTTATCTCTATCTCTAAAAGAATACCTTAAAGAAATAGTATTTCTTTAAAAGATGTGACAATTTCTGGTCAACACAACCCATCAATCTTACTATATGTAAGTAGCTATACTTTTTTATATAACAACCTATACAGTAACTAAATAATATTCAGTAAAGTTGTTACATGCGAGGTAAATGCTTTATAATGAATACCAACGGGGTGATATGATGAATAATGTGACACTTTGTCCTCGATTTGAAAAAGGCATGCAAATCTTGAGTAAACGTTGGACAGGATTGATCGTCAATCAATTACTTAATGGACCTCAACGGTTTTGCAATATTGAATCTGCCTTCCCAATCAGTGGCCGAATTCTTTCTGAACGGTTAAAAGACTTGGAATCTGAAGGCATCGTAAAAAGAGATGTTTACCCAGAGACAC
This sequence comes from Peribacillus sp. NPDC097224, assembly GCF_044761985.1. Taxonomy (NCBI): domain Bacteria; kingdom Bacillati; phylum Bacillota; class Bacilli; order Caryophanales; family Bacillaceae; genus Peribacillus; species Peribacillus sp. NPDC097224. Next base: position 638,186 of record NZ_JBIWDK010000001.1, on the reverse strand, counting down.
CTGTCAGGATTGAATATTCTTTAACAGAAAAAGGCGAAGCGCTTGCACCGGTGATTCACGAGATACAGAACTGGGCACAAGAATGGATCAAACCCATAGAGGACCAATAGGCTATCCTATAAAAGAGAGGAACCATATATAGAGGTTTCTCTCTTTTTTATGTCTTACCTTTGTTTATTCGTATATGTTCAGTGGTATATTTTTCTCATAAAGGGTAACTCCTAAAAGCAGGCGGTGAAATTATGAAAAAAGTGGACTGCATCATTATTGGAGGAGGCATCGCCGGTTTACAGGCTGCCATCCAACTCGGAAGATACAATCACAATATAGCGGTGATAGACGCTCAGAAAGGCCGTTCATTGATAGCTAAAGACTATCAAAACATTCTAGGTTGGCCTGAAGGAGTGAGCGGAAAACGGTTAAGGAGCCTAGGGAGACAGCATGCAGAAAAGTTCGGAGTCGAGTTCTTCGACGGTACCGTGACCTCACTCGAGAAAAAAGAGGATCTTTTTATAATGTGCACAGATGATGATATCCATTACGAAGCGAAAACGATTTTTCTTGGGACAGGCGTTACCGATAACATTCCAGCTATAAGGAATCTCTATCCTACTCTTGGTATCTCCACTTATATTTGTCCAGACTGTGATGGGTATGAAATTAAGCATAAACAAACAGTGGTCATTGGCGGGGGAAATACGGGGGCTAACATGGCGCTCACCCTTTTATATTGGTCAAAAGCTATCATCTATGTAAACCATTCAAAAACCAAGATCAATGAAACGTTCAGAAAAAAGCTAGAGGATAACCAAATACCTGTATTCGAAGAAGAAGTAGAGGAAGTTAAAGTCGATGAATCTCAAAATCTTCAAGCTATCCAATTGGTAAATGGGAAAAGGATAGAAGCAGAAAAAGCTTTTGTAGCATTTAAAGGGAACAAAATAAATAATGCACTTGCCAAACAACTTGGTGTTGATGTAAATGAGACAAATCATATTCATGTGAACCCACGTACGAAAGAAACAAATATTCTGGGAGTATGGGCTGGAGGAGATCTTGCCGCCCATTCCGAGCAAGTAACCATTTCAATGGGGGACGGAACTCAGGCTGCCATTTGGATTCATAAACGCCTGATGGGTGAGCTGCCTCCTGATTAGGGGACAGAAAAAAGTATCGGTACCCTCATTCAAGGAAACCGATACTTTTTTTATAATTTATAAACTGTGTATTACTAATACTATTTAGCGCTACGCTCGACGTCTACCTTCGGCGTATACCTTGAAATACTTTTACCAGGATCAATATGACTGCAATGATAAGCAGGATGTGGATAAAACCCGCCGCAATTTTAAATACCAAACCGAGAATCCATAATAAGATGATGGCACCAATTATCGTCCAAAGCATTGTACTCTCTTCCTTCCTTCATTGCAAACACTTACAGATATCCTTCTAAGCCATTGCCGTAAGCGTGTGCAAATTTAATCTTACATATAAAATACCCCAATCTTCCACTAACAAACCTACTCTTCCGCCAACAAAAATATACATAAATCTGTTAATACTGTAAAAGATAATCATGTAAAGTTCTTGATCAGGATAATTTCCAGATTATATTCATGGGTGGTACCCTTATGGTGAAAAAAATTTAAAAGGAGTGTTTTAAATGAAAAAAATAGGTGTAATGGTTGCAATCTTTTCCCTATTACTTTGCATGCCGATCCTTCCTGCTTCAGCTGAGGAAAACCAACAATCCGTTAAGCAGGATAACGTACAATTCACAGAGTCCCAAAAAACAGAATTAGCCACTATCCAAAAAAGGATACTAGCAGACAAAAAGGAGTTAATTGAAAAATATGTGGAATATGGTGCGCTTTCTAAAGAAGAGGGAGACAAAATGTACGCACATTTTGAACGACACTACAAAATGATGGAGCAACATGATTTTCAAATCCCTTCGCACCGCCCACATACAAAACACATGCCAAAGTAATGAAATGACTGATTTTTCTTCTATTCCGGCCTATACATAGGACGGAATTTTTTCATCCTAGGCACTTATTCATTCTCGTGCCTGAAAATTCGCTGTGTACTTGTTTCCAAAGTGTAAAATATTTACTAAAGGATTTGGAATTCCCTGTAGCGAATACATAGAGACGAGAAATGAAAGGATGAAGAATATGCACAAAAAAGGAATATCAGCAGAAGACCTATTTCAGATGAAATCTGTAACCGATCCAAAACTTTCACCCGATGGCAGCATGGTCATTTATGTACAAACCACCATCGATGAACGAACGGAAAAATACATCTCCAACTTATATATGTATAGCCTGATCACCACTGAAACAAAACAATGGACATTCGGGAATCACCGTGATACCTCACCAGGCTGGTCACCAGACGGAAAGTACATTAGCTTCTTATCAGACCGTTCTGGAAAAAAACAAGTTCATATCATTCATTCAATCGGTGGGGAGTGCCGACAGCTGACGCATTTCCTCGATGGAGCAACCAATCCCATCTGGTCCCCTTGTTCGAGAAAACTGCTACTATCCACTATGGTACCTGAAAATAAGGCGGTGTTATCCGAAAAAGAAGAAGAAACCTCATGCAAAGATGTACAGCGTTATGATCAGATAAAATACAAATGGGATGACAGAGGATATTTCAATCATCACTATAGTCAACTCGTCTTGGTAGATATAGTAAATGGTGAGTTCATATTACTAACGGAAAATCTGACGAACAGTCACCCAAATGCCTGGTCTCCAGATGGATCTCAAATCGCTTATATTAGCGGTGCACCGGGGAAAAGTGATTTGGACCTATTCACAGATATCTACATTATGGATGTCAAGACGAAAATTTCCCGAAAAGTAACTGGCAGCTCTGGATATTACCGTGATCCAAAATGGTCCCCTAATGGTGAATTCCTTTCCTACATTGGCCACAACAAAGAATTTGCCGGTGCAACCTCTTCAAAAATCTGGTTGTACTCTGTTTTGGATGAAACCATACAATGTTTGACGGAAGGTTGGGACGTTGAAATAGGAAGCTCCGCCATCGGTGATTTCCAAATGGGCGCAGTGGATCCTGGCATTCTGTGGACGAATGACAGCCAAGGCTTTTACTTCTTAATAAGTGATTATGGAAATACCGGTGTTTATTATGGATCGATTGAAGGGGCCATGTACCCTTCCCTCCTCGAGCCTCAACATGTATATGGGTTAACAATCAACCCGGATAGCCATCATGCCATCGTAGCCATAAGTACACCTGTTCATCCCGGTGATTTATTTGTTTATAACCTCATGACTGGCGATAAAGAACAGATCAGCTTTGTAAACGATGAATACTTACAGGATAAAACTATAGCTATTGCCGAGCCCATTTCCTTCCGTTCAACAGATGATACCCTCATCCACGGCTGGATCATGAAGCCATGTGAATTTGTGGATAATAAAAAGTATCCCCTCATTTTAGAGATTCACGGTGGGCCTCATGCAATGTATGCGAATAACTATGTTCACGAATTTCAGACTTTGGCGAATGAAGGCTATGTTGTATTGTTCATCAATCCACGCGGAAGTGTTGGATATGGACAGGAGTTCGCGGATGCCAACCGTGGTGATTATGGTGGAATGGATTATGAGGACTTAATGGCTGCTGTAGACTATGTTCTAGATTTCTACTCCTTTATTGACGCTGAAAAGTTAGGTGTAACGGGTGGCTCCTATGGAGGGTTCATGACCAATTGGATTATCGGTCATACAAACCGCTTCAAGGCGGCTGTGACCCAGCGTTGCATAAGCAATTGGATAAGTTTCTATGGAGTCAGTGACATCGGATATTATTTCACCGAATGGGAAATTTCAGGAGATGTCATTAACTCACCAGAAAAATTATGGGAACACTCCCCATTAAAGTATGTAGCAAATGTGCAAACTCCTTTGCTATTACTTCACGGGGAAAAAGACTATCGTTGTCCTATTGAACAGAGTGAACAATTTTTTGTAGCATTAAAAAGGCAAAAAAAAGAAGCGGTGCTTGTTTCCTTCCCAAATGAAAACCATGAAGTATCCCGAAGCGGGTCACCCAAAATGCGTCTTCGTCATATAGTGGAAATCAAGGAATGGTTTAATAAGTACCTTTAAAAACAAAAGAACTCTGCTAGCGTTCCCGCTAGCAGAGTTCTTTTGTTTTTAATGTTGAATCTGATCTCGGTTCTCAGAAATAGAATGTAAAGCGATACCCGCTTCGGAAATTGTCTGGTTGTGAACGGCAAGGTCGCCTAAAGCGATAATACCAACCAATTTTTCCTTTTCTACAATCGGCAGTCTTCTTACTTGTTCACTCGCCATCAAATCCTCTGCTTCTTCCACTGACATATCCGGCGAACCCGTAACAAGGTCTGTGGAGATAATATCGGTGATTTTTGTTGAATTTGGTTTTTTCTCTGCGACAGAACGGGTAACAATGTCCCTATCTGTAATAACACCAATTAAACGATTGTTTTCTAAAACGGGAATAACTCCAACATTACCATCCTTCATTTTTAAAGCTGCTTCGTATACATTATCTTCAGCCGTACAAAAATCCACATCGGATGTCATAATATCTCTTATTTTCGTCATATAATTCCTCCATCTAAATGAGATCTTACTTTATTCGAAAAATAGTCTTTCTTATTTATTCTACGTATTCCCCGTAATCTGGCCTTGCAATAGAATCAAAGTTCCTTGCTAGGTTTGCTAAACCTTTCGTAAGTTCCTCTCCTTCAATCGGATAACCATGACCCGTTATCGCAAGCCTCGGCTTTAAATCAGCTAGGGTTAATACCGATTGTTTGGCTGCATCCCAATCAGTTGTCAAATAGCGTGGAGGACCAGTCAATTCTTTTTCCTGAGTGATGACTTTATAAAGGGAATCTTGTCTGACGTTAACAAAAGCATCACCCGCAATCAAGCTTCGATCGCCTTCTCTAAAAAGAGAAACATGCCCAGTTGAGTGTCCAGGAGTATGGATCCATTTCCAGTCGGGAAGTCCGGGAACACTATGGTCATCCGGCAGGGGCTGAACTTGCTCAGCCAAATCAATTCCCTCGTTTGGAAACAGCCAAGATATCTTCGCGACCAAACCACCTTCCACCGTGGGATCAGGTTCTGGATAATTCTCTTTGCCGGTTAAATAAGGCATTTCATTTAGATGTGCATAGACCGGAACCTTCCACACTTTCAATAAATCTACTAGTGCTCCGATATGGTCGAAGTGTCCATGAGTGAGGATAATGGCCTCTGGAGGATGATTCTCACCATAAATCTCTTCAGCTTCTTTCTTGATCATATCTGCTGAACCGGCCATACCCGCATCAATCAGGACCCACTTCTTTTCATCTGGTGACCCTATGAACACGACATTCACAATTTGAATAGGAAAGCAATATAAATCCTTATTCACAAACTGACCTTTCCCACTGGATACTGATGTCATTGGAATGATTTTTTTGTTCAAATTATTATTATCCATAAGCCCCTCCACTTATTTATTTATTAAACGTTGCTTTCATTTAAAAGGATACCCGCCTTTGAATAATAAAAACCGGCCTTGGTGCAACACGCCTTCCTCGATTAAAAAACATCCTTCCGTGTAAATACCGAAAAAGATACAAGCAGGGCAATGGCCCACCAAGCAAGTAGAGTAATCATAGATGATGATAAGGTCATACCCTCGATAGGAGGTGCTGTCCCACTAACATATGAGGTCAACTTTAAATTCACCATAAAGAAATATTTAGCCGATTCCCAAGAAGAAACCATGTTGCTTAAAATGGCTCCGGATATTAGGGAGGCGAGCATGATACCCATCCCTGCAGGTGTACTTCTAACTAGTACTGACAACATGAATGAAAGGGTTCCTACCACTACGGCCACCAGCCAGACTAGGCCCATATCCATCAAAAGGAATTTCCATTGTTGGACCATTCTTACCTGGCTTATATCCACTTCTCCGCCATTTATGCCAAAACCGGTAATGGTCGGCGCATTCCAGCCATGATACCCAAAAACAAGACCTGATAAAAAATAAGCGAGAAGAGCGGTCATCGCCACTATCAAGGAAACAGCCAATAACAAAGTAATATATTTACTCAAAAGTATTTGCCATCGTTTCACAGGCCTAGTGAGCAAGAGTTTAATCGTTCCCTGACTACTTTCCGAGGATACGAGGTCACTGGCTACAATCATGATTAAAAGGGGAATGAATAGGTCTATTGAATTCTCCAAAAACATACGTGTAAAAGTTGCAGCCCCAGGTTCTGAAGGGTTAATGTCGTGGTCTAGATAATATTGCTGCTGTTTTAGGGTGACCTGAAGCTGCTCTCTCCATTCATCCAACATCCTGCTTGAGCTCAATCTGTTCTGAGTATCGATGATTTGCTGTTGAACTGCAGTACGCCAATCATCAGTACCTAACTTCTCTCTTTGCTCCTCCACTTGTTTATATTGTGCGTATGTAAACATCAACACTAGTATACCTACGATAATTCCAATGATGAGCAGCCGTTTCTTTGCCAATAACTTCATCATTTCATTTTGAATCAGGTTACTCAATTCCAGCACCCCCACTTCCGGTTATTTGTAAAAATAACTCCTCCAAGGCTGGAAGTCTACGATTCATTTCAAGTACCTTCACACCCGCAACATTCAGGGCGGCATTCCATTCGGGAGTCCTATGTTCATCAAATTTTGTGACGATATAATCGTATTCCACCATTATATCCGTAAACGCACTAAGGATTTCGCTTCCCTTTTGCAATGGCTCAACACGCCAAATCATCTTTTCCTGAGTCTTTAATAAATGTTCTACCGTATCAGTTTGGATGATTTCACCTTTTGTAATAATGGCCACTCGATCACAAAGAAGTTGTATTTCCCCCAGTAAATGGGAAGATACCAAAACACTCATGCCTTCTTCTTCTGCAAGTTTCCTAATGAACTGGCGCATTTCACGGATTCCTGAGGGATCAAGTCCATTTGTCGGTTCATCCAGGACCAATATTTTAGGTCTGTTTAGCATAGCTTGTGCTATACCAAGCCGCTGCCTCATACCTAACGAGTATGTCTTCACCTTTTCATGAATCCGAGCCTTAAGACCAACTAACTCAATGACTTCATTCATTCTTGATTCATCAACACCCGGTAGCATTCGTGCAAAATGGAGCAGATTGTCCCAACCACTTAAATATGGGTAAAGTTCTGGATTTTCTACTATACAGCCTAAATTCTTCATGGCTTCCGTAAAGTTTTTACGTACATCGTACCCACATATTTCAATGGAACCTGATGTTGGCTTAATTAGGCCAACCAACATTCTGATTGTCGTCGTTTTCCCGGCCCCATTCGGACCTAAAAAGCCGAATACTTCACCCTCTCTTAGCTCAAACTCTATTCCCTTTATGATTTCCCGCTTGCCAATCGTTTTTTTTAGATTCTTCACGCTCAATGTCACATTCCTCATTTTGCTTCCCCTTCCCATTGAATTAAAGGAGAGATCCTATCCGCGATCAAACGATACCCTTCCTTATTGGGGTGAAATCTATCCGAATACAAATACTCATTCACTGATAACTGAAATAAATCAAAAGTCGGTACGAATACGGCATTTTCATAGGTCGCAATCACCTCAGCTGTTTCGTTATTCCAATCCCGAACAATTTTATTTGTATCAAAGTCTTCATCCAATTCGATGAAGGGGTTGTACAAACCGACCATGAATATGGTGGCTGAATCATTTAATTTAGTGATTTCCTTTAAAGTCTCATTCAAATTTTCCAAATAGTCCTTTTGCAATTCACTGGTAACCTCAAGATCATAATCAAATAAGGTCTGACCTTGCTGAAAAAGATCATTCCCGCCGATTGTAATCATGATGACATCCGCTGACTGTATTTGGCGACCTATCTCCGATTGTTTCACCTGTTCAGCCAATTCTTTGGATACTTGCCCCTTTACTCCAAGGTTATGAACAAGGGGTTTGCTATTAAAGCGACTTTTCAAGTCTTCGACCACAAGGCCCACATAGCCTTTCCCTGTCTCATCGCCAGTTCCCCGAGTCAGAGAATCTCCTAAGGCCACTAAGGTGAAATCATCTGGAACATTTTTTTCTATTGATTTTGAATTTGCTTCTTTCAATTCCACTTCAGAGGATTTTTCTCCATAGTAATCGTAAAGTGTCCACCCTACACAAAACAGAAAAAACAGTCCGATAAGCGCTGCTATAATAGTTGTTGCAATAACCCTGACTTGGCTCAATCACATTCATCCTTCCGATGGTTTACTTAATTCCATTAAAACACATTATTTCCAATAATAAAAAGATGTCGACCCCGTTAACTAAACTGTCCGTTCTTTTTTTCATAAACGCATGACAACCATGAGCCGATTCCAGTAGGCTTCCACGGTAAAAACAAGATAACCTACCAACTAGCACCGTATTAAACTCAATGGATTAGCAAACAAAAAAAGACTTATTCACAAATGTGAGCAAGTCCTTTAAAAATTATAAATTCTTTACTATATGGGCTGACCTCCCGTCTTTCCCTCCATTATCATAAGCCATACCGTAAGTATGATACCAAGCACCGAAAGACTTCCAAAAAAGAGATAAACCATGTAAATACCTGATGTATCCATGATCATGCCACCGAAAAATGTACTGAACCAATTACCGAACCCGTTCCCTATCGCAGAATAAAGTGTGACTGCCGTAACGGTTATATGAACTGGTACAACCTCTTTAATATATTGCAGACCTGCTGGAATAAATAATCCAAGTGAAAAACCTTGCATGATAGATGAAATATAAACAATGGCTAAACCAGGTTCCATAAAATAGAGAACCCATCGGACCAGCGAGGCACCCCCTGCCAATAACGTGATTGGCAGCAACCCCCATTTATGAATCCAACTTCCTGCGAGACGTAAGAATGGAATTTCGGACAGCACCGCGAGCAGAAATGCAATGCCGATTCCTGTATAGGTTCCACCCCTAGCCTCCACGAATAGGCCATAATAGACGTTATTCGCCAGGTTGGGACCAAAAATCAGGAATGTTACGGCAAGAAAGACGACAAAACGTTTCATAATAAAAAGTTCCTTTATTCCACTGAAAAGCTTTGCTTTTTTTTGCGGTGACTCCTCGGGTAAATGCAGAGCTAGAAAAGCAGCAAAAAGAAGGCTGATAAAAAATACGTAGAAAATAACGGATGGGCCTATGAAAGTTTCCGATAACCTCCCCATCACAAAAACGGCAACTCCAAAACCAAGCGAACCATATAAACGGATTTTCCCATAATTCGCGTTGATACTCGTCGTATATTGCAAGGTGATGCTATCAGACACAGGGATAAGGGCACTTTGAAAAACTGCCAGTCCCACTGAGATGCATACTAAAAATAGAAAAGGTTCAAATAAAACATATCCTAACCCAAAAATTCCAGCAAATAAGGTAGTCAACGCCAGTATCCTAGTGGGTTTTCCAGTCCAGTCACAAATCAGTCCCCATATAGGTTGAAAAAAAATCATCACCAGTGGTCCAACAGACATGATGAACCCTATTTCAAATCCATTCAGTCCGACCTCATTAGCTAAATAGACACTTAAAAGTGGTGTCAAGCTACCTACCGCAAAAAAAGAAAGAAGATAAAACCCTTTTAATCGTGTTATATGAACCTTTTCAAGTTTATTCACTAAAATATCCCCCATGAAGTCATCTAAATACTATTACAAACACTAGACAGTTAGTCCCAGTTCCCTTTCTTGTCTCTTTCTTTCTTGCAACAACTCCAGAGGGAGGACAATGTTAAATACAGTCCCTTTATCAACTTCACTTTCTACAAACACTCGTCCTTGATGACTTTCAATGATTTTAAAGCTAACCATAAGACCCAGCCCATTCCCGGATTTTTTTGTAGTGAAAAACGGTTCACCCAATTTTCTTAATTGATTGGGAGGGATTCCTACTCCTGTATCTGTTATAGAAATATGAACCTTCCTTTCCCTTAATTCCATAGTGACCCTGATTTCTCCTCCTTGCGGCATCGCTTCCATTCCATTCTTAATGAAATTCAGAAAAACTTGTTTCAAACGATTTTCATCGCACTGAACATGGATTTCTTCTTGGAAACTAGTAAAGAAGAGTATAATATTTTTCTTCTTCGCATCATACTCAGTTAGCGAGATAACATTCTGTAAAATCGGGACGATATTCTTTGTTTTCAGATTCAAGGACTGTGGTTTTGCCAGATCCAAAAATTCTTCAATAATCTCATTTACCCGGTTGATTTCATCTAAAATGATATCCAAATATTCTTGTCGCTCACTATCCGTTTCATCTAATTGTAAGAATTCCGTATACCCTTTAATCGATGTAAGAGGATTTCTTACTTCATGGGCCACTCCTGCAGCCAGTTGTCCGACAGCTGCCAATTTATCCTGGCGATAAAGCATTTCTTCTGTTTGTTTTCGCTCTGTGATATCATAGCGAATCGCGAGAAATTGATAGGGTTTGCCTTCAACTGTATAAAAAGGGACAATCGTGGTATCCACCCAATAATAACTACCATCTTTCGCTCTGTTTCTAATTTCCCCTTTCCATACTTTGCCCTTATGTATGGTCTTCCACATATTCTCGAAAAACTCACTTGAATGATATCCGGAATTCACCATTTTATGCGTTTGTCCAATTAACTCGTTTCTCGTGTACCCAGAAATTTCAGAGAATTTTTCATTAACCTCGACGATGATTCCTTCATCATCAGTTACGGCCACGATAGACGATTGATTAATGGCATAGTACATATCACCCAATTCTTTAATAGAAACCTTTAAATCCTTCTCAGCCTTTTTCCGACTGGAAATATCAGATCGTATGGATATATATTGATATGGTTTTCCTTTCTTCATAAAGGGCACAATCGTGGTATCCACCCAATAGAGCTCCCCGTTCTTTGCCCGATTACATATCTCACCATGCCATGTCTGTCCATTACTGATCGTTTTCCATAGATTGAAAAAAAACTCTTTAGAATGATAACCCGAGTTAATGATTGAATGATTTCTTCCAATCAGTTCATGCTCTTCATATTGGGATATTTCAATGAATTTTTCGTTAACATAGGTTATGATGCCTTTTGCATCCGTAATGGCCACAATCGAGGATTGATCTAAAGCATAACGGATATCACTCACTTGGTTGTCACTCTTCACCAACCGTCTTGCAACAATTGTGCTCGAGCCAATTAAATTCGCTAGTATGAAAAGCGAAACAAAGCATACGAGATAAAGCATAAAGGGTGTTAATTGAGCGAGTCCTTTCATATTCACCATTTCTGGAGTAAGTGGAAGCCCTCTCAAAAAAAGAAAATGTCCTCCAATAATTGCTCCGCTCATAATGATCGTACTGACTGGTTTTAGGAAGGGTTGACTCCCTTTTCCATTATAAAATAATAGTGAAAATCCGCTTACAAACAACAAAAAAATTATAACTAGCGTACTACCTAACAACCATGGATTAAGTTCCAAGGACTTACTCAATGGATACAGGCCAATTAAATAATTTGATAAAAGAGCCATCGTAAACATAAAGCTACAGAAAACCATTTGCAACATGGAAGGGTTATGGGCAATGGCCAAAAGGCCAATCCCTACAAATATGGCTCCTAATATTAATGAAAGCATGATTAAGGAAAAGCTGTAAGCCGTAGTCCTGTCACTCTCATAAGTAAAAACATATACAAAATTCATCGTCCACATAGTCACTCCCATGGAGCAAGTACTTCCCAAATACAAAAGACGTTTATATTTTTCTGCCGAAATATATGTTGTCAGCAAATCCAAGGCGGTATAGCAAGCCATGAATGTCAGGAGTGCTGCAATTATAAATAGGATTGGATTGGATGATACAATTGATTGTTCCATTAACCTTCTCACCTCTATCGTTCTATTATCCTATATTGTAATGTAAATTTCGAATTGCTTAAAGACTTTTATTTCTATTTACCTGTCTTCCTGAGTTATTTAAAGTTATTTTCTGTATATTCAATAAATAAATCTTCGACAACTATGTAAAAAAATAATAGAATGACAAATATTTTTCCTATGTATCGAGTAAAATAAAAAGTGTTTATCAATCGTTCTCCTCCTGAGAACAATGATTACAATTCATGAGTACGTGCAAAACAAACTACGTTCGGAGAGCTTATTTCTTTTTTTAATCCCTTTTATACGTTTATAATTAAATAGAGAATATATATAAAAAGGAGTGGGGGCATGATAATGTCGGACCTAGCAAGCGCAAATACAGCCGAAATTATACAAAAGAAGACGCAGCATAAAAAACTGACGCGTAGGCAAGTTTTACAAAGAGGTCTACTCATAACGATTGGTGCCGTATTAATGGCTGTCGGCCTTGAGATTTTTCTTGTTCCGAATAACGTTATCGATGGAGGCATTACCGGTATTTCCATTATGTTATCTTATATCACCGGCATGAAACTTGGTATCTTTCTTTTTGTTTTAAACCTTCCTTTCTTTTTTATTGGATATAAACAAATCGGAAAAACCTTCGCTTTATCTACCCTATATGGAATATTAATCCTTTCTTTAACTACCACATTGCTTCATCATGTACCAGCTTTCACTCAGGATATTCTCCTTGCTTCAGCTTTTGGAGGCATGATACTTGGAATTGGGGTTGGAATGGTAATTCGGTATGGTGGTTCATTAGATGGAACTGAAATCCTTGCCATTCTAGCTAGTAAGAAACTTCCTTTCTCTGTTGGTGAGATTGTCATGTTCTTCAATTTATTCATCCTTGGCAGTGCAGGATTTGTTTTTTCCTGGGATCGTGCCATGTATTCGATTCTGGCTTATTTTGTAGCGTATAAAACGATGGATATCGTTATAGCCGGTTTGGATGAATCTAAATTTGTTTGGATTATCAGCGATGAATTTTTGGATATAGGGGATGCAATCATGCATCGCTTAGGACGAGGCGTAACTTATCTAGCTGGAGAAGGCGCCTATTCAGGGGACGATAAAAAAGTTATATTCTGCGTAATAAACCGTCTTGAAGAAGCAAAACTTAAAGATATCGTAAAAAGTTTCGATCCTTCTGCTTTCCTTGCCGTCGGTGATATTGCCGAGGTTCGTGGTGGACGGTTCAAGAAGAAGGACATCCATTAAAAATATCCTTCTTACATTTGCAATATTCAGTTATGGTTATGCAGCAAAAAAAAAGCTGAAGGGAAGAATCCCTTCAGCTTTTTTAATGGTATTAATAATTTCTCGGATTATTAATTGCTTGTAGCATTCTTGTACCTTGTTTCATTTTACTACCGCATAATGGGCAAAGGTGCTCATCATTGCTCGTAAAGTTATCCCGAATCCACCCTTTACAATCTTCTGATGTGCATTCCCAAACCTTAGTTTCTTCAGGAATGATTTCTTCCGTATTATTTCTTCTATACATGTATCTCACTCCTTAGATTTAAATTGACTTAGCACAGATTTTTTGTGCCGGTGCCATAAAGATAAAGAAGAATAGCTAGCGATTAATCTAAATAAATGTGAGTATAGCCCATTTACTTATCTAAGATTAGTTACTATACACTCAAGATAAATGAGTGGAAATAACAGGAGATCACAACCAATTTTAAATATCTCATTATACATTATAACATATTTCTTCATAAAATATTTAAGTAAAGCTTAGGATACCTACAATTCCAAATCCAAGTATTCACAATCCAGCCTTTGACTACCTCAGAGCTTATAAAGACTGGACTGTATTCAAGAATCATAATCATGATTCTTCCAGCTTGTTCGCTTAGTATAAAGTCGAATCAAGCATGAGAGTAATTTTAGTGCCATAACCTAAAACAATGAAAGCCCTGCCTCTCTCTCATCCATACGGCTCCTAGACCGTGCCTGTGAGAATCAGGTGAAAGCTGATAAGTACATGTTTATTAATTAAACCGTCCGTAATTCCAATTGGGAAAATTAAATCCAAAAGATAAATGGCTACATAGAAGTAAGTTAATGAAGAACAAAATGAATCGAGGAAAATACCTGGTGATTAAAACGTATTTCTTTCTAGTTGTTTTAACTTGTTTCTACTTCATCATAAAAACGATGAAAATTATTATATTAATAAAAATGTATCTTTTAAATTACCCTCTTAGTATTTTCTAATAACAACACTGAAATTTAATTATAGCACACGTTTCTTATGATGTAAAGAGTAGTTATTATATCTTCATGAAGCCTAATTACATTCCCAAAATAAAAAGAGGTAAGTACTTACCCCTTTTATTTATACGCATTATATTCATTTTCAATTTTCGGAAGTTCTCTAACTTCTTCAATTAATTGACTTCCACACATTGGACAATCATAGTTTACTGAGGCAAAGTCCTTCCTCATCCAGCCATTACAATCCGCTGATCCGCACGCATATACAATAGTATCTTCCATTATGATTTCTGGTTCCTCTGAATTCTTTTTGCCAAAATACATGAGCAACCTCCTTTTTCAAATTACACACCAAGTTTTAAGCCAATGAACTTTTCGGCTGTTTTACTTCTATAGTATACGTATCAAATCAACTTCTTATTTATCCAGCGCTAAAAAATAACCATTATTTGATCAATTAGTTAGCTAATGTGGCTTTTACCATGATCGCTTTTATCTGAAAGTATGAAAAATGCTCGGGAAGGGCCTCTTTAAGAGGTTTTAGCTTTCCGGAATCAAGTTGTTTAGCAGTTTCCAGTACTAAATCGTACTCTTCTTGATTGAAGAAACCCTCCCATTTGATATCCATTTGTTCTTCCGCACACTTTAATAAATGATTTTCGATGGAAATTGTAGACAGGCCTCTTATCGTTGCAATTTCTTTGATTGACTTTCCTTCTTGATATAAACGATAACTTTCGATATGTGAAGGTCCTGTACTGCTTTTCGTCGTTTCTTTTTTATATATTCTATTCGACTCAATGTCAGGATGTGCTTGTAAATAATTCGAAACTACCTCTAAAAATGTCCTACCAAAACGATTGTATTTTTGTGAGCCCACGCCTTTGACCTCAAGGAAATCTTGTTCTGTCACAGGTAACCTTGTTGCCATATCCTTTAAAGTGGCATCCGAAAAAATAATGAATGGCGGCACATTTTCCGTACTTGCGATGTCTTTTCTTACACGTCGTAATTCTTCAAACAAACCATGATCCACATTAATGCTGGTGACTTGTTTCACTTCTTTGCGTAGCACTTGCTTCTGATTTAGCAACACTTCCCTACCAGCATTTGTTACTTTAAGAACAGGAAATTGCCCACCTGTCATTTCGATAAATTGCTTGGCGGTCAAAAAATCTATGAAATCGGCAACATCTTTAGCTGACTGATTATTGATAATTCCATATGTCGAGAGCTTATGGAATCCAAATTGTTCTATCTTTTTGTTTTTTGAACCTGTAAGCACTTGACTGATCATCGTCTTGCCGAACCTTTCCCCCATTCGCAACATGCACGAAAGGACCATTTGCGTCTGAGTTGTCACATCTACGGCATCACGTTTATCCGTACAGTTTTCACAATGACCACAATCTTCCGGATTCTCTTCACCAAAGTATCGAAGGATAAATGCTTGTAAACACCCTTCTGTAAAACAATAATCCTTCATCCTATTCAGCTTCTTCAGTTCTTGGGCTTGCCATTCTTGAGAGGGATTGGATTGGTCGATTAAGAAACGCTGAATCTGCATGTCTTGAGGTGAATAAAGCAGAATACATTCACTATCCAATCCATCACGTCCTGCACGACCTGCTTCTTGATAATAACTTTCCATATTCTTCGGCGTTTGGTAATGGATGACATAACGAACGTTTGATTTGTCAATGCCCATACCGAAAGCTGAGGTTGCAATCATCAAAGATATATCGTCACGAATGAATAGCTCCTGTTGTTCAGATCGATCATGTTCATTCATTCCAGCATGATAACGCCCTGTTTTAATACCCGCTTTGTTGAGTTTGGCATGTAATGAATCGACTTCTTTTCTTGTTGCAGCATATATAATACCGGACTCATTTTTATTCTTCTCAATATAACGCATTAAATATCGACTGCGGTTCTCTTCCTTGACGACGGAAAAAAATAAATTTTCCCTAGCGAATCCTGTGGATACCGTATGGTTTGCAGTAATTCCCAATGACTGACAGATATCTTCTGTTACATGCGGGGTTGCTGTCGCTGTTAAGGCAAGAATGGTCGGAGCAGTCGGCATTTCTTTCAAAAAGGTTTTGATTTTTAAATAACTTGGTCTAAAATCATGACCCCATTGAGAGATGCAGTGAGCTTCGTCTATCGCGACCATCGATATATCCACACTAGCCAGATCCCTCTGAAAAATATGGTTTTCCAATCGTTCCGGTGCCAGGTATACCAGCTTGTACCTTCCCTGCTTAATATCTCTCATCCTATTGGAAGCTTCCGTACCAGATATGGAGCTGTTGAGAAAAGTGGCATCGATGCCGTTTTGTTCGAGGGCATCAACCTGATCTTTCATCAAGGAGATTAACGGGGATATAACGAGTGTGACGCCTGGCAAAAGTAGGGCTGGAATCTGGTAGCAAATTGACTTTCCTCCTCCAGTCGGCATAATTCCAGCTGTGTTTATTCCATCTAAGACTTGCTCGATAATCTTTTCTTGGCCTGTCCTGAATGATTCATAACCAAAATACTGCTGTAAATATTCGCGTGCTTTTTCTATCAAAGTGTGACTCCCCCAATTGACTATTGTTTTAATATCTCTATTGTACTCGTTTTTTTCATACACCAAAAGAATAAAAAATAGACACAGATATTATCTGTGTCCATTCCTTCTTTCATATAGAGCAATTGTCAGTTCTTAATTAAGGATTTTTAGATTAACGTTTTTGACGCCCCAGTTTAGAGCATCTTCTTTATTTGGAATGAAAATATCGACCTTATTTCCTTTAATCGCACTACCTGTATCAGCTGCCGTTGCATAACCGTAGCCTTCTACATATACTTTTGTTCCTAGCGGTATGACAGATGGATCAACGGAAATGACTTTTTGATTTGGATTTGCTTTCAAATCCACCCCTGTCGCTGTGACGCCGCTACATCCTTGGCAATCTGCTGTATAGGCTGTTGCCCTTACAGTCATTTCTTTTGCTACATTGTCTTGATTTGATTCATTTTGCGATACATTATTCTCTTTTTCTGTTTTTTCAGGTTGTGTAGGTGCAGTTTTTTGTACTGGTGCAGTCTCTTGTGCTGGTGCAGCTTGCTCTGCCTTATTATCTGGACCTGTACTTGCTGCCTCCACCTTATTTGCCGCTGGTTTAATAACTAGGGCCTGTTTTGGATGAATTGTATCTGTATTTAAATTATTCCATGATTTAAGGTCCTTAATCGAAACATGATATTTATTCGCTATTTTCGATAATGTGTCTCCAGCCTTTACGGTATATTGCTCTTCTTGAGAAATATGTAAAGAGTCTCCCACATATATATAATCTGACGTTAATTGATTCCATGATTTAATATCTTCTACTGAAACTTTATGTGATTGAGATAATCCCCATAGTGTGTCACCATTTTTGACTGTAACTTCCTCAGCTTGAACCGGTATTGTAAATGCTCCTGATATGGCCACCACGGCCGTTAACGATAAAATTGATTTTTTCATATATCGTACCTCCTTGTGAACTCTTTCAAAAGCTATGTTCTAAATACTATCACAGATTGTTCCTATACAAAGAACAAACAGATGAAGAATAGATGTCAAACATCACAGAAAGATAACAAGAGGATAACAAGCCCAAAAATACAAAAACGATTCCAAGTAGAGTCTGTCCTACCTTTTGGCCGTTTTTCATTAGGCATATTTTATTAACAACAGCATAATTATTAATGGCTGACCTTATATTGAAAGGAGGGGTTTCCTTGGCAAGTGAAAAGACTTTTACCTTAATCAAGTCCTATAAGCCTTTTCATAGCAAATTCGATCCATGTCCACCAATCGGAAGAAAGTATTACCGTACGCCTCCGAATTTGTATATTAATTTTCAGCCGCCTAACCTGGAACAATTTTCTCCAGAAGAAGCTTTGAGGTATGGTACGCTTTGGAAATTTTTCTACGATTTTTATGATAATCCATATCGTGAAAGGGAGAAATAGTAATGAATAGGAAACTGGATGATGAATATTACCAGTTACTCGGCCAAATACAAGCTGCCGATTTCGTGTTAGTCGAGCTGACTCTGTATTTGGATACACATCCCCATGATCAGCAAGCTTTACAACAATTCAACCAATTTCAACAATACTCAACCAAATTGAAGGCAGCATTTGAACCTAAATACGGCCCATTGTTTCAATTTGGAAACAGTCCAGATGGTGAAAATAAATGGGAATGGGGCCAAGGACCCTGGCCATGGCAGGTTTAAGGAGAGATATCTATGTGGATATATGAGAAAAAGCTACAATATCCAGTAAAGGTTGGTACTTGTAATCCCACACTGGCTAAATATTTAAGAGAACAATATGGAGGCGCTGATGGTGAATTGGCTGCCGCACTACGATACTTAAATCAACGCTATACAATTCCGGAAAAAGTTATCGGATTGCTCACCGACATTGGAACGGAAGAATTTGCCCATTTAGAAATGATTGCAACGATGATTTATAAGCTTACAAAAGACGCCACACCGGAACAAATGCTAGAGGCCGGTCTTGGTGACCACTATGTTAATCACGACAGCGCCCTCTTCTATGAAAATGCAGCAGGAAATCCATGGACGGCTACGTATATTCAAGCAAAGGGCGATCCCATAGCAGATTTATATGAAGATATTGCAGCAGAAGAAAAGGCCAGAGCAACCTATCAATGGTTGATTGACATTTCGGATGATCCGGACATCAACGATTCATTAAGGTTTTTAAGAGAAAGGGAAATTGTTCATTCCATGAGATTTCGTGAAGCGGTGGAGATTTTAAAAGAAGAAAAGGGGAAAAAGAAAATCTTTTAATAAGAACCATAAAAAAGCAGCGGAGAAGTTCATTCCGCTGCTTTTTTATCATTTACGATCAGAAGAGTATGTCCATCCTTCTTCTTGATAAATCTTTCCTTCTTTCATCAATTTACCAAGAGCACGTTTGAAGGCTCCCTTACTTAAACCGAAATGGAACTGGATATCACTAGGCGGAGTCTTATCACCATATGGCATGGCTCCACCGCGATTCATTAAATAAGTATAGATGATATCAGCATCTTCTTCCATTAGATCTTGCTTGAATGGAAATAGAGAAACGTTAAGTGTGCCATCTTCCTTACTGTCGATTACACGCCCCTCAACAAATTCTCCTAGGCGCGGCTCTTCTTTTCTCTCACTTTCATGAATAAAGCAACGATACCCTTCCTCCGAAACAAAGAAGGAACCGACCATCAGCAATCGATATACATTCCCTTTTACGGTAGTATTGCGGACTCCTTTTAATGGAGCTGGAACAGTGATTTCTTGAATGATATCTTCCGTTGTAAGTCTGCCGAATAAACGATCATTCCGATCTGTTTTCAGGCAAATATAGAGACGATCCCCCACTTCCGGCCATAAACGATCGATGTTCGGAAGGTCGTCTAAAGATACAAGAATATCTTTAGAAAGCCCAATATTCACAAAGACGCCTAGCTTCTTTTGTACATTGACGACTTCTGCCCAGCCATATTTGTCAATCTGTATTTCCGGAATATTCATGGTAGCCGTTAACCGTGCCTGTTTATCATGATAGATAAATACTGTAACTTCATCACCAATTTCAAGTTCAGTACCTTCATTCGCTTCATTATGGTGTAGCAAGACATCTTCCGAACCATCAGTCAAGAACCATCCGAAATCAGCCTTACGTTCTACTTGTAACTCTACAGCCAAACCGGCCTGAATTTTTTGCATGTATAAAAATCCTCCTGTAACTTACCTTTACCTACAATTGTACCCAAATATTTATTTTTCCATCATATTTGAATCTATCATTTTTTTATCTTTCTGTACACCTATTCTAACATTTTTATTTTTTCAAAGGCTTCTTTCGGCTTCCCAGGATGGACGTGGGACCATAATCTGGCCTTTTTTTCCATTGCTTAATAACGTATGCATGATCACCTTTGATAATTGACTTGGTTTGTAAGGTTTAACCAAGTATTCCTTTGCCCCAAGCGAAAAACCTTTTTCTTTTTCATCAAGCGCAGTCGATACAAAAATGGGGATGTCCTTTAACTCCGGTCTTCCTTTCAACTCTTTCATGATTGACCACCCATCCATTTCCCCCTCTTCAAGGAGAATGTCAAGGACGATGGCATCCGGAGGCGATTGCTTCAATTTCTGAAGCGCCTTCTTTCCGCTTTTGAAATAACTGACTTGAAAACCGCTGTCAACCAGTTCGTATCTTAATAACTCCGCTAAATTGAAATCGTCTTCAATGACCATGATATCATAGCTCAATTTTTTTGAATGTCCATCATTCGGGGTACGTTCTTCCTTAAGGGTTATCTTAGGGAATGAAAGAGTGAATGTACTTCCACGACCGTACTCTGATTTTACGGATATATGCCCACCATGCGATTTGACGATTTCCTCCACGATGGATAACCCTAAACCCGTTCCTCCTATCCGCCTGCGGTCCGAATTGTCCACACGGTAAAATTTCTGGAACAAATGTTTAAGGGATTCCTGTGGGATTCCCAACCCCTCATCCACGATATCGATGGATAACGTTTCTTTCTTGCTGTACACCCGAATAAGAACTTTCCCTCCATCTGGAGAGTATTTAATTGCATTACTCAATAGATTCATGATAGCTTGTTCGATTTTTGCGCGGTCACCTATAATCACGAGATCATCAGTTTCCGCAAGAAGACGAATATCATGGAGTGATGTGCTAATTTCAAGGTTCTCTATGACCTTTTGCAACAACGGTAGAATCTCAACATATTTCTTCTCATATGTTTGTTTACCCGATTCCATTCGTTGCACATCCAGAAAGTCATTGATTAAAGCGGTGAGCCTCTTCGCCTCATTATAAATAGTCTGTAAATACTTTGTTTGTCTTTCCGGTTTTAACGGTTTATTTAACATTAATTCGGTAAAGCCTAGAACACTCGCAAGCGGGGTACGCAATTCATGACTGACGGTACTGACAAACTCGGACTTCATTTGGTCCACTTCATATTCTTTCGTAATATCACGAAAAACCAAAATGGTGCCATAAGCTTCTTCACCATACTTTATGATTTCAAAGTATACCTTGAGAACTTGGTTGTTTTCTTTCTTGTGAAAAGTGAACGTGCGCTCTTCAGAGTCCGCCTCTTCATCCGCTCTTTTTAATGCTTTTTCCAAGGTATCCAAGAAATCTTCTTGGGCAATCCGGCTATCCATTTCACTACTCCATCTTTCCCATGGAGATCCGATGATATGTACTGGTTCCGACCCCGGTTTGAATAGGTCACAAAATTGTTGATTCACTTGAACAATCTTTCTATCTTGGTCTATTAATTGAATGCCTTCCTGTATCGTGCTCAGGATATCCTGATTTAACCGGCGATTATCTTCCGTTTGCTCGTACAGCTTGATTTTATCAAGTGAAGTTGAAATCTGCTTAGCCAATGTTTCACATTCACTCATTTCTTCTTCTGTATAAGCGGACCCATAACGGCTGAAAACCATGATTGCGTCGACCTCTTGCAAAGCCGATAGAACGGGAAGAAATAAATCATAACTGTAATTCGTATTTTCATGGTATCCCTTTTCACTGACATGTTGCTCTCTTTTAACAGTGAATGGCTTTTTTCCTTCTATTAAGCGTTCATTTAACCCAGTATTGATATTCTTTCGGTATTGCTGTACTCCATATTCCGATATGCCGAAAGAAGAATATGCATCTTCATTAATTAGAGTGATCATACCACGGTCAGCTCCAATCAAACTGCTCATATTACAGACAATACTTTTAAGAACGTCATTTTTATCCAAAGAAGTGGAAATACCATTTATTAGTTTATTTCTTCTAGTCAGTTGTTTCTCATTCTTCGTTATAAGCCCCAACGTTTCTTGTAATTCATTCTGCTGGGCCTGAAGTTCATCTTGCTGAGCAAGCAATTCTTCATTATGAGCCATCAATTCCTGCTCTTTATCCTGAATGCTTGCAATCATCTTTCTAAAGGCAATGGCCAAAACCCCTAATTCATCTCCCCGGCCTTCATCTACTGAAATGATGGCGTCCCTACCAGCTGCAATCTCATTAGCTGCAAATGAAAAATCAGCCAAAGGCTTTCCGATATTCCTAATAATGCTTCTCACGACTTTCTGAAAGACCAATAAGAAAACAAGTACGAATCCGATAAAGGTCCCTTGTAAAATGGACTGTTCTTTTGCCAATGCATTCACATTCTCATCAAGCTTTTCTGAAAGCGCAGACGAATACGACCTTACACTGTCGCGAAAATCCGCAACTTGGGCAGTGATCTCATTTTCTATTTGCTTACCCTTATCCCTACTCCCGTCCATTTCCATATTCGAAAAAACAGGCTTAATGGCATTAAAATAATAATCAGTAAAATTCACGAGATTGGTGTGGACTTTTTCATCGGCTTTTGAACTTGATAGGTCCTTGAAAGTGGAAATATCATGTCGTATCTTATCTTCCCTGTTCCAAACTTTGTCTTTATATGTCTCATTTCCAAATGCAATATAACCTCTAGCATCCAAAAAGACATTATTATATTGCTCGTAAATTTCATCCAACAACAATTCTTTCTCAACAATTCCATTTCTTTTCTGGATATATTCTGCATTCACAGTCTGCAACACATAAAATAAAATCCCTGTACCAACTATGAATAAAATGATACAAGCAGTCATTAGACTGACTACTTGACGAGAAAGACTCTTATTTGAATAACGTTTCAGCTTCATGTAAAATGGCCTCTATTTTCTCTAAAAGCTTCATTGGACTAAAAGGCTTGGCCATGAAATAGTCCGCTCCCGCTTCTAAAATTCTCTCTTGTTCAAATTGCTGGCTTTTCGCCGATAGCATCAGGATTTTCCCTTTATTTTCAATTTCAGTTGATTCGATTTTTTCAATGATTTCTAAACCGGTATAGCCTGGCATCATATAATCCAAGATGATGAGATCATAGCTATTCTTTTCAAGTAATTGAACCGCTTCAATACCATCAGAAGCTTCATCGACTTCGTAATCTTCATCCTCTAATGTATCCACAACAAGCATACGCAAAATTTCTTCGTCTTCAGCTAATAAAATCCGTTTCACTTTTTCATTCTCCTTACGATCAGTACTGCAATAGAAGGATCAATTCGTTTCAAATGGATGTGACTCTTTGAAACCGCAACCCTACTTTCTCTTTTATTTTCCTATCGAATAGAAAAATGGTCTACTGCTTACAT
Source organism: Peribacillus sp. NPDC097224 (assembly GCF_044761985.1). Taxonomy (NCBI): domain Bacteria; kingdom Bacillati; phylum Bacillota; class Bacilli; order Caryophanales; family Bacillaceae; genus Peribacillus; species Peribacillus sp. NPDC097224. The sequence continues at coordinate 614,641 of NZ_JBIWDK010000001.1, read as the reverse complement.
TATTTTTTTTATCAGACGTTCCATTCTTACCTGAAGATCAGTAATATTAAAAGGTTTTGTGACATAATCATCCGCTCCTAATTTTAATGCTGTGGCAATGTCCCCCGAACTTTTTCTACCGGTTAACATCAAAACGGTAAAACAATCGGCATTGCTACCCTTTTTCACTTTCTTCAGTACGTCAATGCCATCCATAGTTGGCATTACTCCATCAAGTATCAAAAAATGGGCGATGTTTTCGTTTGCCCGGTTTGAATTCAAAAATGAATCCCCATCTTCATATACGGCTATATGTAAATCATAAAGAGGAAAATCCATCGACTGCAATATTTTCGTTAAGATCGTTCTAATAATGATATCGTCATCTATCACTGATACATTAAGGTATTTCTTTTTAATGCTAGTTTTTTGAATGCTCTCCACCCGCGCTCGCCCTAAACGCTTTGCTTCATACAAGGAACTATCCGCTTCCTCAAAAGCCTCTTTAGGAGTAATGCTCTCATCATGTACCGTATAAACACCAGCAGAAAAAGAGACAGAAAAATGTTGTTGTTCATAAGTGAAACTTTTGGTAGAGAAAATCTTTATTAATTCTGTTAGTTTATTCCTGGCTTCCTCATTTGCTGTCTGAGGAAATATAATGACAAATTCTTCACCGCCATACCGGCAAATCAAATCGGAACTACGGATGTTGTTTTTAATAAACTGGGCAAACTCCAACAAAACGACGTCACCCATCGCATGTCCATATGTATCATTTACTCTTTTAAAGTGATCCAGATCTATGATACTAATCGAAAACAGATTTCCGTTTCGTTTGAAATCCTGAAAATAACGCGGTAGCACATCTTCAAAGAACCTACGATTATATACTTGAGTAAGTTCATCAATTAGGACGGATTGATCGAAAATTTTCTTGCGCTGAATATGTCTTTCTATTTTTACAACAAATTCTTCAATATCTATAGGCTTACTAATGAAATCATCCGCCCCCATTTTATATGCTTTAATTCGTGATTGTTTGTCATTTTGAATGCTAATCATGATTTTAGGGATGAAATATTTTTCATTATGAAATTGGATATCCTGCAGAACTTGATAACCATCTTTCGTAGGTAATTGAATATCTAGAATTAAGCAATCTGGCTGCATCTCAAAATATTGTTTTGTAGCTTTAACCGGATCAGAACTCGTTATGACCATCCACCCTTTTTCTTCAAGGATGTCCTTTAATAAGATCAGCATCGATATATCGTCATCAATGATTTGAATGAGTGGGGCCTGTGTATCATGGGCTGGCTTCTCTTTTATCTCCACTTCTGCAAAATGCTCATATTCATAGGTATGTTCAATTAAAGCAAATAGTAGATTTTCAAGGTCATCTTGTTTCCATACTCCATCACTGTCTTCATCGAGCTTTCCTAACAGATTTTCAGATATTAACATGAGACCACCTAACTCTATGGTGCCTGCAGTCCCTTTAATAGAATGAAGAAAACGGTGTACCTCATTTGTAGTAACCATCTTCGTTTTATCTAATTCCAACCAATCAGAAAGCTGTTTTTTAATATTTCGATAGAGAGTATTTTTGTATTTTTCCATATTGACTATGTGCAATTCTAATCACTTGACCCTTTCTAACCTACGTAAATAAACATATTGCATAGAAAAAAAGATAGTCGACTTTCACACAAAGCCTGTAAATAGTCGAGCCCCAATTCCATATTTTTATTTCAATTAGGTCTAAAGTATATTCTTTCAGGAATATTTTACATCAAAAGGTTTTTTCTATAAATAGCATAATGACGGTCTCATGAATTTTTTTGAATCTTTGTCATAAAGACTACATATTTTACTGTAACATCCGATAAAGGTTCCTTATTCCATTAATATGGTTGGGGGTGATATAATTTACTGAATAAATATGGGATAGGGGTTATTATGACAAAGAAACTATATTATGAATCATCCAAGGTATCTGAATGGGACGCGAAGGTCCTCGACATTTTTGAAGAAGAAGGCTTTTATTATATACTGCTCGATGAAACAGCTTTTTACCCTGAGGGTGGAGGTCAACCTGGGGATATTGGTAGCATAGATGGTATATCAGTTCTTGAAATTTCAAAAAATGAAAATGAAGATATCCTTCATAAGGTTGGAAACAGCCCCGCTTCCCTTTTCGTACATTGCAAGCTTGATTGGGAACGCCGTTTCGACCATATGCAGCAGCATAGCGGACAGCATTTACTTTCAGCCGTCTGTAGGGACCTTTTCAACGCAAATACCGTCAGTTTCCATCTTGGCCAAGACATTGTCTCCATTGATATTGATACACCTTCCTGGACTGATGTCCAAACAGTTGAAACGGAACGGATCGCCAATCAGTATATCTATGAGAATCGTAAGTTACTTACATACTTTGTGTCTGAAGATCAATTGAAGACCATACCCGTAGTCAAAATGCCTACGGTGACAGAAAACATTCGAATTGTAGAAATCGAGGGCATTGAATTTAATCCTTGTGGTGGAACGCACGTGGAACAAACCGGAGAAATAGGAATTATTAAAATCCTCAAAACGGAAAAACAGAAAGAAAGTACACGTCTCTATTTTAAATGTGGCTTAAGGGCGTTAAACGACTATACCGACAGCTTGACCTTACTTTCTACGTTATCATACAAATTTAATACAGGTCGTATAGATATCCTTAATAGGGTGGAAAGATTGGAAAACGAGCACGACAAGCTATCAATGGCTTATGAAAAGCTTAAACTGGAAAACATGGAGTTTCTCGCTTCATCGTTGTTGGCAAATAGAGAAGATGGGTCGTTGATCGCGCATGTTTTTGAAGACCATACATTGAAGGATCTACAACTGCTCTCTTCAGCTATACATCGGAAAGAAAGCTCACTTCTCCTATTTATAACGTTACAGGAACAAAAGGCTCTGCTTTCACACGATGGCACCATCTCCATTCATTGTGGACAATTCTTTAGGGAATGGCTTTCTTCACACAATGGTAAAGGTGGGGGCAATGAAAAATTGGCTCAAGCGGGGTTTTCTTCGCGGGAAGATATGATGGCATTTTATACATTTGCCGTTAATAAGCTAGGTAACGCTCATGGAAATACCTAATAACTGATTAATTAAATGGAGAAATTGGGTTAATGAAAGGGAGAGGAATAATTGAGGTTCCTCTCCCTTTCATGTTTTCTTCATTTTTCAATTTTCAAATGTTCCAGACCATTCTCTTCTATATACAGATGGTATTTCTCTTCAAGTTCAAGTACTCGTAAAAATGCTTCCTCTTGGCTGAAATTTTTGAGCTTCGATTCCTTCACAAACTCGTTTCTTGCCATGTGATAGGCAATCTTATCCAGGAAAACGCCATCTTCATATTCATTAATTACTTCTTGGATTTTTTCTTCAAGCTCACGACTCACATCGTAAATCCCATACTCTTCTATATATTCAATTCCTTTCACGCCAAAATCCTTCGCATAGGAATTCAAATACTGCTCTAACTCACTGAATTCTTCATTTTTTTCCATATCAGATGCTATCCAATATCCATACTGCACCAATTTAATTAATGTATTATATTGGTTGTTCGTAAAATTAATTTTCATGACTGACTCCTTTAAAGTATTTCTATCTCAAAAAAAAGAATAAACCGTATCGGAACAAATGTCCAATACGGTTAAAAATCAATCAGCTATTTCTGTCACCGAGAAGTATGCAGCCTTTTCAGTGTCTACCACATAATGTGTATCGCCTTTAACTAAATTATAAAAGCGGTGCTTCTGAATATTTGAAATGATTTGTGTACTGTCATCCCCATCGACCTCATGCTCAATCTCTTTACCACCTGGAAAATAAAAACCAACTTTCAATTTCATCTTTCTCAACCTTCCCTTCATCTCGTTGAATGACTCTTTTATTTCTTTTCCTTTATAAGAAACTTTTAAACATAAATCTGAAGTTTAATCTCATCTGTCATGATATTCTATGGGAAACTACTAAATGGAAGGTGATTTCACATGCAAATCAGAAAGGCTACAGAAAACGATATAACTGGGATAGCCCACGTTCATATAAAAAGTTGGCAATCCACTTACAAAGGAATTCTCCCAGAGTTATATCTGAACTCTTTAAATTTAGAAACCAGGAAAAAAAATTGGTCAAGAAATCTAAAGATGCTTCATAGTGCAACTTATATAGCTGAAAATGGTGATGGAAAGATCGTAGGCTTTGCAGCAGGTGGCCCAGAACAAACGAATCATCTTCATATCCAAGGTGAGGTATACGCCATTTATCTGTTAAAAGAGTACCAACGGCAAGAGATCGGAAGAAAACTAATGAAAGCAGTGGTAGATGAACTTGTACAAAAGCAACATGCTAATTTAATTATATGGGCGTTAAAGGACAATCCTTCGAGGGGTTTTTACGAAGCACTTGGCGGCCGCATAATCAGCGAAAAAACGGTTAAAATGGCCGGAATCGAGTTAGCCGAAGTTGGTTATGGCTGGGATAATATCCTAGATATCCTAGTGAAATTATAATAGGCAGGACAAAATAGGAGGCACAGACGTCTATCGGCCTCCTATCTTATCCATCAAGCTAAAAGAAAATCTTCTTTTTCACTTCCAAAAAAGTAAAGGCGATGTAAAGGTCTTGTCATGGTGACATAAAGCAATTTCAAATCAAGTTCATTCTCCAGAAGAAATGTCTCTTCCAGAGATAAGGCCACGACAACATCGAATTCAAGACCTTTGGATTGATAGGATGGGATTATCATCGTTTTATGCTTCGGAATCATACCCTCTTCATTAATTAAATGAAAATCATTGGACAGCTTACTCAATTTTTCATTCGCGAGCACGCAATCTTTCATCGTTTTGGCGATGATGGCAAATGTATGATACCCTTCCTCCTTTAACTTTTCGATAAGATCAATCAATTGCCCCTCCCAATTGCTTTTGATGGATATGAATTCAGGTTCGTTTCCATGACGGACCACAGGCTCGACCTCAGGGAAATCATAAGGTAACATTTTTAGAATCCGATTGGCCTGCCCCATGATTTCAATGGTCGTCCGGTAGCTTTTTTGCAGTTCTGTATAAGTCGCTCTAGGAAAAATGGAACGATGAACATCTTCCCATGTTTGAAGTCCCCTATACGAATGAATGCCCTGGGCAAGGTCTCCAACAAGTGTGAACATATCCGTGTCAAAGGCTGTCTTCAATGCTTGCAATTGCATAAAACTATAATCCTGGGCTTCATCTATGACAACGTTTTTGGCTTTATGGTCTTTATTAACACCAAAAATTAATTCCTGTAAATATAACAAGGCACCTAAATCCTCGATTTCGTAGCTTTTTTCATGAAACAATTTTTGGTTATATTCACATAACGTACGTGCATCCTCGAAGCTTAGTTTACCGTTGCTGTAAAAGGCCATACGCTCAGGATCCTGATATAACTCCTGATAATACTGTAGCAAGCCTTTGTTTGTGAATGGTTTAAAATATGCTTTAACTGACGTACGAATCGCCTTTTTCATCCGTTCGGTCCGTTCTATCATTTTGTCATGGCACTTTGTGACAAATTCCTTCCGCTTTACCGGATCAATGTTCCTGGCGAAGGCTTTATCAATTTTCGTTTGATAAAAATCAGCAACTCGATCTAACATTTTTTTCTTTTTCAATTTCACTTCATTTTGTAAGATGTCCTTTAACTTATCAAGGCGTCCATAAAGTGGCAGGTACCAATAATCCTCTTCTAATAATCTAATAAACTTCTTGGCAGAATATAACCGGTAATTATCACAATAAAAATCTTCCACTGGGTGAAAGCTCCGGAAGATATCTTTTATATATCCGTCCAAAATCAATTTAAATAAAGGAGATCCTTTTAAACCTGATATCCAGATTGCCACTTTGGTTTCGTCATTGTTTTCCTCCAATATACGCATCAATTTATCATCATGTATTAGATTTAAAGGCCGCCCAATTGCCACCTGGACGTATTCAGCAAATGTGAACTGTTTGACTTTATCGACTCCCAGTTCCGGCAAAGCTTCGGATATGTAGTCGATGAATACTCGGCTTGGGGCAAGGATCATTAACTGACGTGGGTCAAATAAATCTTTGTAATGGTAAATGAAATAAGAAATCCGGTGTAAGGCAATCGTCGTTTTACCACTACCAGCCGCCCCTTGAACGATAATGGGTTTATTTAAATCGGCACGAATGATTTTATTTTGTTCTTCCTGAATCGTCGTGATGATGTCTGTCAAGCGATTGCTTGAGCTTTTAGAAAGGGATTCCTGCAACAATTCATCCGTTGTAGTCAAGTCAATGTCCCTGACCTCTTCCAACTCGCCATCCTCAATCATCAGTTGCCGCTTTAGCGTGATATCCCCGCTGAATGTTTCTCCTTCCGCTTGATATTTCACTTCTCCAATTCGGCCCTCATAATATAGATTGGCAATGGGCGAACGCCAATCGACGATAATCTGTTCTTGGCTTTCACGTTGATACAAGGATGTTTTACCAAAATAAAGAATTTCTCCTTGAGTATTGTCATGCCGGACAAAGTCTACTCTTGCAAAGTATGGTTTGTTCCTTGCTATTTTCAGACTATCCAATTCAGACTGAGACATTTCAAAGAAATTGGCGGTAGTCAGTAACTGGGAGTATAAACCTGACTCCGACCAATCCGCATCACCAAAAGCCTCTTGCATATTCTTCTGGAATTGACCCTTATTGCTCTCTGAAGTTTTGATGACTACATCAATGTACCTTTTTGTAAAATCCAACCGCTCACGTTCTTTTTCGAAATCGGGATGTCGTATCATTCTGATCCTTCCCCTCTACATGTTAGAACATGTGAAATTAAACCATGCCCTCGGAAATGGACATACATATTATCAAAGAAAAAAGGAATTGACAATTACATTCAACCTTTTTATTTATCTCAGACGGGTTTTTTAAAATCTTTTTTAATGCAGTGCATCCAGTTTACGTTATATTTCGAATGAAAAACTATATATTCCAGAAAAGAATCTATTAGAATTAAATATTAGGAAATATCATTGTTATATTTATATCGGAGATATGATAGTTACGGCTATCTAGATGGGCTGACGGGAGCAAATATTTCTTTATTAAGCCAAAATAAAAGAACTAGTACCAAGTCATCCACATCACTCACATAAAGGATTAGAGTTTTCTTATAAGAACGGTGTATAGAGCAAATTGCCAAATTATCATGCATATATCACTTTTCCCTTATGTTAACCTAAAATATTTTTATTGACCCCTCTTTCATGTTATAATTTTAAAGATATTGTCATTGGAGGAATGTAAATAAATGATTACAGTAAATAACGTTGGTTTGCGCTACGGCGATCGTAAACTGTTTGAAGATGTTAATATAAAATTCACGCCTGGTAACTGTTATGGATTGATTGGGGCAAATGGTGCCGGTAAATCCACATTCTTAAAAATTCTTTCCGGAGAAATTGAAGCACAATCCGGTGATGTGCATATGGGACCTGGCGAACGCCTGGCCGTTTTGAAACAAGATCATTTTGCTTTTGAAGAAGAAGAGGTCCTTAAAGTTGTCATCATGGGCCATGAAAGACTATACGAAGTCATGCAAGAAAAAGATGCAATCTATATGAAAGAAAACTTCACTGATGAAGACGGTATGAAAGCCGCCGAACTTGAAGGTGAATTCGCAGAACTTAACGGATGGGAAGCTGAACCTGAAGCATCCATCCTTTTAAAAGGTCTTGGCATCTCTGAAGACCTTCATACAAAGAAAATGGCTGAATTAACTGGTGGCGACAAAGTGAAAGTATTGCTTGCACAAGCCCTGTTTGGCAAGCCTGACGTTCTTTTACTTGATGAGCCAACCAACCACTTGGACATAAAAGCAATTAGATGGCTGGAAGAATTCTTGATTGGTTTCGAAAATACCGTTATCGTCGTTTCCCATGACCGTTACTTCCTTAATAAGGTATGTACACATATTGCGGATTTGGATTTCGGTAAAATCAAAATTTACATCGGTAACTATGACTTCTGGTATGAATCAAGCCAACTAGCTCTTAAATTGACACAAGATGCCAATAAGAAAAAAGAAGAAAAAATTAAAGAACTTCAAAATTTCATTGCGCGATTCAGTGCCAATGCTTCTAAATCAAGTCAAGCCACTTCACGTAAAAAATTATTGGATAAAATAAGTCTAGATGATATTCAACCATCATCCCGCCGTTATCCTTATGTAGGTTTTTCACCAGAGCGTGAAATTGGGAACGACCTCCTACGTGTAGATGGAATCACAAAGACCATTGATGGTGTGACCGTGTTGAATAACGTAAGCTTCATCATGAACAAAGAAGATAAAATTGCATTTGTCGGTAGAGATGAAATTGCTAAAACGACCATGTTCAAAATCCTTGCTGGAGAAATGGAACCAGATAGCGGTACTTACAAATGGGGTGTTACCACTTCACAAGCGTATTTCCCGAAAGACAACTCTGAATTCTTCGAAGGTGTCGATTTGACACTTGTTGATTGGTTGCGTCAGTACTCTCCTAATGATCAAAGTGAAAGCTTCCTGCGAGGTTTCCTAGGCAGAATGCTATTCTCCGGTGATGAAGTGACGAAAAAAGCCAGCGTACTATCAGGTGGAGAAAAAGTCCGCTGCATGCTTTCTAAAATGATGCTAAGTGGTTCAAATGTCTTAATGCTTGATGAACCGACCAACCATCTTGATTTAGAATCTATCACTGCCTTGAATAATGGACTGATCAATTTCAAAGGAGCTATGATTTTCTCTTCTCATGATCACCAGTTCATTGAAACAGTTGCCAACCGCATAATCGAACTTACACCTAAAGGAACTATCGATAAGCAAATTAGCTATGATGAGTACCTTGAAGATAGTAAATTACAAAAGCAAATCGCTGAAATGTATAAATAATAGAATATCAAAAAAAGCACACCTTTTTTAGGGTGTGCTTTTTTTTTACATTTTAAAACGAATTAGGATTCAGTTAATCCATTTTTTGATTGGAAAAGGAAAACCCAAACAGTATTACTTCTATCCATGCTTTACACGTAACCGTTCACGAATGATTTCAATTGCTTCATCCACATTTTTAGCCTGGATTGTGATTTTTCGATCATCGGGAAAATGGTCAGCGGTATGTTGATACATAGGGTCATAGTAGTATTCAAGTAATAGTGCGACTGCCGACGAATAGTTACCGGATTTCAAATCATTTTCTATTTGAGCAGCAATGGGAGTGTGAATTCGTCTTTTAATCCTTAAAAAGGCTTCAAGACACTCCTGTTCATGTTCCCAAGGTTGATAGTCCTCTAAAATATGAAGAACTCTTTCTTCTATGGGTAAATCGATGAATACCTGTATTCCTTGTTCCTTTTTTGCTAAAACGGAATCTGGAATTATGACTTTACCAATCCTTTTACTTTCTCCTTCAATAAGAACAAACGGTGATTGCTGAACTTTTTGGACACTCTCGAAAAGTAATGAATCGAATTTTTTTTGATTATTCGGTTCCAGACCAATCTGGCCAAAAACAGACCCTCTATGATTTGCCATACCTTCAAAATCTAAAATAGGGTATCCATCTTCCCTAAGTCGATGCAGAATTGTCGTTTTTCCTGTTCCGGTAAATCCGTTCAATACATAGGCTTCGGGTTTCATGTCCAGCGTTTCTAAGTGATCTACCACCCAGTTACGATAGTTACGATACCCTCCATCCAATCGAAGGGCTTTAATTCCCATTAAGGATAGGACAGTGGCAGTGGTCCTGCTTCGCATACCCCCACGCCAACAAAAAACGGCTTTTTTGCCTTCTATCTTAGCAAAATCCTTTATAAACTGTGGTAATTTTACTGAAATAATTTCTAAACCTCGTTCTTTAGCAGCCTGGGCACTCACTTGTTTATACAGCGTTCCAACCTCGGCTCTTTCTGCATCATCAAAAAACGGTATATTTAAACTGCCAGGAATGGTGGCGTCTTTATATTCAGATGGGGAACGTACATCAATTACCGTGAGTTCTTTCTTATCCTTTAAATCGAGCAATTCATCAACTGAAATATCTTGGAACACAATGTTTCCACCTTTCTGGATCTGAAAGAAAAACTTGAATATCTTCAAACGTTGAGAAATGAGAATGGAAGAAATCAGCTTTCGTCGATTTCTTCCAAGCAAATTTTTCGTTCATTATATGACAACAATGTGCCCTGGATTCTCTTCGGTTACTTCACCAATTATTGCGGCTTCCACTCCCGCATCTTGTAAATCGGATAATAATGCATCTGCTTCTACACCTGCTACGGAAATCAAAAGTCCTCCAGATGTTACGGCATCACATAATATCCATTGATCTATCTGATCCATTGTTTCTGGGAAAGTGACATCACCTTGAAGATGGGCAAAGTTATTTTTTGTTCCCCCCGGCACGGCACCAGTTTCAGCTAGCTCTTTAACCCTCGGCAATATTGGCACTTGGGCATGATGGATACGAAGACCGGTATTACTTCCTTTTGACATTTCTGAAGCATGCCCTAATAGACCAAAACCAGTAACGTCCGTACACGCATGGACATCATAGGATTCCATCGTTTCTGAAGCTATTTTATTTAACGTGGACATTACTTTTGTAACGTGGGCGATTTCTTCCTCTGTTAGAAGGTCCCTTTTAATCGATGTCGTTAAAATGCCAACACCAATAGGTTTAGTCAAAATAAGTTTATCCCCTAGTTTTGCCCCTGCATTTGTACGGACCTTGTCAGGATGAACAAGTCCCGTCACGGCAAGACCGAATTTTGGTTCATTATCATCGATTGAATGTCCCCCGACAAGAGTGGCACCTGCTTCTTTTAACTTATCTCCTGCACCTCGTAAGATATCAGTTAAGACTTGTTTGTCCAATTTGGAAATTGGGAAGGCAACAATATTTAGCGCAGTTAGCGGTTTTCCCCCCATTGCGTAAATATCACTGATGGCATTGGCTGCCGCAACTTGTCCGAATGAATATGGATCATCAACGATGGGAGTGAAGAAATCAACGGTTTGTACAATCGCCAATTCATCATTTAAACGATAAACACCAGCATCGTCACTTGTATCTAAACCAACTAATAAATTCGGGTTAGGAAGAGTAGGTGGTAAACCACGTAAAACCTGAGCCAAGTCTGCTGGACCGATTTTACAGCCACAACCTCCTTTTGAGGATAATGAAGTAAGCTTAACACTATTTGAATTTGTCATAATTAAATCAACCTTTCTTTTCGTCTTAATTATTATAAAACACATAGTCAATAAAAGCATAATTCAGGCTTAAATTTGTGAAATTTACTATTTCACCAAAATAAATTAAAGATTAGTGGTATAATATATTGTCTTTTGAAATTTTTTTATTTTATTGGGAGGTAACCATGTCACAGCTAAGACCTACTCTACATGAACAACACTCGTCAAATACTAAAGCTTTGTGGTTTATCGTTTCATTTTTAGTAATCGCTATTGTAGGATTACTTTATATAAAATGGTGGCCCTATTATCAAAAAGGGATGCTAGCAGCCGATACACATTCCATTGGAACATCTATTTTGGGAGATCAGTCAAGCGCCACCCTATCATGGAAATCTGCCTGGGATTATGCACAGGTTTATTTCTCGTCCGTATGGAAAGCGGCCATACTAGGAATCCTGCTCGGCTCTTTGGTACAAGTCTTATTACCAACACAATGGCTTCTTAAATGGCTCGGGAAAACATCGTTCGGCAGCACATTCATCGGAGGGCTAGCTTCGGTCCCTGGTATGATGTGTACTTGTTGTTCAGCCCCAGTGGCGGTTGGACTACGTAAAAAAAATGTCTCGGTTGGTGCAGCTTTAGCATTTTGGATTGGAAATCCAACCATCAATCCTGCGACGCTTGTCTTTATGACATTTGTTTTATCATGGAAGTTCACCTTGATTCGCCTATTTTTCGGACTGATTTTAACTTTCGGAATCAGCTATTTAGCTAATCGCTTTGTTAAAGACAAACAACCGGTTGATATAGACCAGATAATAACGGACACTGAACCTACCGGAAACTTCCTTTCTAGATGGTTAAAAAGTTTAGGAAGTATGGTTCTTTATATTGTTCCTGCATATGTTTTATCTGTATTGCTTATAGGGGCTGCGCGTGTTTGGCTATTCCCTCAAGTAGAATCATCTACAAACGGTCTAATCGCCATTGTCATCTTTGCAATAGCCGGTATGCTTTTCGTTATACCTACTGCTGCTGAAATTCCAATTATACAAACGTTTATGTCTTTAGGACTTGGTGGAGGACCTGCTGCTGCCTTGCTACTAACACTACCAGCAATCAGTCTACCATCTTTAATACTTGTCGCTAAGTCATTCCCTAAAAGGGTCCTATTGTTTGTCGTGGCCTCTGTAGTGATTCTTGGAGTTATAAGTGGATTGGTAGGAATGGTCCTCTTATAAGCATGATTTTAATCGTTATTAAGTATAGGTTTTGGTAAAAGCAAAGAACGGAATGGATTAGCTTAGGGCTAGTTCAATCCGTTCTTTTTTTACATCTCTTCTGTATGAACATTATCCCCATCTGACAACCCTCTAAACGTGAAAAGACTTGGACGATATAAGATCTGTCATAATCTAGAGGACTACCACTTAAGTTACCTTTTCGTTTGCCCCACTTCAAAAAAACCCACAGAGAGAATGAAACTCTCTGTGGGTTCTCTTAAAAACAGGCCGACTTCTCAATTACTTTTCTTTTATTTCCTGGAGTTCAAACCTTATGGTCTTTTTATTAGAAGAATCAACAGATTCCTTTAAAATCTGACCTACACCCTTTGCATAATAGGTAAGATTGTATTCATCTGAACCATTTTCAGTCGTTCTAACCTTTACGACGTTATTAAAGGTTCCTGCCGGAGTTGTAACCGTTTCATCAACAGATTCAATGTTGAAAGTAAAAGGCTTGACATCCCACTTTTTGCCCACCTCTACCGGGTAAGCCAGTAGTTTATCGTCACCGTAAAATAAGCCATACTTGTTTTCCTTCTCTAAATAAGTATCCGCTCCATACCATGTATCATACCCTTTAGATGTTCCAATAAAGCTTAGTTCAAATTTAATATCTTTCTTTTTCTTTGCATTGTATTCCTGGACTATATATACTTTTTCCGTATCTTTCAGATAACTTGAATCTTTAGAAATTACAGTCGTATCAGCAGCTTCTTCAGAATTATTATCCGAGTTAAAAACTACCTTAGACACAAAAAACATCAATATAACAATAATAATGAGTGAAAGTGCAATTATGAGTTTTACTGGTTTTTTCAACGGTATCTTCCTTTACTCTAACTTTTTATTTTTTAAATCTTTTCAATCTTACCATATAAATATGATAGTGATAAAGTAAATACCATTTCTGTTTATTATTCCAGTATATATCATGTCATTTAATCATTTAATCATTTATTCCATTATCTTTGAATAGCTAAAAGGATATAAAGGTATATTGTTTTAAAGGAGTGAATACAGGTGGAATTAAATTTAGTAAAGCAAATTTTTGAAGATACAGGCTTTCATTCATTATATGATAAATTCAGCTATCAACTTTATGTAACAGGATTATTCGACCTAGTAGATCAACAATCCATTATTGAAAAATTTCTGGATTCGTATGATTTCAATGAAAATCATACACTCCTTTTTGATGATTTCTCTTATTTCTTTAGAAGTTTTCATTACTCCCTTCAAAAGGCTGAGTATTGTTCTATTCTACAACCTGAATGGGATTAACAGTCCTACTTTAATGAAAAAGGTACCAAAGATGTACTGACGAGTTATGTATTCGACCATTAATTATCTAGTGTGAATACGGTATTGGACCAAACCCATGCTAGCTAACCTTTTTTAGATACAGCCTTTTTCCTGAAATAATCGTAGAGATATTCATTAAGTTCTTCATTCTCTATTCAGTGATCAAAATAATTATTCAAAAAGTGAAATAAGCCAAGGCATCTTTGGGAAAGTGCTTGGCCTATTTTGGTATCGAATTTTCAAGTGAAAATAATTGTATTCCCTATAGAACTTATTGAACTTTAGAGGTATATCCATTCGCCCTCTTTATAAACGTTACAACGACTCGCCAAGGATCATTAGCTTTTCTTGGGGTGACGGCATATCCTTTTGTTCAACCGACTGATGAACTCATGGGTTGTTAATGGATTATACTGCTACTAACTATAAGTATAGAAACCTTTTCCTGTTTTCCTTCCATATTCTCCATTAAAATATTTTTCTTTGATGACCCTTTGCGGCTTTTTTGATTCGTCGCCAGTTTCTTCATATAGGATTTGTCTGATATAATAATTCACATCAATTCCGGTTAAATCAAGCAAAGCAAACGGACCTATCGGGTGATTAAGCGCTTTCTTACAAGCAAGATCAATTTCCTCTACAGTCGCTACATCATTTTCTAGTAAATAAATTGCTTCATCAATTAGTGCACCCAAAATTCTATTAGCGACAAATCCGGAAATTTCCTTTTTTAATAAAATTGGAGTCTTGTTGATTTGTTTTACAAACTCAACCGCAGTGGCCGCTGTTTCGTTTGACGTATGGAGCCCCTTTACAACCTCCACCAATTCCATTACTAGCACAGGATTAAAGAAATGAAGATTACATACCTTGTGTGGACGCTTTGTCGCATCCGCTAGTTTCGAACTTACAATCGTCGAGCTATTCGTCGCGATAATCACATCCTCTGAAACCAATTTGTCTACTTCGGAAAATAATTGCCGTTTTACTTCCAAATTTTCCACAATGGCTTCAATCACAAATTCTGTATCGTTTAGTGCTTCTTCTAAAGACGTTACAAAATGCAGTCTTGAAAAAGCTTCTTCTACTTCTTGAGAAGATAATTTACCTTTGAGTATTCTTTTTTTCATATGACCATTCAATGATTCTTCTGCTTTTCTTAGGCTTTCTTCACTAATATCTCTTAAATAAACATCTATACCAGCAAGGGCTGAAACCATCGCAATTTGTGATCCCATAGCACCTGATCCAATGACAGTAAGGCGATTGATTATTTTTTTCAAAAACTCACTCCTCTTGTTCTTTGATTTTATGATTAACAATGCGTGAAAGTTGTACGTTGTTTATAAAATGCTTTGACACATTTTCTATCCTTCTTCAAGTGGAAGTATTTATCCCTTCCGTTTAGAGACTTTTTGAGTCTCATTTAAACCTATAGATTACCTGCATGAGTTAAATGTTAGTAGATTCTTTCTATAATAGTTCCATTAGCCATCCCACCACCTTCACAGATAGCTTGAAGTCCAAATCTACCACCAGTGCTTTCGAGTTCATGCATCATCGAAACCATAAGACGAGCACCTGTAGCACCAAGAGGATGACCTAAAGAAATTGCGCCACCATTTGGATTCAATTTTCTAGGGTCTGCTTTCATTTCTTCTAACCAACACATTGGAACAGACGCAAATGCTTCATTCACTTCATATACATCCATATCTTCAATCGTTAGTCCTGCTTTATTTAATACTTGTTTAGAGGCGTCAATAGGTCCCGTCAGCATTAAGATAGGATCAGAACCAATCACTGCACGGGCAGCGATTCGGAACCTAGGTTTAAGCCCTAATTCCTCCGCCTTCTCCTTAGACATAAGTAGTAATGCTGCAGCCCCGTCACTCATTTGACTTGAGTTGCCTGCATGAATTTTTCCATCCTCCGCAAATGCTGGCTTAAGGGTTCCCAGTTTTTCAATGGTTGATCCTTCACGAGGACCCTCATCTTGTTTAACCTTGATGACTGTTCCGTCTTCAAGTTTGACCTGTAGTGGCATTATCTCCCTCTCAAACTTTCCTTCTCTTTGGGCGTTCAATGCACGATGATGACTTTCTAAGGAAAATTCATCTAACTGTTTCCGGGTAAATCCCCATTTGTCAGCAATCTTTTCCGCAGATAACCCCTGGTGGATCATGTCGAAGCGAGAAGTCAGCATCTCACTCCAATCGGTATTTTTCCGCGATGATCCCATTGGGACACGAGTCATACTTTCCACACCGCCAGCGATCACAATATCCATATCCCCACTCATAATTGCTTGCGCCGCAAAATGTATCGCCTGTTGACCAGATCCACACTGGCGGTCAATTGTTGTCCCTGGTACCTGAATTGGAAAGCCTGCCATTAAGGCAGATATTCGGGCAATGTTATATGTTTGTTCTTCTATTTGGGTTACACAACCCAATATGACATCTTCTACGAGACTAGTGCTTATGCCCGCACGTACTACTACTTCGTTTAAAACATGAGCAGCTAATTCGTCCGGACGAATAGAACTGAGAACCCCTTTTCGTTTTCCAACAGGAGTCCGAACTCCCTCTATAATGACCACTTCACGCATATACATTCCTCCTAGTATGGATACTTAATAACTTTTATATGAAACTATTACTTTATTATTTTTTGTTACTCCAATACTTTAGATGAGACATTTTCAATAATTGTTTCCGATTTAAGATGGTTTACTCTTGCTATTCGAATCTCCTTATACCACCTTTCTATTGGCAAGTCACCAGCAAAACCAGCACCTCCATGAATTTGTAAGACATCATCCACAATTTTTGAAGCAGTTTCTGTAGCCTGAAGTTTCGCAGTTTGAGCAATTAGCTCCCAATCCTCTTCATTCTTATCGATCCTTTTTGCAGCATCTTGCACTATTAATCTAGCCGATTGCAACGAGATATACGCTTTCCCGAGCATATTTCGAATTGTTGGAAATTCAGCAAGCGGTTTTCCTCTCGTAATCCTCTTTTTCGCGAATTCTTTCCCATATTCAATAGCTTGAACGGAAACACCTAAGCATTTTGCGGCAAGTAAAACTTGTGATTCGGCTAACCACTGTTTTATAAATCTCGTTCCATCACCTATCGCACCAATACGTTGATTGTCACAAATTCGTGTTTGATTAAAAATAATAGAGTGTGCAGAATGTACATCAATTAAAGTCATTTCTTTCCTTTCCAATTGGTCAACAGAATCTAATAGAAAAAGAGTTGGTTTAAGCTCTCCACTTTCAAGTTGACAATTTACAAGGATAACACCAAAACCCGATGTATCTAGGTTTTGTATATAGGACTTTTCACCAGTGATGATCCAACTGTCTTGATCTCGAATAGCTGATGTGGTTAATTTGGTTAAATCATTATCTTCAGCTTCCTCCCAAACGGCGATAAAACAGCCTCTTTCAGTTTTCATGGCAGGCTTTAGAAAATAGTCCCGCTGTTTGTTCGTACACTCAGTTAAAAAACTTGGAAATGCCCCTCCGAACACATCTGCAGCTGGATGGTAAAGACCAAATGGGTGCTTGGAAGCTTCCTCTACTAATTTCGTTCTATCAAGTAAGGATATCTCCGTGCCGCCCCATTCCTCATTTGTACCGATTCCATCTAAACCATAATCATCAACTACTTGTTTTAACCGTTTAACGATTTCATTCGACAACTCTTTTCTATCTCTTTTGGATGACTGCTCAGCATTTTCTGCATAATCGCATAAAATGGATGATAAAATTTCTTTTACATTTTCTAACTCCGGTTTCAATAACTCGTTAGCCAAGGTCATTCCACCCCCATCATAATTTGGATTATTTTCTTAACTAATGGATACAGAAGAGTCTCAGCGAAGCATTTCTTTTCTCTGCGCCTTAGTGGCTTGTTCTAATAAATTCTTGATCCCTATATCCAATTTTCCAAACCGCTTATCTTTTGCCTCCCCGATTTGCCAACGATAATAGATTTGCTGAAGAATCACGGCAACTTTGTAAAAGGCGAAAGTCAAGTAATAGTCAATATGTGTGATATCCCGACCGCTTTTTTCACCATAAAGTTCTAATATTTCTCTTCTGGTAAAAAATCCAGGATTCATTGTAACGGATGATAACCCTGTCACTTTATCATCGGGTTCGGTCCAATAGGCAAGTGTCGTACCTAAGTCGGTTAGTGGATCACCAATTGTACTTAACTCCCAATCAAAAACACCAATTACCTCTCCAGGGTCATTAGCTGCAAACATCATATTATTCAATTTAAAATCATTATGAACAATGGTTGGCGAAAGAGAAGGTGGTATATTATCAAGAAGCCAATTTTCCAAAGAGCTGACAGCAGGAATATCATTTGTTTTTGCTTGGTGGAACCGCTTGATCCACCCATTCACCTGTCGACCTAAATAGCCATCTGGATAACCGATGGTATCTAACCCAGCAGTTTTATAATTAACAGCATGCAATTTGACTAGTGTATCAACCAAAGCTTTTGATGCACGTTGTCCTACGTTTTCCTTATTTTCATATTCATTTGGGATAGTTTCATCAAACACACACCCCTCTTTT
The DNA here is from genome assembly GCF_044761985.1 of Peribacillus sp. NPDC097224. Taxonomy (NCBI): domain Bacteria; kingdom Bacillati; phylum Bacillota; class Bacilli; order Caryophanales; family Bacillaceae; genus Peribacillus; species Peribacillus sp. NPDC097224. Next base: position 596,152 of record NZ_JBIWDK010000001.1, on the reverse strand, counting down.
TTCTCCATCACATAAAAGTGGCGTTCCATAATATTTGGGTCCGCACAGTATAAATATGGCTTTGGTGCAAGCGGGAAAGCACGATTCAATTTTTCAAGTATTTCGAACTCTCTTTTCATATCATGGGCCTTGGGAGGAATGGGACCAAATGGTGGCCTTCTCAAAACTCCTTGCCAGTCCCCAATAGAAATAAGGTAAGTTAAGTTCGAATATCCTGCTGAGAATTGGTTTACCTCAAGGGGGGAAGAACTGAGCCCTTGTATTTCTTGACGGAGATACTCCTCGACAATGGACCAATTAATCTCATTGACTTGTAGTTTGCTCATATAGTTTCTCCTTTGATTGGTAATTCTTTAATACCTGTCGAGCAACCACCATTCGATGTACCTCATCCGCTCCATCATAAATTCGAGCGGCTCTTGCTTCTCTATATAACCCTTCTAGTGGTGTATTTGGCGTCAATCCCAACATTCCTAGATTTTGAATAGCTCGGTCGATGACATTATTTAAGACTTGAGCACCATATAACTTAGCAAGTGAAACTTCTTTCCTTGCTTGGTCCCCTTGGTCCATTTTCCAGGCAGCTTGTAGTGTTAGTAATCTGGAAGCCTGAATTTCTGCTTCTGAATCTGCAAGATCGTTTTGAATAATTTGCGAATCTGCCAGTGTTTGAGCCCCATCTTTTTTCGTTAAAGAATAGGCTATCATTTCATTCAAGGACCGTCGTGCTACACCTAGCCAGCGCATGCAGTGGGTAATCCTCCCAGGACCTAATCGAAGCTGAGCTAGTTTGAATCCATCTCCTCGTTTCCCCAGCAAATTATTCTCTGAAATTCGGCAATTATGAAACCGAACTTCACAATGTCCTCCTATATAATGATCTCCCATGACAGGCACTTCACGCACAATCTCAAAGCCTGGTGTCCCAGTATCTACAAGGAACAAGCTCGTGCGATGATGAGGCTCGGCTTCCGGGTCTGTTACGACCATCACAATGGCAAAAGCAGCTCCCTCTGCACCAGTGGTAAACCACTTATGGGCATTGATGATCCACTCGTTTCCATCTTTTATTGCTGTTCCTTGGAGTGTTCTTGGGTCAGAACCTGATACTTCCGGCTCCGTCATAGCAAAACAGGAACGAACTTCATAATCTGCCAGTGGCTTTAAATATTTTTGTTTTTGTTCCTCAGTCGCTGCATGAACTAAAATCTCACCGTTACCAGCGTCAGGAGCCATTGAACCAAAAACATATGGGCCGATAGGACTTTGACCAATCACTTCTGACAGCAATCCTAATGAGACAAAACCCATTCCCATTCCACCTACATCCTTTGGTAGATGTCCAGCCCACAAACCATTTTCCTTCACAATTTGTTGTAATGGCTTTAAAATTTCCTGAGGTAATCCACGATGCGGGATCATATATTTTTCATTTGGAAAAACATAATTGTGCATAATTTCGGTTGCTTTATCTACCATTGCTTTTTGCGCTCCATTTGGGGTAAAGTCAAACAAGATTATCCCTCCTTTTGTTTTTTTCTTCATTTATTTCATATCATGATAAGGAAACATTGCCTTCCCCAAAGAGAATACAATACTTATTGAGCTAACCATCCACCATCTATATAAATCGTTTGCCCTGTGATAAAACTGCTAGCCTCCGAAGCTAACAAAATGACAGCACCTGTTATTTCTTCTGGTTCTCCTAATCGATTCATCGGAGTCTTCCCAATCAATTTTGCTCGGATTTTTGGATTGCTTAACTCTTGTCTATTCAACTCTGTTTCAATGTAGGCAGGTCCAATCGCATTCACTTGGATGCCATGTCTTACCCATTCAAGCGCCAACGACCTTGTTAAATTAATTACTGCAGCTTTACTTGCCGTATAAGGAGCTATCCCATAATCACCGACAGCACCTGCTACAGAGGCAAGGTTGATAATTTTTCCATATCCTTGCTCTTTCATTACCTTCCCCGCAGATTGGCAACAGAAAAACAGTGATTTTACATTTAAGTCCATTACCTTATCCCAATCATTCTCGGAGATATCGAAGGCCAACTGTGTATGGGAGATTCCTGCATTATTAACTAGAATATCGATTTTTCCGAAGTGTCTAACTACTGTTCCCATCATTTCTTTGGTTGCTGAGATATCCCGAAGGTCCGTCGGAATACTGATTACCGCTCTTCCATACTCTTTCACTTCGGCAACTACTTCTTTATTTTTTTCTTCATTCCGGCCGACGATCACAATATCTGCACCAGCTTCCGCTAGCGCTAACGAAATCGCTTTTCCTAATCCGCGGTTGCCTCCAGTCACTATTGCCACTTTATTCTCTAAGTTAAATCTTCTCACTGATTCACATCCTTTTTTATTATTAACTAGAAGTGAATTTCCCTCCTTTACAAACAACGAGGCTAGATCAGTAATCTAAGTAACAAAAGAAAAAAATATTACACCTTATTGGTAAGAACCCGTAAAATTAGGTTTTGTTTTGTCAATGAAAGCACGAACCCCTTCTTGATGATCCTGTGTATTAAATACAATCCCTTGGACCATAGCTTCTTCATTGAGAATATCCTCCAATGAAGATTCCATACTGTGATTTAACATTGTTTTGGTTAACCCAATGGCAATAGGCGGATTAGCGACAAATGAATTCGCTAAGTCGGTGCAAAAATTCAACAGATTATCTTCCTCAACAACTTCTAGGCATATGCCATAATCTTTCGCTTCGCTTGCGGAAAGAATTCTATCTGAGAACGCAAGCTCCTTTGCTCTTGCCATCCCAACAATTCTTGGTAAATGATAGAGTGCCCCTAGATCAGGAACTAGGCCAACTTTATTAAAATTCAATCCAAATTTGGCCTTAGACGAGGCAATCACAATATCACATGCGATTGCAATACTGAAGCCCGCTCCGATAGCAAATCCATTAACCGCCGCTATTACGGGTTTTTCCATATTAACCAATTCCTTTAGAAAGGAACTATGCTTTTGCATATATTTTCTCCCGCTGGCTGCAGAAGTCACTTTTGAAAACCCTTTTATATCGCCACCAGCACAAAAGGACCTCCCATTTCCTGTTAAAATAACAGCACGAATAGAAGAATCATTTTTTATAGAATTGAAGAAATGGTTCAACTTCTCAATGATTGCACCTGAAAGGGCATTTAGAGAATTAGGTTCATTCAGAGTTATTGTGGCTATCCCATTATTTACTTGCATTATGACCGCCTCATTTTCCATTGTAGTGCTCCCTCCCGGAAAGTTGTTTTAATCATGATAGGGATATATATTTAGAAGTAAAGGAATTTTGTAGTTTGATAGAAAAGGACCCTGACGGTCGCTATTGGTCAAGCAACCGTCAATGAAATCAACAACAAATAACGCTCATCTGAATTTTTTATACTAATATAAATTTGGTCGTTATCAGTGATATTAGCCCTTAGAGGCCCATTCGCTTTGCAATGATGGTTTTCATAATTTCATTTGTACCGGCATAAATGGTAGTTGCTTGAACATCTCTAAACCGTCTAGCAATTTCATATTCTTCCATAAATCCATAACCACCATGTAATTGCATACAGGTAGTAGCAACTCTTTTTGTCATCTCGGTAATCCACCACTTTGCCATTGAAACTTGGGTAATGACATCTTTTTTCTCCATATGATTAACGATTAAATCATCTACAAAGGTTCTTGCAATAACAATCTCGGTTGCCATTTCGGCTATTTTAAACTGTGTATTTTGCAGTTTACTAATTGCTTTTCCAAAAGCCTCCCTCTGTTTAACATAATCAATCGTGACTTCAAGCATTTTTTCTGCTGTAGCCACACTCCCAACAGCAACTAATAACCTCTCTTGTTGAAGTTTTTCCATTAAGTAATAAAATCCTTTACCTTCTTCTCCTAATAGATTTTCAGCTGGTACACGAGCGTCATCAAAGATGAGTTCAGATGTATCCGAAGAGTGTTGGCCAACCTTTTCTAACTGGCGTCCTTTAGAAAAGCCAGGCGTATTGCTCTCCACTACAATAAGACTTACTCCTTTATGTGCAGGTGTAGCCATATGATCCGTTTTACAGGCAACCACAAATAAATTTCCTACAATGCCGCTTGTAATAAACGTTTTTTCACCATTTAAAATATAGTAATCACCTTCTCTAACCGCTGTAGTCTTTAAACTTGCAACATCAGAACCTCCGCCTGGTTCAGTCATTGCAATTCCAGTAATGATATCGCCTGTAATACATCTAGGAATCCAACGTTGCTTTTGTTCTTCAGTTCCAAATGTATTTATATACGGGACTACAATGTCATTATGATTATTGATTCCCACTAACCCGCCACCGACTCTTTCCAACTCTTCATTGATAATTACCGAATATCCAAAGTCTGCATTAGCCCCGCCATACTTTTCATCCGCCCATGGACAAAGAAAACCTTGTTCCCCCATCTTTTTCCAGAAGGAAAGCGAGACCTTTTTTTCTTTCTCCCACTGTTCAAAGTATGGTACTGCTTCTTTTTCTAAAAACTTCTTTAAAGCACGTCTGAATATTTCATGATTTTCACTCAGATAGCTCTTACTTATTCTTCCTCCCGCTCGACTATTTTTAGATGCTGTTTTAGAATCAATCATTTTTACTTTTCCCCCTATCTTTTTAAGATGGTGACACAGGAGTTCCCTCCTGCCCCTTCGCTATGACATAATGCAACCTTCGCTCCTTCTACTTGATTAGCACCCGCTTCTCCTCTTAGTTGCCAAGTAACCTCAGCAATTTGTCCAAGAGAAGATGCCCCAACAGGTTCACCCCTGGAAAGAATTCCACCACTAACATTTATAGGAATCCTGCCTCCGATGGAAGTCTCGCCAACCTGAGCTCTCGGCCCTCCCTCTCCTATCGGACAAAAACCTAATCTTTCGGAATAGATAATCTCAGAACCTGCATCCACATCTTGTATTTCAGCTACATCAATTTCTTCAGGACTAATTCCTGCCATCTCATAAGCTGCGTGAGCTGCTCGTTCAGCAAGTGTTGGATAAGACGTGTGGACAGGTGCGGAAACAGCCGGTACGAACATATCCCCTCTTCGTCTCGTTTCCAAAACGGAAGCAGCAATAGTGACATAGTTCTTTGTAAACTTTTGGGCCGTTTTCTTCTTACAAATGATAGCAGCTGCTGCACCATCATTTGGAGCACACAACATGTAAAGTGTTAAGGGATCTGAGACCATTCGTGCATTAAGTATCTCTTCAATCGACAGTTCTTTTCTAAACATCGCATAGGGGTTATGAACTGCATACTTATGACTTTTAGAAGTAATATAAGCTAATTGTTCTTTTTTCGTTCCATATTCCACCATGTGTTCATGAATACTTGTCGCGAAATAAATGGGATTTGCTCCCAACCCCGTAGCTTCCTGCCAATAATCATATCCAGCACCATGTAAAAATCCCCTTGGGCTTTTTTCAAACCCAACTGCCAGGACTATATCGTAAACCCCTGATTCGACTGCTTGGCACGCAAGACGTAAAGCAGAAGCACCGCTCGCACATGCATTTTCTACATTCACAATAGGGATACCTGGAAGACCTAATCTTTCTAGTACGTTATGGCCTGATGCGGAAATCTCATACACATTTGCAGAGAAAGCCGCTTGGATATCTTTCATGGTCATATTAGCATCTGCTAAAGCACGTTTTGCAGCTATTGAACCTAAATCCCTGTAACTCTTATCATTAAATCGGCCAAACTCATGCATTCCTACTCCAGCAATCACAACCTCATCCAATAGAAACCCTCCTTCCCTATGGAACTGGTTTATACTTAAACGTTATAAATTCTTGGCCTTCTTCCACAAATGCCAAATCAAAAATGATTTCAACTTCCATCCCTGCTTCTAAGTGGTCAATTGTCTTTTCTGTAGTTAGGCCCATTATTCTGATTCCTTCTTGAAATTCAACGACACCAATTGTATATGGAACTTCCCCTTTGTATCCTGGTGTAGGGGAATAAATCCCAGTAAAACTTTTCAATTTCCCCCGAGAATGTAAAATAAATTCTTCCATTGTTTCTGTACAGCATTCTGGGCAGTAAATCTGTTTTGGAAAGGCCATTTCTCCACATTCAGAGCATTTTGAAACAACCAGACCATATGGTTCTTTTATAGAATTAAAGAGCCCGGGCTGTACTGGAAGTTTCTCTTTCGCTTTTTCCAATGTTAACCCTCCCACGAAAAACGGTATTATAATTACGTTTTTCCCTTAATTATTTGCATCAGGTTTTCATTTTAAATATTAAAAGGTGAATCAACTTTCATGTTTTGAAAAGTGAATAGGTATTCTACTTTGCAAATAAATAGAATATGGATATGGGGTGAATCATTAAAGATTCACCTTTTATACGATCTCAATGTTATTCGTTACTAGACTTTAGAAATTCATCGAACTATTAATGTCAATTCTCATTTACTACTTTATTGACATCCTCTTATATAATACTGCTTGGGCTGCACTGATAAAATCTCTTCCACCTCTCCACGCTTCCACTAGTGATGCTTGCTGTACTTCCGGATTAAATTGGTCTTGAACGGAGCACAGCAAAATCCTCCTAGGACCTTTCAGTTGTTGTACACCTCCTTGTACTTTAGGAGAGGACTGATTGGTTCCAATTAGACGGCAAGCCTTTATAGATTCGTTTTCCTTTAATATGGGAAACAATTGGTCATTGTACCAATGATCCAATTTCTCCTCTCCATATTCTTCCGGATCAAAGAATAGTGCCCACACATTTTGAGCTGTACGGTCCGTATCATTCAACCAAGTATCAGTAAGAGGTTTATAGGTTCCCCCCATTATACTAGTAATGTAAGTAAGCATTCTTTTTGTCCATTCAGGCCGCATTCCTGGACCTGTAGATGTTCGGTTAATATGATAAGCCTCGGACTCTAACACTTTTTCATCATAAAGCTCATAGAAACTCAAATATCGTGGGGCTGGAAATCTAGGATTTAAAGGTGACAGTGAAGAGGATTCTACCTGTTCATATCGATTGCCGCTTATAAATCCTGGCACTTGCACTAGTGAAGACAGATGTTCTAGATTGTACCATTCGTTCCACTCTGCAGTTATTTCCGGCTGACACTCTAGTGCCCACAATAACATTGCCTGTCCTTTATCAAACATTCGTATCACCACTCTTTCAAAAAATCAGATATATATTCTTGAGTTAAAAAATTTTATCATATAATTTGCGAGTTTTTCAGAAGCTTGAATTTGCGGGAAGTGTCCAGCTTCTTCCATAATAGTAGGTTTGACAGGTGGGTTTAAGAGTTGACCAACCTCACCAACAACCTCAGGTGTGAAGGATGGATCGAGCATACCCCCAATTAAGATAGTACGTGAGCGAATGCTCTTTATCCGTTGGGTCAAAACTGTACCTGCTCCAGCAATTGCACGAGAGCAAACGGCATAATGATAAGGATTATTACTTGTAAATATTTTTCTGTAATCCGCAACAATTTCGGGAAAGCGTTCTCTGAAAGAGGACGGAAAGGAACTTTCCAGGCTATAGTTTACTACTGCCTCCATCCCTTCCTTTTCTACCTGATTTGCACGATTAAACACATACTCAGAAACCCCCTGACTAATGTGCGGTCCAATCGCGATCAGCATGACTGAAGTGATGCGCTCTGGAAAATTTGCAGCAAGATAGGCAGCAACAACCGCTCCATACGCTACCCCAGCTAAATTGATGGTCTCTATCTTTAAGTCATCTAATAAATCAATTAGACTTCGAGCCACATCATCTAGGCTCATGACTGAATTGACAAGGGGGCTTTCGCCAGCACCTGGCAGGTCAACGATTATTCTCCTGAAGTTATTTTCAAGATATGGATCAATCCACTGCCAAGAAGAACGGCTCCCGCCTAGTTCATGTAAAAGCAGAATTTCTGATGCACCTTCTGGTCCTTTTAAGTCATATTTTATATTCGAAACCAAAACAATTTCCTTCCTTCCAAATCAGGTTATTAAAACAGGTACAAAAACTTCATGTTATGTTCCTCTAGCATTCGATAGCTATACTAGATTAAGATAAAGGAAGTTTTCGATGGCAACACTAATAGATCGTAACCTGTGCAGCAGCTGCTAACACTTTATCGAAAATGGAACTAACTTGTCCAAAAGACCATTATTTTAATTGTTTATTAAAATTGGTCAGAAATTCACTTCTACTTTTGAACATTAAAAGCAATATCCACACTACCCATCTGTTTACGTATTGCATCTACCGATTAACACATCCTACTTTTTCAGGAAATACCAGTTACAGATAGGTAAAAGAATCTTATGAGCAAGTCTAATTATTTTTCGATAGATTTAAGCATGAGTTTGATCTTCTTTTAAGACAATCTCCCTCACCCGGTTTTTATCCACTTTACCAAAATCGGTTTTTGGGAGAGATGGTACAATAAATAAAAACTCTGGCCACTTAGCTTTAGAAATCCCAATTTCTTTTAAACAGGAACATATGTCATCTAAGATTAACTCATGATTAGCTCGGACCGATACAACAGCACAGATTCGTTCACCTAGCAGTTTATCTGGACGACTAACAACAGCTGCTTCAACAATTGCCGGATGTGTCATCAAGGCGGTCTCTACTTCTGCTGCATCAATTTTGAATCCCCCACGAATAATTTGGTCCTTAATTCTTCCAACAACCCTAATGAATCCTTCCTCATCACGAATGATTAAATCCCCCGTTAAAAAAGCATCGTCTGACGTTCGCTTATTTTGTTCTGCCCCTAGTCCTGGCAAGTAGCCCTTAAAGAGAGACGGACCTCGGACTCCTGCCTCTCCAATTTCCCCTCGCGGAAGACTTTTTCCTTTACTGTCATATGCTTCCAAATGAGTTCCTGGGAACGGCACGCCATCAAAAATGAGTTTACGTTCTTCGAGATCAGTTAAACGGACCGATGCATGTCCTAAGCATTCAGACATTCCATACATGCGGAGTACTTGAATACCTAGTAACTTGTTTGCATTGATGACGATATCTACGGAATTAGGACTACCACCTACTGATAAGGCTCTCATCGAAGGAAGATGACGGGTCCATTGTCCTGAGTGGACTGCCTCCATCATTAGAAGAAGATGGGTTGGTACACACATCCCCCAAGCACTTTTATGCAAATCCATTAGTTCAAGTGCCTTAAGTGGATTCCATTCTCCCATAAGAATTAAAGGATGTCCCATAGACAGCGCGATGTGAACGTTAAATGTCCATCCGGCAGCAGAGGTGAGAGGCGAAATAGCCATGATTGGCTCACCCTGCCTTAAACCAACAATGCTTGAACAAAACTTACTTGCATAATTAAGTGAACTAGCAGTATGTGGCACTGCTTTGGGAACACCCGTAGTTCCTGAAGTAAAGCCGATTAAAACCGTTTCCTCTTCGGACGTTGACTCTACAATCGGAGATGGCTGTACATACAGGTACATATGTTTCAACCCAACTAACTCGACAGCAGCTTTTTCTTTCCTTTGGCTAAGATAAGCAGTTGGACGTAGTCGTTCGAGAATTAATTGGCGTTCTTTGTTAGCAAGCTTGTAATTAACCGGACAGATGATTGCTCCTAATTTGGAAAGTGTAAGTCCAATAACAACTGTATCAACTGATGTATGCGAATCAAAAAGAACTCTGTGACCAGCCCCAATGCCCGCTTGTAACAGCTGATCCGCTAAAACTATTACATTACGGTAAATGTCAATTCGCTTTATCGGACTTTCCCCATCAAATACCGCTACTGATTCTGGGTCCATTTCAAACCACCTGGCGAACTGTTTCCAGAGGCTTTCTGTCCCCCATGTTATATCACCGATTTCATTAATCAAAAGGACCCCTCCTATCCAATCGTCTGTCCACCATCAACAACAAGTGTTTGACCTGTCATAAAGCTGGAAGCCTCTGATGCAAGGAAGGCAATAGCTCCTGAAATTTCTTCTGATCTTCCAAAACGACCCATAGGTATACGGTTACGTAACCAGGATTGTCGTTGTTCATCAATTTCTTCCGTGAAACCTGAGTCGATGGATCCTGGTGCAAGGCTGTTAACTCTAATTCCATAATGCGCCCAGCTTACAGCCAAGTCCTGGGTTAGCTTTATCACAGCAGCTTTTGACGTTGTATAAGGAACAACCTCACCGGCTTCCGGCGGGAAGGACATTAGCCCTCCCGAAGAAGTAATATTAATGATGGTTCCTCCGCCATTTTTAATCATATGTTTTGCAGCTGATTGACAGCATAGGAAAGTTCCGGTTAGGTTTACATCAATCACTTTAGTCCAGCCATTTAGAGGAATCTCTTCTGGCGGACCCGACCAAAACGTCCCTGCACTATTAATTAGAATATCTATGGTGCCAAAGCGGTTTATAGTTTCCGTTACTGTGTTTTCTACTTCTTGTTGATTGGTAATGTCACAACGGAGACCAATCGCCTCTACATTGTAAGTTTTGGTTATTTCCTCTGCCAAACTAACGCATAGAGATTCCTTACGAGCAGCTAAGGCAACATTACAGCCTAATTCTGCAAGTGTTTTAGCCATAGTACTAGCTAATACCCCGTGCCCCCCCATTATCAACGCTGTTTTCCCGCGTAAATCAAACGTATCGAGAACAAATCGAGAGCTACGGGAAGCTGCTCTAGGTGGTTGTGTAGCTGTACCAATTTCTTCAGCCAATAAATCCACCTCATCCATAATCAATGCAATTCGCTTCCCTCCCATTGATGCTGTATCCTCAACTGCAGCTACCCACTCAGGTGATATCAACATTCGATTTAAGGCTTCCCGATCCTTAAAATAAAGTTGCGCAAGTCCGTCCCATTCCGGTTCCCCATTACGTTGATCGAAATCTTTTTCTACCTTTCCATGAGTGTAAGCTAACACCCCTGGTAATTTCTTAGCCATATCTGCATGAGGACCACGCCACCATTCCAAGAAACGTTCCTTTTCCCAATCACTCGGACGTCGTGCTAAGACAACAAATTTAATCATTTTTTTCCTCCTAACTCTTACAATCCAGTCCACACCGGTTTCTTTTTGTTCAGGAACGCTTGAACTCCTTCTTTTGCATCCTCACTTTGATGCACAACATTACAAGCAAGATGTTCTAGCACCATCAATGTATCGGTATCCGCATCTAAACCGCGGTTTGCTGACATTTTCGTAATCCACATAACGAATGGGCTTTTGTCAGTTAAATCACCTA